>NZ_JAHUXD010000001.1:0-681942 GCF_019218705.1 Aeromonas sp. sif2433
CACTATCTGAGGAATTATCTGGGCTGGCGACGGATGCTGGAGCGTTATGGGCGGGAAGTGGATGTTCCACGTTGCTTGCATGAGGCGCTTGGGCGCCCCATGCAACACGTAATTGGGACATAGCCTTACCAATAGGGCCAGACGCCTTGGCTACACTCATAGCTGCACAGATTCTTTCCTCCCCGCAAAACTGTTGACCCCGTCCGTGCGAGCCGTGAAAGAGCACATCGTCTCTGGAGCCTGAAGATGGCACCCAGTCATTGCGAAACGGAGGGCCAAACATGGCAACGTCAAAAACGGATCAGTATCTGGTGAACAACAAAAGGTATGCACTGGGCGAGGCCGTGCACCAGCCTCTCTATCCGGGTAAACAGCCGATCCAGCCGGCCAGGCGAGTGGTGGTCGTGACCTGCATGGATGCGCGGATCGACGTGGAGGACCTGCTCGGATTGCAGACAGGGGACGCCCACATCATCCGCAACGCCGGCGGGGTGGTCAGTGATGACACCCTTCGCTGCCTGATCATCTCGCATCACCTGCTCAACACCGACGAAATCATCCTGATCCATCACACTCGCTGCGGCATGCTCGCCTTCACCGACGACCTGTTCAAAGCCGGTCTGGAAGGGGATCCAAGGGCGGAGGCACTACTCGGCCAAGCCACCGGCCGCGCGTTCACGAGCTGCAAGACGTCTTCTGCCACGCCATCGGCATTCCACGCGTTTCGTGGGCAAATAGAGCCGCTTGATTCTCCTCGCGATGAGCGAAACATGGAGCGCCTCACCTGGGACGTGCGGCGCGGCATGTCGGCCGTTCTGAACCACCCCTGGATACCGACGAACGGCGCGGATGCGGTCAGCGTGCGCGGCTTCATCTACGATGTCGATACCGGGATGCTCGAAGAGGTGGCCTACCCCGGGCCAATGGGCTCGTTCGACTGAATTGGGCTAAGCAGATACGACAGCTACATAAACAAGACACCGGCCTCAGGCCGGTGTCTTGTTCTCGATGAAGTCACTATCGGTCAGCACCATGTGTGCCTACTAGGTCGATCTGGAAGTCGGCTGCATCATTGCTGTTGACGTTACCCTCCACCTAAGTGTGCGCGATACCCTTGGCGTCAGTCACGAAATGGTACTTCAACTGGCCCTGGCCGCTGAATTATCGGTAACGGCTCAGGCATTGCGCGGCAATACAGTCAGCACCCGCACGATGAATGCATGCAGCTCATTCATGTAGTTGCGCAGGAAGTCAGCTGTCGAATCGTCCGTGACCTGTCCGCCCTCGGTGATCAGACCGGGTTTAAATTGAATGTAGGCTTCCAGCGTATTCATCAGTGGCGAATTGCAAAAGCACAGCACTCCACGCAAGCTCTGTTGCGCGACCGCGGTGCCAATGGCGCCGGGCGACGTACCTATTACTGCCGAAGGCATACGTGTGAACGAGTTTTGGCCCCACGGCCGGCTGGCCCAGTCGATCGCATTTTTCAGGCCACCAGGGATGGATCGGTTGAACTCCGGCGTCACGAACAACACCGCATCGACTTCGCTAATGGACTGCTTGAATTTTCGTGCCACCGGGGGGAAGTCCGCATCATAGTCTTGACTGTACAGGGGCAAGTCCCGAATGGGGATCTCAATCAACTCCAACTCGGGCGGTGCCAAACGCACCAGCGCCTCGGCCAGCAATCGATTGATTGATGTACTGGAGAGACTACCGACGAAATAACCAACCTTGTATTTAACCATGAAGATCTCCTTTGTAGAGTTAACCCATCCGAATCCAAGCCATCATGCTTAGCCTATAGCCGAGTCTTGATGCTGTTGAACAGACCGGAGATGCTCTAGGATAGTCGATAAACCAAGGAAGGCGCGGACAAGTCCCTGACGTGAGATCATCGCCACATCACCTTGAGTCGCTACCCTGTAATTTGTTGAATTAAAATAACTAAACCTCCCAGTCTCCTCACAGAGGATGCGTGTTCACAGCCTCCCTAGTCATCGCGAAATGGAGGATTATTTTCAGCAGCCCCTACCCACCCCCATCAGTAATAAAAAGACGCTCACCCACAAGGCGCGCACTCAATGCGGCCCTCTTAAGGGGTGTTTTTAGGGCTAAATTGAAATGGCGGGAGAGGTTGAATCATACCACTCGGATATCTGCCAAATACGGTACAGATATCTGACGCAGGATGAGCCAGCTGCAGGAGGTGTTTAAGATGAACGATGCGATTGAAACCTTGATTGAGCTAGCTGAACAGGGCGATGTGACTGCTGCTATCTGTTTGGCACATGCGTATGACACTGGCCTGGGATTGGATGGGCCGCAAGACAGGCAGAAGGCCTGTTTCTGGTTTCAGAAAGGGGCCGAACTGGGCAATGCAGACTGCCAATTAAACGTCGGCATGATGTGTGAGAAGGGGGAGACGGTGCCACAGGACTACCGACAGGCGGCTGTCTGGTATCGCAAGGCCGCCGAGCAGGGGGGCAAAGAGGCACAACGCCACCTTGGATACCTCTATAAAAATGGCTTTGGAGTAGAACAGGACTACAGGCAGGCTTATGCGTGGTTTTCTCTCGCAGCAACCAAGGGTGATCACGCAGCCATAGTATCGCGTGACAAGATGGTTAAGAAACTAGCCCCTGCCGCACTGGTAGAGGCGCAAAAACTGGCGTTTGGCTATTTCGAACTGTATCGGAAAAGCTGACCAGACTGCAGAAGTGATATCATAATTGCTATGCGCAATAACGAGATTTGCTCTTTTGAAAAGCATTGGAGCCTTCATCAAAAAAACTCAATTGGCGGGGGATGCTGCCCCAAAATTATCCCGTAGGAAATCCATAAATAGTCTGACGCGCGCTGGCGTAAATTTTCGGGAAAGTCTGACGGCATTCAGGCTATAGGAGGGAAGCGTAAACTGGAGATTGTAAATAATTCTGTGTAACTGCCCACTCCATTACAGGTGACCGTTCAGGCGATCACCGAATTCGATAATAAAGCGATTTAGGGCAAGCTTCCAATTCTGGATCGGCATGGTCCATTTCTTGGAGGCCTGCTGTATCGCGAGGAACGTCATTTTTAGCGCCGAGTCATCGGTCGGGAAGAGCTTCCTTTGCTTGGTCGCTTTACGCAGCACGCTGCTCAGTGACTCGATCGCATTGGTGGTGTAAATCACCTTCCGGATGGCGGGGGGATAATCGAACAGCGTGATCAGATTGGCCCAGTTACCCTGCCAGGAGCGCGCTATCTGCGGGTACTGGCTATCCCAGCGCTCGCCGAAGGCCGCCAGCGCCTGCTGATCTTCACGTTCCGTCGCAGACTGGTAGATTCCGCCGTCACCGCCTTGTAGTCCTTCCAGGAGACATAGCGCAGCGAGTTGCGGACCATGTGGACGATACACAGTTGCACCTTGGTCTGGGGATACTTCACGGCAATGGCATCAGGGAAGCCCTTGAGGCCATCCACACACGCAATCAGGATGTCTTCCAGACCACGGTTCTTCAGCTCAGTCAGGACCGACAGCCAGAACTTTGCCCCTTCGGTCTCGGCCAGCCACAGGCCTAACAGCTCCTTGTGACCCTCCATATTGATACCCAGCGCCAGATCGAGCGACTTGTTGATCACCCGCTGGTTCTCGCGGATTTTCAGCACAAGACAGTCCAGATAGACGATGGGATAGAGCGGCTCCAGCGGCCGGTTTTGCCATTCGTGGACCTGCTCGATGACACGTTCGGTCACCTTCGATGCCAGCCCCGCCGAGATGTCTGCGTCATACATCTCTTTGAATGCGTCAACGATATCCCGCGTGCTCAAGCCCTTTGCGTAGAGGGCGAGGATCTGGTCGTCCATCTGGGTCAGGCGGGACTGGCCCTTGCGGACAAACTGAGGCTCGAAGGAGCTGTTGCGATCACGAGGAGCCTGGATGATGACTTCTCCGTGCTGCCCTTTTAGGCGCTTGGTGGAATAGCCATTGCGATTGTTGCCGGTCCCGCGGCCTTGTGGGGCGTGTTTCTCGTAGCCCAGATGCTCGTCCATTTCGGCATTGAGCGCGGTTTCGACGGTGAGCTTGATCAGCTGTTGGGTGAGGGTGCCGAGATCTTTTTCAGACTTGATGTCTTTGGCCAGCTCAGCAGCCAGTGCTTTGAGTTTGTCTTGGTCCATTTGCTTGCCCACTAAGGTATCCTTTTGAAAAAGTTACTTATTCGTGGGCGGTTACACAATTGGATTTACAGGCTCTAACTAGCAGGAAACGATAGAGGACTTCTGCACCTCAGTACACGGCAGAGCCAACGTCACTTCAAATTTCACATGGCTAGTCTCTTGTCGTGCATCTGATTCTGTTGCTTTCCCACCCAGAGTCAGGAACGAGGCAACCGTAACCTTTCCACCAACTTCACCTGAGCTGGTTCCCGTTACTGTCAGGGCTACATCGAAAGCTACGGGAGTTTCCCTTGGATGACCATAACCGCCATTTGGTCGAGGATTAACGACAGCACCGTACTCTGCTGCTTCTTCCTGCGCATCCTTCACCCCTTTGACAACCTGCATGATTGTGGCCTTGACGAACTCGTCTAACTGCATTACTTACCTCCTTTACTGTTTGGGTATACAGTACACCAGATCAATAACAATCCCAATAATGATGAATTTACCAGCGATGATTCATTAGGTAACATCTTGGTTATTTTGGAAATTTTTTGGGGAAATGGATTAGGATGAAACGCAATTGGGATACCGTAAGAGATGTACTGACAAAATTAGAAGGCTTACCCAGTACAGACCATTACTTGTCGCTTGGGGATTTCGAGCTTGCTGATGTAAGTGCCGCTTATGAAATTTCTTACCACATGGAGTTGCTAATTGAAGCGGGGCTAGTTGAAGGAAAAATGAGCCGAGTTCTTGGCGGTGGCCCCATAAATTTCATGGCAACTCGACTTACATGGACTGGTCACGAATTTCTAGATGCAATCTGTAGCGATACTGTCTGGAACAAGACCAAAGAAACTTTTGCAACCAAGGGGCTCGACATGACCTTTGACCTGATTAAGACAGTTGCAGGTAGTGTGGCGACCTCGCTCCTGTTCTGAGTGTGCGAGCGGCAGAAATTAGCACAATCCTCTTAGGCCCGGCGTGTGCGATACCAAACCATAACACCAGTGGGAGATAGTCGTTTGTCTACTTCGAAGAGCTGGGAACGATGAATAACCTCCCGCCAACTGCTACACCCGTATAGCTTGGGGGATAACCCTGGGCGTCTTTGGCCGATACTGCAGATGGCTTCGTTTAACTGTGTCCAACCGCCCTTGCCTATTAAACGCTCCTCACATTTCAGTTGTTGGATGATGGTGGTGTTTTCCCAATTGTTGACAGGTTCACCAGGCAGGATTCCTGAGATTAAAAAATGCTCCCCCTGAGGGGAGTTCATAAATTCGAACAGTTCGCTCTTGGCTTGTTCGGCGGTAGTCAGGAGGGAATGTAACGCCTCTATGTTGTCCTTGATGGTGTTGGCTGCCGTCACCAGATAGCTGATTGCGTCTTGGCAACTAGCCTCCGAGTTCAATGCAAAACGTGACAGAAAATGATGAACCAGCTCATTTCGCAATTCGACCAATTGTTTGAGCTTTTCGTTCATCCATTCCCCGTTTTCCAGGCCAAAACTGAAACGGAAGTAAGCTCGGCCGTTCAGAGCGTCATCATCAATTTCTTGTTCATCCTCCAACGTCGTTCTTTGGCTCCACTGGCCAACCAAATGCCCCAGCGTCTTTCCGCCTAGAAGCTGGCGGTCGCGTTCTATGTTACCAGCCAACTCATCGGAAAATCCGCTTACCTTCAGAGTGGGCAGGGTTGCTTTAAGCATCAATTCAAACTGCTGCAACTGGAGGAGACATCGCCCGTACTCTAACGCAATTTGCTCTTTTAGCTTATTCAAATCAGGTAGTACCTTATCAGGCCTCTGGTGTTCCACTGGAGCTCTTCCTTGTGCTCATCAGCATCTAGCTAAATAGTGACTTTTTCTTGGGTTGAAGTGCCTACGAGATGACCTCCAAGGTAGTACGTTCATAGTGCCGCTTCGATAGCTGTTTGTAGCTTCTCGACTGCTACCCCACCACCGTACCGATCATAGCTGATAGCACTATTGGTATGACCCAAAATTGCTGCTGCGTACTGTAACGGCACCCCATGATCCTTCAACGCTGTTGCCACGGTATGCCGCAGGCTGTGGGAGTCTTTGTCTACAGGACGATGACGACTGAACCACTGCCCCCAAAGATGGCTGTAACCGTCTTGTCGAAGAGGTAACTCAGGGAACAGCCGTCCCCCAGCCCTTTCCTGCACGAAGTCGATAAAGCCACCAGCGATCAACGAGGAATGGATCGGCACAAATCGAGCACTGTTAGCCGTCTTGAGCTTCTGGTCTGGGCGGTTGTCCCTGATGTTCAGGCACCATGAATCCCCCAGCGCCTTAATGAAGTAGCCGATGTAGTTCTTCTGGTTGCTGAGCTCTTTTGGTGCCCAGGACAACGCCTTTTCTTTCAGGTAACGCTCACTGAGCTCTGAGAGCACAGGGGATGCAATGGCAGAAGGCGCCACTGGGACTGATTCAGGGGCAGGATTGGCTGCAGATTGTGTCTGTTGCGGTAGCTGCTGAGGCTCCGGCGAGGAGCTTGATTGAAGTTCTGGCTGGGCAGCCACAGGCTTTACCCGAGAGCGCGCGCAGGCAAGCAACTGGGCCACCTTGCTTCGTGCGACCAGCTTGTCCCGAGCACGGAGAGATTTATTGATGTCCTTGCGGCGCCCACAGGGGAGCATGGTGACCTTGCGGTAGTACCAGATACCTTGCGGAGAGAGCCAGAGATTCACTATGAAGACTCCTGATCCATCCACACAAAGTGGATTACCAAGATGTCTGAAGGGGGCTATTAGTCGTAACTTATTGTGTCGCTTAACCCATAAGTTGACATGACACACCATTATTAATCAGCAACTTACATCCATGACTTTACCTATAAGCAGACATAAAATTTACCCATAAGCTGACATAACGTGGCGTCGACCTCTGTTTCTTACTTTTTTGCGTTGTCATTTTACTACGCCAGCGGACATGATCCCTGTCCCTCCCCGACCGTGAGCACTGTGCTCCCTCAGCAGGAAAAACGGTTGGCGGCGCGCCGCGCCACCAACCGTCTGTCATCTCCCGACGCCATTGCTGATTGCCCTTGTCAGACGTCGAGCTTGCGCTGGGTCAACCATTCCACCATGGCGGGGTCGCGGTGAGAGAAGAAGGCACTGGTTGCGGTATCCAGCGCGGCTATCTGCACCATCTCATCCTGACTGAGCTCGAAGTCGAGGATATCGAGGTTCTCCTTCATCCTCTCCTTGCGCACCGATTTGGCCAGCGACGCTATGCCTCGCTGGAAGATCCAGCGCAACACGACTTGCCCCACGCTCTTTCCCCGCTTCGCGCCGATGGCGGTCAGCACCGGGTGCTGGAACAGACCATTTCTGCCCTCTGCGAAGGGAGCCCACGCCTGTGGCTGTATGTGTCGACTCTGCATCCAGGGCGCGGCATGCAACTGCTGATTGAAGGGGTTCACCTCTATCTGGTTGACGGCAGGCACCAGCTTGTTGAACGCCATGAGATCCGCCAGCCGGTCCGGCTGGAAATTGCTGACACCAATTGCCCGGATCTTGCCGGCTTGCAGCAACTCTTCCATCGCCCGCCATGCACCGTGGACATCCCCGTAGGGCTGATGGATGAGATAGAGATCCACATAATCGAGCTGCAGGCGATTCAAGGAGCGCTCGAACTGCGCCTTGGCTCCCTCGTAACTGGCGTCTTGCAACCAGAGCTTGGTGGTGACAAAGAGCTCGCGGCGCACGATGCCGCTCTGCCTGATCCCGTTCCCGACCTGGGTCTCATTCTGATAGGAGGCGGCGGTATCGATCAGCCGATAGCCGCTGTCGATGGCCTCGATGACGGCACGCTCGCACTCTGCCGCGTCTGTCATCTGAAAGACCCCAAAGCCCAGCAGGGGCATCTCTATACCGTTATTGAGTCTGACTGTGTGCATGACTATATCCTTCCAATAATGTGTGCCCAGCATAACGCAAGGGGATTGACTAGATTAGACCCGGGATCTTGCTAGGGTTTATTAGCAATATTCATGAATCGCGTCATCACCCTTGCTGTCTCCCGTGGTTATTGCAGACCTTTCTCTTTCAGGAACTCGCTCACCAGATCGGCGATCTGCACATTGTTCAGATCGGAGAAGGGGAAGTGGGTGTTGCCCTTGATGCCGATCTCGGGCAGATGGACGACGGTGACATCCCCTCCATGCTGGTTCACCAGATCCCGCCATTCACGGGCCATCGCCAACCGGACTCGCCAGCTGTCCTGGGCGGGCATGGCGGTCGGTTGGCTTGGGATGTTGTCGCCATACAGGATCAGCACCGGGATCCTGGTCAGGCTCATGAACTGCGCCATCGCCACCGGCTCCCCCTTCAGGGTATCGAACGCGCTCGGCATGGGGGCTGGCAACGCCTGCTCAGGGAAGACGAAGCCACTGCCTGGTTCGAACGCGACTATGGCCTTCACCTTGTTGCTTTTTATGGCAGTATGCCAGCCAGGTCCGCCCCCCTGAGAGTGGGTGAACAGGATGGCCGGACCACTCTTGTCCACCACAGCCGCCATGGCATCGGCAATGACATTGACATCAAAGGGCCCGGTGTTGGGCGTCATCTGGCGGAAATACTGGTTCAGCACCGCTTGATCCTGAGAAAACTGGACGTCTTTGAAATAATCCGGCCAGACGCCAAGACGGAACTGATTGAACCACAACTGCTCATCCGGATTGGGGGCCACCGCCCCCTCCACCATGCTGCGACCCGCGCTGCCTCTGCGGGGTTGATCGACCAGATAGGTCGCAAACCCCCGCCGCAGAAACAGGCTCTGGAAACCTTCCCGGCCATCCGGCGTGGTCTGCCAGGTACGGGAAGACTGGCCGGCACCGTGGAGCATGACGATCGGGTACTTGTGCGGGTTGGGCGGAATTTGATAGAAGACGCTGGCGTGATCCCCATGGTACGTCTGACCAGCAGGCTCCAGTGGCTGCTTGGGGTCAAACTTGCCGGGGGCGGTGACGACGGCGCCGCCCGCGGCAAAGCTGCCTTGCTCCTGAATGACCAGGGGATCGGCATGAGCGGGCGCCACTAGCACCCCTGCCAGCATGCAAAAAAGCAATGATTTACTGAGTCTCTTCATGGTTGTGTTCCCTTGTTTGGCATCAAGCATCAATCCTGTTCACGTAATGAACGTCACCTGTCGCCATCACGACGATGACCTGTCTGCCTCGCCCAAAGATGAGATCAAGTCCCTATGGCCTCCAGCCACCGGGCTACTGTCTCGGTCGTTCGCCTCTCCTGATCGCACTCCATGATCAGTGGTGCATCTCGCCGGGCACCTGATGCCAGTCTGGCGAGTACCGCCTCGCTATCCCCGATGCCATAGCCACCGTGGGTGATGAAAGGAACCAGCCGCTTACCCGCCAGATCATGGGTGCTCAAGAAGCGCTTGATCACGCTAAGGGGCGGTATCAAGGTGCACTGATTGGGGATCGGGCTGACTATTATTCCCCTGCATGCTCAATTCCGGTCCCCGGCGACGGAGGCGCGATAATCACGCTCGCTCACCTGCGCAAGCCAGGTCACGACCTGGCCATCCTGCCGTTCGGCCAGCGCCAGGTGGGTCATGGGAGTATCTGGTGCCGCACCATGCCAGTGCTTCACGCCAGCCGGGATCCAGACCAGATCCCCTGGCCGGATCCCCTGGACAGGACCTTCTGCCATCTGCACCCGCCCTACCCCGCTGACCACGTAGAGGGTCTGGCCCAAAGGATGGGTATGCCAGGCGGTGCGCGCCCCCGGCGTGAAGCTGACCAGACCACCAGAGATAGCGGCGGGCGCCGTGCCCTGGTAGCGCTGATCCACATAGACATCCCCGACGAAGAACTCGCTGGCACCCTGGGTTGCAGGCACCAGCCCCGGGGAAAATACCTGTATCGTCTGATCCTTTGCCTCAGCCTGGGCAAGCGTGGTTGCGGATATTGGGTTCATTGTCGACTCCTGTGCGTTAAAAATGTGTCAATCGCGCCACCAGGCGCTGCCCTCATGGGGGGTCAGCACGTTCAGGGGCTCCCCCATCACCGGGGTGGTCAATGGGATCTGCTGCTCGGCGGCCAGACGGACAATCTGCTCGAGCGGGTCATCCCACGAATGCATGGCCAGATCGAAGGTGCCGTTGTGCACTGGATAGAGCCACTGCCCGCGCAAATCGTGAAACGCCTGCGCCGTCTGCGCCGGCAACATGTGCACGTACTCCCAGCGCTTGTCGTAGGCCCCGGTCTCGAGGAAGGTCACGTCGAACGGGCCGAAACGCTTGCCGATCTCCTTGAAACCATCGAAGTAACCGCTGTCACCGCTGAAGAAGAGAGTGGCTCCCTCCCCGCGAATGACCCAGGAGGCCCACAGGGTCTGATTGCCATCGCCAAGGCCACGGCCGGAGAAGTGCTGGGCTGGGGTGGCGATGAACTCAATGCCGCCGACCCGGGCCTTCTGCCACCAATCCAGCTCCCTGACCTTGTGCCGGGGGACACCCCAGGCAACCAGGCGCGCCCCCACGCCGAGCGGCGTGATGAAGTGGCTGACCTTCTCTTGCAGCGCAAGGATGGCGTCATGGTCGAGATGGTCGTAGTGATCATGGGAGAGGATCACCGCCTCTATGGGGGGCAGCGCATCCAGGGTGATGGGCGGTGCGTGCCAGCGCTTGGGGCCAAACCATTGCACCGGCGAGGCGCGCTCGCTGAACACGGGATCCGTCAGCCAGAACTTGCCCTGCAATTTGAACAGCAGACTGGAGTGGCCGAGGCGCCACACACTGTTATCCGAGGCGGCCATCAGCCCCTCACGGCTCATGGCCTGCACCGGGATGGCGCGATCCGGCACTGTGCCATCAGGCTTGGCGAACAGAAAATCCCACCAGAGCCGTACCCCTTCCCAGGTGCTGCGCTGCGGCAGTGTCACGGTATTGCTGAACTGACCCGCCTGATACTGGGAAGAGTCAGGGTGCGCGGGCAGACCCGGTTTCAATACATAGGAAAAGATGCCTGCCATCACTGCTCCTGTTAGCAACCAGAGAGAACGCCGGCACCTTGGGACGGCGCGAGAGAGCACAGAGGGGTTCTGCATTCATGAGACTCCTGTTGTGGATCCGACCTTAGCGACCCACGTTGTGCTGCAGGTGTGACGGATAGCGATCCCCCTCCACCTTGATCCCGGCCAGGGCACGCTGAATGTCTCCCAGATCGGTGGCGCTCAGAACCACCCGAGCTGCGCCCAGGTTCTCCTCGAGCCGATGCAGCTTGGTGGTGCCGGGAATGGGGGCAATCCAGGGCTTTTGTGCCAGTAGCCAGGCGAGCGCAATCTGGGCAGACGTCACTCCCTTGCTGGCAGCAAGGTCGCCCAAGACCTCGACCAGATGCTGGTTCGCCTGGCGCGCCGCCTCGGCAAAACGTGGGACTATGTTGCGAAAATCCGTGTCATCGAATCGGGTATCGGGCTTGATGGCCCCGGTCAGGAAGCCCTTGCCGAGGGGGCTGAAAGGGACGAAGCCGATGCCCAGTTCCTCCAGCAACGGCAGGATGGCCAGCTCCGGCTCGCGCCACCAGAGGGAGTATTCGCTCTGCAGCGCCGCTACCGACTGCACGGCGTGGGCGCGACGAATGGAGTCGACACCGGCCTCGGACAGACCGAAGTGGCGCACCTTGCCCTCCTGGATAAGGTCTCGCACTGTGCCAGCCACCTCTTCCATGGGGACATCGGGATCGACGCGGTGCTGGTAGAAGAGATCGATCACATCGGTGTTGAGGCGGCGCAGCGATGCCTCCGCCACGGCGCGGATGGTGGCCGGGCGGCTGTCCAGCCCCTCCGAGACCTTGCCGTGCTTGAAACCAAACTTGGTGGCGATCACCACCTTGTCCCGGAACGGGGCGAGAGCCTCCCCCAGCAACAGTTCGTTATCGCCAGGGCCATAGGCCTCGGCGGTATCGAAGAAGGTCACCCCCAGTTCATGGGCGCGGCGGATCAGGGCGATGGCCTGCCCCTTGTCCGTGGCCGGGCCATAGCCAAAGCTCAGCCCCATGCAGCCCAGACCGATGGCCGACACTGCCAGCCCGCTGTTACCCAAAGTACGTGTTTGCATGATGGATCCCTTTTCTTGAAAGGCGCTCTCCTTGGAGAGCGCCATGGTGTGATGGCTGGCGACTCGCGGCTCAGTCCTGACGCAGGACCTGGAGGCACCGCCACTCACATGGCATTGCGAAGGATGGTGGCCAGCACGTCCTGGGTGTAGGTTTCAGCCAGGCCAAACCAGCGGGCGTTGCCCTTGAGGTTCTCCAGGATGGCAGGCAGGTCCGCCTCCGTGATGCCGAGCTGGGAGAGGCGGGTCGGCGTGCCTATCTTGTCGAACCATTTTTCAAGGGCGGCAATGCCTTCTTCGGCGGTATTCAAGCCAAACAGCTGCTGAGCAAAGCGTTCGAATTGAGCCGGATTCTGACCATGGAACCACTTCATCCAAGCGGGCATCACCACCGACAGGCCGGCGCCATGGGGCACATTGAACAGGGCGGAGAGCGCGTGTTCGATCATGTGGTTGGGGTAGCCAAAACCCGAAGTCCCCGCATAGGTCAGACCGTTCAATGCCAGGGTCGCCGCCCAGGCGAACTCGGCGCGGGCGTTGTAATCGGCGGGATCCGCCAGCAACTGCTCGGTGGTCTCCAGCACGGTGGCGATGACGGACTCCACCAGGCGGGACTGAATTTTCGGCTGCACCTTGGCGGTGAAGTAGCCCTCGATGGAGTGGGCTATGATGTCCGCCGCCGAGTAGACCAGATAGTCGCGGGAGACCGTCTGCATCAGCGCCGGATTGACGATGGAGACTTTCGGGAAGGTGTGCACCGAGTTGATGGCGAACTTCTCTTTGGTGTCATCGTTGGTCACCACGGCGCCGCTGTTCATCTCGCTGCCGGTGGCAGCCAGGGTCAGGATGGCAAACACCGGCAGCGCCGCCTCGATCTGCCCCTTGCCGACAAACAGATCCCAGACATCCCCCTGATAGAGGGCCCCTGCGGCAATGGCCTTGGCGCTGTCGAGCACGGAGCCGCCGCCGACGCTGAGAATGGCGTCGACCTCCTGTTCCCGCGCCAAGGCGATGGCGTCACGCACCTTGGAGATGAGCGGGTTGCTGACGATGCCGCCGCACGCCACGAACGGGATCCCCTGCTCGTTCAGACTGGCGCTCACGCTGGCGAAGAGGCCATCGCCCTTGATGCGATCGCTGCCATAGGCCAGCAGCACCTTCTTGATGCCGTGCTGGGCCAGGATCTCGCCGATTAGCCGCTCCTTGCCGGTGCCGAACTCGATCCGGGTCGGGTTGTAAAAGCTGAAATTGTCCATCTTGCTCGTCTCTCTGTCTGGGTTCATGCCGGGAGGCTTGTCGATGAGCTGAACTATAGATGGGCAATAAACATCGAACTAGACGGCAAATGGATGAATCAGTTACAACTAAATGATGTAAATCGACGAGAAAGACCATGATCAGCGAATTGAGATCCATCACCACCTTCGTGCGCACGGTGGAACTGGGCAGCCTCAGCAAGGCCGCCGAGGCCCAGCAGATCTCCCCTCAGGCCGCCAGCAAGGCACTGAGGCAACTGGAGACCTATCTCGGGGTGAGGCTGTTCCATCGCACCACCCGCAGCATGTCGTTGACCGAAGAGGGCCAGCGTTTTCTGGAGGCAGCCCAACCCGCCCTGCTTGGCCTGCAACAGGCGTTGTCAGCCGCGAGGCAGACCCAGGAAGCATTCGCTGGCCCACTGCGGATCGTGGGGCCACGCTCGGTCGCGCAGATGATCATCGGCCCAGTGCTGGACGAGTACTGCCGGCTCTACCCCGAGGTCCAGCCGGATGTGCAGCTCGATGACCGTATCGGCAACTGGGTAGAGGAGCGAGTCGATGTGGGCCTTAGGATCGGGCTCTCGCCGCAGGACGGGCTGATCGCACGCCGCCTGTTTCCCTTGCAGCTCATCATCTGCGCCTCCCCCGCCTATCTGCGCAAACATGGGGTGCCGCACACGCTGCACGATCTGGGCGTGCACCGCTGCAGCGTGTTTCGTCATGCCGGCACCGGCCACCTTATTCCCTGGCATGTGAAGATTGGGGAGAGCATGCAGGATCATCTCGTTCGTCCGGCAATATCGACCAATGATGAGACGGTAGAGCTGGGCGCCGTGCTGGCGGGAGAAGTGATAGGCCAAATTGCCGGGCCGACGGCGGCGGCGCACATCCGGGCCGGTCGCCTGGTTCCCCTGCTGCTCGACCACATGACAGACATGTACAGCCTGTTTCTCTACTACGGCAGCCGCGCGGCCCAGCCCGCCCGGGTACGCCGCTTCATCGATCTGGCGGTCGAGCGTCTCACCGACAGCCCGGAGTTCGTGCTCGGTGCCGAGGAGCTGCGCCTTGCCCATGCTCGGGGAGTCGGGGATGCAATGCCCGGATAAGGAGCGATAAGCAGGTGATCGAGCTGTCACAGAGACAGGAGTACCAGGCGACGGCTAACTGACGAAGAGCCCTCCACGAAAGATAGGCGGGCTCACGGTGACGCAAGGGTGCCCCAGGATGTTTCCAGCATCAGCCAAAGGAGTCTGGTTGACTAACCCGGGCTTTACTTCGACGCCAATGACAACCTCGTAGTCGGCCAAGAGACGCCTTTTGAGCCTTCGAGATCCTTGACGCATGCGCCGGGTGGCAGGCGGTTGGCGGGTTGGCGGGTTGGCGGGTTGGCGGGTTGGCGGGTTGGCGGGTTGGCGGGTTGGCCAGTATTGTGGTCACTGGTGGCGACAACTCATCGCACATCACAGGCCAAGGCAGACGGTGAACGCCCAGAAACTGAGCGGTCACCGTCACCTCGTTGTCGACCAGCATCCGACGTCGTCAAGGGGATGTGAGTGCCTCGTCCATCTTGCTCTCCACCTGAGGCAGGGGGCTCGCAACGGGATCAAAGATGGCATCCAGATGGCCACGCAATTCTTCAATAGCGCCTGCAACATCCGGCTGCTTCATCACATCGAAGCACGAGAAGGAGGGCAACACCTCTACGCCACAGAACCTGTAGTTGGCCGTGTTGCTGACGAAGACGTCATCCACCGTTTTGCCCTCGAACAACATCTGCCCAGCATCGCCAAATGCCGCCCTCGGTGCATTCCAGGTCAGCGACAGCATGTACTGCTTGCCATGCATCTTGCCGCCAGAGCCATATTGCTTGCGCGGATCCTCGCGCGTCCTGCCATCACCCGACAGAAAACGCTGCTGGAACATGCCCGCGGTAAATACCTCATCGACATACTTCTTGTAGATCCACGGCATGCCGAACCAGAAAACCGGCGATTGCAGGATGATGATGTCTGCCCACAGATGCTTGTCGACCTCGCCCTGAACGTCGTAGCCCTGCTCTATGTATGTCTCCTTCACCGCATAGCCGCGCGCTGCCATCTCTTGCTTGATGATGCCTGCCAGGGTGCTGTTCAGTTTGCCGCCGGAGATGCCTTCAAAAAACTGATGTGCGTTGATGATCAATACGTTTTTCATCGTCTTCTTTTCCTCAATAATCAATGGTCTGATGAACCTTCTCACTTGCCTGTTGGTTTCGGCGTCGTGGGGTCCATCACGCTGACCAGGGCGTCACGACACCTGAGGGAAAGAGGCCCGAGGGCATGGCAATCTTGCGGATTGGTTTTCATGGGTGCCTCCTTCACGGTGAAGGCAACTATAGGCGCCGCATTAGCGCAGAAAAATAGCTTAATCCTGCACACTATATGAAGCTATGCTTCAAGATATGAAACTCAATCAACTCGACGGCCTGATGGCCTTTTGGAAAGTCGCGGAGCATCGCGGCTTCACTGCCGCGTCTGCCGAACTGGAGGTATCGCCTTCCGCGCTGAGCCAGGCGATCAGGCAGCTGGAAGCGCGTCTCGGCGTACGCCTGCTCAATCGCACGACACGCAGCGTGAGCCTGACGGAGGCTGGGGAGGACTATCTTGCCCGCATCGGCCCGGCACTCGGTCAGGTCATTGTGGCGGGTGAAGAGCTGAACGTCCTGCAAGGTGGGCCCACCGGCACATTACGCATCAATGCCGCACGCATTTCGACCTCAATGGTGTTGCAACCGCTGTTGGCAGGTTTCCTTCGTGAGCATCCGAACGTGAAACTTGAACTGACCAATGACGAAGGCTTCGTCGACATCGTCGAGCGGGGTTTCGATGCGGGCATTCGCATGGGAGAAGATCTGCACAAGGACATGGTCGCCCTTCCCCTTGGCGGCCCCATCACAGTCGCCATCGTCGCCTCTCCTGATTATCTCGCGCGCTTCCCCGCGCCCAGCCATCCGGACGACCTCATGCAGCACAACTGCATCCGCTTCCGCTTCGCCGGAACAGGCGCGATCCACAAATGGGAGTTCAAGGTGAATGAGGAAATCGTCGAGTACGAGGTCAAGGGCAACCTGACCATTACGGACACCCTGTTCAGTACGGAGGCGGCACTGGAAGGCGTCGGGATCGCCTACACCTTTGAGCAGCTGGCCCTGCCACACATCAAGGCAAAGCGCCTGACGCGAGTCCTTGCACCGTTCTCGCCGACCTTTCCAGGCTTCTCTCTGTACTACCCCAGCCGGCATGATCAACCGTCCAAGTTGAAGGCATTCATCGAGTACGCGCGGCGGGCTGTCATCTGAGCAAGCCTGCTTTCAGCTGTTGCTGAAGGTGCTCAACAGCGCTCGTTCGCCCTTGTTGCTCCTGCATAGTCGCTTGGGCCGGGATACACATGTCACCGAACCGGCAGATACCAGAGAGGATCGGCCGCTTGCTCACAACAATCCGGACGTTCACATCATAGGGGGCGGAGGCTGGAACCATGGCAGAGATGACGGCTGGGTTTTACGCGAGCACGCGCACAGACAAATAACTGGGCGAGCTTGTTTTGGACTGCCAGCCTATCCCGCGTGCCGAGCGATATATTGATGTCCGTCGGCAACGACAGCAGGTGTGCCGACCTTCCGAAGGAAGCAAATGTCTTAGGGACTGATGTATCGGGAACTGAGCCAGAAACGCATTGCAGATGCGATCAGTCATCCACACAAAGTGGATTACCAAGAGGTCTGAAGGGGAATTGGAAGGTAACTTATTGATTTTCAGAAACAGGTGGTGGCCCCACCAGCCACATCCCGGCACTCGAGTCCCCCACCTTGGCTGCTACCTTCCGGTCCTGACCAGGTCGACGGGTTATCAATGCGAGAGGACCAATGGGACCACCGGCGACGAGAATAGCAAAGTCCCGTTTCATTGCAATGGCTTTCTGCCCGGGGACGGTGCGTTTGCCTGCTTTTTCGGCAATTAGCCAATAAATCAGCTAAATAGCATAAATTTTGCCCCTATCACCAACATCAGCATGGCGAATGCCTGCTTGAGTCGCTGAGGGGGAAGACGGTGTGCCAGCCGGGCGCCGATGCGGGCAAACAGGGTGCTGGTGAGGATGATGCCGAGCAAGGCCGGCAGATAGATGAAGCCCAGGCTCCACTCGGGCAAGCCGGCATGGCCCCAGCCGGCGTAGAGATAGCTGAGGCTGCCCGCCAGCGCGATGGGGATGCTGCAGGCGGCGGAGGCCGCGACGGCGTTGCGCATCGGCACGCTGTTCCAGCTGAGGTAAGGCACGGTCAGGGAACCCCCGCCGATGCCAAACAGCGCCGACATCCAGCCGATGACGGTGCCGGCGATGCCGGTGCCGACCGGACCAGGCAGATGGCGTTCCGCCTTGGGTCTGAGGTTGAGCCCCATCTGCACGGCCATGGTCCAGGCGAAGCAGCCGATGATGACGTTGAGGGTGCTGGCGCTGAGCAGGTTGGCCGTCATGCCACCGAGCCAGGCGCCGACCAGCATGCCGACCGCCAGCCGGCGGATGATCAGCCAGTCGACGGCGCCCGCCTGTTTATGCACCCGCAGCGAGCTGAAGCCGGTGAAGATCATGGTGGGCAGCGAGGTGCCGAGCGCGAGATGGGTGATGATATCGGGGGAGACCCCCTGGGCATGGTAGGTGAAGACCAGCACCGGCACTATGATGAGCCCCCCCCCGATCCCGAACAGCCCCGCCAATATGCCCGCGAAGGCCCCCAACAGCAGATAACCCATAAACAGCATAGAATGTCCTTCCCAAGCGGCGTCACCGTCCGTTTCTGCCAGTCGACACCTGAAAAAAAAGATGGCCAGGAGGCCATCTCTTTATTGTGCCGATTAATGCAGGGGAATGGTACCGTCCATCACCTTGTAGAAGGCCAGCACGGCGCAACCGAGCAGGGCCGCCGTCATCCCCTGCTCCAGCCGGTTGAGGCTGCGCAGCCCATGATGCTGGCGCGCCTTCCAGTAGATGAAGATGCCCGGGCTGTAGAGCAGCGCCACCAGCAGCAGGTATTCCACCCCGGCAGCATAGACCAGCCAGCAGCCGTAGACGGTGGCCACCAGCGCCAGCAGCAGGTCACGCTTGCGCTGGTGCGGCTGGCCCTGATAGGTCTCCCCGCTCAGCGCCAGCTTGAGCCCATAGGCGCCGGAGAAGACATAAGGCACCAGGGCCGCCGAGGTGGCGATGTTGACCAGCGCCAGGTAGGTGCTGCTCTGGAAATAGATGATGATGAGGAAGATCTGCACCAGACAGGTGGAGCACCAGAGCGACACCTTGGGCGAGCCGTTCTTGTTCTCCTTGGCAAACCAGGCCGGGAAGACCCCGGTCTTGCCGGCGATGTAGGGCACTTCCGCCGCCAGCACTGTCCAGCTCAGCAGGGCGCCGATCACCGAGATCACCAGACCGATGTTGATGAGCCAGGCGCCCCAGGGGCCGACCACGGCCTCCAGGATCATGGCGGTGGACGGATTCTTGAGGGCCGCCAGTTGTGGCTGGCTCATCACGCCAAGGGAGAACAGGGTCACCATCACATAGAGCGCCAGGGCGCCGAGCAGCGCCAGCACGGTGGCACGGCCCACGTCCTTGCGATGACGGGCGCGGGCGGAGACCACCACGGCCCCCTCGATGCCGATGAAGACCCAGAGCGTCACCTTCATGGTGGACTTGACCTGATCCATCACGGATCCCAGCTCCATGTTGCCCTGTCCCCAGATGTCCAGGGTGAAGGTCTCCATGTTGAAGGCGAGCAGAACGGCGACGCAGAATACGATGAGCGGCACCATCTTGGCGATGGTGGTGACTATGTTCACCAGAGCCGCGACCTGGATCCCGCGCAGCACCAGGGCATGCACCGACCAGATGAGCAGGGAGGCGAGCGTGATGGCCACCGGCGTGTTGCCGTCACCAAAGATGACGTTGTCGGGGGTATCGAAGAAGTAGCTCAGCGCGCTGAACACCACTATGGCGTAGGAGACGTTGGCCAGCAGTTGGCAGAGCCAGTAACCCCAGGCGGCGTTGAAGCCGACGAAGTCGCCGAAGCCCGCCTTGGCATAACTGAAGATACCGCCGTCGAGATCCGGGCGGCGCATGGAGAGATTCTGGTAGACCAGCGCGAGGCAGATCATGCCAAGACCGGTGATGGCCCAACCCAGGGCGACGGCCCCGGCGCTGGCATGAGCGGCGATATTTTGTGGCAGACTGAAGACCCCGGCGCCGACCATGGAGCCGATCACCAGCGAGATGAGGGCGCCAAGCCCTAGTTTCTTGTCCATCTCAATCCTGTTTGATTAGGCGGCTGCAGAGCGTCCGTATTCATACTGCGCGCGACATGGGAGGGGCGAAGAGTCCGAGCCCCGTGAAAAAGGCGGCAACTATATTGCATGACTATTCCGACCGCAATCCCTCGCGGTGCCAATCATGCGCCACCTTGACCGCGCGCAATTCTACAGCACTGACCCCTGAGGCCTGTGAGCTGGTTCAAATTCAGAAAGACCCATTGATATTTCTCATTTTTCCATGACCTCGCCCCGCCTTTTCCAGATCAGCGCTGCATGGACATGCAGGCGCCCGAGGGCCCGCCAGGCAAGGCCGGCGGCGCAGACGGCTAATAAAAACGCCCCTGTGCCGAAGGCAAGGGGCGAGGTCCTGGTCGGCGACCCGCGTCAGAGCCGCAGGCCACCGTCGAGATCGATTATCCGCCCGGACAGATAGTCATTGGCGAGAATGAATTGCACCGTCTGGGCCAGTTGCGCCGCCTGCCCCAGAGTGCCGACCGGGATGGCCTGCTGCATCCGGGCCATCGCCTCCGGTTTCATCGCCGCCGTCATGTCGGTGGCAAAGACGCCGGGGGCTATGCCCATCACCCGGATCCCGTGGCGGGACAGCTCCCGCGCCCAGGTCACCACCAGCGAGGCCACCCCCGCCTTGCTGGCGGCATAGTTGCTCTGGCCTATGTTGCCGGCGCGGGCGATGGAGGAGATGTTGATCATGACCCCCCCCTGCCCGCCCTTGGCCATCAGCGCCGCCCCCTCGCGGCCACAGAGGAAGGTGCCGGTCAGGTTGACGTCGATGACCGCCTGCCACTGGGCCAGGCTCATCTTCTCCACCAGCTCCCCCTCCTTCACCTTGATCAGCATGCCGTCCCGCAGGATCCCGGCGCAATTGATAAGGCCGTGCAAGACGCCAAATTGCTCCTTGATGGCGGCGAAGGTCGCCTCCACCTCGGGCTCGCTCGCCACGTTGCAGACGAACAGGGCGCAGCGGCCATCCCGGCTGCGCAGCTCGGCCTCGGTGACCTCCAGATCGGCGCGATTGACGTCGATGAGGGCCAGCACAGCCCCCTGAGCGGCCAGGCTGAGGGCGATGGCTCGGCCCAGTCCTCGTCCCGCCCCCGTGATGGCGATGACCTTCTGCTTGATATCCATGGAGACTCCTTGCCAGCTGACTGGCCATAAATGGTTGGGTGAACGAGCCGAGGGCGGTGTCGCCTCGAGTCAACCGCTTTGGGACTGATCAGCGATTTATCCAGATAGAGTGCGACGATGCCGGAGCAGTCCTTGACCCTGGCGCTTATTTGTCACTGGGTGCCTTATCGAGATATAGCTCCAGGATGCTGGAAAAATCCTTGGCCCCCTGACCCTGACTTGCGTGCAGGTTGAAACGGCTGTGGGGGGCCAGAGCCTCTGGCGCTTATTTGTCACTGGGTGCCTTATCGAGATACAGCTCCAGGATGCTGGAAAAATCCTTGGCCCCCTGACCCTGACTTGCGTGCAGGTTGAACAGGTTACGGGCCAGCGCCCCCAGGGGCACGGCGCTGTGGGCATGCTCGGCCAGCGCCATCGCCAGCCCCAGATCTTTTACCATCAACCGGGTCATAAAGCCCCCTTGGTAGCCTCGTGCCGCAGGCACGTTCTCCATCACCCCGGGCCAGGGGTTGTAACGCTCCAGGCTCCAGTTGTTACCCGAGCTCTTGCCCATGATGGTGGAGAGCACGGCCGGATCCAGCCCCTCCTTCACCCCGAGCGCCAGCGCCTCGGCGGTGCCCGCCATGTGGATGGCGAGCAGCATGTTGTTGCACATCTTGGCGATCTGGCCCGCCCCCAGCGCCCCGGCATGGAACAGGTTCTGCCCCATCTGGGCCAAAATCGGCCTGGCCGCCTCGAAGTCGGCCTGCTCGCCGCCGACGATAAAGGTCAGGGTCCCCGCCGCCGCCCCGGCGACGCCGCCCGAGACGGGGGCATCGATGAAACGAATGCCGCGCACCCTGGCCGCCTCCCCCACCCGCCGGGCCGAGGCCACGTCTATGGTGGAGCTGTCGATCACCAGGGCCCCCGCCGGCAGCGCCCCCAGCAGATCCTGGCCTCCCCCCTCTGCCAGCCAGAGCGAGCACACATGCTCGCCGGCCGGCAACATGCTGATGACCACCTCACAGCCACCCACCGCCTCGCGGGCATCGCCGGCGGCGATGCAACCGGCGGCGATCGCCTTCTCCAGGTTCTCCGCCACCAGATCAAACACCTGGACGGCGTGGCCGGCCCTGGCCAGGTTGGCGGCCATGGGGCCCCCCATATTGCCGAGCCCGATAAATCCGATCCTTGTCATCCTTTGCTCCTTGCTCCGTTCGTTATCTGGCCGGGCCTTTCCGGCGCTCTTGTCTTGTCGACTCGCTGTTAAGGGATCAGGGGATTCTTCCCTTCGGGCCAGCGATAGAAATCGTCAAGCCAGTCGCTGCCCGGTTGGGCCGCCTGCCAGCGGGGGGACCTGTCCTTGTCGATGAGCAGCGCTCGCACCCCTTCCACGAAGTCCCCCTTCAGCACGCAGTTGACCGAGAGCGCCAGCTCATCGGCGAACACCTCGGTCAGGGACTGGCGGCGGGCCTGCCAGTACTGGCGCCAGAGGATGGCACGGCTGATGGGGCTGCCGCCGCGGCAGGTCTCCCGCGCCGCCACCAGGCTCGCCTCGCCCAGCTCGGCATCGAACAGCCGCTCCAGCACCCCTTGCAGGGTGCGGCCGGCCATCAGCCCATCGATCCTGGCCTGCCGGGGCAGGATCACCGGCGCCGGCAAGGACGAACTGGCACACAGGCTGCCCAGCAGCCTATCGATCTGATCCCGTCGGCCGTCCGGATCCGCAGACCAGGGCAAGGCGGCAAGACGCGGCAGCAGCTCGGCGCGCGCACCGCTGGCGATGGCGTGATCCGCCAGTCCCAGGCCGATGGCATCCGCGCCGTTGAAGCGCGCCCCGGTGAGGCCGAGCCAGAGCCCGAGTCGCCCCGGCATCCGGCTTAAAAACCAGCTGGCCCCCACATCCGGATAGAGGCCTATGGTCACCTCCGGCATGGCAAACAGGCTCTTCTCGGTCACCACCCTGAACCCGGCGCCGGCAAACAGCCCTATGCCGCCCCCCATGCAGATGCCATCCGCCACGCAGATGAGTGGCTTGGCATAGCGGTGAATGTGGTGATCGAGCCTGTATTCCTGCTCGAAGAAGTCGCGGGCATAGCCAAACAGCGCCTGCTCGCTCTCCTCCTGCCGGCGGTAATAAAAAGAACGAATATCGCCCCCGGCGCAGAACGCCTTCTCCCCGGCCCCCTGCAGCAGCACGCAGACCACGGTCGGATCCTGCTCCCACCGATCGAGCTCCCGTTGCAGGGCCTGGATCATCGGCAGGCTCAGGGCGTTGAGGGAGGCGGGGCTGTCGAGGGTCAGCACGCCGATCCGATGGCCATCCCGGCTGGGATGGAGGCTTGCCTTTACCGGCTCAGTCATCGGTGGCGCCTCCCCGGTTCGCGGGATAACGATGGGGAAAACAACCTGAAACAGGGGGATTTATTACTCATGAACGGCTCCATCCGGCTTTGATGAGGGGTCTATGCCTATCCCGTAGTGCCAGCGTGGCGCTCGCTTCTCCAGGAAGGCGGCCACCCCCTCACCTTGATTGGCATCGCTGAACAGCGAGAGGAACAGGCTGCGCTCCAGCGGCAGGGCCGCGTCGCGCGGGCCGCTGCGGCCCTGATTGATCAGCTGCTTGCAGGCACGCAGGGCGCTCGGGCTCTGGCGCTCGACCATCTGCGCCATCTGCTGGGCCGCTCCCCAGGCATGGCCCTCGGTCACGACCTCCTCCACCAGCCCCATCTCGTAGGCCAGGGTGGCGCTCACCTTCTCGCCACAGAGGATCATGCGTTTGGCCCAGCCCGGCCCCACCAGCTCGGTGAGACGCTGGGTGCCGCCGGCACAGGGCAAGAGCCCCACCGAGGCCTCCGGCAGCCCCAGCTTGGCCTGCTGCTCGGCGATGCGAATGTCACAGGCCAGTGCCACCTCCAGCCCGCCGCCCATGGCATAGCCATTGATGGCGGCGATGCTGACGCCGTGGAAGCGCGCCAACGCCTCGAAGGCGCGACCAAAGGCCTCGGCCACCGCACGGGCGTGCACCGGGTTGCCGTCGGCAAACATGTTGAGATCGGCCCCGGCGCAGAAGAACTTGTCCCCCGCCCCACGGATCACCAGCGCCACCACATCGGGGCGGCTGTCGAGCTCCACCATCATCTGCAGGAAGGCCTGCAGGCTGGCGAGGGTCCAGGTGTTGGCGGGCGGATGATCCAGGGTGATGTAGGCCACGTGACCGTGATATTCGAGTCTGATCCTTGTCATTGCATTGTCCTTGTGAATAATCCTGCCCGCCATGATGACAGGGTTGAATGGAGCCGAACTCTGGCTGGCTCACAAAGATAACGTTGGCAGCCGTTACTCCAGCGACTGACCGGGATCCGCCAGCAGGCGGCGGACGATGATCGGCCGCATCACTTCCTGCCTAGCGCCTTCCAGAGATGGCGCAGGAGTTCGTTACTCCAGCGACAGACCGGGATCCGCCAGCAGGCGGCGGACGCTGATCGGCCGCATCACTTCTTGCCTGGCGTCTTCCAGATATGGCGCAGGAGTCCGTTACTCCAGCGACAGACCGGGATCCGCCAGCAGGCGGCGGGCGATGATCAGCCGCATCACTTCGTTGGTGCCTTCCAGAATGCGGTGTACCCGGGTGTCACGCAGGTAGCGCTCGAGCGGGTACTCGCGGATATAACCATAGCCGCCAAAGAGTTGCAGGGCCTCGTCACAGACGCGATAACCCACATCGGTGGCGAAGCGCTTGGCCATGGCGCACCAAGCGCTCTTGTCCGGGCTGCCGCTGTCCAGCTTGTCGGCGGCCTGGCGCACCAGCAGCCTGGCGGCGGCCAGCTCGGTGGCCATGTCGGCGAGACGAAACTGCACGCTCTGAAATTCCGCGATGGGGCGGCCAAACTGCTGGCGCTGCTGCACATGGGCCAGCGCATCGTCCAGCGCCTGCTGGGCTGTGCCCACCGAGCAGCTGGCGATGTTGATGCGGCCACCGTCGAGGGCCTGCATGGCGAACCTGAACCCTTCCCCCTCCTGCCCGAGGCGATAACGGGCGGGGATGCGCACCCCGTTGAAGGCCACCTCCCGGGTCGGCTGGCTGTTCCAGCCCATCTTCTCCTCCGCCTTGCCGTAGTGGATCCCCGCCGTGTCGGCGGGCACCATAAAGGCGGAGATCCCCTTGGCCCCCTCACCGCCGGTGCGGGCCATCACCACCAGCACCTCGGTGCTGCCCGCCCCCGAGATGAAGACTTTGTTGCCGTCGATGAGGTAGTCATCGCCGTCCCGCACCGCGCGGGTCTTGAGGGCCGCAGCGTCCGATCCCGCCCCCGGCTCGGTGAGGCAGTAAGAGCCCAGCAACTCGCCGCTGGCGAGCCTCGGCACCCACTCCTCGGCCACGTCGCTGGGCAACCAGCTGCCCAGCATCCAGCTCACCATGTTGTGGATGGTGAGGTAGGCGGTGGTGGAGGTGCAGCCCATGGCCAGGCGCTCGAAGATGAGGCTGGCATCCAGCCTTGGCAGCGCGAGCCCGCCGTACTGCTCCGGGGTATAGAGGCCGCAAAAGCCGAGCGCGGCCGCCTGCTTGATGGTGGCAATGGGAAACTCGTGCTCCCTGTCCCAACGGGCGGCATGGGGTTTGAGCGCCTCATTGGCAAAGGCGGTGGCGGCCTCCATGTAGGCCTGCTGATCCTCGGTCAGGGTAAAATCCATCTCGTTCGCTTCCTCGTTGTCCTTGGTTTATCTGTCGCTCGGTGCCGGCCTATGATCTGGTTCCGAGCCTGCCGGCCTCTTTCCTCGATCGGCGTCAGCTCAGTACCACTGATCGCCGCTCAGCGCAGGCTGATGGTCATATTGGGGCCGTGCGGAATGTCCTCGTCGAACCAGCGCTCGGTCACCGTCTTGGTCTCGGTGTAGAAGCGCACCGCCTGCTTGCCGTAGGCGTGCAAGTCCCCGTAGAAGGAGCCGCGCCAGCCGGTGAAGGAGAAGAACGGCAACGGCACCGGAATGGGCACGTTGATCCCCACCTGGCCCACCGCCACCTCGTGGCGGAACTTGCGGGCCGCGGCGCCGCAGCCGGTGAAGATGGAGGTGCCGTTGCCATAGGGGTTGTTGTTGATGAGGGCGAGCGCCTCGTCCAGATCCGCAACCTCCAGGCAGGCGAGCACGGGGCCGAAGATTTCCTCTTTATAGATGCGCATCTCGGGGGTCACGCCGCGAAACAGAGTCGGCCCCACCCAGTTGCCCACCGGATAACCAGCCACGTCGCAGAAGCGGCCGTCGAGCAGGCACTCGGCACCCTCGCTGATCCCCACCTCGATCAGGTTCTCCACCCGCACCTTGGCCTCCGGGCTGATGAGGGGGCCATAGGCCGCCTGCGGATCGTGCCAGATCCCGGGCCTGACTTTGGCAAATTCGGCGGCCAGCTCCGGGATCCACTCCCGGGCACCGCCCACGAACACCGCCACGCTGATGGCCATGCAGCGCTGGCCGGCGGCGCCGACCCCGGCCCCCACCAGGTTGCTCAGCACCTGCCCCTTGTTGGCATCGGGCATGATCACCATGTGATTCTTGGCGCCGACGAAGCATTGGGCGCGCTTGAGGTGATCGGTGGCGGTGCGATAGACGTGGGCCCCGACCCGGGCAGAGCCGACGAAGCTGACCGCCTTCACATCCGGATGGGTGATCAGCGCATCCACCTGCTCGGCGCCGCCGTGCACCACCGAGAGGATGCCCTTGGGGGCCCCCGCCTCGGTGAACAGCTCGGCCAGCCGCATGGGGGTGAGCGGATCCTGCTCCGAGGGCTTGAGCACGAAGCCGTTGCCACAGGCGACCGCCAGCGGAAACATCCACAGCGGTATCATGGCGGGGAAGTTGAACGGGGTGATGCCGACGCAGACCCCGAGCGACTGAACCCAGGAGTGACCGTCGACCCGGCGCGCCACGTTGCCCATGGTCTCCCCCATGGTCTGGCTGGCGATGGCACAGGCCTGCTCCACCACCTCGATGCCACGCCAGACATCGCCCTTGGCATCCGCCAGGTTCTTGCCGGTCTCCTGGGCCAGCAACTCGGCCAGCTCGTCGTGATGGGTCTTGAGCAGATGCTGATAGTTGAACATGACCCTGGCCCGCTCAGGCGCCGGCACCTCCCGCCACAGCAGGTAGGCGTCGTGGGCGCAACGCACCGCCAGCTCGACCTCGGCCGGGGTGGCCATGGGCAGGCGCGCCAGCAGGCTCTGATCCGCCGGGTTGGTCACCTCGATCCACACCTGACTCTCGGAGGCATGGGCCTGACCGCCTATATAGAGCGGCAGGTCGCCGTACTGGGTGTGATGGTGACTCATGCTGCCCCCCTCTTGCCGCTAGGCCAAGATCTGCACTTGCTGATCATGCTGTTCACTCCTTGCGTTCGACCATTCGAGGGGATGCACCGCTTGCCACCGCCGCTCAACGAATTTACCTTAGACTAACAATCAATTTACGTTTACGCTAACGTAAACTTAACCCATAAATGGACTGACCAGTTTGTTGCCATTGGCGGCACTGCCGGTGAGTACCAGCCGCTTGATATAAAGGAGAGCAAGGATGCATGCCCTGATGGATGAGACCCTCCGCGCCCTGACCGAACAGGTCGAGGCCTTCTGCCAGAAGGTGATAGCGCCCCGCGCCAGCGAGATTGACCGCAGCAACGCCTTCCCGCGCGACCTCTGGCCCCTGATGGGCGAGCTCGGGCTGCACGGCATCACGGTGGCGGAGGAGTATGACGGGGTCGGCCTCGGCTACCTCGCCCACGTGCTGGTGATGGAGCAGGTGAGCCGTGCCAGCGCCTCGGTCGGCCTCTCCTACGGCGCCCACTCCAACCTCTGCATCAACCAGATCCACCGTCACGGCACCCCCGATCAGAAGGCGCGTTACTTGCCTGATCTCGTCAGCGGAAAGCACGTGGGGGCGCTGGCCATGAGCGAGCCGGGAGCCGGCTCCGACGTGGTCAGCATGCGCCTGACGGCAGAGGCCAACGGTGATCACTTCGTGCTCAACGGCACCAAGATGTGGATCACCAACGGCCCGGACGCCGACACCTTCGTCATCTATGCCAAGACCGATGCCAAGGCCGGCGCCAAAGGAATATCGGCCTTCATCGTCGAGGCGGGCACGCCTGGCTTTACCACGGCCCAGAAGCTCGACAAGCTCGGCATGCGCGGCTCCAGCACCTGCGAGCTGGTGTTCGAGGAGTGCAGGATCCCGAAACAGAACCTGCTCGGCGCCCTGCACGGCGGGGCCCGGGTGCTGATGAGCGGGCTGGACTACGAGCGCATCGTGCTGGCGGCGGGGCCCCTCGGCATCATGCAGGCCTGCCTGGACGTGGTGCTGCCCTATGTGCGCGAGCGCAAGCAGTTTGGCCAGGCCATCGGCGAATTCCAGCTGGTACAGGGCAAGCTGGCGGACATGTACACCCGCCTCGCCAGCAGCCGCGCCCTGGTCTATTCGGTGGCGAGCGATTGCGATCTGGGCCACACCAGCCGCAAGGATTGCGCCGCCGCCATCCTGCTGGCCGCCGAGAACGCCACCCAGATGGCGCTGGACGCCATCCAGCTGCTGGGCGGCAACGGCTACATCAACGAATACCCCACCGGCCGGCTGCTGCGGGACGCCAAGCTGTACGAGATTGGCGCCGGCACCTCGGAGATCCGCCGCTGGCTGATCGGCCGCGAGTTGATGGGAGAGAACACATGAGTCACCGTATCCATTCCTGGCTCGTTAGCCATAACCTCGAGCTCGCCGCCAATATCAGCACCTCGGAGATCCGTCATTTGCTGATCGGCCGCAAATTGATGGAGGAAGGCGCATGAGTCAAATTCACTCCCTCCTCGACACGGCGAGCGCCGAGTTTGCCGCCAACCGGGAGGCCATGCAGGCCCTGGTGGCCGATCTCAACGCCCGCTTCGACGAGATTGCCCTGGGGGGCGGCGCGGCCAATCAGGCCCGCCATCAGGCCCGCGGCAAGTTGCTGCCCCGCGAGCGCATCGATCGGCTGCTCGATCCCGGCTCCCCCTTCCTCGAGCTCTCGGCCCTGGCCGCCTGGCAGGTGTATGAAGAGCCGGTGCCCGCCGCCGGCATCATCACGGGATTGGGCCAGATCGCGGGCCGGCTCTGCTTGCTGGTGGTGAACGATGCCACCGTCAAGGGCGGCACCTACTACCCGCTCACCGTGAAGAAACACCTGCGCGCCCAGGCCATCGCCGAGCGGCTGCGCCTCCCCTGCCTCTATCTGGTGGATTCGGGCGGTGCCTTCCTGCCCATGCAGGACGAGGTGTTTCCCGATCGGGATCACTTCGGCCGCATCTTCTACAACCAGGCCCGCATGTCGGCCCAAAACATCCCCCAGCTCGCCGTGGTGATGGGGCTCTGCACCGCCGGCGGCGCCTATGTGCCCGCCATGGCCGACGAATCTATCATGGTCAGGGAGCAGGCCACCATCTTCCTGGCGGGGCCGCCGCTGGTCAGAGCCGCCACCGGCGAGGAGATCAGCGCCGAGGCCCTGGGGGGTGCCCTGGTGCACTGCGCCCACTCCGGGGTGGCCGATCACCTGGCCGAGGACGATGCCCATGCCCTGACCATCGCCCGTACGTTGGTTCGCAACTTAGGGCTGAGCAATCTGGGCGTGCCACCACCGCCATCTGCCCCGACCTACGATGAACCCCTTTACCCCATCGAGGAGCTCTACGGCCTGGTGGGCACCAGCCTCAAGCGCCCCTATGACGCCCGGGAGCTCATCGCCCGCCTGGTGGATGGCTCCGAGTTTGACGAATTCAAGGCGCTGTTCGGCACCACGCTCATCACTGGTTTTGCCCGCATCTGCGGCATGCCGGTGGGGATCCTCGCCAACAACGGCGTGCTGCACAGCGACAGCGCCCAGAAGGGCGCCCACTTCATCCAGCTCTGCAACAGGCGTGCTATTCCCCTGCTGTTCCTGCAGAACATCACCGGCTTCATGGTGGGCAGTGCGGCGGAGAGAGAGGGCATCGCCAAGCACGGCGCCAAGCTGGTCACCGCCGTGGCCTGCAGCCGGGTGCCCAAGCTGACCCTGATCGTCGGCGGCAGCTTCGGCGCCGGCAACTACGGCATGTGCGGCCGCGCCTATGAGCCCGACTTCCTGTTCAGCTGGCCCAACAGCCGTATCTCTGTGATGGGGGGCGAGCAGGCGGCCGGGGTGCTGGTGCAGGTGCGCCGCGACAAGCTGGCGGCCGAGGGCAAAAGCTTGAGCGAGCAGGAGGCCGAGGCCATACGCGCGCCGGTGATCGCCCAGTATGAACAACAGGGCCACCCCTACTACGCCAGCGCAAGGTTGTGGGATGACGGCGTCATCGATCCCGCCCAGAGCCGCACCGTGCTGGCCCTGGCGCTGGCGGCCTGTCAGGGCGCCGAACTTGGCCCAGAACAATACGGCATCTTCCGGATGTAAGGAGTTCAGCATGTCCGACCCCCTCTTTGACAATCTGCCCCAGGCCGGTTTTCGGCTGGAACGTCACGGCCCGCTGGCGGAGCTCATCCTGGCGCGCCCCGCCCGCCATAACGCCTTCGATGCGGCGCTGATGCTGGGGCTGCTCGACTGCCTCGACGAGCTGGTCCACCACCATGACAACCCCCTCGCCGAGCGGCCACGAGCCCTGCTGCTGCGGGCGGAGGGCAAACACTTCTGCGCCGGCGCCGATCTCGACTGGATGCGCAGCCTGGCTCACGCCGATTTCGAGCACAACCGCGAGGATGCGAGGGTGCTGGCGCGGCTGATGCAGACCCTGGACACCCTGCCCTTCCCCACCCTCGCCCTGGTGCAGGGGGCCGCCTATGGCGGGGCCCTTGGCCTCGTCTGTGCCTGCGACATAGTGCTGGCCAGCGACGATGCCCGCTTCTGCCTCTCCGAGGTGAGCCTGGGGCTGGTGCCGGCGGTGATCAGCCCCTATGTGGTGCGCGCCATGGGCATGCGCCAGGCGCGCCGCTACATGCTGAGCGCCGAACCGTTCGATGCCATCACCGCCTGTCGCCTCCATGTGGCACACCAGCTGGCCAAACCGGCGCAGCTGCTGGCGGAGGGCCGCGCCCTCGCGCTGCGGCTGTGCCGCAACGGCCCGGAGGCGATGAAGGAGACCAAGCGGCTGCTGGCCGCCATCGATGAGCAGGGGGTTGCCCCTCATGAAGAGAAAACCGTCGAGACCATCGCCCGAGTGCGGGTCGGACTCGAGGCTCAGGAGGGGATGCAGGCCTTCTTCGACAAGCGCCCCCCCGGCTGGCGCCCCCGTTTCAAGGATGAAGCATGACAAACAGAAAGCCCATTCGACGCCTTCTTATCGCCAATCGCGGCGAGATCGCGGTGCGCATCATCAAGACAGCGCGCCGCCTCGGCATTCATACCATCGCCCTCTACTCAGATGCCGACCAGGGTGCCATGCATGTGCGCGAGGCCGACGAGGCCTGGCACCTGGGGCCTGCGCCTGCGCGGGAGAGCTATCTCGATGCCGCCAAGGTGCTGCGCATCGCCCGCGAGGCGGGCGCCGATGCCGTTCACCCCGGCTATGGCTTCCTGTCGGAAAACAGCGACTTCGCCAGCGCCTGTGAGGCCCAGGGAGTGCGATTTATCGGCCCGAGCGGCGCCGCCATCCTCGCCATGGGGGACAAATCCGGTGCCAAGGCGCTGATGCTGGCGGCCGGGGTGCCCGTGCTGCCCGGCTATCACGGCCAGGATCAGCGCCCTGCGCTGTTGCGTGATCAGGCGAGCCAGACCGGCTTCCCGCTGCTGATCAAGGCCGCCAGCGGCGGCGGCGGCAAGGGGATGCGCCGGGTCGAGCAAATAGACGAGTTCGACGAGGCGCTGGCGGCGGTGAAGCGCGAGGCCCTGGCCGCCTTCGGCGATGACAACGTGCTGCTGGAGCGCTACCTGCCCAAAGCCCGCCACGTGGAGGTGCAGATCTTCGCCGACAGCCTAGGCAACGCCATCTATCTGGGGGACAGGGACTGCTCGCTGCAGCGCCGCCACCAGAAGGTGATCGAGGAGGCCCCGGCCCCCGACATCCTTCCCCAGTTGCGCAAGGCCATGGGTGAGGCGGCGGTCGCCGCCGCCAGGGCCATCGACTATGTCGGGGCCGGCACCATCGAATTTCTGCTGTGCGAGGGGGAGTTCTTCTTCATGGAGATGAACACCCGCCTGCAGGTGGAGCACCCGGTCACCGAGTGCGTCACCGGCCAGGATCTGGTGGCCTGGCAGCTGGCGGTCGCCGAGGGCCAGCCCCTGCCGTTGACCCAGGATGAGGTGAAGCTGTGCGGCCACGCGGTGGAGGCGCGCCTCTACGCCGAGGACGTAGGAGCCGGATTCCTGCCCGCCAGCGGCCCCATCCACTGGCTGCACTGGCCGGAGGGGGTAAGGATCGACACCGGGGTCGCCGCCGGGGATGCCGTCAGCCCCTATTACGATCCCATGATCGCCAAGCTCGTCGCCCACGGCCAGAGCCGCGCCGAGGCCTTTGCCCGCCTGGCCGAGGCCCTGGGTACCCTGGCGCTCGGCCCGCTGGTGCACAACGGTCCGCTGTTGCAGCGCCTGTGCCAGGAGCCCGACGTGCTGGCCATGCGCCATCACACCCAGTGGCCCATCCCCACCGAGCCGCAGGCCATTCCCGCGCTCGCCTGGCCGCTGGCCGCCCTCTGGCTCGCCAGCCGCGTGGCCGGTATGGCGCCCTGGCAGCGGGCGAGCGGTTTTCGACTCGGCCATCGCCAGCATTGGACGGCGGCGGTGCGCATCGGCGAGGAACGTCGGGTGCTGAGCCTGACCGGCGCCGAGGGTGTGCTCGACTGGCAAGGGAGCCGGCTCCCCTATGAGCTGGGCCCGGATCATATCCGCCTGCAACAGGCAGGGCGCTGGCAGCGCTACCCCGTGCAGCGCGGTGCGGCCGGGGCCTTTCTGCTGCGCCTCGGCGAGCAGAGCATTTGCTTCGAGGCCGATGATCAGCAGCATCAGGCGCAACATGATCACCACAAGGGCAGCGGCGCCGTCGCCCCCATGCACGGCATCGTCGTGGCGCTGCTGGTCGAGGCCGGCCAGTCCGTCCAGAAGAACCAGCCCCTGCTGGTGCTGGAGGCGATGAAGATGGAACACACGTTGCGGGCAGAACATGACGGGGTGATCGCCGCCCTACTCTGCCAGCAAGGGGATCAGGTGAGCCAGGGCACTGTGCTGGTGCATTTTGCCGACGCCGATACGGGCGCTGGCGAAAACAAACAAGAGAGCGCGTCATGAGCAGAGAACATGGGATACCGATCGATCGGGTGAGCCTGGTGGAGATGGGCCCGCGGGACGGGTTGCAAAACGAGGCCCGCATCCTGCCGCTCGAACAGCGGCTGGAGCTGATCGCCCGCCTCGCCGACAGCGGCCTGCAGCGGATCGAGGTGGGCGCCTTCGTCTCCCCCCGAAAGGTGCCGCAGATGGCGGACTCCGCCGCACTGTTTGAGGCCCTGCCGCGCAAGGGGCCGACTCGCTACGGCGCCCTGGTGCCCAACCTGCAGGGGCTGCAGGCCGCCATTGCCGCCCGGGCCGACGAGATCGGCCTCTTCACCGCCTGCTCGGATGGCTTCACCCGCGCCAACATCGGCATCGGCGTGGAGGAGTCCCTGATCCGCTTCGCCCCCCTGGTGGCAGAGGCGCGCCGCCTCGGCATCAAGGTACGGGGCTACCTCTCCACCGTCATAGCCTGCCCGTTCGACGGCCCGACCCGCCCGAAGCGGGTCGCCGCCCTGGCCGAGCGGCTGCTGGATCTCGGCTGTCACGAGATCTCCCTGGGTGACACCATAGGCGTCGGCACCCCGGGCACGGTGGCGCCCATGCTGGATGCGGTGCTGCACGAGGTACCGGCGGGGCGGCTCGCGGTGCATTTCCACGACACCTACGGCCAGGGCCTGGCCAACCTGCTGCCGGCGCTGGAGCGCGGCATCCGCACCATCGACTGCTCGGTGGCCGGGCTCGGCGGCTGCCCCTATGCGCCGGGGGCCTCCGGCAACCTGGCCTCGGAGGAGGTGGTCTATCTGCTGCACGGCCTCGGCATGAGCACCGGGGTGGATCTGGACAAGCTGGCCGCCACCGGCCAATGGGTGAGCGAGCGTCTCGGCCACGGCAACGGCTCCCGGGTCGGTCGGGCGCTCCATGCCAGGGCCCTGCAGCTGGCGGCACAGCATGAAATCGCGCAGGGAGAGTGCCATGGTCCTTAATCGCGTCTCCGACAGGGAGATCCGTCGCGGCATCCCGATGTTGGTCCAGGGATTTGAGATGCCCAAGGCGCACGCCATGAAAGCTGGTCATTTCTCCGGCAAGGCGAGCACTTGCGGCATCCCGGTATTGGTTCGGGAGTTTGACACCCACGGGAGCGCACCATGAAAGCCAGCCCCTTCTCCGGCAAGGAGGTCACCTACAGCATCTCGGAGCTGGCGCAGGAGTTTGACATAACCCCGCGCACCATCCGCTACTACGAGGATGAGGGGCTGATCACCCCGTCCCGGGAGGGACAGACCCGCATCTACAGCCACAAGGACAAGATCCGCCTGAAGTTGACCCTGCGTGGCAAACGGCTCGGCTTCAGCCTGGCGGAGATCCGCGAGCTGTTCGATATGTATGACACCGATCGCTCGAGCCGGATGCAGCTGCACTCCATGATCCAGCTCATCGAGGCGCGGCGTCACTCCCTGCGCCAGCAACTGGAAGACATCCAGATGGTGATGGCCGAGCTGGACGCCGCCGAGCAGCGCTGCGTCAATTCACTCGACGGCTTGAAAACCAGCGCAGATTAACCGGAGCTGAGCCCTCGCGCCCCGGTGCGGCACTGAAAACGCTGGGGCTGTGCGGTGCCACCGGCCGATGGCGCCGGCAGGCTCATCCCCAGCCGGGTGGCCGAGCGGCCTGGGACTATGTCAGGACCCGGCGGCCCTCTCTATCTCTCCAACCCGACTCCGCTTCACCAGAGACGCAGCCATCTCGCGCTATGGCAGGGCGCCCCCCGATGGCGGGCCGACGGCGCGACCAGAACGCGACACACTCCACGCGCTGGACAGAGTACGGCGTAGCGCATCCGGCAACCCATGCTTCCCCGGCGATTAATTGCTACCATGTGCGCATCAAACGGAGACCACCATGCTCAAGCCGCTGCCCGCTCGTCTGTTGCGCTATACCCTCTATCTCTGCGCCGCCTTGCTTATCTCCCTCTTCATCCTGCTATGGCAAGCCCCCAACCTCACCCAGCGCCACCTGCCCGGCTGGCTGGCCAAACACTATGGTCTGCGGCTGACCCTGGGGGAGATCGACGTCAATCTGCGCCATCCCTCCCTCAGCATCGGCCCCTCCGCCCTGCTCGACGAGCAGCAGCAACCCCTGCTGACGTTCGAGCGGCTCCAGTTAATCCCTCTGCCGCGCGAGAGCTGGCAGCAAAAATCCATCATCCTGGCCGATGCCATCCTGACCAAACCGACCCTGGATCTGGTCCGCCTCGCCGATGACAAGGGCCAGCGCGAGCCGCGCTTCAATCTGACCGAGGCGCTGGCCGGGGTGCTGGCCGCCGATCCGGCTCAGGCCCCCGCCGCCGCCGAGCCTGTGCTGGTGCGCATCAACCGGCTGGCCCTGGAACAGGGCCAGATCCAGTATCGGGATAGCCGCAAGCAGAGCAGCCCGGGCTGGGTGCCAGCGCTCAATCTGCAGGCCGTGGCGCTGGAGCTGCCCGACTTCTCCACGGCCCAGGCATCTGCCAATCGCTACCGGCTGAGTGCGACCCTCAATCAGAAGAGCCCGCTCAAGGCCGAGGGGGAGTTCGATCTCCTGACCGGGGCCGGCAAGGGGCGACTCAGCCTCGGCAAGCTGCCGCTCTCACCCTTCGCGCCACTCTGGGCCCCCTATCTCAAGGTCAATCTGGCCAAGGGGGACGCCAGCGCCGAGCTGGACTACCGGCTGAGCCAGAGCAAGCAGGGGCTGGATTGGCGACTGTCGAAGGGCAAGCTGGTCTTGAACAACTGGCAGCTCAAGCGGCCCAAGGGGGCCGAATTCGCCCGCTTCAACCAGCTGGCCCTGACCGGGGTCCGGCTCGATGGCCGCAAGCAGTCCCTCGATGTCGACGCCATCGCGCTCAAGGCTCCGGCCGTGACGGCCGTGCTCGATGACAGGCAGCGGCTGGATCTGGTCGAGCTGCTCGTCCCGCCACCCGCCGCCAAGGCGACGGCCAAGCCACAGCAGCCGGGCAAGCCCTGGCGCTGGCAGCTCAAACAGACCCGCATCAGCCAGGGCGAGCTCAAGCTGACCGAATCGAGCAGCGGCAAGCCGCTGGCGCGCTCGCTCTCCGGGCTGACCCTCAATCTGGGCACCTTGGGCAGCGCCACCGACCAACCCACGACGCTGACCCTCGCCAGCACCCTCAACGGCCAGAGCCAGCTGAACTTCGACGGCGCCCTCAGCCTCGCCCCCTTCGCGCTTGACGGCGAGATCAAGCAGCAGGGGTTGCCGCTGAGCTGGGCCCAGCCCTATCTGCAGGATCTGCTGAGGGTCAAGGTGCAGGATGGCCTGCTCAGCAGCCGCACCAAGCTGGCCATCGCGACCGATGCGCAGGGGGCATTGCGCCAACTGGAGGTCACCGGCGGCTTTGACATCGACAAGCTGCAGGTGCTGGACAGGGCCGACAACCAGCGACTTCTGCAGATAGAGCGCCTGCAACTGAGCGGCCTGCGCTATGACGGCATCAGCCAGCAGATCAGGATCGCCGATATCCTGCTGCGCCAGCCCTTCGCCCGCATCGAGATCAACGAGGAGGGGATCACCAACGTGCAACAGCTGCTGTTGCCACAGCCGGCCAGTGCCAAGCCGGCCGGCGGACCGGCCCCCCGCATCACCATCGATCAGGTGCGCACCGAGCAGGGCAACCTGCGCTTCGCCGATCGCAGCCTGAGCCCGGAGTTCGTGGTGGACATCGCCTCGCTCGCCGGCCAGAGCCGCCACATCAGCAACATTCCCGGCCAGCGATCCGATCTCGCCTTCAACGGCAAGGTGGACAGATACGCCCCCGTCACCATTCGCGGCGGCACCAACCTGCTGATCGACGATCCCGTGCTCGACATCGCCGTGGCCTTCAACAACCTGGAGCTCACCACCTTCACCCCCTACTCCAGCACCTATGCGGGCTACGCCATCGACAAGGGCCAGCTCTCCATGAAGCTCAACTACAAGTTGCAGGGCAACCGGCTGGAAGGGGACAACGACATCACCATCAAGAAGCTGCAGCTGGGGGAGAAGGTCAAGAGCGAGCAGGCCAAGGATCTGCCGCTCGGGCTCGCCATCGCCCTGCTCAGCGACGCCAGCGGCGTCATCAAGATGAACCTCAAGGTGAACGGCAACCTGGATCAGCCGGATTTCAGCCTGGGCAACATCTTCTGGGACGTGCTCGGCAACACCCTTGGCAAGGCCATCACCTCCCCCTTCTCCCTGCTGGCCTCCCTGACCGGCGGCACCAAAGATCTCGATGAGCTGCCCTTCCTGCTGGGGGATCCTAGCCTCACCCCGAGCCAGCAGACCAAGCTCGGCACCCTGGCCCAGGCGTTGAAGGAGCGCCCCAAGCTCAGCATGAACATCCGCGGCAAGGTCAACTTCAACGAGGAGCGCCCCATACTGCAACGCCAGAAACTGGAGCGCGTGCTGGCCAAGCTCACCGGCGCCCCGGTCGATCTCGGCGTGCTGGAGCAGGATCCCGCCCTGCAAACCGCGCTGGGAGAGGCCTATGAGGCGCGCTTCAAGGAGGGTCTCGGCAGCCTGGCCGGTCGGCTGGCACTGGATGAGGCGAGCCCGGCCCTGCGTGCCCAGGCCGTGATCCTGCTGCGGGACCAGCAGCTGATCACCGCCAAGTCCTTGCGCAACCTCGCCATGCGCCGCGCCCAGAACACCAAGGAGTTCCTGGTGGATACCCAGGGCATAGCACCGGAGCGGCTGTTCGTGCTCGACAGCCAGGTAAAGGAGGCGGACAAGGACGCCAAGGTGGTGCTGACGCTGGATGACTGAGCCGGCGGGGGGAGCCCGGGCTCCCCTCTTCTCCCATCACCTGCCCCGCCATCCCCGCCCGCCTCCATTTCGCTTATATCGCCTTGCTCGGCTATATCGCCTCGCTCGGCGCCCCAGCCACCAGCCACCAGCCACCAGCCACCAGCCATGATGGCGGCCGTCGTTGGCGCTCTCCTGCATAGCGCTGGTATTAGCGATGAATGCTGCCGCGTCCCGTTTCAAATAGTGTTAAACATCGCTTGTCTGATGGCATATGAGACTAATTTTCAATCGAAAGGAGGTTAAATATCGACTTACCGGAGGCGATAAGACGGCCAGACGCCATCTCAGGTGCCGTCATTCAGTTTCACCACCTGGTAATTCACACAAAAAATCAACCTCGCCACCCCTATTCATTTACCTGTTTTCTACCTGGATGGCACGAATCATGGCCAGGGTAAACTTTCGTGTCGTTTTTTTACTATTTCTGCATTTCTCCCCTTGCCCGGGGTCCAGAGCCTGCCTAAAATCGCGCGTCTTTTATCAACCCCTACCTCTATTGCTGGAGAACACCACGTGAGCGAAAAATTGGCCAACCCTGCCCCTCTGGGTCTGATGGGTTTCGGTATGACCACCATTCTGCTGAACATCCATAACGCAGGTTTCTTCCCCATCAGCGCCATGATCCTGGCCATGGGCCTGTGCTATGGCGGCCTGGCCCAGATCATCGCCGGTATCATGGAGTACAAGCGTGGCAACACCTTCGGTGTCACCGCCTTCATCTCCTACGGCACCTTCTGGTGGAGCCTGGTGTTCCTGCTGATGATGCCGGGCATGGGTCTGGCCGAAGCCACCCCGCACGCCTTCATGGGCTGGTATCTGCTGATGTGGGGCATGTTCACCCTGTTCATGCTGGTCGGCACCATCAACTACCCGCGCGTGAAGCAGTTCGTGTTCGCCTCCCTGACCGTGCTGTTCTTCCTGCTGGCCGCCCGTGACTTCACCGGCAGCGCCCTGATCGGCACCATCGCCGGTTTCGAAGGCATCATCTGCGGCGCCAGCGCCATCTACCTGGCCATGGCCACCGTGATCAACGAGCAGTATGGCCGCACCGTGCTGCCCATCGGCGATCACAAGAAAGCCGCCACCGTGCAGCTCAAGGCCGCCGCATAATCCGCGATCATCTGGCGCCCGCGCCGATGCAAAAAAGGCACCCCTTGGGGTGCCTTTTGTTTATCCGGCTGCTTGACTCGCTGCGGGCCCCTACTCCCTCGCCAGCAGGCGGGTGGCAGGGAAGCGGGCCGCCGGCTGCTGGCCGAAGAACAGCACGAACTGCTCATAGACGGCAGGATAGGCCCCCCGTAGCCCCAGCGGATCGGTGAAGAAGCTCTCGCAGCACACCGCGAAGAACTCGGCAGGATGCTCGGCGGCATAGGGATCGATGGCGGTCGGCTCGTGGCGGGCCAGCTGGGCACTCAGCTCATCGAACGCACGCTGCATGGCCTGGGTCCACCGGCGCGGATCCATGCCGCTCGGCAGCGGCGGCGCCCCATCGGCATTCCCCCCCAGCATGTCGAGCTTGTGGCTCAGTTCGTGGATCACCAGGTTGAAACCGTCCCAGTCCCCGTCCTGCTGCAGCTCGCTCCAGGCCAGCACCAGCGGCCCCTGGGGCCAGGATTCCCCGGCGTTCTCCTCTTCCCATTCGCTGACCAGGCCGAACTCATCCTGCACCTCCTGGCGGCGGGTGACGGGCTCGGGGATGATGATCACCTCGTGAAAGCCGCGATACCAGTCCAGCCCAAGGTGCAGGATAGGCAGCGCCGCCTGCAGGGCCAGCACCGCCTGCTGGCGGGACGTGAGCTCGACCCCGATCTGGGTCAGCGTCTTGCGGGCCAGAAACTGCTGGGCCAGCTTCGTCAGCCTCGCCTCGTCATCCTCGGAGAAACCCTGCAGTATGGGCACGGCCGCCAGGGCCTGCCGCCACTCCAGCGCCCCGGGGGGATTCTCCTGCCGGGGGGATGAAGGATAAAACCACTTCCATAATCGGGACCAGAACACACAGACTCCTCTTGCCACGTCAGAACAACTTCACGAACCGCTTCGGGCGCTCAAGATAGCCCTGCGCCAGGTAGAAGCGATGGGCCCCCTCCCGCTTCAGACTGCTGGAGAGCTCCAGCTGGCCACAGCCTTGCATCTGTGCCCGCGCCTCTGCCGCCGCCAGCAACAGGGCGCCTACCCCCTTCCCTCTTGCACTCTCATCGATAACCAGCGCCGAGATCAGGCCCCAGGCGGGTGCAAGGTGCAAGGGTTGCAGGAGATGCCACACCAGGACCCCCAGCACCTCGGCATCGAGGCAGGCCAGCAGCACCTCGCGGGCCGGATCCGGCTGCCGCAGGCGATCCACGATCTCGAGTGCCCCGGCCGGGTAGCCCAGCTGCTCGAACAGGCGGGCCATGGCGACGCCATCCCCCTGCTCGGCGAGGCGGACCATGCCGCGATTGTCTTCCATTTTCATTCCTGGCCTCACATTTGCTTTCTATCAACCGGCGACCCGCAAAGTGATCGGCACGGGGCATTTCCGAATCTTGTCCAGCCCATTCTGTCATTTGTTATTGCCAATTCACAAATTAACAAACCGACAACATATTTCACTAGGAAGCCCCTGCACAAATCGATATGTTAAAAGCCGCAGACTTACCAGTCGAAAGTACTGCACTAACCTGAGTGACCCTCTTGGTCACCACAGATTTCAATATTTTAGGGAGCGAGGCACAGACCTCGCCAAGACAGCGCAACAAAGGAGTTGTTGTACATGAATGAGATCGTCAATGCCATCAATGGGGTGATCTGGAGCCCCGCGCTCATCTATCTGTGTCTGGGGGTAGGCCTCTACTTCTCCCTGCGCAGCCGCTTCCTGCAACTGCGCCATATCAAGGAGATGGTGCGGTTGATGTTCGATGGCAAGAGCACCGATGCCGGTGTCTCTTCCTTCCAGGCACTGGCCATGACCCTGGCCGGCCGGGTCGGTACCGGTAACATCGCCGGGGTCGCCACCGCCATCACCTTCGGCGGCCCGGGCGCCCTGTTCTGGATGTGGATGGTCGCCTTCCTCGGCGCCAGCTCCGCCTTCGTGGAGTCCACCCTGGGTCAGGTCTACAAGGAGAAGATCAACGGTGAGTACCGCGGCGGCCCGGCCTTCTACATCGAGAAAGGGCTCGGCATGAAGTGGTACGCCTGGACCTTCGCCATCTCGACCATCTTCGCCTGCGGCGTCTTGCTGCCGGGGGTGCAGGCCAACTCCATCGGGGCCAGCCTGCAGACCGCCTTCGCGATAGATCCTAACGTCACCGCCGCCGGTCTGGCGCTGCTGCTCGGCTTCATCATCTTCGGCGGCGTCAAGCGGATCGCCAGCTTCGCCAGCACAGTGGTGCCCTTCATGGCGCTCGGCTACATCATAGTGGCCTGCGTCATCATCGCCCTCAACATCGGTCAATTGCCCGGTGTGCTGCTGCTGATCTGGAAGAGCGCCTTCGGCATGGAGGCCGGTTTCGGTGCCATCCTGGGCCTGGCCATCATGTGGGGGGTCAAGCGCGGGGTCTATTCCAATGAAGCCGGTCAGGGGACCGGGCCGCACGCCTCCTCCGCCGCCGCGGTGAGCCACCCGGCCAAGCAGGGTCTGGTGCAGGCGTTCTCCGTCTACATCGACACCCTGTTCGTCTGCTCCGCCACCGGCTTCATGCTGCTCATTACCGGGCTCTACAACGTGCAGGGTCCGGACGGCGCCGCCATCTACACCGGCATCGCCGGTATCGCCGCAGGCCCTGGCTATGTGCAGACCGCCATGGAGAGCATGATGCCCGGCTTTGGCAGCATGTTCGTGGCCGTCGCGCTGTTCTTCTTCGCGTTCACCACCATAGTCGCCTACTACTACATCGCCGAGACCAACATCGCCTACATCAACCGCAAGGTGAACCGTCCCTGGCTGACCTTCGTGCTCAAGCTGACGCTGATGGCCTCCACCGTCTATGGCACCGTCAAGACCGCGGATCTGGCCTGGGGTCTTGGTGACATCGGGGTCGGCCTGATGGCCTGGCTCAACATAGGCGCCATCCTGCTGCTGCAGAAGACCGCCTTCGTCTGCCTCAAGGACTATGAGGCCCAGAAGGCCAAGGGGCTGGATCCCGTGTTCCATCCGGAGAAACTCGGCATCAAGAACGCCGACTACTGGATGGGTCACCGCTCCGAGGACAACCTGAAGCAGGAGCAGGACGGCCATCCGTTCGAGCCGGATCGCAAGATCTCCTGAATCATCACCCCATGACTAGACGCAAAAAATGGCAGCCCTGGCTGCCATTTTCTATTGAAGAGCGCGGTCAGAGCGCGTTGCGCCGCGGCCCGAACGGCAGCCGCCAGCGCAACAGGCTGTTGAGGGTGGCGCGCCACTGGTTGGGCCGCCCCAGGATCTGTCGCTGCAGACGGGTCTCTTCCTTGAGCATCGCCTCATCGCTGCGGGCCCAGGCCTGGGTGTAGAGCCGCTTGATCCCCGCCAGCGCATCCGGCGACTTGGTGATCAGGGTCTTGGCGAACTCCCGCGCCTCGGCCAGCGGATCCGCGCAGACCCGACTCACCAGCCCCAGGCTCCTGGCCTCGCTGGCATCGCACTCACGCCCGCTCATGGCGAGCTCCATGGCGGTGTCGACCCCCATCAGGTTGCGCAGGGTGACGCTGCCACTCATGTCGGGGATGATGCCCCACTTGATCTCCATCACCGAGAAGCGGCAATCCGGTGTGCTGAAGCGAAAATCCGCCCCGAGCGCGATCTGCAAGCCGCCCCCGAAACAGACCCCCTGGGTCACCGCGATCACCGGCACCGGCAACTGGTGCCAGCCATAGGCGACCCGCTGGGCCAGATTGGTCGCCTCGTCCGCTTCCCGTTTGAGGATGTCGAGCGCCGCCACCGGCTGCTTGAGCATGGATTTCACATCCAGCCCGGCGCAGAAGGCGCGCCCCTCCCCGTGCAGGATCACCGCCCGCAGCCCCCGGTGCCGCTGCAGCTGGCCGAGCACCTCATCGATGGCGCCGAACATGGCCCTGTCCAGCGCATTGAGCTTGTCCCCCCGCGCCAGCATCACCTCGGCGATGCCGTCCCGGATCTCCCATTTGACCCTTGGTTTATCCATGTCCCCTGTCCTCTCCTGAGCCGATACTGGTCATACCACCAAGTTACCAGACTGTTACCGACGGGTACAGGGAGGCGAGGGCCTCCGTGCGACTAAAGTCGGCTGGCCCCGCTCCGGCGCCTTTGTCAGACTGGCCTCACGCCCCCGGCCGAGAACCGCCATGACCATTCTGTTCAACTTCAGTCGCCCGCCGTTTGACTGCCTCGGGGAAGCGGAGCGCCAGCGCCTCGGGCAGAGCCTCAGCGTCTGCTATTTTCGGGCGGGCCAGAGGGTGCTGAGCCCGGGGGACGCCCCTCCCGGCCTCTATCTCATCATCAAGGGGGCGGTGGAGGAGTCGAGCCCCCACCAGTCGTTCGGCGATTACGGGGTCGACGATCTGTTCGATGTCCGTGCCCAGTTCGATGGCCGCTGCCGCCATGGCTTCAGCGCCCTGGAGGACTGCCTCTGCCAGCTGATCCCCCGCGAGGTGTTCGCGGAACTCTGCGCCGGCAACCCGGAGCTCGCGCACTACTTCACCGCGACCCTGGCCGAGCGTCAGCACCAGCAGGCGCGGCGGGAGCAGCTTGGCCAGCAGAATCTGGCGGAGTTCATCCTGACCCGGATTGAACCCAACCACCTGCAGCCGCCGCTCCTCGTCGAGAGCCGACTCAGCCTGCTGGCCGCGACCGAAGCCATGGCCAGCCAGGGCAGCGATTGCCTGCTCTATCCCGCCGCCGACGGCAGCCTGAGCCTGGTCACCCGCAAGACCCTGCTCCACGCCCTGACCCTGAGAGGGCTGCCGCTGACGGCGCCGCTCGCGGTGCTGAGCCCGGCCCCGCTGATCGGCCTGCCCCTTGGCAGCTACCTGTTCGACGCCCTGCTGCTGATGACCCGTCACCGCATCAAGCGGCTGGTGGTCTGGGATCGGCAGGAGGTGGCGGGCGTCTTGCACCTGACCCAGGTGCTCGGCCTCTTCTCCGCCCACTCCCACGTGCTGACCCTGCGCATCGCCCGCGCCGATAGCCTGCCCGCGCTGGAAGCCGTCGCCCGGGAGCAGCAACAGCTGACCCGCTCCCTGTTCGGTCAGGGGATCCACACCGCCTTCCTGATGAGGCTCATCGCCACCCTCAACGAGCAGCTGATCGCCAAGGCCTTCACCCTGGCGATCCCGGCCGAGGTGCAGGATAAGGTGTGTCTGCTGATGCTGGGATCGGAGGGGCGTAGCGAGCAAATCCTCAAGACCGATCAGGACAACGCCCTGATCCTGCCCAATGATCTGCATTGGCCCGATCGGCAGGCCGATCTGGCCGCCTTCAGCGCCCTGCTCGCGCGGCTCGGTTATCCCCCCTGCCCGGGTCGGGTGATGGTTAGCAACCCGGCCTGGGTGAAGGAGGCCGCGCACTGGCAGCAGGAGATCGAACGCGCCTGCCTGGGGGCCAGCGAAGCCGATCTGCTCTGGCTCGCCACCCTGGCCGATGCCCAGCCCATCGCCGGCGATCGCAGCCTGCTGCCCCCCATCGCCCGCAGGCTAAGGGAGCAGCTCGCCGATCGGCCCGATCTGCTGGCGGAGATGGCCCGCGCCGCGGTCGCCTTTCACACCCCCCTCACCCTGTTTGGCCGGCTGGCCCAGGAGCCCGAGGGGCTGGATCTCAAGCGGGGTGGCCTGTTTGCGCTGGTACACGGCATCCGCCTGCTGGCGCTGGAGGCCAAGATCCTGGAGACCTCCACCCTGGGCCGCATCGAGGCCCTGGTGGCCTGCGATCGGCTCAGCAGCGATTACGGTGCCAATCTGGCGGAGGCGTTCCGGCTGTTCGTTCGGCTGCGGCTGCGCAGCCAGCTCAAGGGGGGCGACCACAGGGTGCGGGTGGATGCGCTCAGCCACAGCGAGCGGGATCTGCTGCGCCATGCCCTGCATCAGGTGAAGAAGTTCCAGCAGTGGCTCGCCTTGCACTTTCGTCTGAGGCAATAGCATGTGGAGTCGCTGCCGACGCCGTTGGATTGGCCGGGCTTTTCGTCACGGGGAGTTCGCCCCGCTCTTTGCGCCCGCCCCACGCGATGAGTGGGTGGCCCTCGATCTCGAGACCACCAGCCTGGATCCCGCACAGGCGGAAATCGTCGCCATCGGCGCGGTGCGCATCCAGGGCAACCGGCTGCTCACCGGGGAGGCACTCTCCCTGCGGGTGCAGGCGCCCGCCAGCCTGAGCGCACAATCCGTGGTGATCCACGGCCTGCGCCATCAGGATTTGCAGCAGGGCATGCCGCTGGAGGCCGCGCTGCGCCAGCTGTTGGCCTTCATAGGCCCGCGCGAGCTGGTGGGCTATCACATCCCCTACGATCTGCGCATCCTCAACCTGGCCTGCCAAAAGCAGTGGGGGCTGCGCCTGCCCCAGCGCGGCATAGAGGTGAGCCGGCTCTATCACGACCACCTCTATCGACGCTACCCCGATGCCGCCATCGATCTGCACCTCGGCGCCATCTGCAGTCACCTGGGGCTGCCTCCCCTGCCCGCCCACGACGCCCTCGCCGACGCGGTCACCGCCGCCCTCATCTTCCTGCGCCTGCGTCTGGGCGGCCCCCTGGCTTATCCCAAAGTCTAATTGCTCATCAATAACATTTAATTCACATTTCCATTACATGAGCGGACCTCCTGCTCGGTAGGGACATCCTTCATTCACAGTCGACATTCATGTCATGGAGAAATGCAATGGAACAGCAACGCTATCTGAGGATCCAGCAAGATCCCGTCTTCCAGGAGTTGGTCAGCAAACGCCAACGCTTCGCCTGGACCCTCTCCATCCTGATGCTGGGGCTCTACCTGGCGTTTATCCTGCTCATCGCCTTCGCCCCCGGCTGGCTCGGCACGCCGCTGAGCGAGGGATCTTCCATCACCCGTGGCATTCCCGTCGGCGTGGGCCTCATCCTCGCCTCCTTCGTGCTGACCGGCATCTATGTGGTGCGTGCCAACGGCGAGTTTGACGAGCTGAACCAGAAGATCCTCAAGGGAGTGCAATCATGAAAGGCAAGTCTCTGCTGCTGTTGACCGGCCTGGTCTCCACCCCCCTGCTGGCGGCCGATGCGCTGACCGGCGAGGTGCAACGCCAGCCCCTCAATGTACCGGCCATCGTCATGTTCGTGGTCTTCGTGGCCGCCACCCTGTTCATCACCTACTGGGCCTCCAAGCGCAACCGCTCGGCCTCCGACTACTATGCCGCAGGGGGCCGCATCACCGGCTTCCAGAATGGCCTGGCCATCGCCGGTGACTACATGTCCGCCGCCTCCTTCCTCGGCATCTCCGCCCTGGTCTACACCTCGGGCTACGATGGCCTCATCTACTCCATCGGCTTCCTGGTGGGCTGGCCCATCATACTGTTCCTGATCGCGGAGCGGCTGCGCAACCTCGGCAAGTACACCTTCGCCGACGTCGCCTCCTACCGCCTCAAGCAGACCTCGGTGCGCAGCCTCTCCGCCAGCGGCTCCCTGGTGGTGGTCGCCCTCTACCTGATCGCCCAGATGGTCGGTGCCGGCAAGCTGATCGAGCTGCTGTTCGGCCTGCAATACCACGTCGCCGTGGTGCTGGTCGGCATCCTGATGGTGCTCTACGTGCTGTTTGGCGGCATGCTGGCCACCACCTGGGTGCAGATCATCAAGGCGGTGATGCTGCTCTCCGGTGCCTCCTTCATGGCCATCATGGTAATGAAGTCCGTCAACTTCGACATCGGTGCCCTGTTCAGCGAGGCCGTCAAGGTGCACGCGAACGGCGCCGCCATCATGAGCCCGGGTGGCCTGGTGGCCGATCCCATCTCCGCCATCTCCCTCGGGCTGGCACTGATGTTCGGCACCGCCGGCCTGCCCCACATCCTGATGCGTTTCTTCACCGTGAGTGACGCCAAGGAAGCGCGCAAGAGCGTGTTCTACGCCACCGGCTTCATCGGCTACTTCTACATCCTGACCTTCATCATCGGCTTCGGCGCCATCCTGCTGGTCAGCACCAATCCGACCTTCAAGGATGCCACCGGCGCCCTGCTGGGCGGCACCAACATGGCGGCTGTCCATCTGGCCGATGCAGTAGGGGGCAGCCTGTTCCTTGGCTTCATCAGCGCCGTGGCCTTCGCCACCATCTTGGCGGTGGTCGCCGGCCTCACCCTGGCGGGCGCCTCCGCGGTCTCCCACGACCTCTATGCCTGCGTGATCAAGCAGGGCAAGGCCAACGAAACCGACGAGCTACGCGTCTCCAAGTACACCACTGTGGTGCTGGGGGTGGTCGCCATCGGTCTGGGGATCCTGTTCGAGAAGCAGAACATCGCCTTCATGGTGGGCCTGGCCTTCTCCATCGCGGCAAGCTGCAACTTCCCGGTGCTGTTCCTCTCCATGTTCTGGTCCCGCCTGACCACCCGCGGCGCCGTCTACGGTGGCTGGCTGGGTCTCATCAGCGCCGTGACCCTGATGATCCTGGGCCCGACCGTGTGGGTGAAGGTGCTGGGCCATGCGCAGGCGATTTTCCCCTACGAGTACCCTGCACTCTTCTCCATGGCACTGGCCTTCGCCGGGATCTGGTTCTTCTCGGTCACCGACAAGTCCCAGAATGCCAGCGACGAACACGCGAAATTCATCCCGCAGTTCGTCCGCTCCCAGACCGGGCTCGGCGCCTCCGGTGCCTCCGCCCACTAAATTGCACTCGTCACTCCGAAGCCGGCCCTGTGCCGGCTTTTTTCATGGGATCTCACTCACTTGTCATGGTGCCAGATCACAGTTCTCACTAAAACTTTCGGGGGATCTGTGCCATAATGCGCGCCATTTGACAGACCAACTGGGACATCTCCTTTGTTAAGCAGCAATAACATCACCATGCAGTTCGGCGCCAAGCCGTTGTTTGAGAACATCAGCGTCAAGTTTGGCGGCGGCAACCGCTACGGCCTCATCGGCGCCAACGGCTGTGGCAAGTCCACCTTTATGAAGATCCTCGGCGGCGACCTTGAGCCCACTGGCGGTAATGTGAGCCTGGACGTCAACGAGCGCATCGGTAAGTTGCGCCAGGATCAGTTCGCCTACGAAGAGATGCGCGTGCTGGACGTGGTCATGATGGGCCATAACGAGCTGTGGGCCGCCATCGCCGAGCGCGATGCCATCTACGCCAATCTGGAAGCCACCGACGACGACTACATGAAGGCCGCCGAGCTGGAAGGTCTGGTTGCCGAATACGACGGTTACACCGCCGAGGCCCGTGCGGGCGAGCTGCTGCTGGGTGCCGGCATTCCCATCGAGCTGCACAACGGCCCCATGAGCGAAGTGGCGCCGGGCTGGAAACTGCGGGTGCTGCTGGCGCAGGCGCTGTTCTCCAACCCCGACATCCTGTTGCTGGACGAACCGACCAACAACCTGGACATCAACACCATTCGCTGGCTGGAGCAGGTGCTCAACGATCGTGAAAGTACCATGATCATCATCTCTCACGATCGTCACTTCCTGAACTCGGTCTGCACCCACATGGCGGATCTGGACTACGGCGAGCTGCGGGTCTACCCGGGCAACTACGACGAGTACATGACCGCGGCCACCCAGGCCCGCGAGCGTCTGCTCTCCGACAACGCCAAGAAGAAGGCCCAGATTGCCGACCTGCAATCCTTCGTCTCCCGTTTCAGCGCCAACGCCTCCAAGTCCAGCCAGGCCACCTCCCGCCTCAAGCAGATCGACAAGATCAAGATTGAAGAGGTGAAGGTCTCCAGCCGTCAGAACCCCTTCATCCGCTTCGAGCAGGAGAAGAAGCTGTACCGCAACATCCTGGAAGTGGAAGGGGTGTCCAAAGGCTATGGTGAGGCGCCCCTGTTCAAGGGCCTCAGCATGATGCTGGAAGTGGGCGAGAAGGTCGCCATCCTGGGTACCAACGGTATCGGTAAATCCACCCTGATCAAGACGCTCATGGGCGAATTGGCGCCGGACAGCGGCACCATCAAGTGGTCCGAGAACGCCCAGATTGGCTACTATGCCCAGGATCACGCCGAAGACTTCAACACCGATCTGAACGTGTTCGACTGGATGGCGCAGTGGAAACAGGCCAACGAAGACGAGCAGGCGGTACGCTCAGTGCTGGGTCGTCTGCTGTTCACCCAGGACGACATCAAGAAGCCGGTCAAGGTGCTGTCCGGTGGCGAACAGGGCCGCATGCTGTTCGGCAAGCTGATGATGCAGCGCCCCAACATCCTGATCATGGATGAGCCGACCAACCACCTGGACATGGAATCTATCGAATCCTTGAACCTGGCGCTGGAGATGTATCAGGGCACCCTGATCTTCGTCTCCCACGACCGTGAGTTCGTCTCCTCCCTGGCGACCCGCATCATGGAGCTGACCGAGAACGGCATCCGCGACTTCGGCGGCACCTACGAGGATTACCTGCGTACTCAGGGCGTGGCATAACCTCCCCCTACCCTCGCGGTTCCTATATGAAAACCGGCGCCACAGGCGCCGGTTTTTTTATGCTTGTCTCTGCCGACGCTGGCTTGCCCATGCCCTATGCCCAGGATGCCCAGCCGAGGCTGAGGATACTGAGGATACTGAGGATACTGAGGATACTGAGGATACTGAGGATACTGAGGATACTGAGGATACTGAGGATACTGAGGATACTGAGGATGACAGCATCGTCATGGTGCGCCCTACCCCGCAGATAAAAAAACGGCTCCATCAAGGAGCCGTTTTCAATGGGTGAGCGAGTCGATTATTCGACGGTCGCTTCCACGTCGGTGAAGTACTCGATCTTGGCCGCTTTGCGCAGCTCATCGATCAGCGACTTGTAGGAGGCCTGCGCCTTGCCCTGGCCAAGCTGGCCTTGCAGCAGGCTGACCATCTGGGACGGCTCCTTGGTCACGTTGACCTTGTCCAGCGCCACCACGACCCGATCGCCATTGGCTTCGGCCACCAGCTCGACGCTCGGCTTGCCGTCGACCGGATGGGGCATGCGGAACGCCTGGGCCAGCAGGGTCTGATCCATCTCCTGGGTGAAGCGGGCGACGCCGTTGTGGGTCTCCACCTTCAGTCCAAGGGCGGTCAGATCGGCCTGGATGTCCTCACCGGCGTGCAGCTTGTCAAGCAGGGCCTGTGCCTTGCCACGGGCCACTTCGCTGGCCTTGTCATGCTTGATGGCCGCGATCACCTGCTCCTTGATCTCCGCCAGCGGCTTGGCCGCCTTGGGCTTATGACCCATGATGTGCAGCACCAGCGCCTTGCCATCCGCCAGCTCGATCACATCCGAGTTGGTGTTGTCATCGCGCAGCTGTTCGGAGAACGCCACCGCCAGCACCTTGGGATCCTTGAGCGGTGCCGGGGCATCGGCCTGGCCGAAGTAATCCGAGGAGATGACCTTCAGACCCATGGTCTCGGCGGTCAGGTCCAGGGAGTCCGGGTTCTCGAAGCTGCTGTCGGCCATCTTCTGCTGCTCGGCGAAGAACAGCTCCTTGGCCTTGTCCGCTTGCAGGCGGCTGATGGTGTCACTCATCACATCCACGAACGGCTTGGTCTTGGCGGGCTCGACGGCCAGCAGCTTGATGACGTGGAAGCCAAACGGGCTCTTCACCACGGCGGAGAGATCGCCGGCCTTGTTCAGGGCAAAGGCGGCTTGTTCGAACGCCGGATCCATCACCCCTTTCTCGAACCAGTCCAGCTCGCCACCCTTCTTGGCGGAGAAGCTGTCACTGGAGTTGGCCTTGGCCAGCTCGGCGAAGTCTTCACCGCCCTTGGCCTTGGCCAGCAACTCGTCAGCCTTCTTCTCGGCGGCCTTCTCGTCCTTGCCAAACGGGATCAGGATATGCGCCACCTGGCGACGCTCGGCACGCTGGAACAGGTCCTGGTGCTGATCGTAGTAATCCTGGGCATCCTGCTCGGTGACCTTGATATCTTTACCCAGGTTGGCGGCATCCAGCAGCAGGTAGTCTACCTTGACCTGCTCGTCGTTCATGAAACGCGCGCTGTTGGCCTTGTAGAACTGATCCACCTCCGCATCGGAGACCTCGACCTCGCCCAGATAGGCAGAGGCAGCCAGGCGCACCAGGCGCAGATCGCGAGTCTGGTTGTAGAGCTTGTCGAGCTGTTCGGCTTCACCCTTGAGGGCGAATTCGGAGCCCAGCAGGGCGCCCATCAGTTGCTGGCGCACCATGTCCTGGCGCAGGGAGTCGCGGAACATCTCCGGCGTCATGCCGGCACGGCGGATCAGCTGCAGGTAGCGCTCGTTGCTGAATTTGCCCTCTTCGACAAACTCCGGCATGGCGACGATGGCCTGCTTGATCTGCTCGTCGCTGATGCGCAGGCCGAGTTCACGGGCCTTGTCATCGATCAGCGCCTGATCGATGAGCCGGTCCAGCACACCACGGCGGAACTGTTTCATGTAATCGGGGTTGGCGGCCATCTGGTTGAAGGCCTCGCCCATTTGGGACTCCATGCGGGCCCGCTCGTTGCGATAGGCATTCTCCAGTGCGGGGGCACTGATGTCATTGCCGTTGACGGTGGCGGGGGCGGTACGTGCCGGGCCGTTGAGGTAGCTACCTACACCGGCCAAGGCAAAGGAGAGAATGATCAGGCCCAAGATAACCTTGGCTACCTTGCCCTGCGCCCCTTCGCGTAGTTTATCCAACATCATGTTTGTACTTATGCTCCCGAACTCGATGGGCCTAAATAATGAAAAGGCGCACCGATTGCGATGCGCCTTGGTCAATCAGTATGAGGGAGAGCCCTCTAACTTGTCTGGTCTGCGACCAAGGACGGTGCCGATGAGAATCAGCGTCCGGCTTAGTTGACCGCGTCTTTCAGGGCCTTGCCCGCTTTGAAGGCAGGAACTTTACCGGCGGCGATTTCGATGGTCGCGCCAGTTTGCGGGTTACGGCCAGAACGAGCAGCACGCTCGCGTACAGCGAAGGTACCGAAACCAACCAGAGCAACCTGGTCACCCTCTTTCAGAGCTTCACCTACTGCTTCGATGAAGGCATCAAGCGCACGGCCAGCAGCGGCTTTGGAGATATCAGCACCGTCTGCAATCTTGTCAATCAGTTGAGATTTATTCACTCTTATATTCCCCTTTTATCGAACATCGCTGCGGCGCTGATTTCCCTGGCCACAACAAGTGGAGGTTTTATAGCAAGCCTCCTGATCAGTTGCAAGTGACAATCTGGCGCAAACCCGCGCCACATCACGCATTGCGACTCATCATGAGTACCCGATCGGTGGTCAAGGCTACTTCCGTTATCCGGCGCATGCAAGCCTTAACCACCTCCCGAATGCGCCAAATTTGCGGCGCATCAACATTTACACGACAGAAACGCGTTCGAAACCCTGTGGATTGTCCTGCAGCGCCAGTGCCAGCACCTCATCAATCCAGCGAACCGGATAAATTTCAAGGTCTTGTTTGACGTTGGCCGGGATCTCTTCCAGGTCGCGCTCGTTCTCTTTCGGGATCAGCACCCGCTTGATGCCGCCACGGTGGGCCGCCAGCAGCTTCTCTTTGAGGCCGCCGATGGGCAGCACCTCACCGCGCAGGGTGATCTCCCCGGTCATGGCCACATCGGCACGGACCGGGTTGCCGGTCAGGCTGGAGACCAGGGCGGTACACATGGCGATACCGGCGCTGGGGCCATCCTTCGGGGTCGCCCCTTCCGGCACGTGCACGTGAATGTCACGCTTCTCGTAGAAGTCGGCGTTGATACGCAGCATCTCGGCGCGGGCCCGCACCACCGTCATGGCGGCCTGGATGGACTCCTGCATCACATCACCGAGCGAGCCGGTGTAGGTGAGCTTGCCCTTGCCCGGCATGTTGGTGGTCTCGATGGTGAGCAGATCGCCGCCCACCTCGGTCCACGCCAAGCCGCACACCTGGCCGATCTGGTTCTGGCTGGTGGCCTTGCCGTAATCGAAACGCTGGACCCCGAGGAACTCCTTGAGGTTCTCCTGATTGACCAGAACATGCTTGATGCTCTTGTCCAGCAGGATGCGTTTGACCGCCTTGCGACACATCTTGGAGATCTCGCGCTCCAGGCTACGCACCCCCGCCTCGCGGGTGTAGTAGCGGATCACCCCGATCAGGGCGGAGTCTTCGATGGTGATCTCGGACTCTTTCAAGCCGTTGCGCTGGATCTGCTTGGCGACCAGGTGCTGCTTGGCGATGTTGAGCTTCTCGTCCTCGGTGTACCCGGACAGACGGATCACTTCCATCCGGTCCAGCAAGGGACCCGGGATGTTCATGGAGTTGGAGGTGGCCACGAACATCACGTCCGACAGGTCATAGTCCACTTCCAGATAGTGATCGTTGAAGCTGTTGTTCTGCTCCGGATCCAGCACTTCCAGCAAGGCCGAGGCCGGATCGCCACGCATGTCCGAGCTCATCTTGTCGATCTCGTCGAGCAGGAACAGCGGGTTCTTCACGCCGATCTTCGCCATCTTCTGGATGAGCTTGCCGGGCATGGAGCCGATATAGGTGCGACGGTGACCACGGATCTCCGCCTCGTCACGCACGCCGCCGAGCGCCATGCGCACATATTTGCGACCGGTCGCCTTGGCGATGGACTGACCCAGCGAGGTCTTGCCCACCCCGGGTGGCCCTACCAGACACAAGATCGGCCCCTTGAGCTTGTTGACCCTTGCCTGCACCGCCAGGTATTCGAGGATGCGATCCTTGACCTTCTCCAGGCCATAGTGATCCGAATCCAGCACCTCTTGTGCCTTGGCGAGATCTTTCTTGACCTTGGAGCGGGCCTTCCAGGGCACCTGCACCATCCAGTCCACGTAGCTGCGCACCACTGTGGCCTCGGCCGACATGGGGGACATCATCTTCAGCTTGGCGAGCTCGGCCAGGGCCTTCTCACGGGCATCGTCCGGCATTCCGGCCTCTTCAATCTTGCGATTGAGGGCCTCGAATTCGTCCGGACTGTCTTCCAGCTCACCCAGCTCTTTCTGGATGGCCTTCATCTGCTCGTTGAGATAGTACTCGCGCTGGCTCTTCTCCATCTGCTTCTTGACCCGGGAGCGGATGCGTTTCTCGACCTGCAAGAGGTCAATCTCCGACTCCATCATGGCCATCAGAAACTCGATGCGCTCGGACACAGAGGAGATTTCCAGCACCTTCTGCTTGTCTTCGAGCTTGAGCGGCATGTGCGCGGCCATGGTGTCAGCCAGGCGCGCCGCATCGTCGATCGCCGAGATCGAGGTGAGTACCTCGGGCGGGATCTTCTTGTTGAGCTTGATGTAGCCTTCAAACTGGCCGATAGCGGATCGCACCAGCACATCCTGATCCTTCTCCTCGATGGCGGCAGACGCTATGTACTGCGCCTCACCGACGAAGAAGTCCTTGTCATCGATCATCCGCTCAAGACGGGCACGCTGGCCCCCTTCCACCAGCACCTTGACGGTGCCGTCCGGCAGCTTGAGCATCTGTAAGATATTGGCCACTGTCCCGACGGAGAAGATCTCCTCCACCGTAGGTTCGTCTGTCGACGCATCCTTCTGGGCCACCAGCAGGACTTTTTTGTCCTGCTCCATGGCCGCTTCCAGACAGCGAATGGATTTTTCCCGCCCCACAAAGAGTGGAATGACCATGTGGGGGTAAACCACCACGTCACGAAGAGGCAGGACGGGAATCTCGATGCGTTCTGAACGCTCTAGGTTCATATATGTCCTCTCGGCTTGTTATACCGTTGGCAAAGCGCTTGGCTGAGTATATGGGGGCGCTAAGATGAGATTCAATCGCCTTGGCCGTAAAAAGCATGAAAGGGGCAAAATGCCCCTTTATGTGATTAAAAATCAGCCAGTTACTCTGAGGCGGCGGCCTGAGTCTCGGGATTGTCGTAGATCATCAGAGGCGCGGAGTCCCCTTTGATCACCGTCTCGTCGATCACCACCTTGCTGACCCCTTCCAGGGAGGGCAAGTCATACATGGTGTCGAGCAACACGGCTTCGACGATGGATCTCAGACCACGGGCACCGGTTTTACGCTCCATCGCCTTGCGCGCAATGGCGTTCAGGGCGTCGTCACGAAACTCCAGTTCCACCTCTTCCAGGGCGAACAGCGCGGCGTACTGCTTGGTCAACGCGTTTTTCGGCTCTTTCAGGATCTGGATGAGGGCAGCCTCGTCCAGCTCGGTGAGGGTCGCGACCACCGGCAGACGACCTATGAACTCGGGGATCAAACCGTACTTGATCAGATCCTCCGGCTCCACCTTGGCAAAGTTCTCGCTTAAGGTCGCCTTGGCGTTCTTGGATTTGACGTCAGCGCCAAAACCGATGCCGGTGCCCTTGACGGAACGCTGCTCGATCACCTTGTCCAGGCCGGCAAAGGCGCCACCGCAGATGAAGAGGATCTTGGAGGTATCAACCTGCAAGAACTCCTGCTGCGGATGCTTGCGACCACCTTGCGGCGGGACGGAAGCTATGGTGCCTTCGATCAGCTTGAGCAACGCCTGCTGCACCCCTTCCCCGGACACGTCGCGGGTGATGGAGGGGTTGTCCGACTTGCGGGAGATCTTGTCGATCTCGTCGATGTAGACGATGCCACGCTGGGCCTTCTCTACGTCGTAGTCGCACTTTTGCAGCAGCTTCTGGATGATGTTCTCCACGTCTTCGCCCACATAACCGGCTTCGGTCAGGGTGGTGGCGTCGGCCATGGTGAAGGGTACATCCAGCAGGCGGGCGAGCGTCTCGGCCAGCAGGGTCTTGCCGCTACCGGTCGGGCCAATCAGCAGGATGTTGGACTTGCCAAGCTCCACACCGCCGGCTTCGCTGCCGCTGCGCAGACGCTTGTAGTGGTTGTAAACGGCCACGGCCAACACCTTCTTGGCGTACTCCTGGCCGATCACATAGTCATCCAGGTGCGCACGAATTTCATGAGGGGTCGGCAGCTCGCTACCATCACGCTTGGGAGAGATCTCGCGGATCTCTTCGCGGATGATGTCGTTGCACAGCTCGACACACTCATCACATACGTAGACGGAAGGGCCAGCGATCAGCTTACGCACTTCATGCTGACTTTTGCCGCAGAAAGAGCAATAAAGCAGCTTGTCGCCCTCACCCTTGCGTTTCTCTGTCATTCAGCAACCTCGTTCTATCAATAGAGGATGGATCGTCCTGTTGAGTTTACAACAGGACGGGATACCCTGCTCAGCCGCGCTGGCTCAGGATGCCGTCGACCAGACCATAGGCCACGGCCTGCTCGGCCGACATGAAGTTGTCACGATCGGTGTCACGCTCGACGGTGGCCATGTCCTGGCCGGTGTGGAAGGCCAGACGCTCGTTCAGGGTATTCTTGATCTTCAGGATCTCCTGGGCATGGATCTGGATGTCAGATGCCTGGCCCTGGAAGCCGCCCAGCGGTTGGTGGATCATCACGCGCGCATTGGGCAGGCAGAAGCGCTTGCCCTTGGCGCCACCGGCCAGCAGGAAGGCGCCCATGGAGCAGGCCTGCCCCATACAGACGGTGCTGACGTCCGGCTTGATGAACTGCATGGTGTCATAGATGGACATACCCGCAGTGACGGCACCACCCGGCGAGTTGATGTAGATGCTGATGTCCTGATCCGGGTTCTCGGACTCCAGGAACAGCAGCTGAGCCACCACCAGGTTCGCCATGTGATCCTCAACCTGACCCGTCAGGAAGATGACCCGCTCTTTCAGCAGGCGGGAATAGATGTCGTAAGAACGCTCCCCTTTCGCCGTCTGCTCGACCACCATAGGGATGAGCGCATTGCGTGGGGATTCAGTCACATCGTTATAGTTCTTGTACATAAGGCATTGTCCCTAAAATAAAATGGCCCGAGTGGAGATCACACGAGCCATTATACTTAACAGTTTTGACCTCAAGTCAAATGTTCTTAGGCAGCGGCACCGGACTTGTTGATCACTTCGTCGAAGGCCACTTCTTTCTCGGTCACTTGCGCCTTGGACAGGATCAGGTCGATGGCTTGATCTTCAACCGCCAGATTGCGGACGCCATTCAGCATCTGCTCGTTCTTCTGGTAGTACTCGATCACTTCCTTCGGATCTTCGTAGGCGGTGGCCATGGACTCGATGATGCTGGTCACACGGGCATCGTCAGCCTTGATCTCGTTGGTGCGGATGACATCACCCAGCAGCAGACCAACGCGGACACGACGCTCGGCCTGGGCCTGGAACAGCTCGGCCGGCAGCTCGGGAGCGTTGCCGCCCTGGAAGCCACCGAAACGCTGCAGCGCCTGCTGACGCAGGGTATCGATTTCCTGGGCAACGGCAGCCTTCGGCAGATCGATCTGGTTGGCTTCAACCAGGCCGTTCAGCACTTGCTCTTTCACGCTGTTTTTCAGGGCCTGGGCCAGTTCGCGCTCCATGTTCTTGCGCACTTCGGCCTTCAGCTCTTCAACGTTACCGCTCTCGATGCCAAAACGCTTGACGAACTCTTCGGTCAGCTCGGGCAGCACCTGCTCTTCAACCTTGTTCAGCTTGGAGGCAAACTTGGCCGCCTTGCCTTTGAGGTTTTCGGCGTGGTAGTCAGCCGGGAAAGTCACCTCGATGGTGAACTCGTCGCCCGCTTTCTTGCCCAGGATGGCATCTTCGAAGCCCGGGATCATGCGGCCAGCGCCCAGCTCCAGGGTGAAACCTTCGGCCTTGCCGCCGTCGAACTCTTCACCGTCGATGGAACCGACGAAGTCCAGGGTGACACGCATGCCCTTGGCGGCAGCGGCGTCAACATCGGTCCAGGTCGCGTGCTGCTTGCGCAGGGTGTCGATCATGTTGGCCAGATCTTCATCCTTGACGGTCGCAACCGGCTTCTCGACCTTGATGGTCTCGAGGCCTGCAACTTCAAACTCCGGGTACACTTCGAAAGTGGCGGTGAACTCGAAATCCTGGCCTTCCTTGATCTCTTTCGGATCCATGGTCGGCGCGCCGGCCGGGCTCAGTTTGTTTTCGATGATGGCCTTGATGAAGTTGTTCTGCATCATTTCATCGGCAACGCGGGCATGGGCCATGGCGCCGAACATCTTCTTGATGATGGCAACCGGAGCCTTGCCAGGACGGAAACCGTCGATGCGACGAGTCTTGGCCAGGCCATTCAATTCTTTACGCACGGCAGCGTCAACGGTAGCAGCCGGTACAGTGATGGTAAGACGGCGTTCCAGACCCTGGGTTGTCTCTACAGAAACTTGCATTCTTTTACCTCGTTCAACTCAGCACTGTGTGCTGACCCTTTATTACCCCTGGGTAAAACCCGGAGTCTTCCTGTTTATAAAGACAACGACTGTCTTTGTGATGAGAAAATATGACACGACATTATAGCGGCGCACATTGGTCGCGTCGAGCCGCACATCCCCCATCCGGGGCACAGACGGCACAATTTGCGCATGTCTGCCCCTTATATGGGGAAGCCCTGGCCCCAGTTCAAGCGCCAGGTTAGCAATAATTTGCACTCGCTCACCTTTTTACGCACCAACCCTCCCTTTTTCCACCCCTGTGGCCCGCAAAACGGCCCCGCCGAGGGCGGCTGCGACCCAAATTGTCCACCTTCTCGCATCAGCCATTGCGTCCCTCGACGCCGCTCGCTATGGTGACAACCAATTTATGAGTCTGGAGTGACCCACATGTCCTTTTTCCGCTTCTTGTTTAACCTGCTCTGGTTTGTACTGGGGGGCGTCGTCATGGGGCTGGCCTGGTGGCTGGCCGGGCTGCTCTGCTTCGTGTCCCTGATAGGGATCCCCTGGGGGCGTTCCTGCTTCGTCATCGGCACCTTCACCTTCTTCCCGTTTGGCAAGCAGGCGGTGAGCCGCAAGAGCATGACCGGCCAGAGCGACATCGGCTCCGGCGTGCTGGGGCTCATCGGCAACATCCTCTGGTTCCTGGTGATCGGGGTCTGGCTGGCCATCGGCCATATCGCCTCGGCGCTGGCCTGCTTCGTGACCATCATCGGCATCCCGTTTGGCATCCAGCACCTCAAGCTCGCCTTGATCGCGCTGGCCCCCATCGGGCAGATGGTGGTGACCAATCACGAGGCCGAATCCGGTCGCTACATTCGCTAAACAAGAATGCGGCGGCGGGCTATGCCTGCGAGGTAAAAAAAGGGCAGACTAGGGTCTGCCCTTTTTCATTGCCCCCGTTCGAGGTCATTCATGCTCCCCAGCCACTTCTTCGCCAACCTCGCCCGCATGCGACTCATCTATCGCTGGCCGCTGATGCGCAACATACAGCCGGAAAACATCGCCGAGCACAGCCTGCAGGTCGCCATGGTGGCCCACGCCCTCGGGGTCATCCAGAATCGCCTGTTTGATGGCAGGGTCGATGCCAACCTGGCCGCGGTGATGGCGCTCTACCACGACAGCAGCGAGGTGCTGACCGGTGATCTACCGACCCCGGTCAAGTATTTCAACCCCGAGATAGCCCGTGAATACAAGAAGATAGAGCTGGCGGCCGAGCAGCGCCTGCTGGGGATGCTGCCCCCCGAGCTGATGGAAGATTTTCGCCCCCTGCTCGACTCCGGCGCCCAGGATGGCGAGCTCAGCCGGCTGGTGAAGGATGCCGACACCCTCTGCGCCTACACCAAGTGCCTGGAAGAGATCAATGCCGGCAACCGGGAGTTCGAGCCGGCCAGGAAGCGGCTCGAGCAGATGCTGGCCGCCCGCATGAACCCGGCGATGCGCTACTTCATCGACGTGTTCGTGGCCAGCTTCTCGCTGCCCTTGGATGAACTCAACGCCCACTGAGCCTTCCATCGCCGCCACCAGAAAAAGCGAAGGGCCCGTAACGGGCCCTTCTTCTTTGTCTTCACATCCGGCGTCGATCAGTGTCCCAACTCGCGGGACGGCACCAGGCCACTCGCCCGCCAGGCGGGATAGAGGGTCGCCAGCAGACTCATCAGGATGGCGGCGCTGGTGACTATCACCAGATCCTGCAGGTGCAGCTCGGTCGGCAGGAAGTCGATGAAGTAGATGTCCGGGTTGAGGAAGCGATGGCCGATCACCCCCTCGATGAAGCTCAGGATCTGGGTCAGCTTGCTCGAAAGCAGGCCGCCGAGCAGGGCCCCGAGCAGGGCGCCGAGCACCCCGTTCACCATGCCCTGGATGACGAAGGTGAGCCGGATCTGGCCCGGGCTCGCCCCCATGGTCTTGAGGATGGCGATCTCGCTGCGCTTCTCGTTCACCGCCATCACCAGAGTGGAGACGATGTTGAAGCAGGCTACCGCCACCACCATCAGCATCACCACGTACATCACGGTGCGCACCATCTGGATGTCCTGATAGAGGTAGCCCTGGCGGCTCATCCAGCTGCTGATGTAGACGTAATGCGGAAATTTCTGGGCGGCCGCCACCGTGATGGACTGCGCCTTGAGCACGTCATTCACCTTGAGGCTGAAGCCCTCCACCGCGCTGCCCATGCCGGTGATGGCCTGGGCGTCGGCGAGGTGCATGAAACCGAGCAGCCCGTCGAGTTGGCCGCCTATCTCCAGCAGCCCCACCACCTTGAGCGCCTCCCGCTTCGGATTCTTGATGCCGGCTGCATCTCCCCCCTGCGGCAGCAACAGGGCGACGGTGTCACCGATCCCGACCCCCAGCTTGTCGGCGATGGTCTTGCCGAGGATGACCCCGTTGCCACCGGCCTGCAGCTCGCGCAGGCCGCGCCCCGTCATGTACTTGCCCGCATCGGACAGGTTGGCCTCGAGCTCGGGCAACACGGCGCGTACCTGCACCCCCTTGAGGGCGGAGCCGTGTTCCAGCAGGCCATCGAGACGGATGACGGGGGCGGCAGCTTCGATCCCGGGCTGGGCCAGCAGGTAATCCCGCAGCCTGGGCCAGTCGGGCAGCGGCGCCTCCATGCCGATCAGCTCGCCATGCGGCACCACCGAGAGCACCCGATTCTTGAGCTCGCGCTCGAACCCGTTCATGGCCGAAAGGCCGAGGATGAGGGCCATCACCCCCAGCGCGATGCCGATGAGGGAGGAGGCCGAGATAAAGGCGATAAAACCGTTACGACGGCGGGAGCGGCTGTAACGCAGGCCCAGAAAGAGGGGCAGCGGCTTGAACATCAGGCGACCTCCGCCATGATACCGCTCACCAGGGTCACCCGGCGATGCAGCTTGGCGGCGAGGCTCAAGTCATGGGTCACCACCACGAAGGCGGTGCCCAGCTCCCGGTTCAACTCGCACAGCAGCTCGTAGACGGCGGTGGCACTGGCGTGATCCAGGTTGCCGGTCGGCTCGTCCGCCAGCACCAGGCTCGGCTCGTTGACCAGGGCGCGGGCGATGGCCACCCGCTGGCGTTCGCCACCGGAGAGCTCGGACGGCCTGTGATGGAGGCGATGGGAGAGCCCCACACGCCCCAGCATCCGGGTTGCCTTGTCGCTGGCGCTCGCCACCGATTCCCCGGCGATCAGCAGCGGCATGGCGGTGTTCTCCAGCGCGGTAAACTCGGCCAGCAGATGGTGGAACTGGTAGACGAAACCCAGCTCCTGGTTGCGGAACCTGGCCTGGGTGCGACTGTCCCAGTGATGGATATCCTGCCCCTTGAACAGCACGGCGCCGCTGGAAGGGTTGTCTAGCGCCCCCATCAGGTGCAGCAGGGTGGTCTTGCCCGAACCCGAGCTGCCCACCACCGCCAGCATCTCGCCGGGGGCTACGCTGAGATCTATCCCCTTGAGCACCTGAGTCTCGAGATTGCCCTCTTTGTAGACATGATTCAGTGCCTCGCAACGCAGCAGAGGTTCACGCGGCTGAGCGTTACGTGATAAGGACTCATTCATAAGAGGGGCTCCACTGGGATGCAATATAAGAGAAGATGAATTATTCATAACGCAGCGCCTCGGCCGGTTTCACCCGGGCCGCACGGGCCGCAGGGTAGAGGGTGGCGCTGAAGCTGAGCAGCACGGCGCCCAGCAAGATGGTGACGACCTGGGCGGGCTCGACGATCACCGGCAGGCCAGAGCCGCCGGCGGCCATATAGAGGTTGAGCCCCACCGCATCGAGTAGGGGGTTGAGCCCCAGGGAGAGGCCAAGCCCCGCCAAACCACCAAACAGGGCACCTATGACCCCGCTGGAGGCGCCGAGTACCATGAAGATCTTGACGATACCGGACTCGCTCATGCCCATGGTCCGCAGGATGGCGACCTCCCCTTCCTTGTCGGTGACCACCATCACCAGGGCGGAGAGGATGTTGAAGGTGGCGACCGCGATGATCAGCACCAGCATCAGCCCCATCATGCGTTTCTCCATGGCCACCGCCTGGAACAGCTCGCCGCGCTCGCGGCGCCAATCCTGCCACTCCAGCCCGTCGGGCAAGGGGGTCTTGATCACCTGATCGGCGGCGAAGGGATCATCCAGCCAGAGGCGAATGCCGCCGACTGTGCCTTCGGGCAGGCGCAGCATGCGCTGGGCGTCGCCGAGCGCGATCAGTGCCACCTGGCTGTCCACATCGGCGCCGACCCCGAAGATGCCGGAGACGGTGAACAGCCGCTGGGCCGGTACCCGGCCAAAAGGCGTGAAGCGGGTGCCCTCGGTCAGGATGAGACGCACCTGGTCGCCGATGGACACCTTGAGGCGGTTGGCCACCCCCTGCCCCAGCACTATGTGGTATTCACCGCGCTGCAGGCTGTCCAGCCGCCCGCCCAGCATCTGGGCGTGCAGGATGTCATCCTTGGGCCACTGCGCCGGATCTATGCCCTGCACGCTGACGCCGGTGAGCTGGCCCGGGCTCTGCAACATGCCTTCGCTGTCGAGCATGGGGGCACGGGCGACCACGTGGGGCAGCCTGGCCAGATCGGGCAGGCCAGGGGGCGCCACCTCCATCCGGCCGGCGGCATTGGTCACCACCACATGGGGGATCACCCCGAGGATGCGGCCCTTGAGCTGCCCCTCGAAACCGTTCATCACAGAGATGACCACCATCAGGGCCGCGACCCCGATGGCGATGCCGAAGGTGGAGAAGAGGGAGATGAATGAAACGAAGCGGTTACTGCGTCGTGAGCCTGCATAACGCAGGCCGATGGCCAGCGACAGTGGCTGAAAAAGTCCAGTCTTCAAGGATATGTACGTTGCCAACGAAATAAGATACCGGATAATAAAGGCAAATAGACTATGACAACAAGGGATAGCCTCCATGCAGGAACAGTTCTTCAGCGTCACCCATGCCACGCCGGTCAATGTGATCCCCATGCCGGCCGATTTTCACCTGCCGACGCTGGAGGCACTGGACGCCGAGCTGCCCGAACCCTTTCGCATCGCCTCCTCCATCACCTCCATCGACATGATGAGCAGCCGCCTGCTGCGCAACCAGAACGAGTCGATGCACGATCTGGTGGAGATCATCAACCAGCAGTCGCGCAAGATCGACATGATCATGGGCTATGTGCTGGCGGTACAGGATCACCCCGAGCATCGCTTCCACACCCTGCGCTTTGGCGCCGGTCAGCTCACCTACCTGCATCCACGTCAGGGGCATGGCGAGGCGCCGCGGGTCCATCAGCTGGTGCGCCTCAAGATCTTCCTGCGCGAGGAGGCCTCCGCCGTCTACTGCTATGCCGAGGTCAAACACCTGGAGCCGAGCGAACATGGCGTGCACGTGGTGCTCGACTATGTGCGGATCCGCGAGGATGACCGGGAACTGCTGGTGCGCGCCAGCCTGCATGTGCAATCGAAACAGCTCAAACTGCGTGCCCAAGAGCGTCAGCGCTAACCACAGCCAACGTCAACGTTAAAAGAATCGAACGATGCCAATGAAACTCCCCGCCTTGCCCGCCAAAGCGGGCCAAAAGTTAACGCTCGGCCAGCTGGTCGGCAGCAGCCTGGCGCTGGTTGCCGCCCGCCTCACCCAGGAGGCGAATCGCCCCGTCCTGCTGGTGACCGCCGATACCCCGAGTGCCCTGCGCCTCGAACAGGAACTGCAGTTCCTGCTGGACGATCCCGTGCTGATGTTCCCGGATTGGGAGACCCTGCCCTACGACACCTTCTCCCCCCACCAGGACATCATCTCCCAGCGGCTCGAGACCCTCTACAAGCTGCCGCAGATGAACAGCGGCGTGCTGATCGTGCCCATCTCCACCCTGATGCTGCGCTGCGCGCCCCAAGTCTATCTCGACAAGTACAGCCTGCTGGTGAAGGCCGGTCAGCGCCTCAACCTGCAACAGCTGCGGGGTCGCCTCGCCGAGGCGGGTTACGTGGCGGTGGATCAGGTGCTGGAGCACGGCGAATTCGCCGCCCGCGGTTCCCTGCTCGACCTCTTCCCCATGGGCAGCAACAGCCCCTATCGCATCGACTTCTTCGACGACGAGGTGGACTCCATCCGCCCCTTCGATCCCGAGACCCAGCGCTCCAGCGAGCCGGTCAAGAGCGTCAGCCTGCTGCCCGCCCGGGAGTTTCCCACCGACGAAGGGGCCATCGAGCTGTTCCGGGGCCAATTCCGCGAGCAGTTCGAGCTGTCGCGCGCCGAGGGATCTGTCTACCAGGAGGTGAGCAAGGGGCGCTGGCCCGCCGGCATCGAATACTATCTGCCGCTCTTCTTCGCGCAGACCGCCAGTCTGTTTGATTACCTGCCGGACAACACCCTGCTGCTCACCGTGGGGGAGATCTATCCCGCCGCCCAGCGCTTCTGGAACGATATCGGCCAGCGCTATGAAGACAGGCGCTGGGACAACACCCGCCCCTTGCTGCCGCCCCAACAGATCTATCTGCCGGTGGAGCAGCTGTTTGCCGCCCTCGGCCAGTATGGCGCCGTGCGGCTGCAGGAGGCCGCCACCGACGGCGGCGCCGGCCACTGGGATCTGCCCCTGGCTCCCCTGCCAGACCTGCAGCTGGATCACAGCAAGGAGCAGCCCCTGCTGGCGCTGGGCCAGTTCCTCGACCAGTTCAAGGGCCGCACCCTGTTTGCGGTGGAGTCCGAGGGGCGGCGCGAGGTGCTCGGCGATCTGCTGGCACGCATCCAACTGCAGCCCAAGGAGTTCGCCTCCCTCGATGCCTTCATAGGGAGCAAGGCGCGCCACGGCCTGCTGGTCAGCCCGCTGGAGCGGGGCTTCCTGCTGCGCGAGCCCGGTCAGGACGAGCTGGCGCTCATCACCGAGACCGAGCTGCTTGGCGGCAAGATCCGCAGCAAACGGCAGCGGGAGAAGAGCAAGAACCTGAGCTCGGATGCGGTGATCCGCAACCTGGGCGAGCTGACCCAGGGCCAGCCGGTGGTGCACCTGGATCACGGGGTCGGTCGCTATCTCGGCCTCGAGACCCTGGATGCCGGTGGCCTGCCCACCGAGTTCCTGACCCTGGAATACGCCGGCGGCGACAAGCTGTTCGTGCCGGTCACCAACTTGCACCTGATCAGCCGTTACACCGGCTCCGACAATCCGCCGAGCCACAAGCTCGGCGGCGAGGCCTGGACCAAGGCCAGGCGCAAGGCGGCGGAGAAGATCCGCGACGTGGCGGCCGAGCTGCTGGACGTCTATGCCCTGCGCGCCGCCCGCAAGGGCTTTGCCTTCAAGCACGACAAGGAGGCCTACCGTCAGTTTGCCGCCGGCTTCCCGTTCGAGGAGACCGAGGATCAGCTCAACGCCATCAACGCTGTGCTGGGGGACATGTGCCAGGCCAAGAGCATGGACAGGCTGGTGTGCGGCGATGTGGGCTTTGGCAAGACCGAGGTGGCGATGCGGGCCGCCTTCGTGGCGGTGCACGGCGGCAAGCAGGTGGCGGTGCTGGTACCCACCACCCTGCTGGCCCAGCAACACTACGACAACTTCCGCGATCGCTTCGCCAACTGGCCGGTGCGGGTGGAGGTGCTGAGCCGCTTCCGCTCCGCCAAGGAGCAGACCGCCGTGCTCAAAGAGCTGCGCGAGGGCAAGGTGGACATCATCATCGGCACCCACAAGCTGCTGGGCTCCGAGCTTACCTTCAAGGATCTGGGGCTGCTCGTCGTCGATGAGGAGCACAGATTCGGGGTGCGCCAGAAGGAGAAGATCAAAGCGTTGCGGGCCGACGTGGACATCCTCACCCTCACCGCAACCCCCATACCGCGCACCCTCAACATGGCGATGTCCGGCATGCGGGATCTCTCCATCATTGCCACCCCGCCGGCCAAGCGACTCGCCATCAAGACCTTCGTGCGCCAGCAGGAGCCGGCGGTCACCCGCGAGGCGGTGCTGCGGGAATTGAAACGCGGCGGTCAGGTCTACTACCTGCACAACGACGTGGAGAGCATCGAGAAGTGCGCAGGCGATCTCGCCGAGCTGGTGCCGGAGGCGCGCATCGGCATCGCCCACGGCCAGATGCGCGAACGCGATCTTGAGCGCATCATGTCGGACTTCTATCACCAGCGCTTCAACCTGCTGGTCTGCACCACCATCATAGAGACCGGCATCGACGTGCCGAGCGCCAACACCATCATCATGGACCGCGCCGATCATCTGGGGCTGGCCCAGTTGCACCAGCTGCGGGGCCGGGTCGGCCGCTCCCATCACCAGGCCTATGCCTATTTGCTCACCCCCCATCCCAAGCTGATGAGCAAGGACGCCATCAAGCGGCTGGAGGCCATCGCCTCCCTCGAGGATCTCGGTGCCGGCTTCGCGCTGGCCACCCACGATCTGGAGATCCGCGGCGCGGGCGAGCTGCTCGGCGACGATCAGAGCGGCCAGATCGAGTCGATCGGTTTCACCCTCTACATGGAGCTGCTGGAGCAGGCGGTGGAGGCGCTCAAGAACGGCAAGGAGCCGTCCCTTGAGCAGCTGATGAGCCAGCACACCGAGGTGGAGCTGCGCCTGCCGGCCCTGTTGCCGGACGACTACATCCCGGACGTCAACATGCGGCTCTCCATGTACAAGCGCATCGCCAGCGCCGCCGACGAGCAGGAGCTGCGCGAGTTGAAGGTGGAGCTGATCGACCGCTTCGGCCTGCTGCCGGAGCCGACCAAGACGCTCATGGAAATTGCCGCCTTCCGCCAGCGTGCCACGGCGCTCGGCATCCGCCGGGTGGAGATGAGCGAGCGCGGCGGTTATCTCGACTTCAACCAGGACACCAGGGTCAACCCCGGCTATCTGGTCAAGCTGCTCTCCGAGCAGCCGCGCATCTACAAGATGGACGGGCCGACCCGCTTGCGCTTCCAGGTGCCGAATCAGGACAGGGCCATGCGCCTGAAGCTGGTGGACAGCCTGCTGACGGATCTCGCCAACCACAGCCTCTAAACACGGCGAGCACACAACAAAACGGGAGCCATATCGGCTCCCGTTTTTTATGCGGCTGGCGCAGGCATCAACCCTGGCTGGCCGGATCCTCGTGGGCGGAGAACTCCCGCATGAAGGCCTCGGCCCGCTCCACCATCTTGGTGGAGCCGACGAAGTAGGGGGTACGCTGGTGCAGCGCGACGGGCTGGACATCCATGATGCGGCCAAAGCCGTCGGAGGCCTTGCCACCGGCCTGTTCCACCAAAAAGGCCATGGGGTTGCACTCGTAGAGCAGGCGCAGCTTGCCGTTCGGAGAGTTGGTGCCAGACGGATAGATGTAGATGCCGCCCTTGAGCAGGTTGCGGTGGAAATCCGACACCAGGGAGCCGATGTAGCGGGAGGTGTAGGGCCTGTGGGTCGCCTCGTCCCGCTCCTGGCAATACTTCAGGTACTTCTTCACCCCGTCCGGGAACTTGATGTAGTTGCCCTCGTTGATGGAGTAGATCTTGCCTTCCTCGGGGATGCGGATGTTCTCGTGGGAGAGGCAGAAACAGCCGATGGAGGGATCGTAGGTGAAGCCGTTGACGCCGAAGCCGGTGGTGTAGACCAGCATGGTGGAGGAGCCGTATACCACGTAACCGGCGGCGACCTGGCGGTTGCCCGGCTGCAGGAAGTCTTCCAGGGTCACGCCGGCGCCCGGCTTGCTGACCCGGCGGTAGATGGAGAAGATGGTGCCAACCGAGACGTTGACGTCGATGTTGGAGGAGCCGTCGAGGGGATCGATCAGCACCACATATTTGGAGTGACGGGAGAGCTCGGAATCGAAGGAGACGAAGTCTTCTTCCTCCTCGGACGCCATGCCGCACACCTCGCCGCGGGCCTCCAGCGCCGCCTTGAAGCGCTCGTTGGCATAGACGTCCAGCTTCTGCTGCACCTCGCCCTGCACGTTTTCGGCCCCCATGGAGCCGATGATGTCCGCCAGCCCCGCCTTGTTGATCTCCCGGTTCACCACCTTGGCAGCCAGACGAATGGAGCTGAGCAGTGAGGTCAGCTCACCGGTCGCGGTAGGGTAGTCCGCCTGCTTCTTGACGATGAACTCGCCCATGGTGATCATGTTTCGCATTCTTGTTCCTTTAGGAGCGTTTCCGTTGGCCTTTGAAAACGTTTGCAAGCATCGGCAAAAAAAGTGCCGATCCTCGGCTGCGTTATTTTGTAACCTAATGTAACGCCTGTTTTTTGTTTTTGCAGCGAATTAAGCCGGCGTATAAATCACCAGTTTGCCCCGTAAAAACGCGATGGAACGCTGAAAAACAGGTTTCAATCGGCCTCTTTCTTCATGTTAATTCGTGACAATTATTCATCTTCGCCCCTCTCCCATACCCGGCCCCCATCCGGTCCAATGCCTGAAAAGCGGCCTGAGCCCCCCTTGAGATCTCGTCGCCAATACAGCATATTGGTTTGGCTTTGGAAGCAAAAAAACATAAGGATATTCAATGAAAAGGACTCTCATTGCCGGCACGGTTGCCACCCTGCTCGCCCTCCCCGCCCTGGCGGCCCAGGTGCCTGATGGCACCAAGCTGTTGCCCAGCGACCAACAAACCTTCGTGCGCAACATCGGCACCGAGCCCTCCTCCATCGATCCCCAGATGGCAGAAGAGAGCGCGGGCAGCGACATCGTCAACGATCTGTTCGAGGGACTCTATAGTCTGGACAGCAACGGCAAGCTGCGAGCCGCGGGCGCGCTCAGTTACGAGCTCGACAGCACGGGCACCGTCTACACCTTCAAGCTCAGACCCGAGGCCAAGTGGTCCAACGGCGAGCCGGTCACCGCGGCCGATTACGTCTATGGCTGGCAGCGGGCGGCCAACCCCAAGAACGCCTCCAACTACGCCTGGTTCATCGAGCTGACCGGCGTGGTCAACGCCGGTGGCGTCATCCAGGGCAAACGGGCACCGGAGGCGCTCGGCATCAAGGCGCTCGATGCGCACACCCTGCAGATCACCCTGAAAAACCCTGTCCCCTTCTTCCTGAAGACCCTGGCCCACTACACCACCTTCCCGGCGCCCAAGGCGGTCATCGAGAAGTTTGGCCATGAGTGGGTCAAGCCGGGCAACATCGTCTCCAACGGCGCCTTCGCACTCAAGGAGTGGACCCCGAACGAGCGCCTGATCGCCGAGCGCAATACCCACTACTGGGACAATGCCCATACGGTGCTGAACAAGGTGATCTACCTGGAGATCGTCTCGGAGACGGCGGCCTACAACCGCTATCGTTCGAGCGAGCTGCACTACACCACCTATCCGCTGGAGCAGTACCAGCAGCTCAAGAGCCAGAGCCCTGATGAGCTGATCAATGCCCCCTCGCTTGCCACCTATTACTATGTGTTCAACACCCAGCGCAAACCCTTCGACGACGTCAGGGTGCGCAAGGCGTTGTCACTTGCCATCGACCGGGACACCATCACCGGGAAGATCCTGGGCCAGGGCCAGATCTCGGCCTTCAGCCTGACCCCTCCCAGCGTGGATGGTTTCGAGCTCAAGCGTCCGCCCAGCGAGCAGATGAGCAAGGAGGCGCGCCTCACCCAGGCCAAGGCACTGCTGGCCGAGGCGGGCTACGGGCCGCAGAATCCGCTGGATGTGGACATCCTCTACAACACCAACGAGGGGCACAAGAAGATAGCGCTGGCCATCTCCTCCATGTGGAAGCACAACCTGGGGGTCAAGGCAGAGCTCAGCAACATGGAGTGGAAGACCATGGTGTCAGCCCTCAACGAGGGGGATTTCGGGGTCAGCCGCTACTCGTGGAACGGGGATTACAACGATGCCTCCACCTTCCTCGACATCATGACCTCCAGCAGCAGCGCCAACAGCGGCAAGTGGTCCAACAAGCAGTACGACGCCCTGCTGACCAAGGCCCACGACTCCAAGGATCCGGCCGAACGCAACCGGCTCTATCAACAGGCCGAGGTGCTGATCGACGAGGAGGCACCCATTGCCCCCGTCTACTTCTACGTCAAGTCACGGCTGCTCAAGCCCTTCGTCAAGGGCTATCCCTACCACAACCCGCAGGATCTGGTCTATTCGAAGGACCTCTATCTCACCGCGCAGTAACGCCCTAGACCCCGTAAACGAAAAGACCGCCTCAGAGGCGGTCCTTTTATTCAATCTTCCTGGCAGCTGGCCATCGCGAGCCTTGCCCGTCGCCGCACGACCACGGGTTTGACCAGCAATTGCGCCAGCAACACCCCCAGCAGGGTCATGCCGCCACCGATCAGGTGGTAGCTGGTCAGCTCCTCCCCCAGCCAGCTGATGGCCAAGGCTGCCGTCATCACCGGCAACAGGTTCATGAAGATGGCGGTACGGCTGGCGCCCAGCAGCGCTATCCCCTGCATCCACAGCCAGGGGGAGAGGGCCGAGGTCGGGATCCCCGCATAGAGGATGAGCCAGAGCGCGCTGCGATCGGGCCATTGTCCATCCACCAGCAGGTAGAAGGGGGTGAGGAACAGCAGGCTGCACAGCACCTGGCCGTAGAGCATGGACCAGTTGTCGAGCCCCAGATCCCAGCGCTTGAGCAGCACGCTGTAGAGCGCATAGGTCGCCGCCGACAGCAGCATGTAGACGGAGCCGATGTGGATGCCCTGCGTGAGCAGCCGGGTCGGATCCCCCTGCCCCAGCAAGACGGCCAGCCCCAGGATGGAGATGACGCCGCCGAGCAAGGCCCCCCAGGTGGGCCGCTCGCGCAGCAGCCAGATGCTGAGCAACACCGTCATCAGCGGGGTCAGCCCCATCATCAGACCGATCTCGGTGGCTCCCAGGGTCTGGGCCGCGTAGTAGCCGAACGTCTGGTTCAGCACCATGCCGAGCAGGGCCAGCATGGCCAGCTGGCAAAAACCGGCCCGCAGTTTGGCCCGCACCCGCCAGGCCCGACGGGCGAGGAAGGGAGTCAGGACAATGGCCGCCACCATCCAGCGCGACCAGGCCAGCGCCGCCGGTGAGAGCACCCCCACCGCCAGCTTGCTGACGATGCCGTTGCCGGCCCAGATGGCCATGCAGGAGAAAGGAAACAGAAAGGCAAGGGGCATTGCTATATCCAGAAAGAGGGGGTGGGTATTTTAGGCGGGAGTATAAAGAGGCAAACAAGATTAGCAAGTGCGGCAATGGGGGAGCCCGGCAGTGCCTGCAGAAAGGGAATCAAACAGAACCGAAATCGAGGCGGCAGGGCCAAAAACAATCATGCCCGCACGGTGGCGGGCATGGGGAGGACGACCATCAGGATGCGATGATCAAGCCGCATCCATGTGCAGTCTCGAGATCAGCTCATTGACCTCGAGCACCGTCTGGCGGTGGGGAATGTCCGCTGGCGAGGGCATCATCAACAAGCCGGACTGGAAATCGAAGCGCCCCCTGCCGTGGATATAGATCCGCCCCTTGAAGAAGGTTTTGACATGCTTTGCCACCATCAGCGGCAGATACTTCTTGAACACTCTCATCGTTTGCAACCTCTTGCAGTTGTATCCGTATGACAGCAGCTTCTGCGAAATAATTCCGTTAATTTTGTATAAAAAACCGGAAAAATAGCCTATCTCATCCCAAAAAACCAATTCGTAACTTTTTATTAACTTTTAGCGTATTGTATGTGGTCCTTCGAGCCAGAGCAATACCCCCTTACCATCTTGCCACTCAATACAGGCCATTCCCGAGGTGGCAAACATGGGCGCACCGGCCGCCGGGCAGAGGCTCTGCACCAGATAACCCACCAGCGGCAGGTGGCTGACCATCAGGATGCTCTCATGCTGTGTCGCCAATGCGGCCAGATAGCTCGCGACCAGCGCCGGATCGCCATAGGGCGTGATCTCGCCGCTCTCTTCCACCTCTTGCGCGTCGGGCAACTCGGGGGCGATGGCCTGCCAGGTCTGTCTGGCTCGCAGGTAGTTGCTGTGGACCACCAAGCCCAGCGTTCCCGCCAGCTGGGGCGCCAACCAGCGGGCCATGTGAATGGACTCTTCGATGCCCTGCTCGGTCAGTGGACGCTGTTCATCCGTTTTCGCATTCATGCCAGCCTGGCCGTGACGCATGATGTAGATTTTCATTACAACCTCGCCCAACGGGCCTGTTTAGATAGCGGGGGGATCTTACCCCGCCATGCAGGGGGAAACAATTGCGCTACCTCTCAGAAAAGGGTTTGCCTCGTGAGATAGCGAGGTCGATAATCATGTTTAAATTCAAATAAATTCACCGCGAGTCAGCCCACATGAGCCCACATGCCAGTCCTAATGACCATCGGCGGTATCACTATCTGGAGCTGGCAAATCGGCTCAGAGTCTTGTTGATCTGCGATCCCGACACCGACAAGTCCGCCGCCTCCCTGGCCGTCAACACCGGTCACTTCGATGATCCGGCCGACAGGCAGGGCATGGCCCATTTCCTTGAGCATATGCTGTTCCTCGGCACCCGCACCTATCCCAAGCCCGGCGAGTATCAGCAGTTCATGAGCCGCCACGGGGGCAGCAACAACGCCTGGACCGGCACCGAGTTCACCAACTTCTTCTTCGATATCGACAACGCCTTCTTCGAAGCCGGGCTCGATCGTTTCTCCCAGTTCTTCATCTGCCCCACCTTCAGCCCGGAGTGGGTCGACAAGGAGCGCAACGCGGTCGACTCCGAATATCGCCTCAAGCTGCAAGACGACGTGCGGCGCAGCTACCAGGTGCATAAAGAGACGGTCAACCCGGCCCACCCCTTCTCCAAGTTCTCGGTCGGCAACCTGGATACCCTGGCCGATCTGCCCGGCCGGGATCTGCGCTCCGACCTCATTGCATTCTACGAAGTGCACTACAGCGCGGATCGCATGGCGCTGGTGATGATCTCGCCCGAATCCATCGAGACCCAGCTCGGCTGGTGCGATCGCTTCTTCAGCCCCATCCTGGATCGCAACCTGGGCACCCCGACCCTGTCCGCCCCCCTCTACCGGCTCGATGATCTCGGCATCCGCATTCAGATCAAGCCGGTCAAGGAGAGCCGCAAGCTGGCGCTGACCTTCCCGCTGCCCAACGTGGATGCGTTTTACGACAAGAAACCGCTCACCTTCCTGAGCCACCTCATCGGCTATGAAGGGGACGGCAGCCTGCTCTCATTGCTCAAGGCCAGGGGCTGGGTCAATCAGCTCGCCGCCGGCGGCGGCATCAGCGGCGCCAACTTCAAGGACTTCAGCATCAGCTTCGGGCTCACCCCGCTCGGGCTGGAGAGGGTGGACGACATCATCGCCGCCCTGTTCGGCTATCTGAAACTCATCGAGCGTGACGGCCTGCTGGCCTGGCGCTATGACGAGAAGCGCAGCGTGCTCGAGTCGGCCTTCCGCTTTCAGGAGCGGGGCCGGGCACTGGATACCGTCTCCGGCCTGGTGCTGAACCTGTTCAGCTATGCCCCGGACGATCTGCTCCACGGCGACTACATGATGCGCGAATATGATGAGGCGCTGATCCGCCGCTTCCTCGCCAAGCTCACCCCCCATAACCTGCGCATGACCATTCAGGCACCGGAGGTCAGCACCGATCGCCTCGCCCGCTGGTATCAGACCCCTTACAGCATCGCCCCCATCCCGGAGGCGGAGAAGATCCGCTGGCAGCAGAGCGAGCCGGATCCCGCGCTGCATCTGCCCGCACCCAACCCCTTTATCAGCAGCCGGCTGGATGCCCGCATGCCGGAGCTTTGCGCCGACCTGCCGGCCTGCCTCATCGACAGGCCAGGTTTTAGGCTCTGGCACCTGCACGAGCACCTGTTCGGGGTGCCCAAGGGCAACCTCTATATCTCCATCGACAGCGAGCACGCGGTCAGGAGCCCACGCCACATCGCCATGGCCCGGCTCGCGGTGGAGCTGCTGACGGATCACCTCAATGCCCTCACTTACCCGGCCGAGCTCGCCGGACTCGGCTACCAGATCTATGCCCATCAGGGGGGCTTCACCATCAACCTGAGCGGCTTCGCCGACAAGCAGCCGCTGCTGCTCGACATGATCCTCGGCAACCGCACCCTGGGTTATCCGGACCCTGCCCGCTTCGCCGAGATCAAGGAGCAGCTCATCCGCAACTGGGAGAACCAGTCCAAGACGAGGCCCATCTCCCAGCTCTTCAACCAGCTCACCAGCCTGCTGCAGCCCAACAATCCGCCGTTCGAGCAACTGCTGCGCCACCTGCGCACCATCACCCTCGACGAGATGCCCGACTTCGTCGCCCGGCTGTTTGCCGAAGTGCATGTGGAGACCCTGATCCACGGGGACTGGGACGTGGCCGAGGCACTCGAGCTGGCGGCGCTGCTGGAGCGCCACCTCGGCGTCAGCAGCCAGCCCAGCGCCGAGACCCGCCGCCCCCTCATCTCCATTCAGGACAGAGGCACCCTCATCCGCGAGCAGGGTTGCGAGCACGAAGACTCGGCGCTGCTGGTCTACTACCAGTCCCGCACCACCAGGGCGCGGGATCTCGCCTGCTTCACCCTGGCCAACCACATCATGTCCTCCACCTTCTTCCACGAGCTGCGCACCCGCCAGCAGCTCGGCTACGTGGTGGGCGCCGGCAACCTGCCCTTGAACCGCCATCCCGGCCTCATCTTCTATATCCAGTCGCCGGTGGCCGGACCCCAGATCCTGCTGGATGCGGTGGAGGAGTTCATCGATCTCTTCCCGCTGGCCATGCTGGAGCTCACCGAACAGCAGTGGCAGGACAGCAAGGCGGGCCTGCAGGCCCAGCTCAGCGAGCGGGACGCCAACCTGCGCAGCCGGGGCCAGCGGCTCTGGGTCAGCATAGGCAACAAGGATCTCGGCTTCGATCAGCGGGAGAGGGTGTGCGAGGAGGTGGGCAAGCTGAACCGGGCCGATCTGGTCCGCTTCATCACCCAGCTGAGATCGAGGACCTCGGATCGACTGATCCTCTGCAGCTATGGCCAGGGCCACGAGCATGACGAGCGGATCACCGGCCAGTTCATCGACGATCCCAAGGCGTTCCGGCTCGCCGCCAGCACCTTCGAGGCCTGAGCCCCCTCGAATCGCAGACAATAAAAAGCCGACCTGAGGGTCGGCTGGAAAAACCATATCAATTGCGACAGAGCCGCCAAAAGTGAACATGAGCGTGAAAATCAGACACTGAGTTGATGATCGGCCAGGTGATGCAAACCAGAGCTCATCGACCGAGACCAACAGTGATTGAGAAACAGGATCATCTTAGACAGGGCCCCTGTCTTTCACGTTGATCTATGTCAAAGGAGGTAAAGAGAGTCTCGCCTCGTCACCCTTTCGCCTCACCTTCCCTCTGGGTTCATCCATCGCTCAGGCGCGGCGGGTCAGCCGATAGGCCACCTCATCGAAATAAGAGAGCTGGCCGGATTGCACCCTGGGATGATCCTGCTCGGTCGCCCGACCCAGGACCTCCACGCTGAAATCGCGCTCGAACAGGTTGCGTACCTCCATCTCCCCCACCGAGAACGGCGGCTGCTGCTGTTGCTCCGGCTGATACTCCAGGGTCACCAGCAAGACTTGTCCAGCCGGCTCGATGAGACGGCTCATCAACTCGGCATACTGACGGCGCATCGCCGTCGGCAGCGCGATCAGCGCCGCCCTGTCATAGGCCAGCCGATAACGGCGCCCCAGGGTAGGTGCGGCGAAGAAGTCACCCTGATAGATGCGCAACGTCTCGTGCTGATGGCACTGGTAAGGCCCGACCTCGCTCACCGTCTCGCTCAGCTGGTTCTCACTGAAGAACTGGCTGATGGCAAGCTCGGACAGCTCGAAGCCGTCGACGGGGTGGCCCTGCTGATTGAGCCAGAGCATGTCGCCCGACTTGCCGCAGAGGGGAACCAGCACGGGCTCATCTCCCTGCCGGGCCGACCAGCCGGTCTGCAGCCAGCGATTGAACTCCACCTGATGAAAGCCTATCCGGTTCTCTTCCCACTTCTGATGCCAAAACGCCGCTTCCATCATCATCCTCTCGTCATCTGCAATGATGCATCAATATCACAACTTCAACGGGGCGGTGCAAGCCTTGTTGCCCCCTCATCCGCCTTTTTGCAAGACAAACGATTGCAAAACCGAAAGCGATGCCAAGCGCCGCTTTCGGCAGGTTTTACTCAAGACTCGACGCCGGCCGTCAGGAGTGCGCCAGCCCCGCTTTCCTCAGCATGGCTGTCACGATCGAGTCGGCTCCTGGCGTCGAGCAGCCGGACACAGATCGCGGTAAAGGCCGGCCGCAGCGCCGGCTCCCGCTGCTGGCAAGCCTGTACCAGCGCCTCGAGCCCGTGATGCGAGCCCGCTTGCGCCGGGCAGAGCGCCAGCAGCTCCTCCAGCAGGCAGCCGAAGGCCCGCACCTCCAAGCGCTCCAGCCGGGCGGCCAGCAGAGGATCCCGCACCGGGTAGAAGGAGGCGGCGCCGAAGTCCCCGAGCAGGGCGGCGCCCTGCCCGTCATGGAGGATGTTATGGCCATAGAGATCCCCGTGCATTATGCCCAGCCGATGCAGATGGGCGGCGGCAGAGGCGATATGCCAGGCCATCTCCAGCGCCGTCGGCAGCGAGAGCGCGAGCGAGGCCGGATAGACATCGCGAGTACAAGACGCGAGGCTGGGGGGACCGGCCAGGTTCACCAGCTCAGGCGCGATCAGCGCCATCACCAGCGCGGGGATGCCGGAAGGGTGATCGCCTATCCGGCCCACCACCTCGATCAAGGCCGGATGCTGACCCGCGGCCATGGAGGCTGTCATCTCGGCCCCCGGCAAGCCATCGCTGGTCACCTCCCCCTTGAACAGCTTCACCGCCACGGCGCGGGGCCCCTTCCCCTCGACCCACTGCGCTCGATGGATGACCCCGGAGGCCCCCTGCCCCAGCAGTTCGCCGATGGCCAGCTCATGCCAGGGGATCTCGGCGATGGCTGTCGCCTCGCCCAGCCGCTTTTCCCACCCCTCACAGAAGGGGTTGCCCGAGTAGGCCAGCCAAGAGAGCCGTGGCAAGGAGAGCAGCCACAGGGGCAATGCCTCGAGCCGGTTGGCGGAGATGCGCAGCAACTCGAGGCGGGTGCAGTGCGCCAGCGCAGCTGGCAGCGTCTCGAGCCGATTGCCCGCCAGCATCAGCTTTTGCAGTGCCGTGCACCGACCCAGCTCATCGGGCAATTGCTCAATCTCGTTATCGGTCAGGATCAGCCAGCGCAGCTTGGCGGGCAGTGATTTCGGGGATACCACGCTGATCCGATTGGCCTTGAAGCCCACCATGGTGAGCAACCGGCAGCGCCCCAGCACCTCGGGCAGCTCGGTGAAGTTGTTCTCGGAGCAGAAGAGGATGCGCAGCTTGCTGCATTCTGCCAGTTCGTCAGGCAGCGCGCTTAGCTGGTTGCCGGTGAGATCCAGCACCTCCAGCGTCGCTTTGAGGCTCAAAATCTCGAGGGGGAAAGTCGTCAGATTTTCAGAGATCTTCAGATGGCGGGTGCCGTTCAACTCGCCAGCGCGCAGCTGTTCCAGGGTATGCATTACAACACCTCGATAGGAATGGCTCTTTATCAGCCATCGGCACCACCGAACGACCCGTTCGGCAGGAATAAATAAAAGAGGGGCATTATAGAGAATTGCAGCCAGAGGTCGCCTGTTTTGTTGCTCCGACAATGGGATATGGTGGCTAGTAGAGCTGTAGCATATAGACGTTCATGATCAGCTTAGTAGGGTGTAATAAGCGAAGCGCATTGCGCCGTTTTTATAATGGCTTTCGCATAAGATATGACACATCAAATTAGCGGTGCAATTCACGTTGTTCATTGCACCCTACGGTACTACGGTACTGGTATCCCACAAATGGTCAGGAAATATATTCGAAATAGGATGACATATTAACTTAATTCTATTTAACGATATTTAAATTTTATTTTTCCAAAAGCTTACCATTTGTTCAAGAAACTGATCCGCTGATATCTCTTTGCCTAAAGACGATACGATAATAAGTGGACGTGCAAAAGCATTACTAAAAGCAGACGAAAAACCACTCTGGCTACGTGTTGTAGTTGGTTTGACTTTGAAATGCTTCAATCCATTGGTAATATCTCTAGCCATTTCCAATAACGAAGCCACCTCTTTATCTTCAGGGTATCGTTCAATAAACCTATCGATCGTAAATTTTTCTTTAGGATTTACCCATTCATACATGTGGTATGTGAGCATTGTTGTTAACAGAGCACTTTTTAAACATGCATTATTAGCCAAAAATTGCTCGTATTGTGGCTTAACCATAATATAGAAAAAAGACTCTGCATCGACTACTTGAAAACTAGATGTACTCATTCTTTACCTCGAAGAGCATAACAATTCAGTATGCGGAATTATTCCATCTATTCTGCCGCAGAACTTGGCCGAATTCATTCAATATATAAATGCAAACTGCCTTACCTATGCCGATATCCTACTACTGGATAGTAACAGGGAATGCGTCATATGAACAATGAAGCAGGTAGCAAAAATGGAGGAAAACAAACAATACCTTCCTGTTACAGAGAACTCCATGCTATTGCATTACTGAAAGTGGTCATAGGCGGAATTATCGTTCACTTGAATGCGGGCAGAACTAGCGAGCAGGCGGAACAGAGCATAACGTATTTACCACCCATCAGCAGTCGGATACGTGAAAGGTTCCCTCCGATATAATATTGCCACGCAAACGATTAGAAAAAGAAAAGACGCCGCAAGGGCGTCTTTTTTTGCACTCTTTTGAAAATCAGGGCGCGTTAGCCGCTTATTCCCACTCGATAGTAGCGGGCGGCTTGCCAGATACGTCGTACACCACGCGGGAGATGCCGTTGATCTCGTTGATGATGCGATTCGACACCAGACCCAGGAAGTCGTACGGCAGATGGGCCCAGTGGGCGGTCATGAAGTCGATGGTCTCGACGGCACGCAGGGCGATGACCCAGTCATATTTGCGGCCGTCGCCCATGACGCCGACGGAACGTACCGGCAGGAAGACCGCGAACGCCTGGCTGACCTGGTTGTAGAGGTCGGCCTTGCGCAGCTCTTCGATGAAGATGGCATCGGCCTTGCGCAGCAGCTCGCAGTACTCTCTCTTCACCTCGCCCAGCACGCGCACACCCAGACCCGGGCCCGGGAAGGGGTGACGGTAGAGCATGTCGTAGGGCAGGCCCAGCTCCAGACCGACGCGGCGCACCTCGTCCTTGAACAGCTCGCGCAGCGGCTCCACCAGACCCATCTTCATCTCGTCCGGCAGGCCGCCGACGTTGTGGTGAGACTTGATGACGTGGGCCTTGCCGGTGGCGCTGGCGGCAGATTCGATGACGTCCGGGTAGATAGTGCCCTGGGCCAGCCACTTGGCGTTCTTCAGCTTCTTGGCTTCGTCGTCGAACACCTCAACGAAGACGCGACCTATGGTCTTGCGCTTGGCTTCCGGCTCGTCGATCCCCTTGAGGGCGCCGAGGAAGCGCTCTTCGGCGTCGACCTTGATGATCTTGAGACCAAAGTGGTCACCAAACATCTCCATCACCTGAACGCCTTCGTTCAGACGCAGCAAGCCGTTGTCGACGAACACGCAGGTCAGGCGATCGCCGATGGCGCGGTGCACCAGCATGGCCACCACTGAGGAGTCCACCCCGCCGGAGAGACCCAGGATCACCTCGTCGTCACCCACCTGCTCGCGGATGCGGGCGACGGCGTCGTCGATGATGGTGGCCGGGGTCCACAGGCATTCGCAGCCGCAGATGTCTTTCACGAAATGTTCGAGCAGACGGGCACCCTGGCGGGTGTGGGTCACTTCCGGGTGGAACTGCACGCCGTAGAATTTCTTCTCTTCGCAGGCCATGGCCGCATGGGGGCAGGTCGCGGTCTGGGCGATGGTGGCGAAGCCCGCCGGGATCTCGGTCACCTTGTCACCGTGGCTCATCCAGACATCCAGCAGGGCGTGGCCGTTGGGGGCGATGGCGTCTTCGATGTTGCGCAGCAGGGCGCTGGCCTGGCCGGACTGACCCAGCACTTCGACCTGGGCATAACCAAACTCACGTTCGGTGGAGGATTGCACCTTGCCACCGAGCTGCTCGGCCATGGTCTGCATGCCGTAGCAGATACCGAACACCGGCACGCCGGCGGTGAACACGTAGTCGGGGGCACGGGGGCTGCCTGCCTCGGTCACGGACTCGGGGCCGCCGGAGAGGATGATGCCGTTGGGATTGAATTCGCGGATCTGCGCTTCGGTCACATCCCAGGCCCACAGCTCGCAGTAGACACCGATCTCACGGACACGGCGGGCGATAAGCTGGGTGTACTGGGAACCGAAATCCAGGATCAGGATACGGTGAGCGTGAATATTTTTAGTCATTTTATTCCTGCATCAGGCTGATGTTGTCACAAAAAGTGTGGGATAAAAATGGTGTAAAAACGGGGCCAGAGCCCCGTTTTATCAGCCCATCCGATAGTTGGGGGCTTCTTTGGTAATGGTCACATCGTGGACGTGGGACTCTTTCATCCCGGCCCCCGAGATGCGCACGAACTCAGCCTTGGTGCGCATTTCGTCGATGGTGGCGCTGCCGGTCAACCCCATGGAGGAGCGCAGGCCACCCATCTGCTGGTGAATGATCTCTTTCAGGCGGCCCTTGTACGGCACCCGCCCTTCGATCCCTTCCGGCACCAGTTTGTCGGCGGCGTTGTCGGTCTGGAAGTAACGGTCGCTCGAGCCCTTGGACATGGCGCCCAGAGAACCCATACCACGATAAGACTTGAAGGAGCGGCCCTGGTAGAGCTCGATCTCGCCCGGTGCCTCTTCGGTACCGGCGAACATGGAGCCCACCATGACGCAGCTGGCGCCCGCGGCGATGGCCTTGGCCACGTCACCGGAGAAACGGATGCCGCCATCGGCAATGACCGGCACGCCGGTGCCTTCCAGCGCGTCGACGGCGTCGGAGATGGCGGTGATCTGGGGCACGCCGACACCGGTCACGATGCGGGTAGTACAGATGGAGCCCGGGCCTATGCCTACCTTGACGGCGTTGACGCCGGCGGCGACCAGCGCCAGGGCACCGGCGGCGGTGGCGACGTTGCCACCGATGATCTGCAGATCAGGGTAGGCATCGCGGGTCGCCTTGATGCGATCCAGCACGCCCTGGGAGTGGCCGTGGGAGGAGTCAATCAGCAGCACATCCACACCGGCCTCGACCAGGGCGGCGACGCGCTCCTCGTTGCCGGCACCGGCACCGACGGCGGCGCCGACGCGCAGGCGGCCACGCTCGTCTTTACAGGCGTTCGGCTTGCGCTCGGCTTTCTGGAAGTCTTTGACGGTGATCATGCCCTTCAGTTTGAAGTCGGCATCGACCACCAGCACCTTCTCTATACGGTGCTTCTGCATCAGGGCGACCACCTCTTCGCGAGGGGCCCCTTCACGCACGGTGACCAGACGATCTTTCTGGGTCATGACTTGTTCGACGGTCTGGGAGAGATCGATCACGAAGCGCACGTCACGGCCGGTGATGATACCAACCAGCACGTTGCCCTCGGTCACCACGGGGTAACCGGCGAAGCCGTTCTTGAGGCTCAGCTCTTTGATCTGGGCGATGGTCATGTCAGGGCGTACGGTCACTGGGTCGGAAACGACGCCGCTCTCGTACTTTTTGACCTTGCGCACTTCGAAGGCCTGTTGCTCGATGGACATGTTCTTGTGAATGAAGCCGATACCGCCTTCCTGGGCCAGTGCGATAGCCAGACGGGCTTCGGTCACTGTGTCCATGGCAGCGGAAATCATCGGGATATTCAGGGAGATAGCAGACGTCAGCTTGGTACGCAGATCGGCTGTATTAGGAAGAACAGTGGAGTGGGCTGGAACCAACAATACATCGTCGAAGGTCAGCGCTTCTTTGGCAATCCTGAGCATGGCAATATCTCACCGTTGAGGAGTGGGGGTGTAAAATATTGCCGACAAATTTTACTCATGCATTGGCCACTGGTAAAGAAGTTTTTTGAATTTTTTATGGGGTAGCCCGGTTTAACGCCACCAACGGGGTAAAAAACCAATAAATTCAGGCGTAATCATGCCATTTTTCGCGACATGATGATCTTTTTTGCCGTTGGCATCCCATCTGCCACGAACCGCCCGTCGGATCACTTTTTAACAATTCCCCTCCCCCACGTCTCTCCCGTGGCCGCCACTCAGCCGCCCTGATAGCGGCCGGGCTTGTGCCAGTTCATCAGCATGGCGTTCATGGCGAGCGCACTCAGGGTGGACCAGAGCAGCAAAGGCAACGGTAGCGTGAGCAAGGAGAGCGCAAACACCAGCACATCGAGCAGCATCTGGCTCTTGCCCGCGTTGATGCCGGCGCGTCTTTGCAACCAGAGCGTCACCACGCCTATGCCCCCCACGGAGGCGTTGTGGCGGGCGAGGGATAACACCCCCATGCCGAGGAAGGTGCCCCCCACCAGGGCGGCAAACAGCGGGTGGATGTAGCTCACCGTCAGCAGCAACGGCACCCCCTGGGTCGCGGCCGAGAGCGTCACATTGACCACCAGCGTCTTGAGCATGAAGCCCCGCCCCATGGTGAAGTAGCTGAACACCAGAAAAGGCAGGTTGGCGAGGAAGAACAGCAGGCCGATGGGCAGGCTGCTGACGTGGGCGAGCAGCAGCGCTATGCCCGCGATGCCGCCGGTGATCATGCCGGAGCACTTGAGCAGGTTCAGGCCCACGGCGATGAACATGACGCCGAGCACCATGCCATAGACATCATCCTTGAGGCTATGAGCCAGTCCCTTACCCGCTGAGAGCGGCGACTGCAGGGTCATATCATTGGCCATATGGCTCCTTTCAATTACAACATTGGGACTCTTTCCCACTCGGCAATTCCCCCTGGGCTTCTGCCGATGAGGGATGCATTCGATGGCGTACGAGGAGGCGTCCTTTCCATAGAACGCGCCCACGACATGTGCAGCAAGAACGACGCCAGTCGGAACAAGAATCCGCATACTATTGTTTATTTGAATTTAAACGCCAAATTTAACATTTAAACCAGATGATACGACCAACTAAAAAACCTGAGGATCCGGCGGGGCAGCATAACTGCGATGCCAGAAGAGATGCCCACGCCGGGAGTCTGCATTTTCCTCCTCACCGCTGGGGTCGATAGGCCGGAAAGGCTTGCCCCATCAGGCCTGAGACTGGGCGAGGTGATCCCGGAGCCCCCCTGAAGGAGGCGCCGTCTTGAGCAAATGGGGTAACCATCGGCATGGCATGATGCACCACAGACGCACCATAAAAGTGCAGGCGCGCCATTAAGGTGCAATGAGAGGTTGGCTTCCCCCTCCCACCAGGGGTGAACGGAGACAAAAAAGTCGGCCCGCGGGCCGACTTTTTGACGGGCTGTGCATCACTTCAGATATTTGCCGTCGACCCCTATCTTGCCGGGGCCGTTGAGCACCCAGACACGGGCGGAATAGGCCGGTACCTGGAACGAGAGCGTGCCATTGCCGACCGTTAACGTGCTGCCGGTGACCGCCTCTGTGTAGCTGCCGTTCTTGACGCCGCTGATGGTGATCTGCTGGGCCGAGTTCGCGGCCAGGCCGACCGCCGCATAGCTGCCCTCGGCGCCGAGATCGCGCACGAAGCTGATGCCGCTCCCCCACTCGTTGACCTGGCTCATGGGCGCCTTCTGCAGGGCCGGTACCGCCTTGCGGATCTGGTTCAGGCGTTTGATGTGCTGGTAGAGCGGGTGTGATGGGGTCGCGGGGTTGTCCAGCACCTCGCCGTAGTAGGCGCGGCCGGTCTGATCCACCGTCATGGTGGCACCATCGATGTCCTGCGGCTTGCCGGCCTGGAACATCACCTCCTCCCCGTAGTAGAGGGTCGGGATGCCCCGCGCCGTCCACAGCAGGTTGTAGGTCATGGCCGCATTGCCCTCTTCCCCGCCATAGCGGTACTTGAAGTCGTTGTCCGGCCCCACGTCATGGTTCTGGAAGAAGGTGATGAGCTTGGTGGCATCCCCATAGACCCAATCCATGCCGAAGATGCCGCCCACCCCGCCGAAGCTGCCCTTGGTGACGTTGTCACGGAAGGTCGAGAACAGGGAGAAGTCGAGCACCGACAGCCCGGAGTCGCCGCCGGCGCGGGGATTGGCCGGGTTGGCCGTGGTGCGGGTATACCACCAGGGGCGGATCACCGCAGAGGCGTTGTCGTTGGCCAGCTCGGAGCCCCAGCCCGTGCCCTTCACCAGGTTCTCGCCGAACACGAACAGCCCCGGTTTGTGGGCCTGCCAGTCATGGACATAGCCGAGCAGCTCGTCGCGCTCTATGTGCTTGAGGGTATCGATGCGGATGGCGTCGACCCCCATGTCGAGGTACTGGTGGATGGCGCCGTTGAGATACGCCTTGACGTTGGCGTTGCCGGTCGCCAGATCGATGCAGTCCCCCGCCATGTGCTTGCGCTGCAGGGCGAGCGGGCTTTCCCAGTCGCCGCCGGACATGAAACCGTCCTGGTGATACCAGCTCGGATCCAGCCCCTGGGCATCGATGCCGAAGAAGCGGTTCGGGTTATAACCAGCGCTTGGCACGCTGCTGCCGGTCTTGGGATCGACCAGCGGCACCAGGCCTGCCGGATCGGACTGACAGCGGGCCTTGTACCAGTCGGGCGCCGCCGGGTTGTCATCGTCACAGCGGTTGAGGGTGGCGTAATCCCCCAGGTTGCCCTGGTAGGGACCGTTGTTGATCAGCCCCTGGCTTGAGCCCGTCGGCACGTAGTATTTGACCGGCAGGCGATCGATCCACACCTTGCCGCGCAGGCCGTACTGGCTGGAGTGGTTGATGACCACGTCCTGAATCACCTTGAGCCCCTTGCCGTGGGCCGCCTGGATAAACTCCCGGTAGCCGGCGCCCGGCGACTCCAGCCGGGGATCGACCCGGTAGAAGTCGTAGGCATGATAGCCGTGGTAGTCGAGGCCGGAGCGGTTCTCCACCGGCGGCGTCACCCAGATGGCGGTGAAGCCGAGATCCTTGATGTAGTCGAGCTTATCGATGAGCCCCTTGAAGTCGCCGCGCCAGTGGGGATCCCCGGCCTTGTAGCGATCCCGGTTGTAGTAGTTGTTGCCCGCATCGCCATCATAGAAGCGGGCGGTCAGCAGGAAGTAGATGCTCTCGCCACGGAAATCGCCGCTGGCCACCCCCTGCTCGCCGATATGGTAACTGAAGCTCTGAGTCTGCTGATTGCCGCTGGCATCTATGCCCAGGGTATTGATCACCAGATCGACCCCACTGCCCTTGTCGCTGGCGTCGAACGACTGCCCGGCGTAACGCGTGGAGCTCGTGGTGGGCGTGCTGCCATCCAGGGTGAAGTAGAGCCTCGGGGCGCCGTCCTGATCGTCGCTCACCGTCAGGCTGACTGACTGCGCCTGGGCATAGCTGCCGGCGGGCGGGGTCGCGCTGACCGTCGGCGCCTGAGTATCGACCCCGGCCAGCGGTGCCACATCCAGCACCTTGCGCTGGGCATCGAAGCAGATGCGATAGCCGGTGTTGGCCGCCACCTTGTAGTCCTGGGCCGGGTAGGCCTCGGTCCAGTCCCCCTTGTGATCGATCTTGAAGCGGGGATCGCTGCTGCCAAAGGCCTGCTCGGTGCAGAAATTCACCCCATCCAGGCTGGTCATCGCCGTGAGGCCCCAGTTGTTGGGGGTGCCGCGGAAGTACCACTTGTCACCGGCGACGGCCTCCCCGACCACCACGCTGACGCTGCTGCCGGCCTTGGCCCCCTGATCGTCGGTGACCGTCAGGCCATAGGTGAAGGTGCCCGCCTGGCTGGTGTTGACGACTATGCTCTCCGTGCTCTCGCCGTTGCTCCAGAGGTAGCCGGTGACCTGGCCATCGGGATCGGTGGAGTCGCTGCCGCTCAGGGTCAGCGCCGCCCCCAGTGCGACTCGGACCGTGCCGCCCGGGCTGATGACCGCCAGCGGCGGCTGGTTATCATCCCCCAGGGGCGTGATGCTGTAGGCTTGCGTCTGATCATTGACCTGGAAGCGGACAGTGCCGGTCCCGCTCCAGAAGATGTCGCCGCCGCCAGGCTCGAGCCCCCCATCGGCGTTGCTGTCGCCGAAGCTGGTCACCCAGTCCCCCGCCTGATCGAACTTGAGGCGCTGGTTGCTCTTGCCATCCAGATAGGCCTCGGCCTGCCACAGGTGATCGGCCACCAGCTGCATGGGCACAGAGCCCCAGCCGTTGAAGGTGCCACGCACCTGCAGTTGCGGCCATGTCTTGGCGAAGCCGGACGAGGTGCAGCTGTCGACCGCCGTGGCGGTGATCGCCTGGTTGCCGGCGTTGATGTTGATCCGGTAGTGGGTGTTGGCACTGACCGCATAATCGGCCGCCGGGTAACTCTGCTGCCAGTTGCCGTATCTGTCGATCTTGAAGCGCGGGCCGCCGCTGGCATCCCCGCTCTGGAAAAATTGACAGGTGTTGTAATTGACGCCGTCGGTCGAGACCATGGGAGTCGCCGCCCATCCATTGGCGGTGCCGCGGAAGAACCACTCAGCCGCCGTTACGCCGGGCGATGCAATGAGTGTCCCCAACAATCCGGCAGCCATTATCCATCTAGCCATTGATAGTCCTTTATTCTTTTGTGTGTGAGGCCGGGCATGCGTCCCGGCATGTCCCCCATCCGCTACCGCCTGTCTTCAGATGAGCTCGGTCAGTCTAGGGCGCATCTGGGCCTATTCATGGCAGACGAGTGCAAAATGTGACCACAATCGACCTCAGGATTGGCTAGATGTGATTGATAGCGCTTTCATTTCTGCTCCCGCCTCGCCCTCTTTCCAGGGCTCTCGACGCCCACTCTTCCCCCTCGCGATCCAGGCTCCGGTGATTAAAACGCGATTGATAATGTTTCTTGTTTGCAGGCCCTGAAGTGGCGCATGCTGGGCGCCAAAGGCCGGCTTTGGCGCCTATTTCATAGACATTTGAGTACGAACATGACGATCAGGAAGGAAGCAGGTCGATGAGCGCCTGTGCAATGAGACCGGCCATCGGCCGCGACAAGATGGCATTTGGCCCTGTCCAACTTGCCTGCCTGGCCATCGCCGCGCTCCTGCACCTCGCCATCCTGTGGCTGATGCAGGGGAGCCACCCCGCCCCCATCCAGCCACCCGAGCCCCTCACCCTGTCTGCCCGCTGGGCCGGGGAGTCGAACAAGGATGACGCGCCGGGCAAACCGGCGGCGCCAGCGCCCACCCCGGCACAGCCGAAGGTAGTCAAACAGCCTGCGCCGGTTCAGCACAAGCCGGTCAAGCCGGTCGTCAAGAAAGTCGCTCCCAAGCCTGTGCCCAAGGCACCGCCCAAGCCTGCCCCCCTGGTCAAGCCCGTCGCCAAGGCCCAGCCGGTAACGGCGCCCGCCGCGCCGCTGACCACGGCCAATCACCAGAGCGGCAGCAGCAATAGTGCGCCTGCCAAGACGAACCAGACTGGGACCGGCGGGGGCAGCAGCGCCCCCATTGCCCGCGATGCCAGATTGAACAACCCTGAGCCCCCCTATCCTCATGAGTCACGCAGACGAGGGGAGGAAGGGCGTGTGGTGTTGAAGGTTCGCGTCAGCAAGGAGGGCACGGCCGAGTCGGTCGAGGTCGAAAACAGCAGCGGTTACCGGCGCCTGGACATGATTGCCCGCAAGACGGTCAGCCGCTGGCGCTTCATCCCGGCCAGGCAGAATAACGCCGCCGTCGCGGCCTGGACCGGGGTCACCATCATCTTCAAGTTAGGGACATAACCATGAATCCGGAAATCGAAACGAACGGGATGGGCATCGCTCATCTGCTCAGCCAGAACACGGGAGTGGGCCTTACCCCATTGATCTTGCTGGTGCTGATGTCGCTTGCTACCTGTTACTACGCCCTGCTCAAACTCTGGCTCGGCTATCGCGAGCAGCGCCTCAATGCCCGGTTCGTGAGCCAGTTCTGGCAACACGCCAGCGTGCAGGAGATGGAGCGCCAGCTCGCCCAGACGCCGCCTCAGGAAGGCTATGGGCGGGTGACGCGTGCCGCCCTCGCGGCCGTGGCCCAGCTTGACAGGGCGCAGGAACGGGCCGTCTCCCTCAAGTTGGGATCCCCCGACGACTTCTTGCTGCGCGCCCTGCGCCAGGCCATCACCCTGGAGCGGATCCGCCTCGAGCAGGGCCTGACCTTGCTCGCCTCCGTGGGCTCTGCGGCCCCCTTCATCGGGCTGTTTGGCACCGTGTGGGGCATCTATCATGCCCTGCTTGCCATCGGCAGCGCCGGCCAGAGCAGCCTGGACAAGGTGGCGGGTCCGGTCGGAGAGGCGCTGATCATGACCGGCTTTGGCCTCGCCGTCGCCCTGCCGGCGGTGCTCATCTACAACTTCTTCGTGCGCCGCAATCGCCTCAAGCTGGCGGCTCTCGACGAGTTTGCCTATGACCTCTTCGCCTTGCTGGTGACCGGGTTCGAGCAGGCCTCGCCCAAGGTCACCCAGCTCGCCGAGCGGGAAGCCAGGAAGGGGCGCGGATAATGGCATTTGGTAAATTATCCAGTGACTCGGACGATCAACCCCTCTCCGAGATCAACATGATCCCGATGATCGATGTCATGCTGGTGCTGCTGATCGTCTTCATGATCACGGCCCCCCTGCTGACCAACGCGGTCAAGCTCGACTTGCCCGAGGCCAGCAGCCAGGCCAATCAGCCGAAACAGGACGACATCAGCCTCTCCATCGACGGGGCCGGCAAGATGTACTGGAATGACAAGCCGGTCGACGAGGCGGCCCTGATCGCCCAGATGAGCGCGGTCGACCAGAAGGCGCAGGAGCTCCCCGAGATCCAGCTGCGCATCGACAAGAGTGTCGAATACGGCACCATTGCCAGAGTAATGGCCCTGGCCTCCCAGCATGGCCTGCACAAGATCGCCTTTGTCAGCCAACCCGAGGCCGAGTGATCGTCCCAGGTCAGTGCGAATCGAAGCGATGCTGGCAACAAGGCATCACCCAGGTGGTGCCTTGTCTGTTTGCCTCCCTATCACCCGGTTGTCAGACGCGGGGCATCCCTGCATGATGCGGGATCTGCATGTCAGAGCGCTGGCGTGAGCCCCATGATTTCAAGGAGAGAAGATGAGAACATCGGATTATGTGAGGCTGCTGGCACTGGCGGCTATCTGGGGCGCCAGCTTCCTGTTCATGCGCATCGCCGCGCCGGCATTTGGCTCGGTCAATACCACCTTCCTGCGGGTCTTTTTCGCCCTCATCGGGCTCGCCGTCATGCTCCTGCTGCTGCGCACCCCCATGAGGTTCAAGGGCAAGCTAAGATCCGCCATGCTGCTCGGCATCATCAACTCAGGTGTGCCCTTTCTGATGTACGCCATCGCCGCGCTCTGGTTGCCGGCCGGCTACTCGGCCATCCTGAACGCGACCACCCCGCTGATGGGGGCCATGATCGGCTTCTCGTTCTTTGACGAGAAGCTGAGCCCGCGCAAGTGGTTCGGTGTGATGCTGGGGCTCGTCGGCATCGCCCTCATCACCACCACCGGCGAGGTACACCTGAGCGGCAACGTGATCATCGGCGTGCTGGCCTGCCTGTTTGCCACCGCCTGTTACGGCTGCGCCGGCTTCCTGACCCGCCGCTGGATCACCGAGCAGGGCGGGCTCGATGCCAAGCTGGTGGCCTTCGGCAGCCAGCTGGGTGCCTGCGTGTTTCTGCTGCCCTTCTTCGGCTACACCATGACGGCGGGGCCCGCCGTCAACTGGGCCATCCCCGAGGTGTGGGCCAGCATCCTGGCCGTCGGCTTCGTCTGTACCGCCCTCGCCTACCTGCTCTATTTCAGGCTGATCGCCGACATCGGGCCGCTGCGCTCCCTGACGGTGACCTTCCTCATCCCGCCGTTCGGCATCTTCTGGGGCTATCTGGTGCTCGGCGAGACCCTCACCGAGGGCTTCATCATCGGCGGCGTCATCGTCTGCCTCTCGGTCTGGCTGGTGGTCAGCCCGGCCAGGAGCCAGCCCAGGGTGAACCCGGAAGTCGAACGCTAGTCATGGCGGGGCCGAGCGACAGGCTCGGCTCAGCGTCCAAACTGGGGTAAGATGGCCCCATTCGCTTTCTCCTTTTTTCATCCCCCTCGGCCTTGCCAAGGAGAGGGGCGCACCAGCAGGATCTGCCTTGAACCACCTCGACGACCGCCAGCAGAAGCAGCAACAGATCTTTACCGTCACCCGCCTCAACAGCGCCGTGCGCATGATCCTGGAGCAGGATCTGGGGCTGGTGTGGCTGACGGGGGAGCTCTCCAACCTGGCGATGCCAAGCTCGGGCCACTGGTATTTCTCCTTGAAAGACATCTCGGCCCAGGTGCGCTGCGCCATGTTCAAGGGCAACAACCGCCGGGTGCCGTTCCGCCCGCAGGATGGCATGCAGGTGCTGGTACAGGCGCGGGTCTCCCTCTACGAGCCGCGCGGCGACTATCAGCTGATCATCGAGTCGATGCAGCCCGCCGGCGATGGCATGCTGGCCCTGCGCTTCGAGGAGCTCAAGCGCCGCCTTGGCGCCGAGGGGCTGTTTGACGAGGGCCGCAAGCGACCGCTGCCGCGCGAGCCCCGCGCCGTGGGGTTGGTCACCTCCGCCACCGGCGCCGCCCTGCACGACATGCTGACGGTGCTTGAGCGCCGCGCCCCGGATCTGCCGGTCTTCATCTATCCGACCCAGGTGCAGGGCAGCGCCGCCATCGGTCAGATAGTGGCGGCGATCCATCTGGCCAACCGCCGCGCCGAGGTGGATGTGCTGATCGTCGGTCGCGGCGGCGGATCACTGGAAGATCTCTGGTGCTTCAACGAGGAGGCGGTGGCCCGGGCCATCGCAGGCTCCGCCATCCCCGTCATCAGCGCGGTGGGCCACGAGGTGGACGTCACCATCAGCGACTTCGCCGCCGACTTGCGCGCCCCCACCCCCTCCGCCGCCGCCGAGCTGGTGGCGCCGGATCAGGGCGCCCGCGCCCAGCGCCTCACCCACCTGGGGCAGCGGCTGACCCAAGCCATCAGCCGCCACCAGACCGCCGCCCGCCACGGCTTCGCGCTGCTGCAAAAACGGCTCGACCATCAGGATCCGAAGCGGCGGCTGGAGCAGCAGTCCCAGCGGCTGGACGAACTCTCCGGCCGTTTGCAGCAACTGCTCAACCAGCGCCTGCATCAGGGGGAGCGGCGCCTCGCCAACCTGGAGCTGCGGCTGCAGGCCAGGAGCCCGGAAAAGCTGCTGGCCGCCGGGAAGCGCCGTCACCAGCTGGCCGAGGAGCGTCTCTTCGCCCTGATGAACAAACGCCAGAGTCTCGCCGACCATCGCCTCGCCATGCTGAGCGCCCGCCTCGACGGGGTGAGCCCGCTCGCCACCCTGGGGCGTGGCTACTCCATCACCCGCACACAGAGTGGTGAGGTGATCAGCCGCGCCGCCCAGGTGAGCGCCGGGCAGTCGCTGGTGACCACCCTCGCAGAGGGGTATCTGCGGGTGCGGGTCGAAGAGGTACACAACCCATAGATAAACAAGGGGGCCTTCAACCGGCCCCCTTTTCGTCCCCTCCTCGTCTTGATCCCAGCCAATTACACCAGCGCGTGCCGCACCGCCTCTGCCGGATGAGCGCCGCTCGCTGCCCCGCCATCCAGCGGGTTGAGCTGCAGGAACTCGAACAGCCCGGCCTGCAGATTGACGTTCCAGAAACGCCCCGCCAGGGTCAGCTCCAGCCGATCCTCCGTCAGCGCCGCCAGCCCGTGCCGTTGCCATGCCTGAAACAGCGGCATCAGCTGTTCTCGCAAGGGGGCAGGCAAGCGCGCCAGGGCGAGCCAGCCGGTATCGAGGGCGCCGCGTAGCAGGCCGTCGATGTGCGCGTTGGGATTGCGCCCCATCACCATGCCGGGGGCCCGCACGCCGCTCGCCAGCGCCTCGTGCCAGGCCCCTAGATCCCGGCCATACATCAGGCCATGACCCTGCACATTGCCCCCGGCGCCGGCGCCGAAGGGGAGGATCTCGGCGCCGCGCTTGGCCATCTGGTTGTAACGGCTCTGCTCGCGCTCCCCCCGCCGCCAGTGGCTGCTGGAGAGCCGCTGCCAGCCCCCCCGCTCCAGGGTCTGGGCGCCATAGGCATACATGCCGGCCCGCTGCTGGCCGTCGGCCGACCAGTCGAGCCTGCCCCTCTCCTGCGCCCGCTCCAGATTGGTGCCCGCCATGGCGATGAGCTGATAGAGATCCACCCCGTGCACCCCGCTCGCCATCACGTCCGCTATGTCCTGGTGCCAGACGGCGTCATCCTGCCCCGGCAGGCCGAAGATGAGATCCGCCACTATGACGGCGGCATCATCCCGGGTCAGCTCGGCCAGCCGATCGAGCAGGGTCTCCCTGTCATCGAAGCGGGCCGCCTGCTGGCGCACCTCTGTGTCGAAGCTCTGCACGCCAAACGAGAAGCGATTGAAGCCCCCCGCCAGCGCGGTCTGCCACTTCTCGTCATCGAAGCCGTTGAGCCGCCCCTCCAGGGTCAGCTCCGCATCCGGGGTCAGGGGGAAGGCGCGAATGGCCCTGGCCAGTCGCCCCAGATCCACCGCCGCCATGTCGGTCGGGGTGCCGCCCCCCACGTAGACGGCCGAGAAGGGCTGACTCTGACCGAGGGGGGACTCGGCGGCCCGCTGCAGGCTGTCACACAGGGCCGCCATGTAGCGGCTCATGCGCGCCGGATTGGCGCCATTCTCGAAGAAGTTGCAGAAGCTGCAGCGCTTGCGACAGAACGGAATGTGGATGTAGAGCGCCCGCTCCTGCGCCTGGCTCGGCTGTTGCCACCAGCCTTGCCAGGCGGCGTCATCCAGCGACAAGGGGCTAATGCCGCCCCGGCTTGCGTGGGCCGAGGTCTTGGCGGTGAAGGCAAACTTGAGGGGATCAGGAGTCGAGAGTCCGGTCATGGTCGGGGTGAGCTGTGCTGTCGTCACTGGAGGTTACCATTTGGAAATAATGAAAATGATAACGAATATCACTCAATGGTGAGCTTGTGCCAGATCAAGTCTGTGGCACTGGGCCGCCATTTATCCCTCGGGCTGGCGTCAGCCAGGGGGTTTGTTGAGCGAAGGTTGGTTCAGGAGGGAGTGTACTGGCGGAGAACCACTCCCCTGTCGGCATCGGGGTCATCGACAGGAGAGCGGACACACACGCATTCAGGCTAGCGGGGAGCCTTGCTGCCAGCCTCGAGCAACGGACGGAGGCGGCGAATGCACTGCGACTGGGGTGGGATCAGCCGTTGCCGATGATGATGGCCACCCGGCGATTCTCCGCCCGTCCGGCGGCGGTGCCGTTGTCGGCGACTGGCGCCTGCTCGCCGCGACCACGAATGTCCAGGTTGGCCGCCGGCATCCCCACCGACGCCAGCACGTCGGCCACGGACTGGGCCCGCTTGCGGGAGAGCTGCTCATTGTAGGCCGCCTCGCCGTTGGAGTCGGTATGACCGTCGACCCTGACCCGGTTCAGGCCCACGTCCAGCAGGGCCTTGCCCAGCTTCTCCACCACCTGGCGGGTATTGGGGTTGAGTGCGCCCACATTGTTGGCAAACAGCACCTTGTTGGAGATGTCCAGCGTCCAGCCCTCATCGGTGAGGTGGAAGCCCTGCTCCTTGAGCACGGTCACCTGCTCCGCCGTGAGACCCTGAGGCGCACTCTGGCAAGCCGCCAACACACTCAACAAGAGCCCGAACAGACCCACCTTCATCAGGTTGGAAATTTTCATTGTTATAGTCCTTTTGTTATTTTTGCCTGCAAAAACATCAAATACTCAGCTTGTGGTCGGTGACCTCCTCCCTGCGTTGTCGTTTGGCTTGATACATGGCACTGTCCGCGTGCTGCAGCAGCTCATCGGCGGTCAGCCCCTGCTCGGGGAACATGGCATAGCCGACGCTGACCTTGGCCACCAGATGGCGGCCATCCCCCAATACCACGGGCACTATCATCGCCTGCTGGATCCGGATCATCACGTCGCGCACCTCGCGCTCATGCTGCAGCGGCGCCAGCAGGACCGCAAACTCGTCCCCCCCCAGCCGGCACACCAGATCCATGGGTCGCAGCTGATGCTGTATCCGCCTGGCCAGCGTCACCAGCACCTCGTCACCGGCGGCATGGCCCAGGCTGTCATTGATCTGCTTGAAGCGGTCGCAATCGAGGTACAGCAGGGCGAACCGCTCATGCTGGGCGCGACCGGTCGTGATGGATTGATCCAGCCGGGCTTCGAACAGCGCGCGATTGGGGAGACCCGTCAGGGGATCGTGGGTCGCCTGGTGCAGCAGGCTGGCATTCTCCCGTTTCTGATGGAGTTGCCAGGCCTCCAGCTCATCGAGCAGGGAGTTGAAATCTTCCCCGAGCTCATGCAACTCGGCGATGTCGGCCGCCGGGACGCGCTGCTTGAGGGCGCGCTGGCGGCGGACGCTGTGGGCTACCTGCGCCAGCGCCTTGAGGGGATCTGTGATGGAGTACTGCATGCGGCGCGCCACATAGAGCGCCCCCAGTATGCTGAGCAGCAGGCAGAGCAGGGTCGCCATCAGGGTCTGCAACAGGAAGCGCAGCAGGTATTGGCCGTGGCCGACCAGGTGGATCCGCGCTATCTCCTTGCCCTCCCGCAGCACCGGCAGCTCCACCGGCCCCGGCAGGATCAGGTGGGCCAGCTGTTGCTCCAGGCTGGACCAGGGGGTGGTGATGGCCCGGGTCCAGCTCGCCAGCACCTGACCATCGGCCAGCTGGATGCGGGCGCTGGCCACATCCTCGTGGGAGGCGATGGCCTGCAGGGTCTCTTTCGCCGCCTCCTCGTCGTGGAACACCACCGCCGCCTCAGTGGTGTAGCTGATGGCGCGTGCCACCAGCTCGAGGTTGTGATCGGCGTAGAGGCGCAGCGCCAGCAGGGCGGTGATGGTCAGGAACAGGCCGGCCATGCAGACCGCGGTGAGGGAGGTCATCATGTGGGTGCGGCCCAGGCTCTGTCGCAACGTGATCCGCTGCTCGGAAGGGATCTGATTCTTCATCGTGCGTCCTCGTCCGCCCTGGCCAGCTTGAGCACGGCCGGGTGTACCCGCACGCCGCTGCGGGCGAGCGCATCCAGATTGACCTTGAAGCGCACCCGCTCCTGGCTGACCTGCAGGCAGAACACCGCATCGGCGATGCACTCGTGGCTCTGTTCACCGATGCTGAGGATGGCGTGCCCACGCAGGCGCTGGAACAGCGCCACCCGTTGCTCGCTCGTCATCACCCCCAGATAGAGCACGTCACAGCGCTGGCTCAAGGCCTCGTCATCCAGATCGTAACGGTGCACATCGACCGGGCGGCCGTTGGCCTGCTGCTTGATGGAGGGCAGAGCCCCGGCATACTCCGTCGGCGCCGCGATGCACAGGCGCAACTCGGCAGGCTCGGTGGGCCAGCGGGTATAACTGAGGATGTCGAGCACCGTCTGGCGCACCAGCTCGGCGCGCACCTCGGCCGAGGTCTCGCTGACGCTGGCCAGCGCCAGCGAGCAGAACAGCAGCGCCAGCCACGCCATGGCCCGGATCAGAGAATGTGACTGCATGATGCCTGCCTGTTCACGTCTGCCCAAGAGGCCAGAGGGCTATGCCAAAGAGGAGTGGCATCAAGCTTATCAGTCGCGCGCCAGCCACCCATGGCTCTGCGCGCAGGCTGTGTCACCTTGTGTCGTACTAATGACAAGGGCCCACCCGGATGTGAGCCCCACGGACCAACGGCAGGCATGGGCTTACTTCTTGCCGATCCCGTATTCGCGCAGCTTGTTGGCGATGGCGGTGTGGGAGACCCCGAGCCGCTTGGCCAGCTGGCGGGTGGAGGGAAAGGCTGGATAGAGCCGCTCCAGCAGCCGGCTCTCGAAACGCTTCACCGCCTCATCCAGCCCGCCCTCGAACCACTCGTCGATGAGCGGCATGGCATCGGCCGCCACCGGCAGATCTACGTGCTCGGGGCCTATCTCGTCCCCTTCCAGCAGGGTCATGGCGCGGTAGAGGCAGTTGCGCAGCTGGCGCACGTTGCCGGGCCAACGATAGGCGGTCAGGTATTCGGCCATGTTGCGGGTGAAGCGCGGGCGGGGCCGCTGCAACTCGCTGGCGAAGCGGGAGACGAACTGCTGGGCCAGCGCCATGATGTCCGCCTTGCGCTCGCGCAGGGGCGGCAGGCCTAAGCTCAGCACGTTGAGGCGGTAGTAGAGATCCTCGCGAAACTTGCCCTCGTGCACCAGATCCAGCAACTGCTTCTGGGTGGTGCAGATGAAGCGCACGTTGACCCTCACCTCCTGCTCGTCACCGACCCGGCGGAAGACGCCGTCCTGCAACACCCGCAGGAACTTGGTCTGCAGATGGGGGGACATGTCGCCGATCTCGTCCAGCATCAGGGTGCCGCCGCTGGCCAGCTCCAGCACGCCGCGCTTGCCCTCGGTGTTGTTGCCAAAGGCGCCGGGGGCGTAGCCAAACAGCTCGCTCTCGGCCACGTTGTCCGGCATGGCGGCACAGTTGAGAGCCATGAAGGGATGGCTGGAGCGCAGGCTGGCGCCGTGGCAGGCGCGGGCCAGCAGCTCCTTGCCGGTACCGGTCTCACCCAGGATGAGCAGCGGCGCGTCCTGCATCGCCAGCTTGGCGGCCTGGGCCAGCACCTCTTTCATCTTCTGGCTCTCGGCCTGCAGGTGCTCGAAGCCCCCCACCTCCACCGCGTGCAGCGCGCTGAAGTGCATGCCGACCCGGCGCGCGGACTTGAGCACCACCACGGCGCCGGCCAGGGCTTGGCGGCCCTTCTCTTCGGCCACGAACAGCGGCATCAGGTCGCCGAGGTACTCCTCACCGCCGAGGCTGAGCTTGCAGGTCTGCGGCTTGATCTCGCTCGCCTCCAGCCAGCGGGCAAAGGAGAAGCCCTTGACCAGGGAGCCGAGGGCCAGACCGCGCACCTCCTCCTGGGGCAAGGCAAGGGTGGTGAGGGCCGACTGGTTGGCCTGGGTTATCCGCCCCTTGCTGTCGAGGGAGAAGACCAGGTCCGGCAGCGCCTTGAGCAGCGCCTCTATCTCGTGATGTTCCCGCTCGGAGGGCATGTAGGGGATGGTCTTGACGTCATAGACACCGGGAATGCGGCGGATCTCCGGCATCAGATGCTGGAAATCTCGAAACTCCAGCTCGGGGAAGTTGAGATAGATGATGCCTGTGGTATCGATTTCGATGCCGCGCAGATCGATGTTGTGCTCCACCAGACGGTCGAGCAGTTCCCGGGTCAGGCCCAGGCGGTCTTCACAGCTGACTTCAAGACGCATTCGGGACACACTTCCTAGCTAACACTCTGAATAACGGGATGATACAGACTCGATCCCGCCAGTGCGAGCGCTCGCCCATAAAAATGCGGGCCCGCCCCGCTTTCGCCGGACAGGCCCGAGTCAATGGCTGGCGCTTATTTCAGCAGCCGATCGGTGCACGCCACCATGATGAACACCTTGCCATGCAGACCACCTCGTCTAAAGCGCTGATCCAGGCGCTTATTTCAGCAACTGGCCAGTGCGTGCCACCATGATGAACACCTTGCTATGCAGACCACCTCGTCTATAGCGCTGATCCAGCCGCTTATTTCAGCAGCTGGTCGGTGCGCGCCGCCATGATGAAGTCGTTGCGATGCAGGCCGCCTATCTTGTGGGTCCACCAGCTGACGGTCACCTTGCCCCATTCGGTCAGGATCGCCGGGTGATGGAACTCGGCCTCCGCCAGCTCGCCGAGACGGTTGGTGAAGGCCAGCGCCTCCTTGAAGTTGCGAAAGCCAAACTCCCTGCGCAGTTGCAGCTCTCCCTTCACCACCATGGGCTGCCAGTCGGGTATGGCGTGCATCAGCTCGCTCAGCTCCTGCTCGCTGACCTTGGGGGCATCGGCGCGGCACGCTTCGCACCGTTGGCTTGCCAGTTCGGACATTAGGGACTCCTTTCATTAACAATGGGTTGGAATGGATTGCGCGCCGTCGTCAGCTCGCCTGTTTGCCGGGCGCCGGCGCAAAACGCGGCGCTCGCAGGCCGAGGCGACGCGCCTGAGCCACGCAGGCCATGATGTCCTGCTCCGCCAGCTGATAGAGGGCATCCAGGCTGGGCAGCACGAAATAGGTCGGCTGCATGATGTCGATGCGATAGGGGGTGCGCAGCACCTCCACCGCATCGAACGGCTGCAGGCTGGGTTGACCAGAGAGGGCATAGGCGGTCTCGCCGATGGAGGAGAGAATGCCGCCGCCGTAGATACGCAGGGAGGCGGGGCTCTGCACCAGACCGAACTCCACCGTGAACCAGTAGAGCCGGGCCAGATAGACCCTGTCCTCCTTGCTGGCCTTGAGGCCGAGCTGACCATAGACATGGGTGAAATGGGCGAAGGCCGGGTTGGTCAGCATGGCGCAGTGGCCGAACAGCTCGTGGAAGATGTCCGGCTCTTGCAGGTAATCGAGCTCATCCCGGCGGCGGATGAAGGTGGCCACCGGGAACTGGCGCTGGGCCAGCAGCGAGAAGAAGCGATCGAAGGAGATGAGGGCGGGCACGGCTACCACGGACCAGCCGGTGCCAGGGGTCAGCACGGCGTTGATCTCCATCAGCTGCGGGATGCGATCACGAGGCAAGTCGAGTCGGGCCAGCCCCGCCAGGTATTCGTCACAGGCCTTGCCCTTGAGCGCCGCGAGCTGGCGGTCGATCAGGATCTGCCAGGTGCCGTGCTCCTCATCCGTGTAATGAATGAGGCCCTGCTCGTCCGGTTGATGTGCTGTGTAGAGGCTTGCCATGATCCCGTTCCATCCCGCGCCAGAGAGCGGCGCCTTTGCGTTGGTTGTCAGGATCACTGTAACGGTTTAGCCCCTAAAAAAGCAGCCGACCCCGAGGTCGGCTGCCGGCCACAAATGTAAACAACTTGTGACATTCTCTATTCATATATCCGGGCTCAGAACTTGTTGAGATAGCCCGCCAGCTGGCCGATAAGCCGCTTGCGCAACTCACCCAGTTTCGGCTTCTCGTCGCCGCACCAGGGCAGCGGGCGGCAGGCCTCTATGGTGCGCAGCCCCAGCCTGGCAGTGAGCAGGCCGGCGCCCACCCCCTGCGCTGCGCGGGCGGAGAGCTTGGCGGTGAGCTCGGCCCCCAGCAAGTCCATGCCCACCTCGGTCACCAGCTCGGTGGCGCCGGCATAGAGCATGTTGCGAAACACCTGGCGGATGAGGCTGATGCGGCTCCAGTAGCCGAGCTCGATGGCGTAGACATCGGCGATGTCCTCGATCATCCGCAGGTTGCGCCACAGCATCAGCATCATGTCGACGGTGGCGAGCGGGCTCAGGGCCACCAGCACCGCGGCTTCCCCCGACCATTTGGCGACCCTGGCCTGGGCGAGTTTATCCCGCTCGGTCAGCACCAGCTGGCTGTAGAGGGTCAGCACCTCCCGATCGCTGTGGCTCTCGTCGAGCTGGCCGAGCCAGTTCTGATAGCCCTCCCGCCCCTTGTCACCACTCTTCTCGGCCAGGGCCTCGCAGAACGCCTGCCCCTGCCCCACCCCCTGGTGAGCCAGCATGTCTTCGGCGCGGGAGCGCACATCCTGGCGCCGCTTGAGGGTGCGCAGTCGCAACCACTCCCGCCCCGCGACCCCGGCCGTGCCCACCACCACCAGCCCGGAGGCCAGCAACCAGGCGCCGCCCCAGAGCGGGGACGCGACGAACTGGTCGTAGAGGAAGCCGCCAAACTGGCCGAGGGAGAGCACACCGACCGCCCCCAGCCCCCAGCCCAGCAACCGGTGCCGGCGCCTTGGCCGCAGGGTCAGGGCCGGCTCCACGAAGTCATTGAGCTCGTCGAGCCGCTCGAAGCTCTCCTCCTCCAGCCGCTGGGCCGGGGCGGGTGCCTGCTCGGTTGGCGCCGCCGAAAACGCAGGCTCCAGCAGCACCTTGCCTTGCAACGGAACACCCTCGTCTGGCGTCCGTACTTTGGTCTGATCGTTCATCGCAATAGGTTCCTCTGTAGCGCTCGGTCAGGGCGCTGCACCCGCGCAGGGGTGGCGCTCATTCCAGGTGATCCCCCAGCAGAAACTCCAGCGCGGCGTCGAGCCGGATATGGGGCAACGCCTGATGGGGGCTCATGGGCAGGGGGCGAAACGCCTGAAAATCGAAGCCCTGGTTGTGCCACCACTGCGCCGGGGGAATGTGGGACGGCACCTCGCCGGGAAACAGCAGCAGCGGCTCGCCGGCCAGACTGGTGCCACGGATGGCCGGGAACTCGCGGCCATTGGCCAGCCCCTTGCCCACCTCGGTGGCCTTGATGGCGGCGAGTGCCAGGCACTCGGTCTCGATCCCCTCGAAGCGAGCCTGGCCACGGCCACTGCTCACCAGATGCTGCAACAGAGACACCAGCGGGGCGTGCTGCTCAGGGGTCACGTGATCCGCCTTGCTCGCCACGAACAGCAGCTTGTCGATGCGCGGGGCGAACAGCCGGCGCCACCAGTTGCTCTTGCCGTAGGCGAAGCTCTCCATGATGCGGGCGATGGCCTGCTGCATGTCGCCAAAGCTGGCGGCGCCGGCGTTGAGAGGTTGCAGGCAGTCCACCAGCACTATCTGGCGATCGAAGCCGGCGAAGTGCTGCTCGTAGAAGCCCTGCACCAGGTGCTGCTTGTACTGCTCGAAGCGCTGCTTGAAGGTGGCGTAGAGGCTGCCATCGGCGGGCTCGGAGGCGGGTTTGTCCCACACCCAGGGCACGAATTGCAACAGCGGAGCCCCGGCATACTCCCCCGGCAGCACGAAGCGGCCCGGCTGGATGAGGTGCAGCCCCAGCTCGCGCTTGCAGGCATGCAAATAAGCGGTGTAACGCGCCGCCAGCTCGCAGGCCGGCCGCTCCTCGAAGGCCTGCTCGGCCTGCCAGCGCGGTTCAAGCCAGCTGCTGGCGAGTGCTTGCAGCTCGGGGCGCCGCAGCTGGTTTGCCACCTGCTCGCTCCACTGCTCGTAGCTCAGCTCCAGCAGCGGCAGGTCCAGCAACCACTCCCCCGGGTAGTCCACCAGATCCACATAGAGGGTGGAGATCTCCCCCAGGTGCTTGCGCAGCGGATGGCGGGTACGGTAGCGGATCTCGAGCCGCACCTCGGCCACGCCGCGGGTGGGCTCAGGCCAGGCGGGCGGCTCGCCAAACAGGGAGTCGAGACCCCGTTCATAGGCGAAGGTGGGAATGTGGGCATTCAGCTGGGGGACGCGGCGCGCACCCAGGATCCGCCCCTGGCGCTGGGCATCCCACAGGGGCAGACGGCCGTCGATGGCCGCGTGCTCCAGCTGGTTGACCAGCGCGGTGATGAAGGCGGTCTTGCCGCTGCGTGACAGGCCGGTGACCGCCAGCCGGATGTGGCGATCCCGTACCCGGTTCACCGCCTCGAAGGCCTTGTGCTGCAGCACAGACCACTTCTGCTCTAGTTTGTTGCGTATCAAGGCTCGTTCGATCCTCCCGCTAAAGATCGCCGGCCCGTCTGGCCGGCGAGGCGTCATTTATGGTGCATTACAGCTTGCTGAACTCGCGCTGCAGGGTGAACTCCTTGGAGGTCACCAGCTTCTCGATGCGCTGCAGTCTGGGCTCGAGCGTGTCGAGCTCCTGGGCGATGCGGCCGAGCGCCTGATGGGGGGTGACCCCCGCCTGCCAGCTGCGCGCCTTCATGCGCACCTCGGCAAAATCCGCCTCCTGCTCCCCGTAGAGGGTGACCGGCTTCTTGTCGAGCAGAAACCAGGCCGCGATGTAGGCGGTGAAGGTGATGAAACCGGCGAAGATGAGGCCGGTGATGGCCAGCAGCCGCACTATCCAGGTCTCCACCCCGAAGTAGTCGGCAAGGCCGGCGCAGACGCCGGCTATCTTGCCCTTCTGGGGATCCCGGTAGAGATTGCGTGAGTTGTTCGAGGCGCTCATACCCTGTTCCTCCAACCGGAGACTTCCGCATCCGCCATGAAACCCTGTGTACCGACCGACGCAGACGTCACGCCATGGCAGCCATAGATGGCATTCATACCTTGTTCCTCCAACCGGGGACCTCGGCATCCAGAATGGATTCCAGTGCACCGACCCGCTCCTGCATCTTCTCGGCGCGAACCAGCAGGCCCTGCAACTCCTCCCGCTCATTGTCGGCGAGACCCGCACCGATCCGGCCCTTGGCGCGATAGTGCAGCACCAGCCAGATGGGGGCCACTATGACCATGAAGACGATGAGTGGCGTCGCCAATATCCCAAGAATGTCTTCCATTCATCACTCTCCCTGTTTCGAGGCGGTGTCACCCTGGCCCAGCTTCTGGCGCATGGCCTCGAGCTCGCGGCTGATCTGATCGTCCACTTCCAGCTCGGCAAACTGCTGGGCCAGCGCCTTGTCGGACTGGCCGAGATCGGCGCGGGCCTCCATCTCGTCGATGCGGCGCTCCATGCGCTCGAACTTGCTGACCACGGCCTGGCTGTCGCCACGGGCCACCTGGCTCTGCACGTTCAAACGGCTGCTGGCGGCCTCGCTGCGAATGGCCATCGCCTTCTGGCGGGCGCGGGCGTCTTCCAGCTTGGCTTCCAGCTGGCGGATCTCGTCACCCAGCTTGTCGATGCCGCTGTCCACCGCCTGCTGCTCACGATAGAGCGTCTCGGCCAGCTCGGTCTGCTTCTTCTTCTCGATGAGGGCGGCTCGGGCCAGATCGTCGCGACCCTTGGCCAGCGCCAGTTCGGCCTTGCCCTGCCACTCATTCACCCGCTCCTGGTGACGGTGGACCTGACGGCCAATCTCTTTCTGGTTGGCGAGGAAGCGGGCCAGGTTGGAGCGCTCCTTCACCAGCTCATCTTCCATCTCCTGGATGATCAGGCGCACCATCTTCTGGGGATCTTCTGCCTTATCGAGCAGGGCCGTCAGGTTGGAGTTGATGATGTCGGCCAGGCGGGAAAAAATACTCATGATTGTACTCCTGTGATGGGCATTGGGTTGTTTCTCCATTGACAATGGCAACTTGTGTGCCAATCTGGAACGAAATTTAACTTGTTGATTTATATGGGCGCTCTCCATGAGTTTCAAGACGCCCGAAACAAGAGATGATAAAAAACACTAACTTTTGGTAAGATTGACCAGATTTTTCACCGAACAGGGACCATTATGACCACGGACACGGAAAGCCTGTTGGGTGAGTCCAACGCCTTCCTCGAAATCATCGAACAGACCTCGCGCCTCGCGCCGCTGCGCAAACCCGTGTTGATCATCGGCGAACGGGGGACCGGCAAGGAGCTCATCGCCCACCGCCTACATTATCTCTCAGGACGTTGGGATCAAAGCTTTGTCACCATCAACTGCGCCACCCTGAGTGAGAGTCTGTTGGAAACCGAGCTGTTCGGCCACGAGGCGGGCTCCTTCACCGGCGCCGCCAAGCGCCATCAGGGCCGCTTCGAGCGCGCCGATGGCGGCACCCTGTTCCTCGACGAACTGGCCACCACCAGCGCCCGGGTGCAGGAGAAGCTGCTGCGGGTCATCGAATATGGCGAGTTCGAGCGGGTAGGCGGTGCCAAGCCGCTCAAGGTGGATGTGCGGCTGGTGTGCGCCACCAACGAGGATCTGCCGCGGCTGGCCGAGCGCGGCCAGTTTCGCCACGACTTGCTGGACCGGCTGGCCTTCGACGTCATCACCCTGCCCCCGCTGCGGGAGCGGCGGGACGACATCCTGATGCTGGCGGAGCACTTCGCCCACAGCATGACCCGGGAGCTGGGCTATCCGCTGTTTGCCGGTTTCTCCCGCAAGGCGACCCAGCTATTGCTGGACTATCCCTGGCCCGGCAACGTGCGCGAACTGAAAAACGTGGTGGAGCGCAGCCTCTACCGCCAGGGCAACCCCCAGCTGCCGCTCGCGGAGCTGGTGCTCAACCCGTTCGATTCACCCTGGCGCCCCCGCGCCAATGGCCTGGCACCCTCCCCCGTCGAGGCGGCGCCGAACGGGCAACAGGCCCACAACCTGCCGCTGGATCTCAAGGGGGCGGTGGCGGAATACGAGATTAATTTACTCAAGCAAGCGATGCAGCAATCCCAGTATAATCAGCGCAAAGCGGCTCAATTGCTGGCCCTGAGCTATCACCAGTTCCGGGGCATGCTGCGTAAATACCAACTGCTCGAGGGGGATGACAGCAATGGCAATGCGGACATCGACTGAGCCGGCGTCATCACCGATTTCGGAGCATGCTGCGTGAATACCAGCTGCTCGAGGGGGATGACAGCAATGGCAAGGCGGACAGCGACTGATCCTGCGCCATCACCGATTTCGGAGCATGCTGCGCACATGCCCGCGGCTGGATGGTGACAGCGATAGCGACTGATCCCAACAGAGGGAGTCCCTGCCCGGCAGGCTCCCGCAACGCGCCCGCCCCCCGGCGGGCAACTCTGCATGAAAACATGGTTCCATAATGAGAATGCTCAAACCACTGCTGCTCGGTCTCCTGGTCCTGGTCACCGGCTGTCAGAAACAGACAGAGGCCTCCAAGACAGGGCTCGTCTACTGCGTCGAAGGGGCTCCCCAGACCTTCAACCCGCAGCTCGCCAATTCGGGGGTGACCCTGGATGCCAGTGCCCGCCCGCTCTATGATCGCCTGCTCGAGGTGAACGCCAATACCCTGAGCATCGAGGGGGGCCTGGCCACCCACTGGCACAGCAGCGACGATGGGCTCTCCTATACCCTGAACCTGCGCAAGGGGGTGACCTTCCATCGCACCCCCTGGTTCAGCCCTTCCCGCCAGTTCAACGCCGACGACGTGCTGTTCACCTACCAGCGCCTGCTGGACGAACACCACCCGTTCCACACCATCTCCGGCGGCGAGTACCCCTATTTCTACAGCCTGGGGCTGGCCTCCCTCATCAAGCGGGTCTACAAGCAGGGCCCCTATGAGGTGGTGTTCGAGCTCAACCGGCCGGATGCCTCCTTCCTCGCCACCCTGGCAAGCGACTACGCCGTGGTGCTGTCGGCCGAGTATGGCGAGCAGATGATCAAGGCCGGCACCCCGGCGCTGCTCGACAATCGCCCCATAGGCACCGGGCCCTTCAGCTTCAAGGAGTACCGTCACAACGAGTTCATCCGTTACCTGCGCCATCCCGGCTACTGGGGCGGCGAGGCCAAGATTGAACAGCTGATCTACGACATCACGCCCAAGTCGTCCAAGCGGCTCGCCAAGCTGCTGACCGGCGAGTGCGACGTGATGAGCACCCCCTCCGCCAGCCAGCTGTCGGTGATCGACAAGGATCCGGATCTCAACCTGTCGATCCAGTCGGGCATGAACGTCGCCTTCCTGGCACTCAATACCCGCAAGGCCCCCTTCAACAAGGTGCAGGTGCGCCAGGCGCTGGCCAGCGCCATCAACGTGCAGAACCTGCTGCATGCTGTCTACTTCGAGACCGGACAGCCGGCCACCAGCCTGCTGCCGCCGCTCTCCTGGGGTTACAACCCCTCCCTGCAACTGCGTCAGCCGGACCTGAAGCTCGCCCGCCAGTTGCTCAAGGAGGCCGGCCTCCCTCATGGTTTCGAGATGCAGGTGCTGGTGCAGCCGGGGGCGCGCCCCTACAACCCGGACGGCCTCAAGACCGCCCAGCTGATGCGCAGCGATCTCGCCAAGATAGGGGTGAAGCTGAAGATAGTGCAGCAGGCCTGGCCGGTCATCGAGACCCGCCTCGCCAAGGGCCAGTACGACAGCCTGCTCTCCGGCTGGATCGCCGACAACGCCGACCCGGACAACTTCTTCCGCCAGCTGCTGAGCTGCGCCGCGGTCGAGCGGGGCAACAACTACAGCCGCTGGTGCAGCCCGGCCTTCGATCAGCTGCTGGACGATGCGGTGACCACGCCCCAGCTCGCCTTCCGCCTGCGCAATTACTACTATGCCCAGACCCTGCTCAATGAGCAGTTGCCGCTGATCCCGCTGGCCCATGCCCTGCGCACCCAGGTGAGCCGCAGCGATATCCAGGGGCTGACCCTCATGCCCTTCGGTGGCACCACCTTCAACCAGGCCTACCGGGAGTAAGCATGCGTCTCTATCCCCATCCCGGCAGCGGCAGCCGGCCTCCCCTGTCATCGACGCACCCGAGTGCGGAGGGCTAACCATGTTCTTTTATATTCTGCGCCGCATCAGCCTGCTGCTGATCACCCTGCTGGTGCTGACCCTGGGCGCCTATCTGCTGGAGTCTCGCCTCATCGGTCAGGTGCTGGACTTCGGCCATGGCTACCCGGATTTCCTGCGGCGCATCTTCGCCGGCGATCTCGGGCTGTCCAGCGTCTCCGGCCTGCCGGTGCTGGAGGAGATCCGTCACTACTTCCCGGCGACCCTGACCCTCTGCATCACGGCCTTCGCCATCTCGCTGCTGCTGGGGATCCCGCTCGGTACCCTGGCCGCCCTCTATCAGGGGCGCTCCCTGGATCTCTCCATCATGACCGCCGGCCTCATCGGCTACGCCGTGCCGGTGTTCTGGCTGGCCCTGCTGATGGTGATGTTCTTCTCGCTGGATCTTGGCTGGCTGCCGGCCTCGGGCCAGATCAGCCTGCTCTATGACGTGCCCTCCATCACCGGCATCGCCATCATAGACGTGCTGCTGAGCCAGGAGCCCTGGCGGGAGGCGGCCTTGCACGATGCCCTACGTCATCTGGTGCTGCCGTCGCTGGTGCTGGCGGTGGTGCCCACCACCGAGGTGATCCGCCACGTGCGCAGCTCGCTCATCGACGTGCTGAAGCAGAACTACATCAAGGCCGCGGCGAGCCGGGGCCTCTCCCGCCGCCAGATCGTCTGGCGCCATGGTCTCAAGAATGCCCTGCCCCCGGTGCTGCCGCTGCTCGGCCTGCAACTGGGCAGCGTGCTCACCTCCGCCATGATCACCGAGGTGGTGTTCGACTGGCCCGGCATCGGCCGCTGGCTGGTCAACAGCATAGCGCTGCAGGACTACGCCGCCATCCGGGGCGCGACCCTAGTGGTCGCCAGCTTCGTGATCTTCATCAGCGTCAGCACCGAGCTGCTCACCACCATCATGTACCCGGCACGGCGCAAAGAGCTCTATGCAAAACAAGATTAAACACGAACCTATGGTGAGCCTCTCTTGTCCGCTCTCTATGCTGTCAGCGCCGCGCTGCTCACCGCCCTCATGGGGTACCCGGCACGGCGCAAAGAACGCTATGCAAAACAAGATTGAACCTGCTCATGGCCTGGGCTGGAGCCTGACTTATGCAAGATAAATCGAACATCTATCCGGAGCTCAAGATCCTCTCCCCACTGGAGCAGACCTGGGCCTCCTATCGTCGTAACCCGTTGGCCATGGGTGGCCTCTGGTGCTTCGGCCTGCTGCTGCTGATCACCCTGGTGGGCCCCCTGGTGGTGCCCTACGGCATCGACGATCAACACAGCAGCCGCCTGCTGCTGGCCCCCTCCTGGGCCAGCACCGGTAACATCGACTACTTCCTCGGCACCGACGATCTGGGCCGCGACATCCTCTCCCGCCTCGTGGTAGGGGCCAGGCTCACCTTCGGCAACGCCCTGCTGGTGGTGGTGATTGCGCTCATCGTCGGCTCCGCCATCGGCATCCTCGGCGGCATGAGCAAGGGGGTAAAATCGAGCGTGCTCCATCACCTGCTCGATACCTTGCTCTCCATCCCCTCCCTGCTGCTGGCCATCATAGTGGTCGCCATCCTGGGGCCTGGCCTGTTCAACACCCTGATCGCCATCACGCTGGCGCTCATTCCTCCCTTCATCCGGGCGACCTACAACGCGGTCCACACCGAGATGCAGAAGGAGTACATCATCGCCAGCCGCCTCGACGGCTCACCCCCCTGGCGCATCATGCGGCTCGCCGTGCTGCCGAACATAGTGGAGACCCTGGTGGCGCAGACCACCCGTACCCTCTCCGCCGCCATCCTGGATATCTCGGCGGTGGGCTTTCTCGGGCTCGGCGCCCAGTCGCCGCAACCCGAGTGGGGCGCCATGCTGGCCGATTCGAGCGATCTCATCTATCTCGCCCCCTGGACCGTGACCCTGCCGGGCATGGCCATCCTGTTCAGTGTGCTGGTGACCAACCTGGTCGGCGAAGGCATACGTGAAGCGCTCAAAGAGGGGAATGATTGATGATGCCCTTACTCGATACCGTTAAAATTGGTATAGGTGCGACGCAAAAAGCCGTGCCAAGCCTTGATAAGGAGCGCCACTGATGCCCTTGCTCGACATACGCAACCTCACCATCGAGATCGATACCCCCCAGGGCAAGGTCAAGGCGGTGGACAGGGTCAGTCTGACCCTGAACGAGGGAGAGATCCGGGGCCTGGTGGGTGAATCCGGCTCCGGCAAGAGCCTGGTCGCCAAGGTGATCGTCGGCATCCAGAAGGACAACTGGACGGTGCGCGCCGACCGGATGCGCTTCAACGACATGGATCTGCTGACCATGGCCCCCAAGGAGCGCCGCCGCATCATGGGTCGCGAGATCGCCATGATCTTCCAGGACCCCATCAGCTGCCTCGATCCCTCGGAGGAGATAGGCACCCAGCTGGAAGAGGCCATCCCGACCGACTCCTTCGTCGGCAAGTTCTGGCAACGCTTCCAGTGGCGCAAGAAGAGGGCCATCGCCCTGTTGCACCGGGTGGGGGTCAAGGATCACCGCAAGGTGATGCGGGCCTACCCTCACGAGCTGTCGGACGGCATGTGCCAGAAGGTGATGATCGCCATGGCCATCGCCAACCAGCCACGGCTGCTGGTGGCCGATGAGCCCACCAGCGCCATGGAGTCGACTACCCATTCTCAAATCCTGCGGCTGCTGGACAAGATGAACAAGCTGGGCAACACCACCATCCTCATCATCAGCAACGACATCGCCGCCATCGCCAACCTGACCGATACCATCAACATCATGTACTGCGGCCAGATGGTGGAGGTGGGCACCCGGGAGCAGATCCTGACCTCGCCCCATCACCCCTATACGGACGCCCTGCTCAAGTCCATTCCGGACTTTGACAAGCTGGTGCGCCACAAGTCCCGGCTCGAGACCCTGCCCGGGGTGATACCGCCGCTGCAACACCTGCCCATCGGCTGTCGCCTCGGCCCCCGCTGTCCCTATGCCCAGAAGCAGTGCGTGCAGACCCCGCTGATGAGCAAGGTCAAGGGCCACCAGTTCAGTTGTCACTTCCCCCTGAACATGGACGAACCGAAGAAATGATCCGGACCCATGAGCAACGCCAGGGGCCAGCCAGGTATCAGCTGCCACTTCCCCCTGAACATGGACGAACCGAAGAAATGAGCCGGATCCATGAGCAACGCCAGGGGCCAGCCAGGTATCAGTTGCCACTTCCCCCTGAACATGGCAGAGCCGAAGAAATGAACATGAATCATCCGTCTGTGGCGACGCCGTCGCTCACCAAGGAGCCAAGCCTGTGATCGAACCCTCCCTGTTGCAGGTCAGAGGCCTCTGCAAGACCTACCAGAACCGTACCGGCCTGTTCAGACGCCAGGCGGTGGAAGCCATCAAGCCGCTCTCGTTCAATCTGGAGGTGGGCCAGACCCTGGCCATCGTCGGTGAGGCAGGCTCCGGCAAGAGCACGCTGGCGCGCATCCTGGCGGGCATGATAGAGCCCAGCGGCGGCGAGATCGCCATCGAGGGGCAACCCCTGGTGCACGGTGACTATCAGACCCGCTGCAAGCTGCTGCGGATGATCTTCCAGGACCCCAACACGTCGCTCAACCGCAAGATCCGGGTCGGCCAGATCCTGGAGACGCCGCTGCGCCTCAACACCGAGATGAGCGAGGAGGAGCGCAAGGAGAAGGTGGTGCAGACCCTGCGCATGGTGGGCATGCTGCCCGACCACGCCCTCTTCTATCCGCAGATGCTCTCCGCCGGTCAGCAGCAGCGGGTGGGGCTGGCCCGCGCCCTGATCCTCAATCCCAAGATAGTGGTGGCCGACGAGGCGCTGTCGACCCTGGACATCTCGGTACGCTCCCAGATCATCAACCTGCTGCTGGAGATGCAGGAGACCACGGGGCTGAGCTATGTGCTGGTGGCCAACGATCTCGGCATCGTCAGCCACATCAGCGACGAGGTGCTGGTGATGCACGATGGCCGGGTGGTGGAGCGCGGCAAGACCCTCAAGGTGTTTGCCGATCCCCAGCACGAGGTGACCCGCCGCCTCATCCAGAACTACAACAACGAATACCGCAGATGATGTCTAGGCCGCGGACCCGGCGCGGCCGTTCCCCCGTTTTTCAGGCATAAAAAAACCCGGCTTGTGGGCCGGGAATTGCGCTCAAAAAGTGATTGCGTCGCTCGTAGTAGGAACACCGAGATAGTAGGTGCCCCCTTGGGGTTCAACAACTGTCAGATCTGACAGGCGGTCCGCTATGGAACCTGAACTGCGGATCCGGCGAACTAATGAGCTCTGCCTCGATCTCGCCGAAGAAGGCCACCCGCTCGCTGATGTCCTCCCCCGCGAAATGCGAGGCCAATGCCAGATAATCCTGGTAGTGGCGCGCCTCCGAGCGCAGCAATGAGACATAGAAGCGCCCCAGCTCCTCGTCCAGATGGGGGGCTATCTTCGCGAAGCGCTCGCAGGAGCGCGCCTCTATATAGGCACCGATGATCATCTTGTCGACCACGGCGGCGGGCTCGTAGGTGCGCACATGCTTTAGCAGACTGCGGGCATAGCGGGAGGCGCTGACCGGGCCGTAGGGGATGCCGCGGGCGGCCATGATCTCCAGCACCTGCTCGAAGTGATGCAACTCCTCCTGAATGAGCCGCACCATGGGAAACAGCAGGGGGTTGCGCTCCAGTTCGGCAAACACGCTTCTGTCGGACTCCCCCATGGTACGTTTACCGAGGATCTCGGCCTTCTCGGGGATGGCGTCCAGTTCCCGGTAGAACGCCAGCTTGGGCAGCAGGTGGCGCTTGCCCTTGGGCAGGCAGTAGCGACGCACCAGGCTGTGGGCGGTCAGGGCGGCCTTGTTCTCGCAGTTGGCGTGATCGATAAGCAGAGTCGGCAATTGGGCAGGATCCCGCGCCATCTCCACCCAGGCATCCGGGGTCTCACAATGCAGGAACTGGCGAACGGGGGCTAGCAGGTCATCCATCTAACATCTCATCTCTTGCTATGACAGGCGGCGCACGCGCCGGGGCACCTATGCTAGCGGATCCCGCCTGTGCTGCCCACCACCTTGAGCGAGGAGCCAGCGCCTCACTCCAGCAGCCGTTTGAGGGAGTCGCGCCGGATCAGCTTGCCGCTGAAGGAGGGCAGCTCACCGGCCTCCCCCTCCTCCACCATGGTGATCAGCCGGCTGATGGTCTCCTGGATCATCTCGGTCACCGGCATCTTGACGCTGGCCAGCGAAGGAATGACGTAGGGGGCCAGCGCTATGTCATCGAAGCCGACCACGGAGACCTGCTCCGGCACCGACACGCCGGCCTGGTGCAGCTGCTTGATGGCACCGATCGCCATGTCATCGTTGCTGGCCACCAGAGCGCTGAAGCGAGCCCCCCGCCCCAGCAGGGTCGAGACCCCGGCCGCGCCGCAGGCGGGTGTCCACTTGCCTTGCGCGATCAATTCGTCGCGCAGCGGGATCTCGTGCCGGGCCAAAGCCTGCTTGTAGCCGGCCAGACGCTCGATGCCGGTCGGCGAATCCGCCGAGCCGGTGATGAAGGCGATGTCGGCGTGGCCCATCTCCACCAATTTATCCACCACGGCCGCGGCGGCAGCCCGTTGATCGGAGTAGACGCAATGGCGGTGGTGGCGCCGCAACTTGCGGTTGAGCACCATGATGGGCTGGGAATGCTGCTCGATGATCTCGTCCATCTCCTCGACGCTCAGAAAGCGCGGGTAGATGATGATGCCGTCACAGCGCAGGTCCAGCAGATACTGGATGGCCTGACGCTCCTCCTCGGCGCTGTGCTTGCCATCGGCCAGGATCAGCTGGCGACCGCGATCCTCGGTCATCCGCGCCGCATGGGAGAGCAGCTCGCTGAAATAGACGCCGTGATACAGGGTGTTGGTCACCACCAGCCCCAGGGTCTGGGTATTCTTGGTCGCCAGCTGCCTGGCCAGCAGATTGGGGCGATAACCGCTCTCCTCGATGGCCTGGAACACCCGGTCCCGGGTCTCCTGGCTGGTGTAGCCATTGCCTGACAACACGCGAGAGACAGTCGCCTTCGACACCCCTGCCCGCCTTGCCACCTCCAGCATCGTCGTCATCTTGCTCCATCCCGTTATGCTTGACGGGCCGCAGTGTACTGCACCGGCCTGGGGTTGTCGTAGCAAGAATGCGGGCATGGGGGGTCATTGAGTGATCCCATTCACGGATCTGCACAATGATCGGGGGACTGTCTTGTATCGCAGAAAGAAACTGAGCACTCTGTGTGGAACCGGTTCCACATGTGCAGTTTCACACCGTCCATCCGCACGCCACAGGCGGGGCTATGGCTGGTATCTCTTGGTCAAAAGGATAAACCAGATGTCAAAAAACTATGCGGCCCTGGCCAGTGCCGTCGTCAATGCCCTGGGGGGAGCGGACAACATAGTCGCGGTGACCCACTGCATGACGCGCCTGCGCTTCGTCTTGAAGGATTCAAGCCGAGTGGACAACCCCGCCCTGAAGGCCACCACCGGGGTGCTGGGTGTGGTGAACAATGACAACCAGTGCCAGGTGATCATCGGCAACATGGTGTCCCACGCCTACCGCGAGGTGCTCGCCCGGCTACCAGAAGACGCACAGGGCGCACCGCAAGAGGTGAAAGCCGGTTTCAGCCTCAAACACCTCGGCGCCGGCATCCTCGACGCCCTGATCGGCACCATGTCGCCGCTCATTCCGGCGATCATCGGCGGCTCCATGGTCAAGCTGCTGGCCATGGTGCTCAGTATGAGCGGCATGGTGGAGGTCACCTCCCCCAGCTACATCATCCTCAATGCCATCGGCGATGGCGCCTTCTTCTTCCTGCCCCTGATGGTCGCCGCCTCGGCGGCAGTCAAGTTCAAGACCAACATGTCGCTGGCCATCGCCATCGCCGGCGTGCTGGTGCACCCGAGCTTCATCGAGCTGATGGCCAGAGCCGCCCAGGGGGAGCCGGTCAGCTTCGGCTTTATCCCGGTCACCGCGGTGAAATACACCTATACCGTGATCCCGGCCCTGGTGATGACCTGGTGCCTCTCCTACATAGAGCGCTGGGTAGACAGGATCACCCCGGCGGTGACCAAGAACTTCTTGAAACCCATGCTGATCGTGCTGATCGCGGCGCCGCTCGCCATCCTGCTGATCGGCCCCATCGGCATCTGGATCGGCACCGCCATCTCCGGCCTGGTCTACACAGTGCACGATTACCTCGGCTGGCTGTCGGTGGCCATCATGGGGGCCCTGTGGCCGCTGCTGGTGATGACCGGCATGCACCGCGTCTTCACCCCGACCATCATCCAGACCATCGCCGAGACCGGCAAGGAAGGGATGGTGATGCCTTCCGAGATTGGTGCCAACCTCTCCCTCGGCGGCTCCTCCCTGGCGGTAGCCTGGCGTACCAAGAACCCCGAACTGCGCCAGACCGCGCTCGCCGCGGCGGCCTCCGCCATCATGGCCGGCATCTCCGAGCCCGCGCTCTACGGGGTGGCCCTGCGCCTGAAACGGCCGCTCATCGCCAGCCTCATCAGCGGCTTCATCTGTGGCGCCGTGGCCGGCATGGCCGGGCTTGCCAGCCACTCCATGGCGGCACCGGGTCTCTTTACCAGCGTCCAGTTCTTCGATCCGGCCAACCCCATGAGCATCGCCTGGGTGTTCGGGGTCATGGCACTCTCAGTGGTGCTCTCCTTCATCCTGACCCTGCTGATGGGCTTTGAAGACATTCCGGTGCAGGAGGAGCACCCCCAGGCCGCATCCGATGAGGCAGTGCCGACACTGCAGGTCAAGACTGCCGCCAGCCTGTGAATTCGCATCATCCGACATGACAAGAGGTAACAGATGTCGTTAGCAAGATTTCCCCGAGACTTCCTCTGGGGCGGCGCCCTGGCCGCCAACCAGGCGGAGGGGGGCTACCGCGAAGGCGGCAAGGGCCTGACCACGGTCGACATGATCCCCCACGGCGCCAACCGGATGGCGGTGAAACTCGGCCAGGAACCGCGCTTCACCCTGCGGGACGACGAGTATTATCCGAGCCATGACGCCATCGATTTTTATCACCGTTACAAAGAAGACATAGCGCTGATGGCCGAGATGGGCTTCACCGTGTTTCGCACCTCCATCGCCTGGGCCCGGCTCTATCCCAAGGGGGACGAGCAAGAGCCCAACGCCGAGGGCATCGCCTTCTACCGGGCGGTGTTCGAGGAGTGCCGCAAGTACGGCATCGAGCCGCTGGTGACCCTGTGCCACTTCGACGTGCCCATGCACCTGGTGGTGGAGTACGGCTCCTGGCGCAACCGCAAGATGGTGACGTTCTTCACCCGCTACGCGCGCACCTGCTTCGAGCAATTCGACGGGCTGGTGAAGTACTGGCTCACCTTCAACGAGATCAACATCATGCTGCACAGCCCCTTCTCCGGGGCCGGGCTGGTGTTTGAAGCGGGTGAAGATCAGGAGCAGGTGAAGTATCAGGCGGCCCACCACGAGCTCATCGCCAGCGCCCTGGCGACCCGAATTGCCCACGAGGTGAACCCGCACAACCAGATCGGCTGCATGCTGGCGGGGGGCAATTTCTACCCCTACTCCTGCAAGCCGGACGATGTGTGGGCTGCGATCCAAAAGGAGCGGGAGAACCTGCTGCTCATCGACGTGCAGGCTCGCGGCGCCTACCCTGCCTATGCCGAGCGCGTGTTCCGCGAGAAGGGGGTCCGGCTCGTCAAGGAACCGGGTGACGACGAGATCCTGAAGCACACCGTCGATTTCGTCTCCTTCAGCTACTACGCCTCCCGCTGTGCCTCGGCCGACATGAATCAGGACAACACCAGCGCCGCCAACGTGGTCAAGTCCCTGCGCAACCCCCATATCAAGGTGAGCGAATGGGGCTGGGGCATAGACCCGCTCGGCCTGCGCATCACCATGAATACCCTCTATGACCGCTATCAGAAGCCGCTGTTTCTGGTGGAGAACGGTCTGGGCGCCGTCGATGAGGTCAATGAGCAGGGCGAGATAGAGGACGACTACCGCATCGGCTATCTGCGCGAGCACATCAGCGCCATGGGGGACGCCATCGCCGACGGCGTGCCGCTCTTGGGCTACACCAGCTGGGGCTGCATCGATCTGGTGGCAGCCTCCACCGGGGAGATGAGCAAGCGCTACGGCTTCGTCTATGTGGACAGGGACGACGCCGGCAAGGGCACCCTGGCGCGCAGGCGCAAGAAGTCGTTCTGGTGGTACAAGAAGGTGATCGCCAGCCATGGGGAAGATCTGGCGTGAGATGAAGCACAGAGTACCGAGACAAAGATGGGGGCCAAGGCCCCCATCTTCATTTCCGGTCCAGACCAGCTGGAAAACGTTTAACTGCCTTCGTTAAAAATTTCCAGGTTGCTGGTGCCTTCCTGCCATTCGCGCACGGCCTTGTTGTCGTCGCAGCGCTGGGCATTGAGGTGGTCCAGATAGCCCTGATCCACGTCGGCGGTGACGTAGTGGCCGTTGAACACCGAGGTCTCGAAGTGGCGCAGCTCGGGGTTGATCTCCCGCACCGCCTCTTCCAGATCTTCCAGATCCTGGAAGATGAGGCCATCGGCACCGATCAGCTTGCACACCTCTTCCACTTCCCGGCCATGGGCGATCAGCTCGTTGGCGGTGGGCATGTCGATGCCGTAGACGTTGGGGAAACGGATCTCGGGGGCGGCGGAGGCAAAGTAGACCTTGGCCGCACCGGCTTCCCGCGCCATCTGGATGATCTGCTCGGAGGTGGTGCCACGGACGATGGAGTCATCCACCAGCAGCACCTTCTTGCCCTTGAACTCGGAGCCGATGGCATTGAGCTTGCGACGCACCGACTTCTTGCGCTGGGTCTGGCCCGGCATGATGAAGGTACGGCCGATGTAGCGGTTCTTCACGAAGCCCTGACGGTACGGCAGATCGAGGGTATGGGCTATCTCCAGCGCGACGTCACAGGAGGTCTCGGGGATGGGGATGACCACGTCCACGTCGAGATCTTCCCACTCGCGGGCGATCTTCTGGCCCAGCTTGCGACCCATGTTGAGGCGGGCGGCATAGACGGAGACCTTGTCGATGCAGGAGTCGGGACGGGCGAAGTAGACGTACTCGAAGATGCAGGAACTCATCTGCGGGTTCTCCGCACACTGCTCGGAGAACAGCTGGCCCTGCTCGGTGATGTAGATGGCCTCGCCCGGGGCGACGTCACGCACCGTCTCGAAGCCGATGGCGTCGAGCGCCACGCTCTCGGAGGCGAGCATGTACTCCACCTGGCCCTGCTCGTCGATCCGGCGACCCAGGATCAGCGGCCGAATGCCGTTGGGATCGCGGAAGCCGATGAGGCCGTGACCTATCACCAGGGAGACCACGGCATAGGCGCCGCGGATCTGCTGATGGGTCTTGCGCACCGCGGAGAAGATGTCCTCGGGACGCAGCTCCATCTTGTCGCAGAGATCCAGCTCATGCGCCAGCACGTTCAGCAGCACTTCCGAGTCGGAGGTGGTGTTGATGTGGCGGCGGGCGACCTTGAACTGCTGCTCCTTGAGCGCCTTGGCGTTGGTGAGGTTGCCGTTGTGGGCCAGCACCATGCCGTAGGGGGAGTTCACGTAAAAAGGTTGGGCTTCAGCGGCACTTGAGCTGCCTGCGGTGGGATATCTGACATGTCCTATGCCGATATGCCCCTTCAGTCGCTGCATGTGGCGCACTTCAAACACATCCTTCACCAGGCCGTTGGCCTTGCGTTGCCGGAAGTTTCCACTGTCTATGGTCACGATCCCGGCGGCATCCTGTCCCCTGTGCTGCAACACCGTCAAGGCGTCGTAGAGGGCCTGATTGACGGGGGTGGTGCCAACTATACCGACAATACCACACATGTCTTTGCTACCTCGAAGTCACTGTACCTGATTGAGAAAACTGGATGAGTTCAGCATGAACCCGAAGAACCACTGGATCACCGGTTTAAACTCGGGGACCAGCTTGGACGCCACCCACCAGTCGCTCTGGGAGAGACTGGTGAAGGTATCCATAAAAAACAGCAGGGCACTGACGATCAGTACCCCGCGAATGGCGCCAAAACAGACTCCCAGCACCCGATCGGTGCCGGACAGGCCGGTCTTTTCCACCAGCAGGCCCACCACATAGTTGACCACGCTCCCCAGGATCAGGGTCGCCACGAACAGGGCGGCGATGGCCAGGCCGTTGCGCACCATGGCATCGGTAAACGAGGTGAAGTAGACGGCGAGATCGGGATAGAAATGGCTGGCAATGAAAAAGGCGACGAACCAGGTGACGAGGGACATGGCTTCCTTGAGAAAGCCGCGCACCAGGCTGATGAGAGCGGAGAAACCGACGATGCCGATGATGGCGTAATCAATCCAGACCATAGAAAAAGATGTCCTGCGAAATTGCGGCGCAGTCTAACAAAAACGATTGCGCAATGCTTGATAAAATTGTGTTAAATATCCAATACGGCGCCGATAGAAGCCATGTTAGCCCCTGCCGAAACCATTGGCCGACGCCGGAATGCACAACGCCATGGCACTGCCATGGCGTTGTCGTCAGCACGAGCGGCTTACCCTATGTGGGTCAGGCCACCCATGTAGGACTGCAGCGCCGCCGGGATGGCGATGCGGCCGTCTTCCTGCTGGTAGTTCTCGATCACCGCCACCAGGGTGCGACCCACTGCCAGGCCGGAGCCGTTCAGGGTGTGCAGCAGCTGGGGCTTGCCATCGATGCGGACCCGGGCCTGCATGCGACGGGCCTGGAAGTCGGTGCAGTTGGAGACGGAGGAGATCTCGCGGTAGGTGTTCTGAGCCGGCAGCCAGACTTCCAGATCGTAGGTCTTGGCGGCGCAGAAGCCCATGTCGCCGGTGGCCAGCGCCATCACGCGATACGGCAGCTCCAGCAGTTGCAGCACCTTCTCGGCGTGACCGGCCATCTCTTCCAGCGCTTCCCAGGATTTCTCCGGGTGCACCAGCTGCACCATCTCGACCTTGTCGAACTGGTGCATGCGGATCAGACCGCGGGTATCACGGCCATAAGAACCGGCTTCGGAACGGAAGCAGGGACTGTGGGCGGTCATCTTGATGGGCAGTTCCTGCTCGTCGAAGATCTCGTCGCGGGCCATGTTGGTGAGCGGCACTTCGGAGGTCGGGATCAGGGAGAACTTGCGCAGCTTGCCCTCGTCATCCCCTTCCCCATTGATGCCGGTGTTGAACAGGTCTTCGGAGAACTTCGGCAGCTGACCGGTGCCGTACAGGCTGTCCGGGTTCACCAGATAGGGCACGTAGCACTCGGTGTAGCCGTGCTGCAGGGTGTGCAGGTCCAGCATGAACTGCGCCAGGGCGCGATGCAGGCGGGCAATCTGGCCCTTCATCACCACGAAGCGGGCACCGGCGAGCTTGACGCCGTTCTTGAAATCCACGCCCTTGGCCGCTTCACCGAGATCGATGTGATCGCGTACCGGGAAGTCGAACACGCGCGGGGTGCCCCAGCGGCGCACTTCCACGTTGTCGTTCTCGTCGCGGCCCACCGGGGTAGTCTCGCTCGGCAGGTTGGGGATGGCGTCGGAGATGGCCTTGATCTCGGTCAGCAGGGACTCGAGTTCGACCTTGCTGGTCTCCAGCTCGTCGTTGATCTTGGTCACCTCGGCCTTGAGCGGGGCCACATCTTCACCACGACGGGCAGCCTCACCGATGGACTTGGAGCGGGCGTTACGCTCGGCCTGCAGCTCCTGGGTACGGGACTGCAGATCCTTGCGTTTCTCTTCCAGAGCATTGACAGCCGCTACGTCCAGAACGTAGCCACGTGTCGCCAGACGAGCGGCAGCCTCTTCGATATCGCTGCGCAGATATTTGGGATCCAGCATGGTTTACCTACTTTTTTTAATGGGATCTGGGCCTGGGTCGTCGTGACCGGGCGAGAGAACAGATCCGGAAGTTAACATCGGTTGGCGCACCCCTATGTCTTCGGAATCGGGCCTTCGAAATCAAGAAGATGGTGCAAGGCCAAGACAAGCGGGGTCAGAGGGGCAGTGTAGCAGACCGCCCCCCCGCCCGAACAGGGACTATTGCTGTCGTTTTTGCCAAGTTTTCGGGCATCGGCAGCCTCTTCTTCGCCGATCCGGTCTTACGGCGTCCCGCATCCGGCACCGAGCCGCTACTTGTCTCTTTTGTGCGGGCTCTGCCGGTCCAGCTCACGCAGATAGTCGAGCTTCTGGGCAATCTGCTTCTCGAGGCCGCGATCGGTCGGCTGGTAGTAGTGTTTGCCGGCGAGCTCGGGCGGGAAGTAGCTCTCCCCCGCCGCATAGGCGCCGGGCTCGTCGTGGGCGTAGCGGTACTCGGCGCCATAGCCCAGATCGCTCATCAGCTTGGTCGGTGCGTTGCGCAGGTGCGGTGGCACCTCGAAGTCGGGCAGGTTCCTGGCATCGTTGAGCGCCGCCTTCCAGGCGGTGTAGACCGCATTGCTCTTGGGGGCGCAGGCGAGGTAGACGATGGCCTGGGCGATGGCCCGCTCCCCCTCCGCCGGGCCGATGCGATGGAAGCAGTCCCAGGCCGACAGCGCCACCTGCATGGCGCGCGGATCGGCGTTGCCGACATCTTCCGAGGCGATGGCCAGCAGCCGGCGGGCGATGTAGAGCGGATCGCAACCGGCGCTCACCATGCGGGCATACCAGTAGAGCGCCGCATCGGGGGCCGAGCCACGAATGGACTTGTGCACCGCCGAGATGAGGTCGTAGAAGTGATCGCCCCCCTTGTCGAAGCGCGCCACGTGCTCCCCCACCACGGCGGCCAGCAGGGCGCTGTCGATGATGCGCGGCCCTGCCCCGTTGGCCTCGGCCATGTCGGCCAACAGCTCCAGGTAGTTGAGGGACTTGCGCCCGTCGCCGTCCACCGCCTTGGCCAGCGCCTCCTTCACCCCGGGGGCGAAGGCCAGCGTCGGATCATTGAGGCCGCGCGGGTCGGTCAGGGCCTGATCGATCATGGCGAGGATGTCGTCCTCCTCCAGCCTCTTCAGCAGATAGACCCGGGCGCGGGAGAGCAGTGCGTTGTTGAGTTCGAAAGAGGGGTTTTCGGTGGTGGCGCCGATGAAGGTGATGGTGCCGTCTTCGATGTGGGGCAGGAACACATCCTGCTGGCTCTTGTTGAAGCGGTGCACCTCATCCACGAACAGGATAGTGCGCACCCCGCGCCAGCTGTTCTCCTTCGCCTTGTCGATGGCGGCGCGGATCTCCTTGATGCCGGAGGTCACGGCCGAGAGTCGCTCCACCTCGGCCTGACAATAGTGCGCCATCAGCTCGGCCAGGGTGGTTTTGCCGGTACCCGGGGGGCCCCACAGGATCATGGAGTGGCAGTGGCCGGCCAGTATGGCTTTGCGCAGGGGCTTGTCAGCCCCCAGGATATGCTGCTGACCTATGTACTGATCGAGATTCTGCGGCCGCATCCTGGCCGCCAGCGGGCGAAAGTCGGACGAGAAGTCCAGCGACAGGTTGCTCATCTGCGTTGACCGTCCTGCGCCACGTCGACCGCCAGTGGCAGACGGTCCGACGATAAATCCAAAGAGAGGTTGCTCATCGGCGTTGACCATCCTGCGTCACCCGGGCCGCCAGCAGGAGACGGCCCGAGCAGAGATCCAAAGAGAGACCGCGCATCAGCGCTGGTCGTCCAGTGCGACCCCCTTCGGGATCTTGAACTGGAACTCGCTGCCCTTGAGCACCGGTTTGCGGTTGAAGCCGCTGAGGGTGAACTCGCTCCACTGCCCCTGCGCCTCTTTCACGTCGAAGCGGCTGATGTTGTTCTGCCGATCGAAGGTGATGCGGAAGGAGGCGATCAGCTCGTCCTGATTGCGGCTGGTGACGGTGTAGACGTCCCCCTGCTGGGTCACGTCGTAGTTCTTCCAGAGCGCGTTGTCATTGCCGGCGATCAGCACGAAGGGGGTGTTGAGCACCGCATCCTTCAGCTTGAGGGCGGTGACCTGCTCGACGAAGGGATCATAGACCCAGACGTCCTTGCCATCCGCCACTATCAGGCTCTCATCCGGCGCTGTGGTGTGCCAGTTGAACCGGTTGGGGCGTTGCACCAGCAGATCGCCGCTCGCCTTTTGCAGCTCCTTGCCCTTGCTGTCATAGACGGTCTGGGCAAACTTGGCCGAGAACAGGCTCACATCGGACAGCTTCTGCTTGAGGTCGCTGGCGGCATCGGCCCACACCTGGCTGCTGGCCAGCAGCAGCACCGTACCCATCAAAAATTGTTTCTTCATCATGCTTCCCATTCGAAAGGGCTCGATAAGAGGCCATGTCTAGCGAGACATGGCCTGGATGATAGGGGGAACTCAGTCACGCACCGGCGGCGGTGCCAGCACGTCGCGCTGACCGTTGCCACCCGGGCTGCTGACGATGCCCTGGTTTTCCATCTGCTCGATGAGACGAGCCGCCCGGTTGTAACCGATCTTGAACTTGCGCTGCACGCTGGAGGTGGAGCCACGACGGGATTCCACCACGAAGGCCACCGCCTCGTCGAACAGGGGATCCAGCTCCTCGTCGCCGCTGCTGCCGTAGTCACCGCTGCCGCCTTCACTATCCGACTCGCCGGAGAGGATCTCCTCGATGTAGTTCGGCTCGCCGCGCAGCTTCCAGTCCGCCACCACCTTGTGTACCTCGTGGTCATCGACGAAGGCGCCGTGGACCCGGGTCGGATTGGAGGTACCGGCCGGCATGTAGAGCATGTCACCCATGCCGAGCAGGGATTCGGCACCGCCCTGATCCAGGATGGTACGGGAGTCGATCTTGCTCGAGACCTGGAACGAGATCCGGGTCGGGATGTTGGCCTTGATGAGACCCGTTATCACATCCACCGACGGACGCTGGGTCGCGAGGATGAGATGAATACCGGCGGCCCGCGCCTTCTGGGCGATACGGGCGATGAGCTCTTCCACCTTCTTGCCGACGATCATCATCATGTCGGCAAACTCGTCCACCACCACCACTATGTGGGGCAGCTTCTCGAGTTCCGGCGGCATCTGATCCATGGAGTCGCCGGGGCGCCACAGCGGATCCCGCAGCGGTTGTCCCTCGGCGGCCGCGGCCAGCACCTTGTCGTTGTAGCCCTTGAGGTTGCGCACCCCGACCGCCGACATCAGCTTGTAGCGGCGCTCCATCTCGCCCACGCACCAGCGCAGGGCGTTGGCGGCGTCCTTCATGTCGGTGACCACCTCGGTCAGCAGATGCGGGATCCCCTCGTAGACCGAGAGCTCCAGCATCTTGGGATCGATCATGATGAAGCGCAGATCCTCCGGCGACGACTTGTAGAGCATGGAGATGATCATGGTGTTGACCCCCACCGACTTACCGGAGCCGGTGGTACCGGCCACCAGCAGGTGTGGCATCTTGGCCAGGTTCACCACCACGGGCTCCCCTGCGATGTCCTGACCCAGACCCATGGTCAAGGGGTTGCGGCTGTCGCGGAAGTCGTCGCAGTCGAGGGTCTCGCGCAGGTAGACGGTCTGGCGTACCCGGTTCGGCAGCTCGATGCCGACGAAGGTCTTGCCCGGAATCACCTCCACCACCCGCACGCTGCTGGCGGAGAGGGAGCGCGCGAGATCGCGGGACAGGTTGGTGATCTTGCTCGCCTTCATGCCCGGCGCCAGATCCAGCTCGAAACGGGTGATGACCGGGCCAGGATAGACGCCGACCACCTTGGCCTGCACGTTGTAATCGGCCAGCTTGGCCTCCACCAGACGGCCCATGCGGTCCAGTTCGTCCTTGCTCATCATCTGAGTCTTGGCGGGCGGTCTGTCCAGCAGATCCAGTCCCGGCAAGGGGGCCATGCCCGGCTGCGGGCGGCGCTTGGCTTTGGGAGCGACCGCCACCGGCGCGGCCGGGGCCTCGTCGCCCTCCGCCCAGGGCAGATCGAGCTCGTCATCATCCGCAGCTGCCAGCACGGGTTGCGGGCGGGCATTGGCCGCGCGCTTCGGCTTGGCGACGGGCGTCGGCGCCTCGTCATCTTCGTCGTCAAACTGCGGCTCGAACTGGAAGGTATCGTCATCGAGTTCCGGCAGCCATTCGTCAGATTTTGTCTTCTGGGCCGCGCCCTTGGCCTTGGGATTGCGCGTCCAGCTGCCGTGAGGCTCGTCCTCCTCATCCAGATCGATGGCACCCACGCCCCCCTCCAGCAAGGGATCCGGTCCCTCGAAGCGGGGCTGGCGCCAGCCCCCGGTCAACCAGCGACCTAGCGTGGTGGGGAAGTGATAGATGGCGCTGACGGTGCCGGTGCAGCTGGCCCCGATCCGCTCGACTATGGTGAGCCAGGACCAGCCGGTGAACAGGGTGATGCCGGTGGCCACGAAGCAGAGCAGCATCAGGTTGGCGCCGACACCGCCGAACAGCGGCACCACGGCGGAGGCGATCACGTCCCCCACCAGGCCGCCGGCGGAAAAGTTCTGCATGTCGTTGAAGTTCATGCTGGCAATGGCCGACATGCCGAGCACGGTCAGCAGGAAGCCGACGATGCGCACCGACAGGGTCAGATAATCCACCTCCAGCAGCCGGCTCGGGCGCCAGAACAGGCTCCAGCCGAGCAGAACTGTCAGCGGCGGCACCAGATAGGAGAAGGCGCCGAAGGTGAACATGGTGATGTCGGCGAGCCAGGCACCGGCGCTGCCCGCCAGGTTCTTCACCTCCCCCTGCCAGGAGGTCTGGGACCAACCGGGATCGGCGGGATGGTAGGTCAAGAGGGCAAGCAAGAGATAGGCAGCCATCAGGGTGATGGCGATCAAGACGGCCTCGAAGATCCGTTGGGTACCTGACAAAGGAGTAAACAGCTTTTTATCGGCCAAACTCCGGCTCCTTTCTGAAAACATGTAATGCGGGGATAGGGGGCCTAGTATCCCTGAAAAGCCCACCGATTGTCAGCCTGTGCCTGAGGGCGGGGCCATCTTTACAACCAAGTTCATAAGAAGAAACGAGCGGACCGGCCGCTCGTTTCTGACTATCGTGACTCGTCATGGAACTTGCAAGTCACAGCATAACCCGGCTTAGCGGGTGCTGATCACCAGACGACTGCTCTGCTTGACCTCTTCCATCACCACGTAGGTGCGGGTGTCATTGACCCCGGGCAGACGCAAAAGGGTCTCCCCCAGCAGGCGGCGGTAAGCCGACATGTCGCTGACGCGGGTCTTGAGCAGATAGTCGAAATCACCGGAGACCAGATGGCACTCCTGGATCTCCTCGAGCACCTGAACAGCCTTGTTGAACTGTTCAAAAACGTCGGGTGCGCCGCGATTGAGGGTAATTTCCACGAACACCAGCAGAGACGCGTCCAGATAATGAGGGTTCAGAATAGCGGCATATCCTTCGATATAGCCTTGTCGCTCCAGGCGACGAACCCGTTCCAGACACGGTGTAGGACTCAGGCCAACTCGTTTGGACAACTCAACGTTCGAAATCCTGCCATCCTTTTGCAGTTCATTCAGAATGTTGCGGTCAATCCTGTCCAAATCCTTTAGCCGACTCTTAGCTTCCATCATTTAATTCCATCCTTTGGCTATTTTTTGGTAAGAATCACCAGTCATTTTATAATTATGGTCACAAATCCTGTCAATACCTGAATATACTAGGCGCAAATGTTGCTTAACATTGTGGCAACATAAACCACCAATCGATAGACGAGGGATAGCATGATTATCGGTGTACCTAAGGAAATAAAAAACCATGAATATCGCGTAGGCATGGTTCCGGCCAGTGTACGTGAACTAACAGCACGAAACCATACCGTTTTCGTCCAAAGCGGCGCAGGAACTGGCATTGGCTTCAGTGACGCAGATTATCTGGCTGCGGGGGCCGAAATTCTGGCCTCTGCTGACGATGTTTTCGCCAAGGCCGAGATGATCGTCAAGGTCAAGGAGCCCCAGGCAGTCGAGCGCGCCATGCTGCGTCCGGGCCAGACCCTGTTCACTTACCTGCATCTGGCGCCAGACCTGGCCCAGACCCGGGAATTGATCGACAGCGGCGCCGTCTGCATCGCCTACGAAACCGTCACCGATGCCCGTGGTGGACTGCCGCTGCTGGCCCCCATGTCGGAGGTGGCCGGACGCATGTCTATTCAGGCTGGCGCCCAGGCACTGGAGAAGTCCCGCGGCGGTAGCGGCGTGTTGCTCGGCGGCGTGCCCGGGGTCGAACCGGCCAAGGTGGTGATCATCGGTGGCGGCGTAGTAGGTTCCAATGCAGCCCGCATGGCCATAGGCCTGCGCGCCGATGTCACCATACTCGACAACAACATCGATACCCTGCGTCGCCTCGACAGCGAATTCCAAGGGGCGGCCAAGGTGGTCTACTCCAACCGCGAGACCCTGGAGCGCCACATCCTGGCGGCGGATCTGGTCATCGGCGGCGTGCTGGTGCCCGGCGCCACTGCGCCAAAACTTGTCAGCCGTGACCACATTGCGCGCATGAAGCCGGGCTCGGCCGTGGTCGACGTGGCCATCGATCAGGGCGGCTGTGTGGAAACCTCCCACGCCACCACCCACCAGGACCCGACCTTCATCGTCGATGAGGTGGTGCACTACTGCGTGGCCAACATGCCGGGCGCCGTGGCGCGAACCTCCACCGTCGCCCTCAACAACGCCACCCTGCCCTTCATCATCCGGCTGGCCGAGCAGGGCTATCGCAACGCGCTGCTGGGCGATCCCCACCTGTTGCACGGGCTGAACGTGATGGCAGGCAAGATCACCTGCCGGGAAGTGGCCGAGGCGCATCATCTGGCCTACACGGATCCCCTGACCCTGTTGAACTGATCCCGTCCCCGCAAGGGAGCGCCGATGAGTGAAAATCCGCCCGCGATGGGCGGTTTTTTTATGGCGCCACGATCGCCGCCAACCCCCTCCACAGGCGATTGCCACAATCGACGCGCTGGCCTTTGACCCTGGATCACGAATTACCTACAATCGCGCAAACTCATCACGTCTCGGAAATCACATCATGAGCCAAGTTACTCATAGCAAACTGCTGATCCTGGGTTCCGGCCCGGCGGGCTACACCGCGGCCGTCTATGCCGCCCGCGCCAACCTGAGCCCCCTGCTCATCACCGGCATGCAGCAAGGTGGTCAGCTGACCACCACCACCGAGGTGGAGAACTGGCCGGGTGATGCGGAAGGGCTGACCGGTCCGGCCCTGATGGAGCGCATGCAGGCCCATGCGGAAAAGTTCGATACCCGCATCCTGTTCGATCACATCAATGAAGTGGCGCTGACCGAGCGTCCGTTCCGCCTCAAGGGCGACAACGGCGAATACAGCTGCGATGCGCTGATCATCGCCACCGGTGCCTCCGCCAAGTATCTGGGGCTGCCCTCCGAAGAGGCGTTCAAGGGCCGCGGCGTCTCCGCCTGCGCCACCTGTGACGGCTTCTTCTACCGCAACCAGGAAGTGGCCGTGGTCGGCGGCGGCAACACCGCAGTGGAAGAGGCACTGTATCTGGCCAACATCGCCAAGAAGGTGCATCTGATCCACCGCCGCGACGAGTTCCGCGCCGAGAAGATCCTGATCAAGCGCCTCAATGACAAGGTCGAGAGTGGCAACATAGTGCTGCACACTCACCAGACTCTGGACGAGGTGCTGGGTGACAATATGGGCGTGACCGGCGTGCGCCTGCGCAGCACCCGTGACGAGTCCAGCTCCGAGCTGGCGCTGATGGGCGTGTTCATCGCCATCGGCCACCAGCCCAACACCCAGATCTTCGAGGGCCAGCTGGCGATGGAGAACGGCTACCTCAAGGTTCGTGGTGGCCTGGAAGGCTTCGCGACCCAGACCAGCATCCCAGGCGTGTTCGCCGCCGGCGACGTGGCCGACCATGTCTACCGCCAGGCGATCACCTCCGCCGGCACCGGCTGCATGGCGGCCCTCGATGCAGAGCGATATCTGGACGCACAATAAGCACAAGGTTATAAAGGGCATGCCGAAAGGCATGCCTTTTTCTTTTAAGGATCCGGATGAAACGGAAAATATTGATTGTCGAAGACAGCATGACGATCCGCCGCATGTTGATCCAGGCCATTGCGCAGCAAACCGGGCTGGAGATCGATGCGTTCGATACCCTAGAGGGAGCCCGTCATTGTCGGGGGGAGGAGTACGTGGTCGCCCTGGTGGATCTCACCCTGCCGGATGCCCCCAGCGGAGAAGCGGTCAAGGTGTTGCTGGAGCGGGGTTTGTCGGTGGTGATCCTCACCGCCGACATCAGCGAGGAGAAGCGGGAAGCCTGGCTGGAGGCCGGGGTGCTGGATTACGTGATGAAGGATTCACGCCACTCCCTGCAATACGCCGTCAGCCTGGTGCACCGCCTCTACCTCAACCAGACCATAGAGGTGCTGGTGGTCGACGACTCGCGCACCTCCCGCCACCGCACCGCGGCCCAGCTGCGCAAACAGTTGCTGCAGGTGCATGAGGCAAACTGCGCCCGCGACGCCCTGAGTGCCCTAGAGCAGAATCCCGCCATTCGGCTGATGCTGGTGGACTACTACATGCCGGAGATCGACGGCATCAGCCTGGTGCGGATGCTGCGGGAGCGCTACAGCAAGCAGCAGCTCGCCATCATCGGCATCTCGGTGTCGGACAAGCACGGCCTCTCCGCCCGCTACCTTAAGCAGGGGGCGAACGATTTTCTCAACCAGCCGTTCGAGCCGGAGGAGCTGCAATGTCGGGTCAGCCACAATCTGGAGGCGCTGGAGCAGTTCAACAGCATCCAGGAGTCGGCCAATCGCGACTACCTGACCGGGCTCTACAACAGGCGCTACTGGTTCAACGAGGGGCAGAGGTGGTTCGAGGAGCATCAGCGTCAGCAGGCGCCGCTCGCCCTGTGTGTGCTCGACGTGGATCATTTCAAGCAGGTCAACGATCACTGGGGCCATGCCATCGGCGATCAGCTGCTCTGTCACCTGACCCGTTTGCTCACCCAGTTCTTCCCGGATGCCATGATCGCCCGTTTCGGGGGGGAGGAGTTTGCCCTCATGGTGCCCCATAGCACTGTGCCCGTGCTGCTCAAGCGACTGGAGGGGCTGCGCCAGCAGATGCGCCAGCAGCCGCTGTCCCGGGAGATACCGCTGTTCGTGCGCGCCAGTTTTGGCGTCATCAACGTCGGGCGGCTCTCCATGGACGAGGCACTGAGCGAAGCGGATCGCCAGCTGTATCAGGCGAAGAACACCGGCCGCGACAAGATAGTGTCTCAGGACGCCTGAGCGAGTCTCAACACAGGTATCCCGTGTAGTACCGCCCGGCTAGCCGCCGGGTAATTCCCCTCCCCCTGCTTGCCCTCTCTTGCCGCTCATTGAGCGCGCTCAATAGGTCTTGTCGACCCGCACCCCATCGCTGAAATAGAGGATGCGCACCTTGTCGCCACTGGCGAACTGCATGGCCGGATCATAATCCTGAATCACGTTGATGAGCCCGCTCTGCTCGTTGCGGATCAGCAGTTCCACCAGCTTGTTCTCCACCACGCTGTCACCCGACTGGTAATATTGCACCGCAGCCGCCCCCGCCAAGGCGCCCACCGCGGTGGCGATCTCCCGGCCATGGCCACCGCCGAACTGATTGCCGAGCAAGCCTCCCAGCACGGCGCCCCCCAGCGTCTTCCAGCCGGTATGCTCGGACTCCACTATCTGGCGCTGGGTGATGTTGCGCACCGTGTCCACCTGGCCAAACACCACCTGATCCACGGGGCGCGCCGTGTTGCGATCGTAGGCCGCAGCCCAGGCGGGTGCAGTGACAAAGCCAAGCAAGCTGGATACTATCAGGATAATGGCCTTCATCTATGAACCTCTGTCTTATGTCTCGCTATCTTACCCAACTGGATGATGAGCTGTGCTGGTTTCCCGACCCCAGGCATGCGCTGGAAGAGCCCAACGGGCTGCTGGCGATCGGGGGGGATCTCTCCCCTGCCCGTCTGCTGGCAGCTTATCACAAGGGGATCTTCCCGTGGAACGAGCCCTACCAGCCGCCGCTGTGGTGGTCGCCGGACCCCAGAGGTGTGGTCGAACCCGAGCGACTGCACATAGGTCGCAGCCTGCAGAAGTTTATCCGCCGCACCTCATTCGATATTTCCATCGATCGCGCCTTTAATGAGGTGATAGTGGCCTGCGCCGCCCCCCGTCGCAGCGCCAGTGGAACCTGGATAAGCACGCCCATGATCGACGCCTATCAACAACTTCATCGCCTCGGCCACGCCCATTCCGTCGAGATCTGGCAGGAGGGTCAGCTACAAGCCGGCCTCTACGGCCTCTCCTTCGGGCGGGTCTTCTGTGGCGAGTCCATGTTCAGCCGTATCGATAACGGTGCCAAACTGGCCATGGTAGCCCTCTGCCGCCACTTCACCCGCCACGGCGGCGCCCTCATCGACTGCCAGATGCAAAATGACTTCCTTGCTACCCTGGGGATAGAGCAGTGGCCCAGGAGGCGCTTTCTGACGGAACTGGCCACCCTCACCCGGCAGCCGCTGACCGAGGGGTGCTGGCAGCCGGGGGACATCAGCCTATGACCGAAGAAGTGATCCTCAAGGTAGGGCTGACCCCCAGGCACCCGTGCAGCTATCTCGGCCATGAGCAGGAGCAGTTGCTGGTGCTGATGGATCACGAGCTGCTCAATGCCGCAGGCTATGAGCGGCTGTTGACGGCGGGATTTCGGCGCAGTGGCAACGACATCTATCGTCCCCACTGCCCGGCCTGCAGCGCCTGCCAGTCCCTGCGCATTCACAGCGAGCACTTCGTGCCGAGCCGTGGTCAGAAACGGATCCGTCAGCTGAACCGGGATCTGGAACTGGTGCTGAGCTATGACGACAAGCCGGAGTACTACCAGCTCTACGAGCGTTACATCCGCGAGCGCCACCACGATGGCAGCATGTATCCACCGAGCCGCACCCAGTACAAGGGCTTCCTGCATTGTGACTGGATGCCTCCTCTCTATCTTGAGATGCGCAAGGCGGGCCGGCTCATCGGGGTGGCCACCACGGATCTGCTGCCCCACGCCCTGAGCGCCATGTATACCTTCTTCGATCCGGACTATGCCGACCGCTCCCTCGGCACCTTTGCCATTCTGAGTCAGTTGGAACTGGCCAAGCGAACCGGCCGCAGCTGGCTGTATCTCGGCTATCTGGTGGAGGCCTGTCGCAAGATGAATTACAAGCGCCAGTACCTGCCCCACGAGCTGCTGGTGCAGGGAGAATGGAAAAAGATCGACACCAAGCCCGAGTAAACTTTACACATAGCCTTAAATCCGGCATGATCCAGCGGATTTTTGTTGTGGCTTATCAAGAGGATTCAATGGCTAAAGAAGACAGTATTGAGATGCAGGGCACTATTCTCGAGACCCTGCCCAATACCATGTTCCGTGTGGAACTGGAAAATGGTCACGTGGTTATCGCTCATATTTCCGGCAAGATGCGCAAAAACTACATCCGTATCCTGACTGGGGACAAAGTAACGGTGGCTCTGACTCCGTACGATCTCTCCAAGGGACGTATTGTTTTCCGCTCTCGCTAAGCCAGGAATTCAGCAAAAAACCCCAGCCTCTCGGTTGGGGTTTTTTGTCGTTTCTGGTCTCAATCACGCTTAGTGGGAAACAGCTTCGACATTGACCTGAAAATCAAAGCTGAGGCTGTTATTCACCAACTCCACTCTCACCACCCCACCATCGACCAGTGAACCAAACAGGATCTCATTGGCCAGGGGTTTTTTGAGATGCTCCTGGATGACCCGTCCCATGGGTCTGGCGCCCATGGCTCTGTCATAACCCTTCTCTGCCAACCAGTGGCGCACCTCTTCCGATACCTCGAGTGACACGCCTTTGGCATCCAGCTGCACCTGCAGTTCGACGATGAACTTGTCGACGACCTGGTGGATCACCGTCATGTCCAAGTGGTTGAACCAGATGGTGTGATCGAGCCGGTTTCTGAACTCCGGGCTGAAGGTCTTGTTGATCACCGCCATGGCATCGTGACTCATGTCCTGCTGCTGGAAGCCGATCGACTTGCGCTGGGTCTCCTGCACGCCGGCGTTGGTAGTCATCACCAGGATCACGTTGCGAAAATCGGCCTTGCGCCCGTTGTTATCCGTCAAAGTACCGTTGTCCATGACCTGCAGCAGCAGGTTGAACACATCCGGGTGCGCCTTCTCGATCTCATCCAGCAACACCACCGAATGAGGGTGTTTGAGCACAGAGTCGGTCAGCAACCCACCCTGCTCGAAGCCGACATAGCCGGGGGGCGCCCCGATCAGACGGGAGACGGTGTGGCGCTCCATGTACTCGGACATGTCAAAGCGCAGTACCTCGACCCCCAGCGCCTTGCCGAGCTGCTGGGTGACTTCGGTCTTGCCCACCCCGGTCGGGCCGGCAAACAGGAAGCAGCCAACCGGACGACGCTCATTGCCAAGGCCGGAACGTGACAGGCGGATAGCATCAGTCAACACCGCAATGGCCTTGTCCTGACCGAACACCACCATCTTGAGATTACGCTCCAGATTCTTCAACACTTCCTTGTCGGAAGAGGAGACCGACTTCTCCGGAATGCGGGCAATCTTGGCGACGATGGCCTCGATTTCCGGCACATTGATCACTTTCTTGCGCTTGCTGACAGGCAGCAGACGCTGACCCGCCCCCGCTTCATCGATCACATCGATCGCCTTGTCCGGCAGGTGGCGATCGTTGATGTACTTGGCCGAGAGCTCGACCGCGGCCCGGATCGCCTTGACGGTGTAACGCACGCCATGGTGCGCCTCATAGCGGCTCTTGAGCCCCATCAGGATACGGGTGGTGTCATCCACGCTCGGTTCGACGATGTCGATCTTCTGGAAGCGGCGCGCCAGTGCCCGATCCTTCTCGAAGATCTGGGAGTATTCCTGATAGGTTGTCGAGCCGACACAGCGCAGCAAGCCGTTGGAGAGCAGCGGTTTGATGAGGTTGGCCGCATCCAGCTGACCGCCGGAGGCCGCTCCCGCCCCTATGATGGTGTGGATCTCGTCGATGAACAGGATGGCCCCTTCCTGGCGCTCGATCTGCTTGAGCAGCACCTTGAGGCGCTTCTCGAAGTCGCCACGGTACTTGGTGCCCGCCAGCAGGGACCCCATATCCAGCGAATAGATGGTGCTGTTCGCGATGACCTCGGGCACATCCCCCTTGACGATGCGATAGGCCAGCCCTTCGGCGATGGCGGTCTTGCCTACCCCGGCCTCCCCCACCAGCAACGGGTTGTTCTTGCGGCGACGACACAGTACCTGGATGGTGCGGCTCAGCTCCTGATCGCGGCCGATGAGGGGATCGATGCGCCCCTCCAGCACCATCTGATTCAGGTTGGTGGCAAAACTCTCAATCTGGGCGGAGGAGACATCATCGTCAGACTCGGCGTTATTGCCGCCGCTCTCCGGCTTGCTGTCCTTGCGTACCCCGTGGGAGAGGAAGTTCACCACATCCAGTCGGCTGACCTCGGCTTTTTTCAGGAAGTAGGCGGCCTGGGATTCCTGCTCGCTGAAGATGGCGACCAGGACATTGGCACCGCTGACTTCGGTATTGCCCGAGGACTGCACATGGAACACGGCCCGTTGCAGCACCCGTTGGAAGCCAAGGGTGGGTTGGGTTTCCCTGTCTTCATCGTCGTGAGGAATAAGCGGGGTTGTTTGACTGATGAATGCGCGGATCTCTTTGCGCATCAACTCCACGTCTGCACCACAAGAACTCAGCGCCTCATGGGCTGAGCTGTTATCCAGCAGGGCTAACAACAGGTGCTCGACGGTCATGAATTCGTGGCGCTCGTCACGGGCCAGTTTGAAAGCCTCGTTCAGCGTCTTTTCTAGATCTTTATTCAACATAGGCACCTCCCCTCAGTACAGCAACAATGTGGTGTCGTCATCGCTATCAAGTCATCAGATTCAAGCCTTTTCCATGGTACATAGCAGTGGATGTTCGTTGTTACGTGAATAAGTGTTGACCTGGACCACCTTGGTTTCGGCAATCTCGGCGGTGAAAGTGCCGCAGACTCCCTTACCACTATAATGCACACTCAACATGACCTGAGTCGCCTTGTCCAGATCCATACCAAAGAACTTTTGCAGCACCTCCACCACGAACTCCATCGGCGTATAGTCATCGTTGTTCAACACGACCTTGTACATGGGTGGCGGTTGCAGCTTCGTTTTCTCTGCTTGTGCAATCTCTTCATTAGCAAAGAGTTCTTTCTGCTTGCTCATAATCGCGCTTCGGTACCTCTAGATTTCTACCGTCTTGCTCAAGATTGTCAATAGAGTTGTTAACCCGATCACATCGGTTGTTAACAACTTCTTGACTCGCTCAAAAGTTAGACTAGATTGGTTACTTGCTAATCGGCGCCCGTCTGCTATGGGCATATGCTACTAGTTATAAAGGGCTGGCGCAGGTTACTCAACGACTTCAGGGTAATCAATAAAAGGATGTAGATGTATGGCAACCGGAACAGTCAAGTGGTTTAACAACGCAAAAGGATTTGGGTTTATCTGTCCGGAAGACGGTGGTGAAGACATCTTCGCTCACTACTCCACGATACAAATGGAAGGTTACAAGACCTTGAAAGCCGGTCAGGCAGTCAACTTTGAACTGCAGCAGGGGCCGAAAGGAAATCACGCCTCTGTTATCGTGCCAAACGAAGCACAGAACATGTAGAGTCGAACTGGATCAATGGAAAACGGCAGTCCGCAAGGGCTGCCGTTTTTTTATTGCGAGCACAAAAAAAGGAAGGCTGAACCTTCCTCTTTTCTTGTCGTGTTTACCCTGACCGATCAGCGCGCCAGCAGGATGTTGAGCATGCGACGCAGCGGCTCGGCCGCCCCCCACAGCAGCTGATCACCGACGGTGAAGGCCGCCAGGTATTCAGGCCCCATGTTCAGCTTGCGCAGACGGCCAACCGGAATGTTGAGAGTCCCGGTCACGGCAGCCGGGGTCAGCTCGCGGGCGGTGATGTCGCGATCGTTCGGGATCACCTTGACCCAGTCGTTGTGAGCCGCCAGCAGCGCTTCGATCTCGGCAAGCGGCAGATCTTTCTTGAGCTTGATGGTGAAGGCCTGGCTGTGGCAGCGCAGGGCGCCGATCCGCACGCAGAGGCCATCCACCGGGATGGCGGCGTCTTCAATCCCGAGGATCTTGTTGGTCTCGGCCTGGCCCTTCCACTCCTCGCGGCTCTGGCCGTTGTCGAGCTTGGTGTCGATCCAGGGGATCAGGCCACCGGCCAGCGGCACGCCGAAGTTGTCCACCGGCAGAGTACCGGAGCGGGTCTTCTCGGTGATCTTGCGCTCGATGTCGAGGATGGCGGAGGCGGGATCCGCCAGCTCCACCGCGACCTCGTCACGCAGCAGCCCCATCTGGGTGACCAGCTCACGCATGTGGCGGGCACCGCCACCGGAGGCGGCCTGATAGGTGGCCACGCTGACCCACTCCACCAGATCGGCTTTGAACAGGCCACCCAGTGCCAACAGCATCAGGCTGACGGTGCAGTTGCCGCCGACGAAGGTCTTGACGCCCTTGGCCAGCGCCTCGTCGATCACGTCGCCGTTGACCGGATCCAGGATGATGACGGCGTCCTTCTCCATGCGCAGGGAGGAGGCGGCATCGATCCAGTAGCCCTGCCAACCGGCGGCCAACAGCCGGGGGTAGACATCCTTGGTGTAGTCGCCCCCCTGGGCCGTGATGATGATCTCTTGCGCGGCCAGCGCCTCGATGTCGAAGGCATCCTGCAGGGTGCCGGCATCGACGCCGAAGTTGGGGGCGGCCTCACCGGCCTGGGAGGTGGTGAAGAAGGTGGGCTGAATGCGGGCGAAATCGTTCTCTTCCTGCATCCGGCTCATCAATACCGAACCCACCATGCCGCGCCAACCGACCAAACCTACTTTTTTCATAATGTCCTACCCTGGATAGCTGCTATAGAAACTGTGCTTAACACGCCGTGACCCCTTGTCGGACGCGGGTCCGTTCACAAGTTTGTCACAAGAATGATTTGCAAAAAATGCGTCTGTCCACATTACGGATTGTGGCGACAGGCGCAAGTCGAATTGCGCAATATTCTGTGTCGTTTGCCGCAATAACCATAGGTTCGAGGCTCCTCCTCTTGGCTGACCCCCATCAGTCGGGCATCATGATGCCCGACTGGCAACCACTGCCCCTCGGGGACGACCCCAAGGCCTCCTTTACTCGCAGGGACGACCCTGCCCCGCGTGGAATATTCTTATGCCCTGGTTACTCCTGCTACTGGCCGGCCTGTTCGAGGTCGCCTGGGCCATAGGCCTCAAGTACACCGACGGTTTCAGCCGCCCCCTCCCTACCCTGCTGACGCTCTCTGCCATGGGGGTGAGCGTGTTGCTGCTCGCCATGGCGGTCAAACAGCTGCCACTCGGCACGGCCTATGCGGTCTGGACTGGCATAGGCGCGGTCGGCACCGTGCTGATGGGGATCTGGCTGTTCAACGAACCCGCCACCCTGGCACGGGTGCTCTGCCTGCTGCTGATCATCGGCGGGATCCTTGGCCTGAAATTTATCGGCTGAATGGAGACAGGGCTGACTCCAGATGAACCTACCCGCCAGCGATATCGGCGTGACAGGTGCCCACCAATGCGAGTTCATAGATATCACTACCAGTGATCGTTTTACGCATCTTTTTAACTGTGAAATCGATGGCGGATAATGTTTTTATCCGCCATGGTTCAGCATTCGGTCATAGGTCGGCGCCCGGTGCGGCGCCCATCACCACCTATAAAAATGGCCACCCCCGGTGGCCATCATCCCTTCCCTTCCCTATGCCCCGGACTGGCACCCGATCAGCTCTTGCTCTATCCGGGCTCCGGGCATCATCGCCAGCAAGCCGGCAATCAATCGATCGCCAGCCTCCTGCAAGGCAGCCAGAGGCATCTCAGGCAGGCTCTCCAGGATGAACCACATCTGCTCGGATTCCACGCTGAGCCGGGTTCTGACACCCTGTCGCCAATTCCACCTGCGGCAGGTCACCCCCTTGTCATCACGCCAGACAACCTCCCCCGGCTCGGGCGTTTCGTGAGCGGGCAAGCCCTCTTTCATGGTGTCAAACAGTTCGCTGCCATCCGCCACCACCAAGCGCGGTACCCCCTCATAGGCAACCAGATTTTCCCCACCGACGGGAATGGCATACTCGATGCTAATGGCGTTGTAGAGATCGACGATGGGATCGATGCTCGGCAGCTCGCCATCCCGCAATACTCTCTTGCGCAGGGCTTCTGCCGAACAAGGGGTTCGCTGTGGTTTGGCGCCGAACTGCTTGAACACCTCAGCCCACGCCGCCAGGTGCGCCTCCGCCCAGGGCGCGCCTCCCGCCGCGACTGACTGGCAAGCCCGCTGCAGCGCATGAGAACCAACGCTCATGTTGGTGATGGTAGCCGCATCGACCAGGATGCTTAGGGCTCTGAAGCCGGGGGCCAGCTTGGTAATGTCAGACCCCACTCGCGGTGTCATGGATGGCATAGATACTCCCAATTCGTGATCAACGGCCGAGCCGATAATAAAGGCGCAAGGTGCCGCTGCGGTAATAGGTGTTGCCGCGCCATGTTGCGCGCAGCTCACTCTGGAATAAGTGGAAACATCATGCAGAACAGCCAGATAGAATAAAACCTACTTTTTCTTAATCCCATTAAGCAATCCTAATGAGGGCCAGCCGGCCTCGCGTTTTTCCCCTGTACCAACAGGCACGGCTGGCTTGTCCTCCCCCCTTTCAGGCACTGAAAAGAGCGCGATCTGCGCCATTGTCTAGGCCGCATCTCTTTCGACTCATGCTATTATCTGCGACCAAACATGAGCCAATAAAAATCAGGATATTGTGATGACCGACCACACTTTTATTCCCGGCAAGGACGCGGCACTGGAAGACTCCATCGAACGCTTCCAGACCAAGTTGCAGGCCCTGGGGTTTGATATCGAAGAGGCTTCCTGGCTCAACCCCGTGCCCAATGTCTGGTCCGTGCACATCCGGGACAAGGAGTGCGCCCTCTGCTTCACCAACGGTAAAGGCGCCAGCAAGAAGGCGGCCCTGGCCTCGGCCCTTGGCGAGTACTTCGAGCGGCTCTCCACCAACTACTTCTTCGCCGACTTCTATCTGGGCGAGCAGGTAGCCAACGGCGACTTCGTCCACTACCCGAACGAGAAGTGGTTCCCCATCGAGGGCGATCAGCTGCCGGCCGGCCTGCTCGACAGCTTCACCCGCAAGTTCTACAACCCGGATGGCGAGGTGACCGCCGACATGCTGGTGGATCTGCAGTCGGGCAATGAGGACCGCGGCATAGTCGCGCTGCCGTTCGAGCGTCAGTCCGATCACCACACCGTCTACATCCCGATGAACATCATCGGCAACCTCTATGTCTCCAACGGCATGAGCGCCGGCAACACCAAGACCGAGGCCCGCACCCAGGGGCTGTCCGAGGTGTTCGAGCGCCACGTGAAGAACAAGATCATCGCCGAGGCCATCAGCCTGCCCGAGATCCCGAGCGAGGTCATCGATCGCTACCCCGGGATCAAGGCCTCCATCGCCGCGCTGGAAGCCGAAGGCTATCCCATCTACAGCTTCGACGCCTCCCTCGGCGGTCGCTACCCGGTAATCTGCGTGGTGCTGCTCAACCCGCGCAACGGCACCTGTTTCGCCTCCTTCGGTGCCCACCCGCGCTTCGAAGTGGCGTTCGAGCGGACCGTCACCGAGCTGCTGCAGGGCCGTGGCCTGAAGGATCTGGATGTGTTCGTGCCGCCCTCGTTCGATAACGAGCAGGTCGCGGATCACCACAACCTGGAGACCCACTTCATCGACTCCTCCGGCCTCATCAGCTGGGATCTGTTCAAGCAGGAAGCGGACTTCGAGTTCGCCGACTGGGACTTCCGCGGTACCTCCCAAGAGGAGTTCGATCACCTGATCGGCATCTTCCACGAGCTGGAGCAGCCGGTCTACATCGCCGACTACGAGCACCTTGGCGTCTACGCCTGTCGCATCCTGGTGCCCGGCATGTCCGACATCTATCCGGTCGAGGATCTGCTGCTGGCCAACAACACCATGGGGGCTCACCTGCGCGAGGTGATCCTGGCGCTGCCGTCGCTGGAGTGGGACGCCGAGCAATATATGGCGCTGTTCGATCAGCTGGATGAGGAAGGCCACGACGAGCGTACCCGGGTGCGCGAGCTGCTCGGCATCGCCGCCGCCAAAGGCACCGCCCTGCACACCCTGCGGGTGGGTGAGCTCAAGGCCATGCTGGCGCTGGCCGCCGGTGAGCTTGAGAGCGCGCTGGACCTCATCGACTGGACCATGGAGTTCAACCAGTCGGTGTTCCCGGCGGATCGCGCCAACTACTACCGTGCCCTGCGCGCCTGCGTCGAGCTGTTCCTGGACGAGGAGCGTGACCCTGAGCAGTACCGTCCGGTGTTCAGCCGCATGTTCGGCGAGCAGACCCTGGCCGAGGCCTGGGCGCACGCCAGCGGTGAGGCTCGCTTCCACGGGCTGGAGAGCGCCGATCTGTCGCTGTCCCAGTTCCCGTTGCACCAGAAGCTGCTGGCCGCCTACGAAAAACTGCAAAAAGCCAAACGAGCCCATCAGTGGACCTGATATGCTAGCGTGACGAAGGGGCCCAGTGGCCCCTTCTGTTTTATGGTCTACGCTTTGGCTGCTTGTTATTCGAAGATGAAATAAAAAACAAAAAATACCTCTTAGGGGGTTGTTAAAGTGCAGACCATAGGGCAGGGTTGCCGCAAAGATGTCTTGCCGGTGCCTTTTTAAAGGATAAAATTATAAATTCTTTAAAATCATGTTTTTATAAACACACCCATTTCTGTTTCAGCTGAAACCTGGTGTAAAGTCAAGCTTCCAGACGACTCAAAAATCTGTAGTAAAATTACATTCACAATCTGTAATTGTTGATCGATGTCAATTTTGGCGATCTGGCCCTTTGCTATGATTTCCACAGGCAAAATATTCAGGTACATGAGAATTGAAAGCAGAATCCCCCTTTGATTGTCTCAAGCCAGAAGCCATCGCTGCACTGGCAGAAGATATAACCTATGCCAAGGCCACCAAGCCCGCCCACAAGGTCATTCCCCTGGCCATCACCGCCGGTGCTTTCATCGCCATCGCATTCGTGTTCTACATCACCGTCACCACGGGCAGTAGTGGCATGTCCTGGGGCATGTCCAAGCTGGTCGGCGGCCTCTGCTTCTCCCTTGGCCTGATCCTGTGTGTGCTGCTGGGGGCCGAGCTGTTCACCTCCACCACCCTGACCCTGGTCGCCAAGGCAGCCAACCGCATCAGCTGGAGCCAGTTGTTCAAGAACTGGGGCCTGGTCTACTTCGGTAACCTCATCGGTGGCCTGCTCGTCGTCGGCCTCATCATCATGTCGGCCGAGTACATGGCGGCAGATGGTCAGTGGGGCCTGAATGCCTTGAAAGTGGCTCAGCACAAGATCCACCACAGCTTCTTCGAAGCCCTCGCCCTCGGTATTCTCTGCAACCTCATGGTGTGTCTCGCCGTGTGGATGGCCTTCGGCGCCCGCACTGCCACCGACAAGGTGATGGTGATGCTGCTCCCCGTCGCCATGTTCGTGGCCTCAGGTTTCGAGCACAGCATCGCAAACATGTTTATGATCCCGGTCGGTATCGCTATCCACAGCGTCGCAGGCCCGGAGTTTTGGCAGGCCATCGGCCAGGATCCGGCCACCTTCGCCGATCTGACCGTATCCAACTTCGTCCTAAACAACCTGATCCCCGTCACCCTGGGTAATATCATTGGTGGTGGTGTCATGGTTGGTTTGACTTACTGGTTTATCTTCCGTCGTCATCATTAAGGATGACGGCTGACACATAAATACCTTGTGAGGTAATGAAAATGGCAGAACTTAACGAACAGTTCCAAAAAGCATGGGAAGGCTTCGCGGCCGGTGAATGGCAGACCTCTGTCAACACCCGTGACTTCATCCAGAAGAACTACACCCCGTATGAAGGTGACGAGTCCTTCCTGGCTGGCGCGACCGAAGCAACCACCAAGCTGTGGGACAAGGTCATGGAAGGCATCAAGATCGAGAACCGCACTCATGCGCCGGTCGATTTTGATACTGACCTGCCCTCCACCATTACCGCTCACGATGCCGGCTATATCGACCAGAGCCTGGAGCAAATCGTCGGTCTGCAGACTGACAAGCCGCTCAAGCGCGCCATCATCGCCAACGGCGGTATCAAGATGGTCAAGACTTCTTGCGAAGTGTACGGTCGTCAACTGGACCCGATGGTCGAGAAGATCTTCACCGAGTACCGCAAGACCCACAACCAGGGCGTGTTTGACGTTTACACCAAGGACATCCTGAACTGCCGTAAATCCGGCGTCATCACCGGTCTGCCGGATGCCTACGGCCGTGGCCGTATCATCGGTGACTACCGTCGTGTCGCCCTGTACGGCATCGACTTCCTGATGGCCGACAAGCTGGCTCAGTTCAAGTCCCTGCAAGCCGACCTGGAGAATGGCGTCAACCTGGAAGCCACCATCCGTCTGCGCGAAGAGATCTCCGAGCAGCACCGTGCCCTGGCCCAGATGAAGGTGATGGCCGCCAAATATGGCTGCGACATCTCCGTACCGGCCAAGAACGCCAAAGAAGCCGTGCAGTGGACCTACTTCGCCTACCTGGCGGCAGTCAAGTCCCAGAATGGCGCAGCCATGTCCTTCGGTCGTACCTCCAGCTTCCTGGACGTGTACATCGAACGTGACCTGAAGAAAGGCCTGCTGACCGAGCAAGAAGCTCAGGAGCTGATGGACCACATGGTCATGAAGCTGCGTATGGTTCGCTTCCTGCGTACTCCTGAATACGATTCACTGTTCTCCGGCGACCCGATGTGGGCGACCGAGACCCTGGCCGGTATGGGCGTTGATGGCCGTACCCTGGTCACCAAGAACAGCTTCCGTATGCTGAACACCCTGTACACCATGGGCCCGTCCCCTGAGCCGAACCTGACCATCCTGTGGTCCGAGAAGCTGCCGGTCGGTTTCAAGAAGTACTGTGCCAAGGTATCCATCGAGACCTCTTCCGTTCAGTACGAGAACGACGACCTGATGCGTCCGGACTTCAACAACGATGACTATGCCATCGCTTGCTGTGTGTCCCCGATGATCGTCGGCAAACAGATGCAGTTCTTCGGTGCTCGTGCCAACCTGGCCAAGACCATGCTGTATGCAATCAACGGCGGCATCGACGAGAAGCTCAAGATCCAGATCGGTCCCAAGACCGAGATGGTCAAGGGCGAGTACCTCGAGTACAACGACGTGATGGATCGTCTGGATCACTTCATGGACTGGCTGGCCAAGCAATACGTCGCCGCCCTGAACATCATCCACTACATGCACGACAAGTACAGCTACGAAGCCTCCCTGATGGCGCTGCACGACCGTGACGTCTATCGCACCATGGCTTGCGGCATCGCCGGTCTGTCCGTGGCAGCTGACTCCCTGTCTGCCATCAAGTACGCCAAGGTCAAGCCGGTTCGTGACGAAGATGGCGTGGCCATCGACTTCGAGATCGCCGGTGAGTACCCGCAGTTCGGTAACAACGACGCTCGCGTCGATGACATCGCCTGTGACCTGGTCGAGCGCTTCATGAAGAAGATTCAGAAGCTCAACACCTACCGTGGCGCCGTGGCTACCCAGTCCGTGCTGACCATCACCTCCAACGTGGTGTACGGCAAGAAGACCGGTAACACCCCGGATGGCCGTCGCTCCGGTGCGCCGTTTGGCCCAGGTGCCAACCCGATGCACGGTCGTGACCAGAAGGGTGCCGTTGCCTCACTGACTTCCGTGGCCAAGCTGCCGTTCGCCTACGCCAAAGATGGTATCTCCTATACCTTCTCCATCGTGCCGAACGCGCTGGGTAAAGACATGGAATCCCAGAAAGCCAACCTGGCAGGCCTGATGGATGGTTACTTCCACCATGAAGCCAACCTGGAAGGCGGTCAGCACCTGAACGTCAACGTGATGAACCGTGAAATGCTGCTGGAAGCCATGGAAAACCCGGAGAAATATCCGCAGTTGACCATCCGTGTATCCGGTTATGCCGTTCGCTTCAACTCTTTGACCAAAGAGCAACAGCAAGACGTCATCACCCGTACCTTCACCGCCTCTCTGTAATAGAGCATCGCAGTGACCAAAAACCGGCGCCAAGGCGCCGGTTTTTTTATGCCTGTTTGCCCAAGCCCGGATCAATCCCTCCCTTTGACTCGCTGATGCGAGATGTGCGTTAGCCCCCCAACCTCCCCTCGCCTTCACGCTTTCAGAAGAGAACAAATCCATACTCGGCCAACTGACTCCGGGAGATGCATACATCCCTCGAACTATTCCCTCTCCCCCGGGAATGGCGCCTGTACATCACTGTGCGGCACCAGAAAGCATCAAGGTCAGAGAAGTGTGACCTCTCATGCCCTGCGCCATAGCCGCGATTTGAAGTGCACCAGCGGCGCCCGGGTGATGATAGCTAGCGGCTTCATGGTCCTTCGCCTCAGCCCGCCTTGTTAAACCACCATTAACCCTCAAGACGCATCATTGACTTGCCAATAGCAACAGGGGCAGAAGAGTCTGACTCCCCTGCCCCTGCGGCACATGAATTGGATAAAGGTTGCCTGAGTCGGCTCAGCTGGCCTTAACTGGCCCAGGTGATGATGTGATCGATCCAGTCGCCGGCATGGGCCTCGTGCACCACCTTGCCGCGCACCGACTGGCCGGCCTGGTGCATGGCACTGCGGCTGCCGGTGATCAGCGGATGCCAGGCAGGCAGGCTCTGCCCCTCGGCCAGCAGCCGATAGGCGCAGCTGGAGGGCAGCCAGTCGTACTCGGCTATCTTGTCGACGGTGATCTGCAGGCAGTCCGGCTCCTTCTTGAAGCGGTTGCCGTAATCGGAGCACTGGCAGGTCTTGGTGTTGAGCAGATCGCAGGCGACGTTGGTGAACACCAGCTCCTCGGTATCCTCGTCGATCAGCTTGTTCAGGCAGCACTTGCCGCAGCCATCGCACAGGGACTCCCACTCGGCATCGGTCATCTGTTGCAGGGTCTTTTCCTGCCAAAAAGGAGTTGGCTGCATTTTCTCGACTTGCTGCATGGAGGGGGCTCGCTAAATAGACCAGTAAAGCGCGTGGTTATACGCCTTATGGCCCGATTTTTCAAGGTTGGCGGCATGATTGGCGACAAGAGAAGGTGACCTGCATTTATCCATTTTCGTCTGTGGCGGCATGCCATACCATGATGGTAGTTTCCCAGTGACCATGGGGTGATTGATGTATCGCGTTGAAGCCTTGGTCACGATAAAAGTCAACGTTATGTGTTTCGCACTGCAAGTACAATGTCGAAACACCACGTAAAACCGCCATTTCCCTAGCCGCGATCATCAATTTTTTGGCGATGCCTTTTCTGCGGTGCGCCGATGGAACATAGACACCTCCGATCCAGAACTCATATTCAGGATGGTTTTTATTTTCCTGAATTTTCAGCTCCAATGTTCCAACCAGTTCTTCCTCGTCATGTGCGACCAGACTAAATGGGATATCTCGATTTGAGGCTTTGAGTTCAACTTTTTTACGTACCATCTCTTTCGTAACGTCGGGTACATGAGAGGCCCATTCATCGAAATACCAGTCGACTATTTTCGATACTTCATATGGATGGTCCGCAAGCAATGAAATTTCCATACATCCTCTTTACCAAGTAAGCATCATGTCATTCGTTGCGATGAACATTCTGACTCGAGGATGAGCTCGAATCGTCATCGCTATTGGCTTATTTCTCGAATTCTGCGAGACCTAGCGCAGCACAAATCATTTTTAAATTCGCGAAAATGAATAACCATGTCAAACCATTTGGCATAAAAAATGCCGCCATAGGGCGGCATTTTGCTATCTGAGCTAACAGGCTGACTTACCAGCCGGTCACTTCACGCAGGGCCTTGCCGATGTCGGCGAGGGAGCGCACGGTTTTCACGCCAGCATCTTCCAGGGCGGCAAACTTCTCTGCCGCAGTGCCCTTGCCACCGGCGATGATGGCGCCCGCATGACCCATGCGCTTGCCAGCCGGGGCGGTGACGCCCGCGATGTAGGAGACCACCGGCTTGGTGACGTGGGCCTTGATGTAGGCCGCCGCCTCTTCCTCGGCACTGCCGCCGATCTCGCCGATCATGACGATGGCTTCGGTCTGCGGATCCTTCTGGAACATCTCCAGAATGTCGATGAAGTTGGAGCCCGGGATGGGGTCACCACCGATGCCGACGCAGGTGGACTGGCCGAAGCCCTCGTCCGTGGTCTGCTTGACCGCTTCGTAGGTCAGGGTGCCGGAGCGGGAGACGATACCCACCTTGCCCGGCTTGTGGATGTGGCCCGGCATGATGCCGATCTTGCACTCACCCGGGGTGATCACACCCGGGCAGTTCGGACCTATCATGCGCACGCCGGTTTCCTGCAGCTTCACCTTGACCTGCAGCATGTCCAGGGTCGGGATGCCTTCGGTGATGGTGACGATGAGCTTGATGCCGGCATCGATCGCTTCCAGGATGGCGTCCTTGCAGAACGGGGCCGGCACATAGATGACGGAGGCGGTGGCGCCAGTCACTTCGACGGCATCACGCACAGTGTTGAACACCGGCAGGCCCAGGTGGGTGGTGCCACCCTTGCCCGGGGACACGCCACCGACCATCTGGGTACCGTAGGCAATCGCCTGTTCGGAGTGAAAGGTACCCTGACCGCCGGTGAAGCCCTGGCAGATCACCTTGGTGTCTTTGTTGATCAGAACGCTCATTATTTGGCCTCCGCTGCTTTAACCACTTGCTGAGCTGCGTCAGTCAGACTCGTTGCGGCGATGATATTGAGGCCGCTGTCGGCCAGTTTACGGGCACCCAGTTCGGCATTGTTGCCTTCCAGACGCACTACCACGGGCACCTTGACCCCCACTTCCTTGACCGCACCTATGATGCCTTCCGCGATCATGTCGCAGCGCACTATGCCGCCGAAGATGTTGACCAGCACGGCTTGAACCTTGCTGTCAGACAGGATGATCTTGAAGGCCTCTGTCACGCGCTCCTTGGTGGCGCCGCCGCCGACGTCCAGGAAGTTGGCCGGTGAGCCGCCGTGCAGGTTGACGATGTCCATGGTGCCCATGGCCAGGCCGGCGCCGTTGACCATGCAGCCGATGTTGCCATCGAGCGCCACATAGTTCAGCTCCCACTGGGCGGCGTGCGCCTCGCGCGGGTCATCCTGGGACGGATCGTGCATCTGGCGCAGCTTGGGCTGGCGATACAGGGCGTTGGCATCGATGTTGATCTTGCCGTCCAGGCAATGCAGGTTGCCCTTGTCGGTGATCACCAGCGGGTTGATTTCCAGCAGCGCGAAGTCGCAATCCAGGAACATCTGGCCCAGACCCATGAAGATCTTGGTGAACTGCTTGATCTGATCGCCGACCAGACCCAGCTTGAAGGCCAGCTCGCGCGCCTGATAGGCCTGCGGGCCTACCAGCGGATCGATGGCCGCCTTGTGAATGAGTTCCGGGGTTTCGTGGGCGATCTTCTCGATATCCACGCCACCCTCGGTGGAGGCCATGAACACCACGCGGCGGCTGCCACGATCGACCACGGCGCCCAGATAGAGCTCCTTGGCGATGTCGGTGCAGGATTCCACCAGGATCTTGGTGACCGGCTGACCGTTGGCGTCAGTCTGATAGGTCACCAGGTTCTTGCCGAGCCAGTGTTGGGCGAAGGCACGGATCTCGTCCTTGCTCTTGGCCAGCTTGACGCCGCCCGCTTTACCGCGGCCACCGGCGTGGACCTGGCATTTGACGACCCAGGTGTTGCCGCCAATCTTGTCGGCCGCTTCGGCCGCTTCCTGCGGGGTGGCGCAGGCATAACCTTCGGAGACCGGCAGGCCATACTCGGCAAACAGCTGTTTTGCCTGATATTCATGCAGATTCATAGATGCTCTATCCGTGTTGTAGGTATTTCCGTCCGGGGCTCGTTGTTTCTCAATCCCCTGTGAACGGGGCCTCGAGGGCCCCTCATTATCTTTCTAATTTTGCTCAGACGTTCGATGCGGGGCCGCGAAGGCCCCCTGTCATGTCCCGAATGCCGCTTAGACGTCCAGCAGCAGGCGGGTTGGATCTTCCAGCAGCTCCTTGATGGAGACCAGGAAGCCCACCGACTCACGACCGTCGACGATGCGGTGATCGTAGGAGAGGGCCAGGTACATCATCGGCAGGATCTCGACCTGGCCGTTCACCGCCATGGGTCTGTCCTGGATCTTGTGCATCCCCAGGATGGCGCTCTGGGGCGGGTTGATGATCGGGGTGGACATCAGGGAGCCGAACACACCACCGTTGGTGATGGTGAAGTTGCCACCGGTCAGCTCATCCACGGTCAGCTTGCCGTCACGGCCCTTGCCCGCCAGATCCTTGATGGCCTTCTCGATGTCCGCCAGGCTCATGTTGTCGCAGTCACGCAGCACCGGGGTCACCAGACCACGGGGGGTGGAGACGGCGATGCTGACGTCGAAGTAGCTGTGATAGACGATGTCGTCACCGTCCAGCGCCGCGTTCACTTCCGGGTAACGCTTGAGGGACTCCACCACGGCCTTGACGTAGAAGGACATGAAGCCGAGCTTGATGCCGTGCTTCTTCTCGAAGATCTCGCCGTACTGCTTGCGCAGCTTCATGATAGGCGCCATGTTGATCTCGTTGAAGGTGGTCAGCATGGCGGTGGTGTTCTTCGCCTCCAGCAGACGCTCGGCGATCCGCTTGCGCAGACGGGTCATGGGCACGCGCTTCTCGGTGCGGCCGACCAGCGGCGCGATGGGCGCCACCGGAGCCACAGCCGCGACAGGTGCCGCCACGGCCGCCTTGCTCAGCCCCTTGATGAAGGCTTCCACGTCTTCCTTGGTGACACGACCACCCTTGCCGGTGCCGGTCAGCTTGGCCACGTCGATGGAGTGTTCGGCCACCAGGCGGCGCACGGACGGGCTTAAGGCCTCGGCGCCGTCATCGGCGGCCGCTTCGACCGGCTTCTCCTTGGTCTCTTCACCGGCCACCGGGGCCGGCTTGAGCATGGCGATCAGCTGGCGGGACAGCACGGTCGCGCCTTCCAGTTGCAGGATGTCACCCAGTACACCGGCTTCCGGCGCGGGGACTTCCAGCACGACTTTATCGGTTTCGATGTCAACCAGCACTTCGTCACGGGCAACCAGATCACCCGGTTTCTTGTGCCAGGTGGCGATGGTGGCATCTGCCACTGATTCGGGCAGGTCCGGTACCTTGATCTCGATAGTCATGTAATCAGTTCCTTGTTTACTACTGTGCCAGAGGCGTATTACAGGGTAAGGGCATCTTCCACCAAGGCTTTCTGCTGCTTGGTGTGGACAGACATGTAACCGACGGCGGGTGAGGCCGAGGCTGGGCGACCGGCATAGCGCAGGCGGGCTCCGCTTGGCAGCACGCCATCGTAGTGATGACGGGTGCTGTACCAGGCGCCCTGGTTCTGCGGCTCTTCCTGACACCAGACGAAATCGGTGGCCTGGGTGTAATCGGCGAGGATGGCGCGTACTTCCGCTTCAGGGAAGGGATAGAGCTGCTCGATCCGCACCAGCGCCACGTCTTGCTGCTCGGCCTTGCGACGGGCATCGAGCAGGTCGTAGTAGACCTTGCCGGAGCAGAACACAATCCGTTTGACCCCTTTCGGATCCAGCGCATCGATCTCGCCGATGGCGTTCTGGAAGGTGCCTTCGGCCAGCTCTTCCAGCTTGCTCACCGCCAGCGGGTGGCGCAGCAGGGACTTGGGCGACATCACGATCAGCGGACGACGCATCGGGCGTACCACCTGGCGGCGCAGCATGTGGAACACCTGCGCCGGGTTGGATGGCACGCACACCTGCATGTTGTGCTCGGCGCACATCTGCAGATAGCGCTCGAGGCGGGCGGAGGAGTGCTCCGGGCCCTGCCCCTCGTAGCCGTGCGGCAGCAGCATGGTCAGGCCGCACATCCGGCCCCACTTCTGCTCACCGGAGGAGAGGAACTGGTCGATCACCACCTGGGCGCCGTTGGCGAAGTCGCCAAACTGGGCTTCCCAGATGGTCAGGCCGGCCGGCTCGGCGCTGGCATAACCGTATTCGAACGCCAGCACCGCCTCTTCGGACAGCACGGAGTCATAGACTTCGAACGGCCCCTGCTCGTCGTGAATGTTGCACAGCGGGGTATAGGTGCTGGCATCGTTCTGGTTGTGCAGCACGGCGTGGCGGTGGAAGAAGGTGCCACGGCCGGAATCCTGCCCGGTGATGCGGATGCGGGAGCCCTTGTCCACCAGGGTGGCGTAGGCCAGGGTCTCGGCGAAGCCCCAATCCACCAGCTTGTCGCCGGCGGCCATGGTGCGGCGGTCTTCGTAAATCTTCTCGACCTGACGCTGCAAGGTATGGGAGGCCGGGTACTGGCTGATGCGCTCGCCCAGGGACTTCAGGTGATCCATCGCCACAGTGCTGTCGTAGTTCATGGCCCAGTCGTGGCCGAGGTACGGGGTCCAGTCGACGGAGTGCAGCTCCATCGGACGCCACTCCTTGACCACCCGCTCCCCCTTGTCCAGGGCGTCGCGGTAGTCGTTGACCTGAGCGGTGACCAGCTCCGGGCTGACGCAGCCTTCGGCGATCAGCTGATCGGCGTAGATCTTGCGCGGGGTCGGATGCTGTTTGATCTTCTGGTACATCAAGGGCTGGGTCGCGCTCGGCTCGTCGGCCTCGTTGTGACCGTGACGACGGTAGCAGACCAGCTCGATCACCACGTCGCGCTTGAAGGTGTTGCGGTAATCCAGGGCAATCTGGGTCACCAGCACCACGGCTTCCGGGTCGTCGCCGTTGACGTGCAGCACGGGGGCCTGCACCGCCTTGGCGATGTCGGTGCAATATTCGGTGGAGCGCACGTCACGCATGTTGGAGGTGGTGAAGCCCACCTGGTTGTTGATGACGATGCGCACAGTGCCGCCGACGCCGTAGGCACGGGTCTGGGACATGTTGAAGGTTTCCGCCACCACACCCTGACCGGCGATGGCCGAGTCACCATGAATGGTGATGGGCAGCACGCTGGAGCCATCCTTGTCGCCACGTCTGTCCATGCGCGCACGCACCGAGCCGATGACTACGGGGTTGACTATCTCGAGGTGGGACGGGTTGAACGCCAGCGCCAGGTGGACGCTGCCGCCCGGGGTCGCGAAGTCGGAGGAGAAGCCCATGTGGTACTTCACATCCCCGGTGCCCCAGGACTCACCATGCTTGCCGGCGAATTCGTCGAACAGCTCCTGTGCCCGTTTGCCGAGCACGTTGATCAGCACGTTCAGGCGGCCGCGGTGGGCCATGCCGATGACGGCTTCCTTGCAGCCCTGCTCACCGGCGCGACGGATCAGCTCTTTGAGCATGGGTACCATGGCATCGCCCCCTTCCAGGGAGAAACGCTTGGCCCCCGGGAACTTGGCGCCCAGGTATTTTTCCAGCCCTTCGGCGGCGGTCAGGCTCTCGAGGAAGCGGGTCTTCTCCTCGGCGCTGTAGCTGCCCTTGGCTTCGATGGATTCGAGTCTGTCCTGCAGCCAGCGCTTCTCCTCGGTGGAAGTGAGGTGCATGTAGTCGGCACCTATGCTGCTGCAATAGGTCTTCTTGAGCGAGGCGTAGAGATCGGAGAGCACCATGGTCTCGCGACCTATGGCATAGGAGCCCACGTTGAAGGTGGTCTCCATGTCTGCGCCCTGCAGGTTGTGGAATGCCGGGTCGAGCTCGGCAACGGTTTCACGTGCCCAGAGGCCGAGCGGATCCAGATTGGCATTTTGATGACCACGGAAACGGAAGGCGTTGATCATTTGCAGTACGCGAACCTGTTTGGCATCCACTTGCGGATCGGTGACAGGCGCGCTGTAACGGGAGGGGTCCTTGGCCAGGCGGCGGAAATAGTCGCGAACCTGGGAATGAGGTTGTTCCACCGCATGACCATTGACCTGGGGCAGCTGTTCGAACAGGCTGCGCCACTCATCGGCCACGGATTCGGGGTTTTCAAGGAAGGATTCGTACAAATCCTCAATGTAGCTTGCATTCGCACCAGCCAGGTGAGATGACTCCAACCAGGCCTTCATCACGCCGTTATGCATTTCTATCCCTTGTACATCTTGTTCACTGCAGCGCAGCTTGTAGGGTTTAAATAGCCATCCCACCAGGGGGTTGGATGGCTATCCAGAGGTCGGGCCCGGCGCGTGACGCCCTGGCCCTGATACTAAACAGCCCGGTTGAGTAACATCGACTTGATCTGACCTATGGCCTTGGTCGGGTTCAAGCCCTTGGGGCAGACGCTCACGCAGTTCATGATGCCGTGGCAGCGGAACACGCTAAAGGCGTCGTCCAGGTTACCCAGTCGCTCACTGGCCGCGGTGTCGCGGCTGTCGGCCAGCCAGCGATAGGCGGCGAGCAGACCGGCGGGGCCGATGAACTTGTCCGGGTTCCACCAGAAGGAGGGGCAAGAGGTGGAGCAGCAGGCACAGAGAATACACTCGTACAGACCGTCCAGCTTGGCGCGCTCTTCGGGGGATTGCAGGTGCTCACGCACGGGCGGCAGCTTGTCCTCGTTGATGAGGAAGGGTTTGACCTTCTCCCACTGGGTGTAGAACTGGGTCATGTCGATCACCAGGTCACGGATCACCGGCAGGCCGGGCAAGGGACGGAGGACGACCTTGTTGCCCTTCTTCAGCAGATCGGAGAGCGGAGTGATACAGGCAAGACCGTTCTTGCCATTCATGTTGAGACCGTCGGATCCACAGACCCCTTCGCGGCAGGAGCGGCGGAAGGAGAGCGTGGGATCCAGCTCCTTGAGCTGGATCAGTGCGTCGAGCACCATCATGTCGGAACCTTCAGGAATATCAAGACGATAATCCTTCATGTGGGGGACGTTATCAACATCCGGATTGTATCTGTAGACTGAGAATGTGACGTTCATTGTACTTGGCTCCGCAATCAGTTAGTCCGCACCTTGGATAAGCGAGATGGGAGTGCCTCCCACCTCTTCGCAGACCGGCGAATGTAGCGATAGATCGATGAGGTTACCTGCATCGCACCTGGCTCCATCATCAATAGGTCCGCACCTTGGGTGGGAATGCCTCGCGCGTTTTCGGAGACATATTGACAGCGCGACGAGTCATGGACTCGGTGTCCGGATGATAGAGGCTGTGGCACAGCCAGCCCTCGTCGTCGCGATCCGGGAAGTCGAAGCGGCTGTGGGCACCACGACTCTCGGTACGGAAGTTGGCCGCCACCGCGGTGGCAAACGCCGTCTCCATCAGGTTGTCCAGCTCCAGGCACTCGATGCGCTGGGTGTTGAACTCCTTGGAGGTGTCGTCCAGACGGGCATTCTTCAGCCGCTCGCGGATGAGTTTCAGCTCGGCCAGCCCTTCTGCCATGGCATCCCCTTCCCGGAATACCGAGAAGTTGTTCTGCATGCAGCGCTGCAGATCCTTGCGGATCTGGGCCGGGTCTTCCCCGTCACGGTTGGCTTCCCAACGGTTGAAACGGGCAAGGGCGGCGTCCAGATCGGCCTCGGAGGCCTCGCGACCGTGCTCCATCTGACCCAGGCTCTCCACCAGGTGCATGCCGGCGGCGCGGCCAAACACGATGAGATCCAGCAGCGAATTACCGCCCAGACGGTTGGCGCCGTGTACCGACACGCAGGCGATTTCACCCACCGCGAACAGGCCGACCACAGGCACGTCGTTGCCATCTTTATCCTGACTCAGGCACTGACCGTTCACGCTGGTCGGCACGCCGCCCATCATGTAGTGGCAGGTCGGGATGATGGGGATGGGTTCCTTGACCGGATCCACGTGGGCGAAGGTACGCGACAGCTCGCAGATCCCCGGCAGACGGGATTCCAGTACCTCTTTACCGAGGTGATCCAGCTTGAGCTTGATGTGCGGACCCCAGGGGCCGTCACAGCCACGGCCTTCACGGATCTCGATCATGATGGAGCGAGCCACTACGTCGCGACCGGCCAGGTCCTTGGCGTTGGGAGCATAACGCTCCATGAAGCGCTCGCCGTCTTTGTTGAGCAGATAGCCGCCTTCACCACGGCAGCCTTCGGTGACCAGCACCCCTGCCCCGGCGATGCCGGTCGGGTGGAACTGCCAGAACTCCATGTCCTGCACGCCGACCCCGGCCCGCAGTGCCATGCCGACGCCGTCACCGGTGTTGATGTGGGCGTTGGTGGTGGACTGGTAGATGCGACCGGCGCCGCCAGTGGCGAGCACGGTGGCCTTGGCCTTGAAGTAGACGACCTCGCCGCTCTCCATGTCGATGGCGGTGCAACCGACGATGTGACCGTCCTGGTTCTTCACCAGATCCAGCGCATACCACTCGGAGAAGACGGTGGTCTTGTTCTTGACGTTCTGCTGATACAGGGTATGCAGCAGGGCGTGACCGGTCCGGTCGGCCGCGGCCGCGGTCCGGGCCGCCTGCTCACCACCGAAGTTCTTGGACTGGCCGCCGAACGGGCGTTGATACACGGAGCCGTTGTCGAAACGGGAGAAGGGCAAGCCCATGTTCTCCAGTTCATAGACGGCTTCCGGGCCCGTCTTGCACATGTATTCGATCGCTTCCTGGTCACCGATGTAATCGGAGCCCTTGACGGTGTCATACATGTGCCACTGCCAGTTGTCGTCATGGGCATTGCCCAGCGCAACCGTGATCCCGCCCTGGGCGGAAACGGTGTGGGAACGAGTCGGGAAAACCTTGGATAACAGGGCGCAGCTCTTGCCGGACTGGGCAATCTGCAGGGCGGCGCGCATACCGGCACCGCCGGCACCGATCACCACCGCATCAAATTCACGAGTTGGAATAGTCACCTTACACCCCCCACAGCACGACGAAACCAGTCATCAGATAGACAAACAGCACCACAACCAGTGCGAATTGCAGCGCACCGCGCAGTCCTACCGGTTTGATATAGTCGGTCAGCACCTGCCACAGACCAATCCAGGCGTGGATCAGGACGCACAGCAGCGTCAGCAGGGTGAAGACCTTGGTGAAGGTTTTAGCGAAGAAGCCGGTCCACACCTCGTAGCTGATGTCGTTGATGGCGACAAAGCCAACCAGGTAGAGGACGTAGCACGTCATGATCAGAGCGGTGGCGCGGATCAGGATGTAATCATGAACGCCGCTGCGCCCGAAAGTTGCAGAATTGGTTACCATACCAGCACCCCCGCCAATACCGCCAGAACCGCGGTGATCACGAAGCCCACGCGGGCACTCTGATTACCGGATTCCAACTCTTCCCAATGCCCCATGTCCATGACCAGGTGACGCAGACCACCCACAATGTGGTAAGCCAGCGCGGTCAGGATCCCCCACAACACGAACTTGACCAGGAAGTTGTCCATGATGGCAACGACCGACTCAAATCCTTCGGGAGAGGAGAGTGAAGTACCAAGCATCCACAGCAAGATTGCGAGCGCCACAAAGGTGATGACCCCTGAGACACGGTGCAAGATGGAAGCGATGGCGGTGACAGGAAAGCTGATCGTTTGCAGGTCGAGGTTTACAGGTCTCTGTTTATTTTTCACGGCTTTGCCCACTCAGCTCCATTGAGCACGTTAGTTATTGTTTTCACACGCTTTGAGGGCTAGGAGTGGCATTTGTTAGGTTTTTGTTACCAAAACAACTCGAAAAAGCCAAAAACAACATTTTAGATATCACATCTGGCTTTGCGAAAGCGTTTCAAACACCGACGACCATCACCCACGAGGCGCAGTATATCGGCGGCCTTAACCAATGACAATCAATTGGCTACATAGAAAACCCAAAACCGTAAACCAGATCTCACAATGGCTTTAACAAGTCATTAATGATCATTCAGTAAAATTGACAAGAAGGTGGATCTCTGGTTCAAATAAGGCGCTCCAGCCGCCGCGGTACGGGTAAGAACCTTTGCCAGCGTCATGAAAGTCGTAATAAAGTAGGACTGGAACCAAATTATAAAAGAGCAAAGGAGACGTGCTATGGCTGATAAGATAGCCACCCTACATCTGCCCGGAAAAGAGCCGGTAGAACTACCGATCCTGTCTGGAACTGTCGGACCCGATGTAATCGATGTCAGAAAACTGGGTGCTCAAGGGTACTTCACCTTCGATCCCGGCTTTATGGCCACCGGTGCTTGTAAATCATCCATTACCTATATCGACGGAGATCAGGGTGTCTTGCTGCACCGTGGTTATCCCATCGCCCAGTTGGCCACCCAGGCCAGCTACCTCGAAGTGTGCTACATCCTGCTGTACGGCGAGGCGCCCACCAAGACGCAATACGCGGAATTTGAACGCCTGGTCACCCGCCATACCATGGTGCACGAGCAGATCGCCTTCTTCTTCCGCGGCTTCCGTCGTGACTCCCACCCCATGGCGATCATGTGCGGTGTAGTCAGCGCCCTGTCCGCCTTCTATCACGATGCCCTCGATATCAACAACGAAGAGCATCGCGAGATCTGCGCCTTCCGTCTGCTCTCCAAGATGCCGACCCTGGCCGCCATGTGCTACAAGTACTCCATCGGTCAACCGTTCATGCAGCCGCGTAACGCCCTCTCCTATGCCGGCAACTTCCTGCACATGATGTTTGGCGTGCCGACCGAAGAGTACAAGGTCAACCCCATCGTCGAACGGGCCATGGATCGCATCTTCACCCTGCACGCGGATCACGAGCAGAACGCCTCCACCTCCACAGTGCGTCTGGCCGGCTCCTCCGGCGCCAACCCGTTTGCCTGTATCGCCGCGGGGATCGCCTCCCTGTGGGGACCGGCTCACGGCGGCGCCAACGAAGCCTGCCTCAAGATGCTCGAGGAGATCGGATCGGTGGAACGCATCCCCGAGTTCATCGCCAAGGCCAAGGACAAGAACGATCCCTTCCGTCTGATGGGCTTCGGCCACCGGGTCTACAAGAACCATGATCCCCGTGCCCAGGTCATGCGTCAGACCTGCCACGAGGTGCTGCAAGAGCTGCAGATCAAGGATCCGCTGCTGGATGTGGCCATGGAGCTGGAGCGCATCGCGCTGTCCGATCCCTACTTCATCGAGAAGAAACTCTACCCGAACGTGGACTTCTACTCCGGCATCATCATGAAGGCCATCGGCATTCCCATGTCCATGTTCACCGTGATCTTCGCCATCTCTCGCACCATCGGCTGGATCGCCCACTGGAACGAGATGCACTCGGACCCGGATCAGAAGATCGGTCGTCCGCGTCAGCTCTATACCGGCCTGGCCCAACGGGAATTCACCCCGCTCGATCAGCGCTGATCCCGGCATCTGACATGGTTTGTTACAAAGGCGGTCATTGACCGCCTTTTTATTTGAGGGTCTAATCGCGCCCTTTTACGTCAAGGACACACCATCATGAAAGCCCCCCTGCTGCTCTGCTCTGCCCTGTTGCTCGGCGCCTGCCAGAGCACCCCGACCACCGAGACCCTCTACATCCAGGATCAGCTGGCCGACTGCGTCGGTGTCGCCCCCATGAAGTGCATGCAGGTGCGCAGCCAGCCGGGCGCAAGCTGGAGCCTCTTCTACCAGCAGATCGAGGGCTTCACCTTCGAGCCGGGCTTCCGCTATCAGCTGGAAGTGCGCACCGAGCAGCTGACCGATGTCCCCGCCGATGCCTCCTCGGTGCGCTATCAGCTGATCAGGGTGGTGAGCAAGCAACCGGTCCGCTAACGCGCCTGCCTTAAAAAGGCATCGTTTGGATATGGTTGTTCAGTTCGTCGCCGCGCTCTGCTATGCTGGCTGACGCAATTTTCCCGTCACCCACCGGCAGAACGAACGTCACAGCACCATGATCAAGATCCGCACGACCCTGGCCGACGACTGGCCCGCCATCATGCGCATTCAGAGCGACTGCTATCACCAACTGGAGCCCGAGCCCCTCGAGGTGATGAGCAACAAGGCCGAGCTGGCCCCGGCCTGTTGCTGGGTCGCCGAACATGGCGGTGAGGTGCTGGGCTACCTGCTCTGCCATCCCTGGCGCGCCCACCAGCCCCCACCTCTCTCCGTATCCCTGTCGAGCCTGGCGGGGGATGAGGAGTTCTATCTGCACGATCTGGCGGTCTCGCCCAGGGCACGGGGTCGGGGCATAGGCCAGCGCCTGCTCGAGACCGCTCTCGAGTTTGCCTGCGATCAAGGGTATGAGCATGCGGGGCTGGTGGCGGTGCAGGACGCACCGGCCTTCTGGCGCAAGCAGGGCTTCCTGCCGGCCGCCACCCGAAAGTCGCTGGCCGAGTATGGAGAAGGGGCCGTCTACATGCGGCTGCCGCTGGCAGAGACGGCCTGAGGCTCATTTATTGCCCCATAAAAAAAGGCGCCTCGCGGCGCCTTTTTCAATCTACTTTCCGGATCATCAAGCCTTGAATCGGCTGAACACCAGGGAAGCGTTGGTACCGCCGAAGCCGAAGCTGTTGGACATGACGGTATTGAGCTCGGCGGCCTCGCACTCGCGCACGATGGGCAGGCCGATGGCCTTCTCGTCCAGGGTCTCGATGTTGATGCTGGGGGCGATGAAGCCGTGCTGCATCATCAGCAGGGAGTAGACGGCCTCGTGCACACCGGCGGCGCCGAGGGCATGACCCGTCATGGCCTTGGTGGCGGATAGCTTGGGCGAATTGCTGCCAAACAGAGTCTGGATGGCCTCCAGCTCCTTGGTATCGCCGACCGGGGTGGAGGTACCGTGGGTGTTGATGTAGTCCACGGTGCCGACGCCCTGCATCGCCATCTTCATGCAACGCACCGCGCCTTCGCCGCTCGGAGCCACCATGTCGTAGCCGTCGGAGGTCGCACCGTAACCGGTGATCTCGGCGTAGATGTGGGCGCCGCGAGCCAGGGCATGTTCCAGCTCCTCGACCACCAGGATGCCGCCACCACCGGAGATGACGAAACCGTCGCGGTCCGCGTCATAAGTACGGGAGGCCTTTTCCGGGTTGTCATTGTACTTGGTAGAGAGGGCACCCATGGCGTCGAACTGGATGGTTGAGGACCAGTCCAGCTCCTCGCCGCCGCCGGCGAAGACGATGTCCTGCTTGCCGAGCTGGATCAGCTCCAGCGCGTGACCGATGCAGTGAGCAGAGGTGGCGCAGGCGGAGCTGATGGTGTAGTTAACCCCCTTGATCTTGAACGGGGTGGCCAGGCAGGCGGAGGTGGTGGAGGACATGGTACGCGGCACCATGTAGGGACCCACACGCTTGACGCCTTTCTCACGGGCAATGTCCGCAGACTCCGACGTGTTCTTGCCGGACGCACCGCCAGAGCCGACCACGATGCCAGTGCGCTCGTTGGAGACCTGATCCTCCGGCAGCCCGGCATCTTCGATGGCCTGCTGCATGGAGAGATAGGCATACGCGGCGGCGTCGCCCATGAAACGCATGACTTTACGGTCGATCAGTTCAGACGGATCGAGTTTGATGTTACCCCAGACACGGCTGCGCAGGTTGTATTGTTCAAACTGCTCGGAATAGGTGATGCCGGATTTACCTGCTTTCAGGGAGGCCAGCACTTCTTCCTTGTTGTTGCCGATACTGGAGATGACGCCGATACCGGTGATCACTGCTCTTCTCATTAATTCATCTCGTCTGGAAAAACTGGCACCGAGTCTACCCGCTTTCGGCTGCCAAACTGGTCTGCTTTCACGTAGAATGCCCGCGAATTTGTGACGCGAGCAGAGGAAAACGTGAGTCAAACATCCTTACATCATGCCCGATTGGACTGGAATGAAGCGGGAACTCCAGTCTCCAGTGAGTTCGGGGATGTGTACTTTTCCAATGATAACGGTCTAAGTGAAACCCGCTACGTCTTTTTACAGCAAAACCGGTTACCGGCGCGATTTTCACACCACGATAGTGACAATTTCGTGATTGGCGAAACAGGTTTCGGCACAGGCCTTAACTTTCTGGCGACAATGGCCGCCTTTCTGGAACAGGGAAGCGACCCCGATCGCTGTGCTCGCCTGCACTTTATCAGCTTCGAAAAGTACCCTCTCACCCAGGCCGACCTTGGCAAGGCGCTGGCGGCCTGGCCCGAGCTCGCTCATTTGAGTCAGGCGCTCATCGCGCAGTGGCCGCTGCCGGTATCCGGCTGCCACCGCCTGCAGTTCGCCGAGGGGCGAGTTCGGCTCGATCTCTGGTTTGGCGACATCAAGGACATGCTGCCCCAGGTGCCCCATGGTCCACAGGGGCTGGTGGATGCCTGGTATCTGGATGGCTTCTCCCCGGCCAAGAACCCCGAGATGTGGACGCAAGAGTTGTTCGACGGCCTCGCCCGCCTCGCCCGCCCCGGGGCCAGCATCGCCACCTTCACCTGCGCCGGCTTCGTGCGCCGCGGCCTCATCGTCGCGGGCTTCGCCATGAAGAAGGTCAAGGGCCACGGCAGCAAGCGGGAGATGCTGGTGGGGGACAGGGCCGACAAGCAACCGCAGCAGACCATAGCCCCCTGGTATGACCGTCCGGCAGGGCGAGATGGCGAGGTGCTGATCATCGGCGGCGGCATCGCCTCGGCCATGACAGCCCTCTCCCTGGTGGAGCGGGGCCGGCACGTCACCTTGTTGTGTGAAGATGGCGAGCCCGCCACCGGTGCCTCCGGCAACCGGCAGGGGGCGCTCTATCCCCTGCTCAATGGCGAGCACGATGCCCTCTCCCGCTTCTATTCCCTGGCATTCGGCTATGCCCGCAACCGCCTGCTGGCACTCGCCGAGCATCATCCCATCGCCTTTGACCTGTGCGGCGTGGTGCAGCTCGGCTATGACGACAAGTCCGTCGCCAAGCTCGGCAAGATGGGTCAGGGCCCCTTCCCGCCCGCGCTGATGCGCCCGCTGCCCCCCGCCGAGGTCGAGTCCGAATGCGGCTTGCCCTGCAGCCATGGCGGCGTCGGCTACCCGCTGGGAGGCTGGCTCTGCCCGGCGGATCTGACCCGCGCCGCCATCAAAGAGGCGCAGGCGAGCGGCCTGCTGCGAGTGGAATACGGTATCCCCATCACCGCTGTCGACGAGCAGGCCGACGGTTGGCGGGTCGAGACGCAGGATGGCCGCCACTGGCAGGCCCCCAATCTGGTGGTCGCCGCCGGTCACCGGCTGCCGGCCTTGCTGCCCTTTGCCGAGCTGCCGCTCTATCCGGTGCGCGGCCAGGTGAGCCACGTACCGACCACGGCCACCCTGAGCCGGCTCAAGACGGTGCTCTGCTACGACGGCTATCTCACCCCAGCCCATGATGCAGAACACTGCATCGGCGCCAGCTATGGCCGCAACCAGAGCACGACCGACTACAGCGCCGAGGAGCAGGGGCAGAACCAGGCACGGCTGCAAGCCTGCCTGCCGGATCAAGCCTGGCCTGCGGAGGTGGATGTGAGCGCGGCCGAGGCCCGGGTCGGGGTGCGCTGCGCCAGCCGGGATCACCTGCCGGTGGCGGGGCCCGTCGTCCGACTGGCGAGCCTCGCGGCGCACTATGCCGGGCTGCAGTCCGATCGGCAGCACGCGGCGCCCCTGCCGCTCCATCCCGGCCTGTTCGTGGTGGGGGCCCTGGGGTCACGGGGCCTCTGCTCGGCCCCGCTCTGCGGCGAGCTGGTCGCCAGCGAGATCTGCGGTGAGCCACTGCCGCTGGCCGCCGAGCTGCTGGAAGCGCTGCATCCCGCCCGCTACTGGGTGCGCAAGCTGCTCAAGGGCAAGCCCCTTCACTGAGGCGAGCCATTCCCTCATCACCATCTCGGCCAATAAGAAACGGGCTCCCTTGCGGGTAGCCCGTTTCTTTTAGCACGGCGGCTTGGCGTTAACGCGCAATGAGGGGATCAGCTCCCCTGCGGCCAGATCACCCCCAGCTTGCGGCCCTGCTCGGTCTGCTGCGCCAGTGCGGCGAAGCGCTCGCGGGTGCTGGCGAGCACCGCCTGCCCCTGCTGCCAGCCCTCGGACTGCAAGGCGGCGCAATCTCGCGCCACCGGCAGCTGGGCCAGCCGGATGCCGAGCTGGCTGACGCTCTCCAGCAGTATGTCCTTGTGACGACTCTCGTAGTCAAACATGGCCGCCACCAGCCGATCCCATTTCTGCTGCTCGCCGGCGGACGCCTTGGCCTTGTCCATCCAGTTCGGCACCCGAACCCCGATGCGGGCCGTCACCCTGGCCTGCTCCAGCTCGCAGCGCGACGCCGTCGGCCGGGTCTGCAACTGCCAGGAGAGCTGATAGCTGGCCTTGCCGATGTGGCCGCCGGCCTGGGCCGGTGCCTGCCTGGCTATCTGGCGCATCACGGTCGCGACATCGGCCCCCGACACCCGATAAAACTGGAAATCGACCTTGATGTCAGGAGCGACCCGGATGCCGGCATAATGGGAGGGTTCTGCCCCGCTCGAGGCGGCATACATCAGGGCCGCCACCATACCTATTCTGCTGAAAAGTCCCATCTGCTCGCGGCCTTGCCCCTTGTGAGTCCCAGCGTTATTTCGATTAAGAATCAATGAATTAATATTCAGGATGGGAGATTAACCGCGATCCCGACGACTGTCACCTGCTGTCGTCATCCGCGGCGGCAACCGGGCAAGATCTCGCCCCCCGGCCGGGCTCCGAGATTTGCAGGCGGGATCACAAGTGATGACCGACATCATGGTCGATTACCTCTTATTGGATAATAATCGCCGCGTTTTTACCGGTACATTTCGCCACAGGCCAGATTAACCGCCAAGTTAACGCCGGAAATGTCCCACCTTCATGTCGTACTCAGGAACTTGTCTATGATGGAACTGCTTATTGGCACCCTGGTCACTCTGGCCGTGGGACGCTACATCTTCAAAGGCTACTCGGCGACCGGGGTGCTGCTCAGCGGCGGCCTGCTGCTGCTGGCCATTACCGCCCTGATGGGCAAGGCCGTGCTGCCCGCCAGCGTCGCCTCGACCGGTCACGTGGCCACCGACGTGTTCGAGTATGTGCGCTACCTGCTGGTAGACAGAGGCGGTGGCCTGGGCATGCTGATCATGGTGCTGTGCGGCTTCGCCGGCTACATGAGCCATATCGGCGCCAACACCATTCTGGTGAAACTCGCCAGCAAGCCGCTCGGGATCATCAAGTCCCCCTACATACTGCTGGTGGCCGCCTACCTGGTGGCCTGTGCCATGTCGCTGGCGGTGAGCTCCGCCACCGGCCTCGGCGTGCTGTTGATGGCCACCCTGTTCCCGCTGATGGTCAACATGGGGATCTCCCGTGGCGCCGCGGCGGCGGTGTGCGCCTCCCCGGCCGCCATCATCCTGGCCCCCACCTCGGGGGACGTGGTGATGGCCGCCCAGGCCGCCAACATGGAGCTGCTCGACTTCGCCTTCAAGCTGACCCTGCCCATCTCGCTGGTGGCCATCGCCGCCATGGCGGTGGCTCACTTCTTCTGGCAGCGCTATCTGGATCAGAGGTCGGGTGAGCACAACGAGGCGGTCGCCCCGAGCGATCTCATCACCGACGCCCCCAGCTTCTACGCCATACTGCCGTTCACCCCCATCATCGGCGTGCTGCTGTTTGACGGCAAGGTGGGCCCCAAGCTCGACATAGTGACCATCATCGTCATCTGTCTGGTGCTGGCCGCCCTGCTGGAGCTGGTGCGCAAGCGCAACGGCAAGGAGCTGCTCGACGGCCTGCAGGTGTGCTGGCGCAGCATGGCGGACGCCTTCGCCGGCGTGGTCATGCTGCTGGTCGGTGCCGGCGTCTTCGCCCAGGGGCTGATGGGGCTCGGCTTCATCGCCCACCTGCTGGATCTGGCCCAGAGCTTCGGCACCGGTGGCATCGTCATCATGCTGGTGCTGGTGGTCATCACCACCCTGGCCGCCTTCACCACGGGCTCGGGCAATGCCCCCTTCTACGCCTTCGTGGAGCTGATCCCGCACCTGGCCACCAGCCTCGGCGTCAACCCCGCCTACCTGGTCATCCCCATGCTGCAGGCCTCCAACCTGGGCCGCACCATCTCCCCGGTCTCCGGCGTGGTGGTCGCCTGTGCGGGCATGGGCAACCTGTCGCCGTTCGAGGTGGTCAAGCGCACCTCGGTGCCGGTCGCGGTCGGCCTGCTGGTGGTGATCCTCGCCACCCAGATAATGGTACCCGCCTGACACTTTCCCAGCCCGGCGTCCGCCGGGCTGGCTTCCCCCCCTTCCCTGCAGTAGACTCGGTGCTCTTTTTCTCTAAGGAGGACCGAGATGAGTATTACGGTTCAACTTGCCCACTTCAGTGACTGCCACTCCCATTTCGATGGCGCCCCCATGCGCTTCCTGCCCGCAGGCGACACCGAGTGGCGCACCCAGTGTGGCGGTTATGCCCGCATCCTGACCCGACTCGACGCCCTGCGCCGGCAGTCTGCCGCCGCCGGCCAGACCTGCCTGTTGCTGCACGGCGGCGACACCTTCCAGGGCTCGCTCTATTTCAACCGTTTCAAGGGGCGAGCCAACGCCGACCTGCTGCGCCTGCTGCGACCGGATGCCATGGTGATCGGCAATCACGAGTTCGATCTCGGCAACGGCCCGCTGGTGGAGTTTCTGCGCCAGCTCGACTTCCCGGTGCTGGCCGCCAACCTCGACAGCAGCCAGGAGCCGGCCGATGCCCCGCTGCGGCTGCGGGACCTGCCCATGCTGTTCGATGCCAGCCGCCCCTGGCACAAGCGGGTCATCGATGGCGTGCCTTTCGCCCTGCTCGGTATCACGCTGCCGCAGATGGCCGCCATCGCGAGCCCGGATCCCCACACCCGGTTCCACGGCATAGAGCAGACCCTCACCGCCGCCCTGAGCGAGATAGCGGCGCAGGGGATCCAGCACATCATCCTGCTGAGCCACCTCGGGCTCGAGCAGGACAAGCGACTGGCTGCTCGTTTCCCCGAGCTCAGCCTGATCGTCGGCGGCCACACCCACAGCCAGCTGGGGGACTTGGCTCCGCTGGGGCTGGCGAGCGAGGGAGACTACCCGCTGATGGTCGAGGGGGTCGCCATCCTGCATGCGGCCCACAGCGCGCTCTGCCTCGGGGTCTGCGAGCTGGAGTTCGACGACAGGGGACGCGTGCGGCGCAGCAAGGGCCAACTGGAGTGGCTGCCCTGGCAGCCCTGGCCCTTCGCCGCCCCGCCCCCGGCCGGGCTGCACTTCTGCGAGCCCGCCCCCGAGCTCGAGCAACGCCTGGCCAAGCGCTACCGGCCCGAGCTCGAGACCATGACCAGGCGCATCGTCACCCGCCTCGCCGGGCCGCTGCACCATCAGCGCCTGCCCGACACCCAGCTGCCCGTCGGCAGCCAGGTGGCGCCCCTGGTCGCCCATGCCATGCTGGCCGCCGCCCGCGAACAGGTGGGTCAGGTGGATTTTGCGCTGCACAACGCCGGCGGCGTGCGCTGCTCCCTCGAACCCGGCCCCCTGAGCGAGGCAGACATTGCCGGCCGCCTGCTGCCATTCGCCATCCCGCTCACCCTCTACCGGGTCCACGGTCATGAACTGGCCGAGGCGCTGGAGGGGGCCATCGACAACGCCACCAACAACGGCGTGATCGGCAATGGCAGCGGCAGCTTCCCCTACACCGCCGGGGTGCGTTTCAGCTACCGGGCCGACCGCCCCAAGGGGGGCCGGATCACCCGCCTCGAATGGGAGTCGAGCCCGGGCCAGTGGCAAGCGGTCGAGGCCGACGCCGTCTATCGGGGGGTCTCCAGCGCCTACACCGCCTCCGGCAAGGAGGGCTACACCGCTCTGGCCCGCACCCTGACCCAGCACAATCAGGAGCTTGGCATCACCCTGGCCGATGCCTTCATCCGCTGGGCCCGCCATCTGCCCGAGCTCGCCCCCCTGCCCGCCCTGGTGGAATATCATGGCGACCGCGCCATGGAGTGAGGCCCTCATCCGGCCAAATTCCAGCAAAAGTGCCGCTTTGCTTCGTGAAAGCGGCACTTTTGCAAATTATTTCAAGCACATTCCCCTGCCCCATTGCATCGGACTGCCGGCCTCGGCAAGATAGGCCCGCTTTTACGTCTTTCCCGCAGGAACAGGTCACCCATGAATCACGCCATCCGTTTTACCCCTCAGCGCTACAACCCCGGGCTCAAGCCGCTGGTGATCCTGCTCACCGCCCTGATGGCGCTGCTGTTTTGCCTGCGCAACCCGCTGTTTCACGGCATGGCCCCCGGCTTTGACGCTTCCCTGTTTGCGGTGATGGGCAAGATGTGGAGCGAGGGGGGCGTGCTCTATCGGGACATGATCGACATCAAGGGCCCCATGATCTTCGCCCTCGATGCGCTCGGCTATCACCTGGGTGGCTTCTTCGGGATCTGGCTGCTGGAGTGGGTGCTCTGCTGGCTGGGTCTGCTGGCCAGCTGGCAGGCCTTCTCCCAGCTCGGCCTCTCCCTGCAGGCCCGGCTCGGCAGCATGCTGGCGGTGCTGGCGCTCTACGGCACCCGTTACTACTACGGCAACATGACCGAGGACTGGACCTTCTATCTGGCCCTCATCGCCCAGTGGGCCTTCATCACCATGCTGCTGGACAAGCAGTTTCGCTGGGGACCGGCGCTGGTGGCGGCCATCACCTTCGCCATTGTGGCCTGGATGCGCACCAACAACGGCGCCTTCTGGGGGGCCTGGTATCTGGTGCTGTTCTGCCACTGGTGTCTGCGTGAGCAGTGGCGTTGCGCCTTCGGCCTGCTCTGCAGCAGCCTGCTGGGACTGGCGCTGATCGGCGGCCCGCTGTTCGTCTACTTCCAGCACCATGGGCTGCTGGCAGAATTCCAGTATTACGCCTTCGGCATCTTCTTCGAGGGGAGCTACGGCAACGGCTTCTCGCCGGAAGTGGGCGCCGTCGGCCTGCTACGCACCGGCCTCATCATGCTGCTGCCGGCCTTCATGGTGCTGATGCTGGGGCGCCGCCAGGAGTGGTATCTGCCCGCCCTGTTCGCCACCCTGTTCGGGGTGCTGTTTACCCTGGTCGCCAACTCGGTCTCCGGCCATGTGTTCGATCACTACGACGTGCTCTACCTGCCGCTGGCCCTGCTGCCGCTCGCCTGCCTGCTGGATCGCAGCGAGCAGCAGGCCGATGCGCTGGGCCTGCTCTGCATCTCGCTGGTGGTGCTGACCGCCAGCTGGCTGCTGGCCCAGCAGCTCGGTTATGGCTGGAGCACCAAGGAGTGGTCGCTGGAGCGGGTACGGGAGGTGCTCGGCAACAGCCTGCTGTGGGCCCTGCCGGTGCTGATCCTGGTGCCCCTGTGGCGCGCCTGGGATGTGCGCAGCGCCACCCCCTGGCTGGCCTCGTTGGCCATGCTGGCCCTGCTGGTTAACAACGCCTGGGAGGGCACACTGAAGGGCCAGCCGTTCAACCCGCCGGCCCAGGTGCGGGTCGATCGGATCAAGGCCGAAACCGGGCCGACCGACAAGATCTGGGTCGATGGCATCCAGCCGCAATACTATCTGTGGACCGATCGCCAGCCCGCCTCCGCCTATCTGTTCTTCGCCAACGTCAACCCGCCCTATGACGTGCGCGAGCGGGTGCTGGCCGACATCAAGCGCCAGGATCCCAAGTTCATCATCGCCAAGCCGGAGCGGGTGGCCGCCGAGCTGAAGCAGCCGAGCTCCCCCTCCAGCCTCGCCTTCTATCAATATCTGACGGATCGCTACCAGGAAGTGGATCCGGGCCTCTACCGCCGGCGCTGAGCCAGGCTGTGAATACAGACCCCCGAGAGGGCCGTCGTTGGCAACAATGGCGGCCCTTTTCGCTGGCGCGCGCGACGCCAGGGCGGCCTGTCTGTTTCCAAGCCGGCGCTTGATGACTACAATGGCGCTCTTTTTTGTGTGAAAAGTGACGAATCATGGCGGAACTGACCTATCTGGGCGGCTATCCAGAGCCGCTCAAGGCCCAGGTGCAACAGCTGATCGCGGCGGACAAGCTCGGCGAGATGCTGGCCAAACGCTACCCGGACACCCACCTCGTCCAGAGCGACAAGGCGCTGCTGGCCTATACCATGGAGCTGAAGAACCGCTACCTGAAGAGCTCGGCGCCGCTGTCCAAGGTGATCTTCGATGGCAAGATCAACGTGATCAAGGATGCCCTCGGCCTGCACACCTATGTCAGCCGGGTACAGGGCAACAAGCTCAAGGCCAAGAACGAGATCCGCATCGCCGCCCTGTTCAAGGAGGCCCATCCCGCTTTTTTGAAGATGATAGTGGTGCACGAGCTCGCCCACCTGAGGGAGAAGGATCACAACAAGGCCTTCTACCAGCTCTGTCAGCACATGGAACCGGACTATCATCAACTGGAGTTCGACCTCAGGCTCTGGCTCACCTGGCGTGATATCGAGCGAGCCCAGCGCTGACCCATACAGCTTGCAAGGAGGCCCCATGATCCCATGGCGACAGCGTGCACGACGATCCGGCCGTCATTTCGCACCAGGCCGGATGCTGGGCCTGTTGCTCGCCTTGCTGCTGCCCTGCGCCTTGCCGGCGGCCGAACGCTGGCAGAGCGATGCCTACCTGACCCAGAGCTTCTTCGAGGTCGCCATGAAGCGGGAATACGGCCACGAGCAGCATGTGCGCTTCTCCCGCTGGCAGGGGCCGATCCGCCTCAAGCTCATCAACGAGTTCGGTGACAAGCCGCTACAGGCCGAGGTGGTCAGGGTGCAGAGCCAGCACCTGGCCAGGATCACCGGCCAGCCCATACTGCTGGTCGGCGACAAGCCCAACCTCACCCTCATCATGACCCGGCGCCAGCAGATGGCGAGCTGGGCCAGCCGCACCATCGGCAAGGATGACTCGGTCAAAATCGCCCTCAAGGAGGGGGTCTGTCTGGCCAACTTCGCGACCAATGCCCGCTACGAGATCACCCGCGCCACCATCATCATCCCGGTGGACTACAGCCGGACCAAGGGCCGCTTTCTGGACTGCGTGGTGGAGGAGCTCACCCAGGTGATGGGACTGCCCAATGACTCGGACAAGGTCTTCCCCTCCATCTTCAACGATCACAGCATCGACAGCTTCCCGACCGGGCTCGATTACGTGCTGCTCAAGCTCGCCTATCACCCGGCACTGCATGCCGGCATGACCGCCGACGAGGTGCGCAGCGCCCTGCCCATCGCCCTCAAGGCCCTGCGCGCCAATGGCGACATCGCCCAGGCCGACCACCGCGTCCAGGTAGAGAGTCTCAAGCGCTGGAGCGGACTCTGAGCACGCCTGCGGGTTGAGAGTTGAAAGTCGAGGGTCGAGGGTCGAGGGTCGAGGGTCGAGGGTCGAGGGTCGGCCAAGTTTGACAGCAGCTCATCCATAAACGCAAAACGCAGCCCAGGGCTGCGTTTTGCTTGATCCGGATTGAGCCGGCCATTTGCCGGGCACTAGCATCCGCGATGACGGCTCAGGCGTCGGCGTTTTCCGCCTCGGGCATCCAGCTGTCGGCGTTCTCCCACACCTCCTGCACCATGGCCTCCGCCAGCTCCCTGTCCTCCTTGCTGGCGCGACTGACCGTCAGCGCCATGGCGCTGCCCGGCGCGACCCGCACGTGCAGATCGGGAAACTTCTCACCCAACTGCTTGAGCAGCGCCTGGCGCAGCGCCTCCATGGTCGTGGTGGGGATCTGATGTTTTCTGTCGATGATGATTTCCAGACGCATAGGATACTTCTCCATGATATATGACTGTATTTTTATACAGTAATCTATAAAAGTAAAGCGCCCATCCTAGTTTCACCTCGTGCCGTCCAATAAATCTCCCCGCAACAGCCCGGATGAGGGCATTTCCTTAACTTTGTATTGCTCCCGTCAGGTGCCGTTATCCGGCAGGATAAGATCTCGGCATAAAATGGATTGATATTGATTCTCACCTGTCGCACAATTGGCTTGTTATAACATAACAAAAGGAAGAGAATCATGCGCCCCAATATTCACCCGGAGTACCGTCAGGTACTGTTCCACGATCTGACCACCAACACTCACTTCCTGATAGGGTCGACCCTCAAGACCGATCGCACCAAGGAGTGGCAAGATGGCAACACCTATCCCTACGTGACGCTGGATGTCTCCAGTGCCTCTCACCCCTTCTATACCGGCAAGCAGAAACAAGTCGGCAAGGAGGGACAAGTAGCCCGCTTCGGCCAACGCTTCGGGCAATTCTTCAACAAAGGAAAAGAGCCGGCATGAAAGTACTCTCCTCCCTGAAATCGGCCAAGTCACGTCACCCGGATTGCCAGGTCGTGCGTCGACGCGGCAAGCTGTTCGTGATCTGCAAGAGCAACCCCAGATTCAAGGCACGTCAAGGCTGAACGCGCTGACTCAGTGCTAATACCCTCCCCTGGCCCTCTTCCCGAGGGCCAGGTTGTTTCTGACTCCTCGCGCACATCTCGCTCTAGCCCCCTCCCCCTGAACAAGCTCGCCGCCCCACCAAGCTCCAGTCAGCCCCCTCCACAACACACAATAGAAACGACGTTTCATTTTATGTAGATACAGATCCCATTTTCTGATGTCGTCATGCCACCACCATTGCAAATGAAACACCAGATGAATTATATTTGAACCGTCGTTTTGAAAAGCAAAAAATCCCCGGTAAAAAATGAAGTTCGTCGACGCGTCGTACAGATGCTCGCGCTGGCCTTCAGGACCCACCGCCGTGGCCTGCCACCAAAATTGACCTTAACGAGTCCGATCCAGATTGAAAGCCACATGCGCTATCTGGCAATGGGACCACCGTCAGTAGCTTTTTTTCATAGGATTGATCGAAAGGTATGAAGTTGAAATTCACATGTGCAGCCATTGCCGTCTGTTCGGCGCTCACCAGCATGAATGCAAATGCATTGAGCCTCAATTACCGACACGAGTTCCTGGAGAAACAGGATCAGCAAAGCGATCGTCTGGTGGTTTCTCATCGCTTCGATAATGGCTGGGGTGTTGGTGTCGAATCCAAGTTTACCAGTGGAGGTGAAGGGGAAGGGGCCTTCGATGAACTTCACACCACGGGCACCGAATATGACTTGACCTATCTTGCCAAGCCCAATGACAAATGGTGGTGGGAAGCCGGTTTCAATACCGAGATCACCAATGACGTGCAAGATTTGCGCATTCACTTCAAACCCACCTATTGGTTCAATCCCAACTTTTATACCGCCGCACGTTTCCGGGTGGGACAGCGTAACTACGACGATTCGCTCAACAAGGAAAACGGCCATTATTTCCAGCTGAATTATTATCTCGGCTATAATGCGGAAAATTGGTCTGTTGCCTATGACTTCGAATATAAAAAGCTCGATTACCCGGACTTCAATGGTGAAGAATATTCTTATCTGAATAACGTCACCATTCGCGTCCCAATCAATAAAAATTGGCGGCCATTCACCGAGATCGGTTATGTGTCATACAACGATCCGGCAGATGACAACCCCTACCCCAATGATTGGCAGTGGCGCTGGCGCGTAGGGATAGAGTACATCTTCTAACTCTGACCCACCCCGCCGGTAAGATGTACCAATGTCACCATCAGCCATGCATCAAGCGTCATTGGAGTCAGTGAATAACGACAGCACTCTTGCAAGCCGGTGCCAATTCAATCCGCTTGCACGACGAATTTAAGAATCGTGAAAGATGCGCGAACAAGGGAATCTAATGGCCCCTGTTATTCATTAGGATTGGCTATGCATCGCTGAATATGGGTCTTGCGTCACAGAATGTCGACTTATCTTAAATTGACATTATTTCGCGAACGGATGAACGGACGATATTGTTATGCTCCAGTTCAGGAAATATGAGTCGGCTGACCTGACCATATTGCCGCTAGCGTCATAATTTGCATTATTGCTTTGAATGAAGGCTTAAAACAGATGTCAAATGCCACAATGACTCTCATCGACTGCCGCTGAGAAACACTGTCATCTGGTTTTTAGACTTATTAAGGTGACCGACCCCTTTTTATTACATAAAAAGGGGTTCGTCTGGTTACTCAATATAGATAGCCCCCTCTGGGTGTTAATAGCTTCAAGGAGAGTTGTATGAAGCTTGGTAATTGGGTGCTCGAGCCGGATTCGGCACTCACCCGTTTTTGCGTATCTGCCCCCCGCGAGGAGCGATTCGCCGAATTTTTTGCCGGTGAAGCCATGGACATGACCATGGATTACCGCTTCCAGAATGGCATGGGGCCGCAAGAGGACGCATTCTGCCGACGAGTCTTCCGCCAGCAGATGGCCGAGCGCACCGTCGAGCCGGCTGAAGCCCTGCCGCGCACCCAGGTGAGCTTCACCGGCGAGAGCGATACCGTCTCTTTTTCCTCCTTCCAGCGTGTGCCATTCCATGTGCAGCGCTGGCTGGAGGTGGAGCTGCATGCCGACGAGGCGGGCAACTATCCCTTCCAGCTGTCGACCTGCGGTGGTGTCCGGCTCTGGTGTGATGGATTGGCCATCACCCAGTTCACCCCCTTCACCCGCAACAAGCTGCAGAGTTGTGAGCTCATGCTGCCCTTGCAGGCTGGCAAGAACACCCTGCTTGTCCATCTGGAGGAGCTGTTTGAGCGGGATACGGTGTTTGCGCTGCGACTCATCTACCGTGGCCACGTGCCCCTCGGGGTCTCGCTGCCCCATGTCGATGCCGCCGTGCTCGATGAGCTGTGCCAGTTTGCCGGCACCATGCGCCCCGAACTCACCGCCTGGCACAACCAGGCCAGGATCCGGCTCGGCGTGGCCGCACCGACGCACCCCGTTCGCCTGCAAGGCGAGATCCACGGCATGGGCAATGACAATTTCAGACCGCGCCGGGTGGATTTCGGCACCGTCTCGCCGGGCAGCCAGCTGCTGACTCTGGATCTCCCCGCCGACATCGGTCCGGCGCACTACCAGATTGTGCTGAACATGAGCTGTGCTGGTGTTGCCATCAGCCGCAGCTTCGGTGTCAACGTCATGCAGCCCCTCGGCAATGCCGAGTCATCCAGCAACCTGGCCGAGCGCAAGCAGCAGGCGCTGCGGCACACCGCCCGTCATGGCATGGATCGCACCGCCCGCCTGCTGGCCATGCTGCAGTGCGGCGAGCTCACGGCCGAGGCCGATCAGCTGCTGCTCGATACCCTGGCACGGATCAGCGCCCGCGAGGATTGCTCCGACTTTTCCCTGGTCCCGCTGCTCTGGATCTGGCAACGCCATCAGGGCGAGCACTTCCAGCCCGCCATGTGGCGACGGGTGCGCAGCTCCATCCTCGGTTACCGCTACTGGCTGGATGAGCCGGGTAACGACGTGATGTGGTTCTGGAGCGAGAACCATACCCTCTGCTTCCACACCGCCCAATACCTGGCCGGCCAGATGTTTCCCCATGAGCGCTTCCTGGCCTCGGGGCGCAGCGGCGAACAACAGCGTGCCATCGCGGCGCAGCGCCTGGCGCAGTGGTTCGATGCCATCGATCGGCACGGCTTCGTCGAATGGAACTCGGCGCCCTACTATCCGGTCGACTACATCGGCCTGTTTGCGCTCTATCAACTGGCGGAAGATGCCTGGGTGCGCGAGCGCGCCAAGGGGCTCATCGATCGACTGATGCTGCTGAGCGCCCTGCATTATCAGGACGGGATTGCCGCCGGCACCATGGGGCGGGTCTACGAGAAGGAGCTGCTGGCTGGCGTGCTCACCGAGCTGTCGGCCTACGGCAACGTCGCCTGGGGCGGCGGCTGGTATAACCGCAAGTGCGCCTCCCTGCCGCTGTTCTGTGCCAGCGACTATCAGCCGCCGGTTGAGGCTGACCGCTACGCGACCCTGCAACAGGGCACCCTGGTGGCCTGCTATCAGGCGGGTGGCGGCAAGATCGTCGTCTGGAAGGAGCCGGGGGTCAGCCTCTCCAGTTGCGTCGACCACCATACCGGTCAACGCGGCCATCAGCAGCATCTGGTGGATGTGCAGTTCGCCTCCCGTCACGACGCCAAGTTCTGGGTCAACCACCCGGGCGAAGCCGAACCCGGCGGTGAACAGCGCCCCTCCTACTGGTCCGGCAACGGCGTGCTGCCGCGGGTGATGCAGGTGGAAAACCGCACCCTGCAGCTCTATCGGCTGGCCGAGGATGATCCCTTCCCCTGGACTCACCTCTACCTGCCGGCGGAGGCCTTCGATCAGGTGATCGCGACGACCCACAGCTGCCTGATCCGGGCCGGGAATGCCTTCGCCGCCATCGGCTGCTCGGCGCCCCTGTGCGCGGTGACGACCGGGATGACCGCCGGCAATGAATATCGCGCCAAGGCGCATCGGGTGGCCTGGTATATCGAGGTCGGTCATGGCGACGATGCGGCCTTCGCGGCCTTCTGCCAACGCATGGCCGCACTCGAGGTACGCCTCGACGGCGAAACGGCCATCGTCAACACGGCAGACACCGAGCTCATGCGCCTGGATTGGCAGGGTGCATGCCAGGTCGAGGGTGTCTCGCACCACTTCCCCGCCGAGGCGGGATGCGATCCCATCGTCACCTATCGTGGAGAGGCACAATGAAACAGCAAGCACTCATCCCCACCCTGGAGCGGGTGGTCCGTGGCTTCTGCCAGCTCAAAGGCATGGGCGAACTGACCACCAGCCAGGGCCTGGCCATCCAGTTCGAGCAGTGGGAGTGGGAAGTCGGCGTCGGGCTCTACGGCTTCTGGCGCTATGCCCGGCACAAGGACGATGCCGAACTGCAAGCCTCGTTGCTGGCCTGGTACGAAGACCAGATCCGCAAGGGGCTGCCCGCCATGCAGATCAATACCACGGCCCCCATGATCACCCTGGCGCTGCTGGCGGGCCACAGCGGCCGTGCCGATCTGCGCGAGGCGGTGAATGCCTGGGCCGACGATCTGCTGGCCAACCTGCCCAGAACCGAAGAGGGCGGTTTCCAGCACGTGGTGAAGGAGCAACCCAACACCGGCCAGCTCTGGGATGACACCCTCTTCATGACCTGCCTGTTCCTCGGCACGGCCGGGATAGTGCTGGCGCGGCAGGATCTGATCGACGAGGCCGTCTACCAGTTCCTGCTGCACACCCGCTACCTGAGCGAGCCCAAGAGCGGCCTCTGGTATCACGGCTGGACCTTCCTCGACCGGCACCATTATGCCGAGGCCTTCTGGGCCAGGGGCAACGCCTGGATCACGGTGGCCATCCCCGAGTTCATCGATCTGATGGGGGATCACCTGGATGCCGGCGTGCGGCGCTACTTCACCCAGGTGGTGGCGCGCCAGGTGCGCTCCCTGTGCGAGCTGCAGGCCGACAACGGCATGTGGCACACGGTGCTGGATGATCCCTTCTCCCCCCAGGAGTCCTCGGCCACGGCGGGGATCGCCTATGGCATGTTGCGCGGTGTCCGCCTGGGCCTGCTGGATGAGACCGTGGTTGAGCCTGCCCTGCGGGCGGCCCGTGCCGTCTGGCAGCGTATCGACGGGGACGGCATCGTCCTCGAGGCCTCCAAGGGGACCATGGTGGGCCATGACCACCAGTACTACTGCGACATTGCCATGGCGCCCGTGCCCTATGCCCAGGCGTTGACGATGTTGCTGCTGCTCGAGCTGGAGCAGGGCCAGTGGCTGGCCTGAACACTTTATTGTTGTAATCATTCGGAGAAAAATTGATGTCCAAACGGAACTTTATGGGGGCCTTCCAGACTTTTGGCGGTGCCATGGCTGTCCCCATTGCCTTTTTACCCTTTACCGGTTTGCTGCTCGCCATCACCGGGTTGCTCACCATGCCCGATATCATGGGCGATCTGGCCCATCCCGACTCCAACTTCTTCAAGGTGATGACCATCATCAAGTCGGGTGGTTGGACCATCTTCCGCAACTTCCCGCTGCTGTTCTGTATGGCACTCCCGGTGGGTCTTGCCAGGTCGGGTCAGGCCCGGGCGGCGCTGGTCGCCTTCTTTGCCTACATGGCCTACAACTACTTCACCAACAGCATGCTCACCTTCTGGGGGCCTGAGTTTGGGGTCAACTTCAATCAGGAAGTCGGCGGCGCCAGCGGCCTGGCGCTGGTGGGGGGCATCAAGACACTGGATACCAGCATCGTCTTCTCGCTCATCATCGGTGGCGTGGTGACCTGGATCCACAACCGTTTCTTCGAGAAGAAGCTGCCGGATTACCTCACCATCTTCCAGGGCATGAGCCTGGTCTTCATCATCTCCTTCTTCGTCATGTTGCCCATGGCCTGGTTGACCTGCGAGTTCTGGCCCAAGGTTCAGGTCGGGATCAACGCCATGCAGGGCTTCTATGTTGAAGCCGATGCCTTCGGCATGTGGTTGCTCGCCTTCGTGGAGCGCCTGCTGGTGCCGACCGGTCTGCACCGCTTCGTCTACTTCCCCTTCTTCTTCGGCCCGGCCGTGGTCGATGGTGGTCTCTACACCCACTGGATCGAGAACGTCTCCACCTATGCGGCTTCCACCGTGCCTTTGGTTGAGCAGTTCCCGGCCGCCGGTTACTCCCTGTACGGCAACATCAGCGTGTTCTGCTCCCTGGGGGCTGGCCTCGCCATCTATGCCACCGCCAAGCAGAAGATGAAGCGCAAGATCGCCGCCCTGGTGATCCCGGCCATCATCACCGCCATGGCCGTCGGCATCACCGAACCCATCGAGTTCACCTACCTGTTCGTGGCACCTGTGCTGTATCTGGTCAATGCCATCATAGGTGCGACCCTGTGCGTGGCGCTCTATCTGTCCGGCGTGGTCGGCTTCATGGGCGGTGGTCTGAACGACATCATCCTGTTCAACTGGGTCTTCTACGCCAAGAACCACGCTCACCTGATCTGGATCCACCTGGCCTTGGGCCTGAGCTTCGCCGCCATCAACTTCTTCGTGTTCCGCTACATGATCCTGAAGTTCAACTTCCTGACCCCGGGTCGTGGCGATGAGGAAGAGGAGGACGACGTGCGTCTCTACTCCAAGCAAGACTACCGTGACAAACAGTCTGGCAAGGCCGTGGCCGGCCAGGAGCCGGATCGCCTCCGGGCTGCCGCCATCCTGCGCTGTGTCGGGGGTTGTGACAACGTCGAGACCATAGGCAACTGCCAGACCCGTCTGCGCCTGGTGGTGAAGGATTCCACCCTGGTCCAGGATGACAAGGCCCTCAAACAGGCCGGTGCCCTGGGGGTCATGCGTTCTGGCAAGAACCTGCAGGTGGTGGTCGGTCTGTCGGCTCCCATGGTGCGCGAGTACTTCGAGCAGGAGTACAACAAGGGCCCGCAGGCAGCACCCGATGCCGCCGTCCCGGCACCTGCCGCCTGATGAGACTTTGATTGTGCCGATGGCAAGCGCACGCATCGGGTATATGGCCCCCTCACCGGGGCCCATTCGAGCGCCGCGACTTGCCTCTTGAACTTGCGAGCCCAGATGGGCTCGCAAGCCGTTTCTGATGCCGACCCTAGCCCCCGGGCCAAGTCGCCGTCAGAGACACCATCGTCATGACCCACAGGAGCATGTCATGAACAGATTGAAGATTGGGGCCCGCGCCCATGATCTCGCGGATCAGACGCCGGCGGCGCTGATTGCCCAGGCACATGAGCTCGGCCTCGACGGGCTGCAACTGGCCGTGCACAAGAGCTGGCCCGAGGCCTATCAGGCCCGTGATACCCACATCCTGGCCACCCATATCCAGCACCTCCAGCAAGCCGATCTCTCCATCTTCCTGCTGGCCAGCTACTTCAACCCCGCCCACTCCGACGCCGACTTCCTGGCGCGCGAGCTGGCGCGGGTGCGACTCAACATCGAGCTCGCCCAGCGCTGCCACATCGACGCCGTGGGCAGCGAGACCGGCTCCCTGAACGATGATGACTGGACCCGGCATCCGGACAACCACGGGGCCGCCGCCTTTCACAAGGTGGAGCAGAGCCTGGCGCAGTTAAGGCCCGAGCTGGCGCAGGCCGGTTGCGATTTTCTGGTCGAAGCGGTGTGTAATCACATCATTCACGACGCAGATAGTCTGGCGCGGCTGAACGCGCGCTTGGGGGAACGCTTCCTGGTGACCCTGGATCTGGCCAATCTGCTGGATGCCGACAATGCCGCCGCCTGGCGCGAGATCCTGGCTGACTTTCTCGGCCGGCATGGAGAGTGCATCCGGCTGTTTCATTTCAAGAACTTCATCTTGGAGGGGCGTGACAAGGTGTCGGTGGGACTGGCGCAGGGGCTGATCGATTATGCCGAGGTGCTGGCCATGCTGGCGCAGTGTCAGCTGACCCATATTCCCATCATCGTCGAGGAGCTGACAGGGGAAGCCTTGCGGGAGAGCGTGGCCTATCTACGCCACTTGAGCCGATAACACGGGATGCTGGAGAGGATCAGCCCCCTACGACAAACGGCGCCCGGGGCGCCGCTTCGTTCATCCACCAGAGGGAGGGAGCCGAGCCCCGATAAAGGATGGCGCGTCCGATGGCCATCCCCAGCGGAGGATGGCCTCTCTCGCGACCCTTGGGTCAGGCCCGTTCATTGCTCCACTTCAGCACCATGACGGCGCTGGCCAGCAGCAGGGTGATGCCATTGGCCATGATCAGCGGCGTATCGCCCGATTTCAGGCCATAGGTCAGCCACAACAACAGACCACTGATGAATACCAGATACATCTTGGTGGAAATCGCCTTGGTTTCCCGCGTCTTGAGGATGTCGAACACCTGCAGCGAGAAGGATCCCGTGGTCAGGAAGGCCGCACAGAGCCCGAGGGAGGCGGTATCGAAGGCGAACAGAATGGTGCTCAGCGCAGCCACCCCGGCCAACATGATGATTCGATTGGATGAAACACACTTATTCATTGGTAGACCTGTTATTGAATGAGATTGGCAACGAATGTCCTGTCGCCACCACCCGGCAGGGCGGCAGCCTGTCTGCCTTCGCCGCGAGCCTGTCCTCATGCCGCAAAGACATCTGTGGCCCGGTTCGACGGGCCCGGCACGGCCATGAGCCACACTGGGCACGGAGTTTAATCTCAATAAATAAAAAATACAAAACACCGTTTTGATTTTTATTTGTTGCTTGTTATTATTATGGTCATTACAGACAACGCGACTGCCAACCTGCGGCGCTCATCGAGGTTAACCATGCAAATTCGTCAAAGCATTCACAGCGATCATGCCAAACAGCTGGACACTCAGGGCCTGCGCCGTGAATTCCTGGTAGAAGAGATCTTCACGCCGGACCAGCTGACCATGACCTACAGCCACATCGACCGCATCGTGTTCGGCGGCATGATGCCGGTACAGACCGCTCTCAGCTTCTCGGATGAGCTGGGCAAGACCTTCGGTGTCAGCTACTTCCTGGAGCGCCGCGAGCTGGGCCTCATCAACATCGGCGGTCCCGGTGTGGTAGTGGTCGATGGCACCACCTTCGAGATCGGCAACGCCGAGGCGCTCTATGTGGGTCAGGGTGCCCGCGAGTTGAGCTTTGCCAGCGTCAGCGCCGAGCAGCCGGCCAAGTTTTACTACAACAGCGCCCCGGCCCATGTGAGCTTCCCGACCCGCAAGGTCACCCAGGCGCAGGCCTCCCCGAGCACCCTGGGCGACGCTGCCACCAGCAACCGCCGCACCATCTACAAATACCTGGTGCCGGATGTGCTACCGACCTGCCAACTGGTGATGGGCATGACCCAGCTGGAAGAGGGCAGCCTGTGGAACACCATGCCCTGCCACACCCACGAGCGCCGCATGGAAGTCTATTTCTACTTCAACATGAAGGACGATGCCGCCGTGTTCCACATGATGGGCAAGCCGGACGAGACCCGTCATCTGCTGGTTCACAACGAGCAGGCGGTGATCTCCCCGAGCTGGTCCATCCACTCCGGCGTCGGCACCCAGGCCTACACCTTCATCTGGGGCATGGTCGGCGAGAACCAGGTGTTCGGCGACATGGATCATGTGGCCGTAAAGGATCTGCGCTAATTCCCATTCTGTGCCGGGCAGTCTGCACTGCCCGTATTCCCCCCCATCATGCCTGTCACCCAGGGTGGCAGCAGAGGAAACAAGATGATTCTCAACGCATTCGATTTGAAGGGTAAGGTCGCCATCGTGACCGGCTGTGACACCGGTCTGGGTCAGGGCATGGCGCTCGGTCTGGCCGAAGCCGGCTGTGACATCGTCGGCATCAACATCGTCGAACCCACCGACACCATCGCCAAGGTGGAGGCGCTCGGTCGCACCTTCCTGAGCCTCAAGGCCGATGTCAGCAAGGTGGATGCCCTGCCCGCACTGGTGGATCAGGCGGTCTCCCGCTTCGGTCGCGTCGATATCCTGGTCAACAACGCTGGCATCATCCGCCGCGAAGATGCCATCAGCTTCAGCGAGAAAGACTGGGACGATGTGATGAACATCAACATCAAGAGCGTCTTCTTCATGTCCCAGGCCGTGGGGAAACAGTTCATGGCCCAGGGCCAGGGTGGCAAGATCGTCAACATCGCCTCCATGCTCTCCTATCAGGGTGGCATTCGCGTGCCCTCTTACACCGCGTCCAAAAGTGCCGTCATGGGGATCACCCGCCTGCTGGCCAACGAATGGGCCAGCAAGGGCATCAACGTCAACGCCATCGCCCCCGGCTACATGGCCACCAATAACACCACAGCCCTGCGCGCCGATGATGACCGCAACGCCGCCATCCTTGAGCGGATCCCGGCCGGTCGCTGGGGGGTGCCGGATGACATGATGGGCCCCGTGGTCTTCCTGGCCTCCGCCGCCTCCGATTACATCAATGGCTACACCATCGCCGTCGATGGTGGCTGGCTGGCCCGTTAATTCCTCTGCATGCCAAAAGGCGCCCGAGGGCGCCTTTTTCGTCTGTTGGCAAGCGGACAAATAAAGAGGGCGTGCCTTGCACGCCCTCTGTCTATTCCTCACTGCACCAGCAACAGGTGCCGGCCACCCCCGCCCTAGCGCGGGAAGAACGGGTAGTCGTGGAACCCCATGTCGGCGGAGATGTGGCTTGCCGCCTCGTGCAGCAGACGCACCAGCTCGGCGCCTTTCGCCTCCTCGAAGCGCACCACCGGCAGCGACAGGGAAAGCCCCGCGATGATGCGGCCCATGCGGCTGTAGATGGGCACGGCGAAGCAACGCAGGCCCGGCTCCATCTCTTCGTTGTCTTCCGCGTATCCCTGCTCGCGCACCAGCGCCAGCTCCGCCAGCAAGGCATCGACGTCTGTCAAGGTACGATCGGTGAAACGCTCGAAGGTCACGTTGGCCAGCATGCTGCGCACCTCTTCCTCGGGCAGCCAGGCCATCATCACCTTGCCAAGGCCGGTGCTGTAGAGCGGGCGACGGCGACCGATGCGGGAATACATGCGCAGATTGTACTCGGAGTCGATCTTGTGCAGGTAGACGATGCTGTCCTCATCGAGCGCCCCCAGGTGCAGGGTCTCCTTGGTCAGCTTGCCGAGGCGGTGCATCTGGTTATCCGCGATCGGGATCAGCTCCTGATGCTCCAGCGCCTTGCCACCGAGTTCGAACAGCTTCAGGCTCAGGGTGTACTTGTCGGACTCCCCCTCCTGGTTGACGTAGCCCAGGGTCTTCATCGTCTGCAGGAAGCGATACACGGTGCTCTTGGACATCATGATCCGCTGGGACAGCTCGGTGACGCCAATCTCTTTCTGTTCGCCCAGCGCCTGCAAGATGCCGAACACTTTCAGGACTGACGAGACCGAATCCGGCGAGTTATCTACCACTGACATAGGGATCTCCTTATAAATTCCGTCGTTTCATTATATTTAAAACGACTGCGCAATCATAGTCATGGTCGCGGATATTGGCGCTGGACGACGCCATCTCGACTGACCCGCCCCATGCCCTGTTCGATCCGCGCCGCCATAGCCGGAGCTGTGACCAACCGGCCAGCAAAAGACTGGTCCTCATCCCTTCCAGATCAAATTCACATTTATAAATAATTTAATGAAACATTGTTTTAATTTACTTGATGGCGATGAGGCATGACATATAATGTGCCCCATCATCAACGCGGGAGGACATATGCCTACCAAGATTGCCGTCATCGGCGAGTGCATGATCGAACTATCCGAGAGCAAGGCGGGCATAGTGCGCCACTTCGGCGGAGACACCCTCAACACGGCGGTCTACCTGACTCGTGCCAACCCCGAGCTGGCCGTGCACTATGTGACGGCCCTCGGCACCGACGCCATGAGCGACGCCATGCTGGCCCAGTGGCAACAGGAAGGGATTCACACCGAGCTGGTGCAGCGCCTCGAGCACAAGCTGCCCGGCCTCTATCTCATCGAGACCGATGTACAGGGCGAGCGGACCTTTCACTACTGGCGCAACGACGCGGCGGCTCGCTACTGGCTGCAGGGCCCGGCGGCCGAGACCATCTGCCAGCAGTTGCGCGGCTTTGACTACCTCTATCTGAGTGGCATCAGCCTCGCCATCCTCCCCCTCGCCGATCGTGCCAGCCTGCTGCAGCAACTGGCCTTGTGTCGGGCCAAGGGGGTGAAGATCGCCTTTGACAACAACTTCCGGCCACGGCTGTGGGAAAGCAAGGAGGCGGCGCAACAGGCCTACCGTGCCATGCTGGCCCTCACCGACATCGCCTTCCTGACGCTGGATGACGAGATAGCACTCTGGGGCGACAGTCATGAGACCCAGACCCTGGCGCGCACCCAGGCGCTCGGCGTGCCGGAAATCATCATCAAACGCGGTGCCGAGCCCTGCCTCATAGTGCAAGGTGAGCGGCACGACAAGGTCTCTGCCATGTCTCTGGCCAAGGAGCTGGTGATCGATACCACGGCAGCGGGTGACTCGTTCAGCGCCGGCTACCTCGCCAAGCGGCTGGCCGGGCAGGCGGCGAGCGAGGCGGCGCACTATGCCCATCTGCTGGCCAGCACCGTCATCCAGCATCGCGGGGCCATCATTCCCCGCCCGGCGATGCCGACCACTCCCCTTCCTACCACAGAGGCATCCCATGACTGCATTGCTTGAAAAATTGTCGACCCTGAAGATCATTCCCGTCATCGCCATCAAGGATGCCGATGACGCCGTGGCTCTGGGTCGGGCCCTGATGGACAACGGCATGCCGAGCGCCGAGATCACCTTCCGCACCCCCGCCGCCGCCGAGGCCATCCGCCAGCTGCGGGCCGCCTTCCCCGACATGATCATCGGGGCCGGCACCGTGCTCACCACAGCCCAGGTGGATCAGGCCATCGACGCCGGGGTGGATTTCATCGTGAGCCCCGGCCTCAACCCGCGCATCGTCCAGTATTGTCAGGCACGCGGCGTGCTGATGATCCCCGGGGTCAACAACCCCAGCCTGGTCGAGCAGGCGATGGAGCTGGGCTTGCGCACCCTCAAGTTCTTCCCGGCGGAGCCCTCCGGTGGCCTGCCCATGCTCAAGGCCATGAGTGCCGTCTACCCGATCAGCTTCATGCCCACCGGCGGTGTCAGCCCGAGCAATGTGAAGGATTACCTGGCTCTTAAATCGGTGTTTGCCTGCGGTGGCACCTGGATGGTCCCGGCCGATCTCATCGATCGGCGGGAGTGGGACAAGATAGGCGCCCTGGTCAGAGAGGCCATGGCCGCGCTTTAACGACCCAGAAGTACCCATGAGGCGGGCCAATTCATCGGGCTCGCCTCTAGGCCCTGCCCCATTGATTGCCTTGCTCCCTCCAACCCGTCACGCCTGCCTCATCCCAACACCATCCGACCTGGCCTTGCCACCCGAGATCACGGCGCAGCCGACCCCTGCACCAGAGGCAGATGAGCGACGATGCTCTGAAACAGCGCACCATAGTCGTCATCAAAGTGGTGCGCCCCCGGCAGCGTGACCGTCCTGACGTTGGTCTGTTGCAGCCGAGGGCATAGCCGCACCGGGGAGTCATCCTCGGCCCCCTGCACGCAGAGCAGCGGCAGGCTGTGGATGGCCTTGACCTCGGGCTGGGTGGGATAGCTGCCCGCCTCGCCATGCACCACCATGTCGCTGACGTGGATCTCGAAATCCGACGCGGTCGAGGGGGAGAGCATCACGGCCCCCACCAGGCTGTTGCGATAGGCCTCCGGCAGGCGGTTGATGACGAAGGGCACTATCTCGGCGCCGAAGGAGAAGCCCACCAGCAGCCAGCGCTGGCGTCCCCAGCGCGCCCGATAGTCGTCCAGGATCCGCACCAGATCCTGGGTCGCCTGCGCCGGCGTCTTCTTCTGCCAGTAGTAGCTAAGCGAACTCCAGCCCACCACCGGCATGCCATGGCGCTGCAGCTCGGCGCTCAGCCCCTTGTCCAGCGCGGCCCAGCCCCCGTCCCCGCTCAGGAACACCACCATGGGCGCCGACGAGGCCTGCGCCACCGGCAGTTCCACCAGGCCGAGATCCGCCTTCACCGAGGCGGCGAAGAGCGGAAAAGAACAACACAGCAGCAATAGCAATAGTGCTCTCATGAGCCACTCCCGTTTCGCTTGACGGGCCAAAGCAGGCTCCGGCTCGGGGGGGGTGGAAAAGCACAACACAGGGGCAGTAACAACAGGGCTCTCATGGCCGACTCCTATTTCTTCATCAGCCCGAGCGGGCCGCGGCTTATCAGGGAGATCAGGTGGGTCAGGGTACCGGGCAGCGCCAATCGGCTGGTGCAGAGCAGATAGCGGGGCTCCCAGCGCGGGGAGAACTTCTCCTTGTAACGCCGCAGCCCCTGGAAGTTGTAGAAACGGCTGCCCCGGGTGAAGAGGGTGTTGCCAAGCCGGGCCCAGTAACCACCGAGCGGGTGGTCGTTGAAGCCGGACATGGGCGCCATGCCGAGATTGAAGCTGGCATAACCCTGGTCCTTGCCCCACAGCAGCAGCTCGACGAACAGGAAGTCCATGATAGGCGCCGTGCCCGCACCCGTGTCGTAGCGCATCAGATCGATGGAGAGGCTCTCCTTGTCGTCGCTGACCCAGAGGTTGGCAAACCCGACGAGATCCCCACCCTGTCGCACCAGCGCCGCCGGGCTCAAGGCGAGGTAGCCGGGCTCGAAACTGCCCACCGAGAAGCCCTTCTCCTTGCCCTGCTTGCCCTGCAACCAGGCGTCGGAGATGGCGCTCAGGTTGGGCAACAAGGCGACGACCCGATCTGCATCCACCACCTCGAAGCTGAGCCCCTCCCGCTTGCCCTTGGCATGGCTCTGGCGCAGGTTGTGCAGCCGACTGCCGGCGAGATCGAACTCGCGCAGCTCGACGATGGCCTCCTCCCCCAGCTTGAACGGGATCAGGCCGAGATCCAGATAGAGCGGCAGATAGCGGGCCGACACCTGATAGAACACCGGGTTGACGTCGTGCTCATCGCACAGCTCGCGAAACTGCCAGAGCAGCTCCTCGATGAGCGAGGCATGGCCGATGGGATCCCCCATCACTATCCAGCCATTGCCCTCGACCCCATACATCAGAAACGCCTCGCCACCGGGGTGAAACAGCAACGACTTGTCGCCGAGCTGCGCCAGATAACCGTGGCCGCCACCCTCGCGCCGCACCAGTGCCTGCGCCCTGGCCAGCGCCTCCTGGTCCGGCTTGTGGCCGGAGATCCGCAGGGGGGCCAGCAGCTGCGCCACCCCGACCGCGGCCAGCACGGCGATCACGCTGCCCATGGCGCGCAGGCCACGGGAGGCGGCGCCATGGGGCGAGAAGTGGAGCCAGAGGCTGTGGTCATACGCCACCTGGCGATAGGAGAACAGCAGCAGCCACAGCGCCCACAGCAGCACGGCGCCCACCGACAGGAGCCAACCCGGGGTGAACTGGGCATGAAGCAGGGAGCCCTTGCGGTAGAACAGGCTGCGGCAGGGGCTGATGATCAGCAGGAAGGTGCCGAGCAGCAGGGCCGACTCCCAGTCAAATCCCTTGAGCAGGGAGAAGAACATCCCGAGCGCCAGCAGCCACTGGGTGATCCGGAAGGCGGCATCGTGGCGCCGATAGAGACTGTGTGCCAGCAGGATCAGCAGCACGCCGCTGACGCTGCCGAGCACATGGGACAGCTCCAGCAGGTGCAGCGGCAACAGCTGCAGCAAGGCTTCGATCCGCCCTCGCATGGTCGGCAGCATGCCGGAGCAGAGCAACAGGGTGCCGGCCGCGAAGGTGCCCAGGCTTACCAGGGCCGGCAGGAATTCGCGCATGGCGGCCATGATCCCCTGTAGCCGGTGCCAGCGGGCTCGCTGCTGCAAGGCCTCTTGGCTGGCAAACAGCAGCAGGGCGCAGAAGAAGGGCAGCAGGTAATAGGCGCAGCGATAGAGCAGCAAGGAGGCCAGCAATTTGTCTACCGGCAGATACTGGGCGAGCAGCAGGCTCATGCTCGCTTCGAACACCCCTATCCCGCCGGGCACATGGGCCAGCACCCCGAGGAAGCTGGCGAGCACGAAGGCGCTGAGCAGCACCGGATAGGAGACGCTGCCCGCCGGCAACAGCACATAGAGCACGGCGGCGGCGGCCATCCAGTCCAGCAGGGCGATCAGCAGTTGCAGCAGGCGAGTCTTGAAGGTTGGCAACACCAGCTCGTGCCCGCGCCAGGAGAGGGCCGGCCTGGGCCACAGCAGATAGCCCAGCACCGCCAGCAGCGCCAAGGCGCCGACCAGCTGCAGCAGCCAGCCGGTCCATGCCGGCCAGCCAGGCAACAGGGTGGCGGCCTGCCCCAGCAACAAGGCGCCGCCGCCCCAGGCCAGCAGACCGAGAAAGAAGGTGATGGAGCAGAACAGTATGACTCTGGCCACCTCCCCCGTGCCGAGTCCGAGCGAGGAGTAGATCCGGTAGCGCACCGAGGAGCCGGTCAGCAGCGCGAACCCCAGGGTATTGGAGAAGGTGTAGGCGATGAAGGAGGTCATGCCGATCTGTTGCCAGGGCAGCCGCCTGCCGAGTGCGCGCACCGCCAGCAGGTCATAGCAGCAGAGGCAGCCATAGCTGAGCAGGGTCAGCAGCAGCGCCCCGCCCAGCTGCGGCAAGGGCTGGGACCAGATGGCCAGCCGGATGTCGTGCCAGTGCCAGAGGTGGGTCAAACGATACAGTACGGTCAATGCCGCCCCCAGCAGCAACAGGCTGCACAGGGGGCCCAACCAGATCAACAGCGAACGCCGCATTCAAGATTCCTGTCAGGAGAGAAATAACAAACACACCCCATTGAGACTAAGGAGAAAATCCACGTCGGGTGGAGAAAATACAGTCCAAATGAGAACGAACCTCGGCCGGGGTGCCATCGCCGCCCACCTCTCGCGGCCAAGCCAGAACGGCGAATGCGAGCTGTTGGTCACCCCTCCCTGCCAGTCGCCATCAGGTTTACACCAGTGCCCTCGGGGCGGCTATCAATCTTCTGTAACCTTATGTACGAGCAGGGAAAAAGCGCGTCCCGCCGCGAGGGCGGGACGGCTGGTAGGCAGGCCTGCCGCGCACGACATGACAGGCCGCTATTTCAATCTGCAGTCGACGGGAGTGGCGCCGGCACCCTGTTCAATAGCCATAGAAGGATTCGCTGCGCACGTTCTCCTCATCCACGCCGGCCGCCGTCAGCGCCTGGCAGATGGCCTCGACCATGAGCGGCGGGCCTGAGACGTAGCAGACCGGGTTGGCCAGACCGGTGATGGCCTGTTTCAGCCAGGGGCTGTCGATGACATGGGTCTCGCCCTGCCAGGGCTGCGCCGAGTGCGCCATGTCCGTCATGGTCGCCAGCAGGCGAAATCTCGGGTTGAGTCGCTCGAGCCGCTGCAGTTCGGCCAGGAAGGCCGCATCCTCCGGCCGCCGGTTGCTGTAGAGCAGCAGCAAGTCCTGCGGAGTCTGCTGCTTGGCCGCGTGCCGCAGCATGCTCATGAAGGGGGTGATCCCGATGCCGCCGGCGATGAGCACGCCGGCGCGCTCCGGCTGTTTGTGCAGGGTGAGAGAGCCGAAGGGGCCGTTGATCTGGAGCTTGCTGTCGATGGGCAGGGCGCCCAGCGCACGCTTGAAGGTGCTGTCCCGCATGCGGGTGGCCACCAGCAACTCGTCCTCATGGGGCGCACTGACGATGGAGAAGGTGTGGCGGACATCGGGGGATCTGGGGTTGTCCTGATGTCCCGGCAGGCTGAGATCCAGGGCTTGGCCGGGCTTGTGGTCAAACCCTTCCGGTTTTTCAAAATGAAAGGCCATGGTGCCTTCGGCGAGCGGGTGGCGGGCGACCAGACGAACCCTGTATTCGGCCATGATGAGACTCCCTGTGTGAAACGGATGGCGGTCTTCATTAGGATGGGATCCTTCGGCTGTGTGTGCCCAGAAAAATGCCTAGGTAAATCGGCGACGGTACATGCACCAGCCCTGCCGCCGGGCGACGGGGCGCCCTGATCCCGCCCGCCCCTACACCGCCGAGGCAGAGCGTGCCATGCTGCTCTTATCCGCGACGCAATCATCCGCAGCGGCCATTCGGCACCGCCCTGGGCCGACGACCCCAACCAAGGAGGCAGGCATGGACAAGGCGCCACTGATCCGACGCTTCCCCCTCAACCGCCGGGGGCGCGATCTGGCCGTCGGTGACATCCACGGCTATTTTGCGCTATTGCAACAGGCGCTGAACCGGGTGGGCTTCGATCCTGTGTGTGATCGCCTGTTCTCCGTCGGCGATCTGACCGATCGCGGGCCTGAGTGCACTCAGGCCCGCGACTGGCTGGCACGCCCCTGGTTCCACTCAGTGTGTGGCAATCACGACGACTACGTCTGCCGCCACGAGAGCTGCGATAAAGACAACTGGATCCAGAATGGGGGCGCCTGGTTTCAGCGCCTGGCCAGCGCCGAGCGAGACGAATTTGCCGCCCGCTACCGCGCACTGCCGATTGCCATCGAGGTGGCCACCCCGAGCGGCCCGGTCGGCCTGCTGCATGCCGACTGCCCCTTCCCCTCCTGGCAAACGCTGCTGGACAAGCTGGACGGTGGGGTGGCCGGCGGCCAGCTGCGGGCCATCAAGAACGTCTGCCTGTGGTCACGCCGCCGCATAGAGCTGCGGGATGAGAGTGGAGTCGCGGATCTGGTCGCGCTGGTTGTGGGTCACACCCCGCTGAGCGCCCCAGCCCGCCTCGGCAACGTGTACTACATCGACACCGGTGGCTGGTACCCTCATGAGGGGGGTTTCTTCACCCTGCTCGATCTGCACAGCCTGATGCCGCTAACCTCATCCAGTGGCCCCCCCTGAGCAGAGCCTCTTCACATCTGTATCGGGCCCCAACCTATGTCCCATCTGCGACAGGATTTACCTGCCCGCCTTCACGGCCACTATCCTTTCTCTGCAACCTTATGTTCGTGCGGCAAAAAGAGTACGCCGTCCATGGATGGGCATAATTGAACCCGCTGTTTATCCCGCTTCAAGGAGATGAACAGGTGCTGCCACAGTTGCGCGTCGGCACGCTGGAACTGGCACATATTCGGGCCATCGCCCATCAGGTGGAGCAGAAAGTGAGGGATATAGCCAAATAGAACCGTTTCATTCTGCCCATTAAAACAGCAGGCAACCGCCCCAGGCTTCGCTCTGCCTGCGCTATGGTTTACCATGCTGGCAACTGCGGTGCATGGCACCGCCCACCCAGGCGCCATGGCGCCGCCATCGGACAGCCCATCTCGAACAACATGAGCAAAACAGCACAGCCAGGCAGCGAGCCCACCTTCTACTTCCACGACTACGAGACCTTCGGCATCAGCCCGGCGCGGGACAGACCGGCCCAGTTCGCCGGCATTCGCACCGATGCGGATTTCAACGTCATCGGTGAGCCGCTGGTGATCTACTGCAAGCCGCCGGCGGATTACCTGCCGGAGCCCGAGGCCTGCCTCATCACCGGCATCACGCCGCAGAAGGCGATGAAGGACGGGCTGTGCGAGGCAGATTTCATCCGTCAGATCCACGATCAATTCGCCACTCCGAACACCTGCGTGCTGGGTTACAACAGCATCCGCTTCGATGACGAGGTGACCCGCTACACCCTGTATCGCAACTTCTACGACCCCTATGCCTACGCCTGGCAGAACGGCAACTCCCGCTGGGACATCCTCGACATGCTGCGGGCCTGCTACGCCCTGCGCCCGGAGGGGATCACCTGGGCCTTCGATGAGGAGGGCAAGCCGAGCTTCCGGCTGGAGAAGTTGACGGTGGCCAACGGCGTCGCCCATGCCAATGCCCACGATGCGCTGTCAGACGTCTTGGCCACCATAGAGCTGGCCAAGCTGGTGAAGCAAGCCCAGCCCAAGCTGTTCGACTACCTGTTTGGCCTGCGCAACAAAAACAAGGTGAAGGCGCTCATCGATGTGGTGACCATGAAGCCGCTGGTGCATGTCTCCGGCATGTTCTCCCCCTGGCAGGGCTGCGTGAGCTGGGTGTCACCGCTGGCCTGGCATCCCACCAATCAGAATGCGGTGATCATGGTGGATCTCACCCGTGACCCCAGCCCGCTCATCGAGCTCTCCAGCGACGAGATCCGCGAGCGGCTCTACACCAAAAAAGAGGAGCTGGGGGAGCTGGCGGGCATTCCGGTCAAGCTGGTGCACATCAACAAGTGCCCTGTGTTGGCCCCCGCCGCGACCCTGACCCCGGCCCGGGCCGACGAGCTCGGGGTCAACCGCGAGCAGTGCCGCAAGAGCCTGGATCTGCTGCGGGCCCACCCCGAAGTGCGGGAAAAACTGGTGGAGGTGTTCAATCAGGAGTTTGCCGGCAGCAATGACAGCGATCCCGATACCCAGCTCTACGCCGGTTTCTTCGGTCACGGCGACAAGTCCACCATGGATCTGGTGCGCGCCACCCCGGCGGATCTGCTGGGGGAGCGGGAGTTTGCCTTCAGCGACTCACGGCTGCCGGAGATGCTGTTCCGCTACCGCGCCCGCAACTGGCCGCACACCCTGAGCGAGGCGGAGCAGAAGCGCTGGCGCCTGCACTGCAGCGACTACTTCAGCAGCCGTCTGCCGGACTATGTGCCACGCCTCGAGGCGCTGGCGGAGCAGAACCAGGGTAACGAACGGAACTTTGCCATCCTCAAGAGCCTCTATCACTACCTCGAAGATCTATGAGATGTGAGCCGTTTCACAGTAAAAAACCTGTACGCTCCCTGCGCTCACGACATAATGAGCAAGGGAGCCAAGACTCCTGACAATTTAATTACTTGTATGCACGGCTGGCATGGATGCCTTGCTTTCAACCCTTGGGGATCTTGATGCGCTCCGGACTCACTGCTCTAACGCTTATCAGCTGCACTCTGCTGCCATCGGCTGCCATGGCGGGGATCCGTTTCGAGGTACCGGACTATCTGCTGCGTCTGCCGGAGCAGACCTATCAGCTGATCGAACGCAACTTCAGCAACCTCTATCAGCAGACCGACTTCACGCCCCAGATCGTCAACAGCTATTTCAACCACTCAGATCTCTATCGCTTCGCCGGGATCCCGCTCGCGATCACGCCGCAGAACGGCTTCCAGATGGAGATCTTCGGCCAACTCTACAACAAATCCTCCCAGATCTATGCCCAGATGAGCCAGGATCTCTCCCTCTACCGCACCCTGCGCGTCGACATGATGGGGGATCAGAGTGACGAGGTCGCCATCGGCATGGGGCTCGGCATTCCCCTGAGCTCCCGCCTGACCCTCAAGGCGCTGGCCTCCAGCAACGAGATCCCGGGCTATGGCTCCGCCAACTACGCCATCGGGATGGAGTGGCACTTCTAAGCCGTCTGCCAGACCCCTTACCAACAAAAAGGCTCCCGTCGGGAGCCTTTTTGTTGGGCGCTAGCCTCAGGCGTAGCGGATCACCCGCCCCTGGCCACCCTGCAGCACAAGGGCGTCGCCCAGCGGGCTGTCGTCCCAGAAGTCCGTGCCACCCGCCGGCAGCGCGAGCCTCTTCGCCTGCTCGTCCCAGTTGAACAGGCAGAGCAGCTGGCCCCCGCTGGGGAGCGTCACCCGGCCACGGGAGAAGCCCATGTCATCGAAACGGGCAGCCGGCGCTCGCGCCTCGCACAGCGCCAACAGCCTGAGCAGCTGCGCCCCCTGCAGCTCATCGAGATCCTGCAGCCGGTCGCCGGCCAGCACCATGCCACCGCTCGCCACCAGGGCGGCCAGGTGGAACTGGTAGTCGAACGCGCCGGCCTGCTGATTGGGCAAGTCGCGCAGGCAGACGCAGTCGGGATCCAGCGCCCAGAGCCGGTCGTTCTGCCAGGCGCGGCAGAAGGCTTCCCGGGCTATCTGGCGAAAACGCGGGCCCTGGCGCTCCACGTCGTCGCTCACCCGCATGCCGTGCACCAGCCCCAGGCTGGGCCAGAGGGGGGCGTTGCAGCCGAGCAGGAAGGCGCCCTCGCCCGCCCCGCGCAGCACGGCCGCCATGCCGCGTCTATAGGCCTCTACCCGGGTGGCAGACGGATCGCAGAAGTGGCCGCCGTGGATGGCGCCCCAGAAGTTGGCGTCCAGCTTGAAATAGTGGATGCCCCACTGCTCGCGCAGGGTCCGGAACACCCGCTCGAGGTGGGCCTGCACCTCGGGGTGGGTGCCATCGAGCACATACCAGGGGGTGCAGCGCCAGCCGCCATAGGTCACCCGCTCGGAGGGCAGCGGCAGGCCGTCATCCCCCTTCACGAACCAGTCGGGGTGATCCTGAAATACCCGGGAGCCCGGCTCGGCGATAAAGGGGGCGACCCAGAGCGCGGGCTCGCAACCCGCCGCCCGGATCTCGGCCGCGAGCGGCGCGACCCCCTGCTCGAACTTGGGCGAAGGGGTCAGCCAGTCCCCCATCCTGGCCTGGTAGCCATCGTCTATCTGCACGTAGCGCAGCCCCGGGAAACGCTCGGCCCGCACCGCGAGGTTCTCGCGAATGTCCGCCGCGCTCACCTGTGCGTAGTAGTGATACCAGGAGCACCAGCCGCTCGGCCGCGCGGGTACCTGGGCCACCAGGCTGCCGTGCTCGGCCTCGACTCGGCTCGCCAGCTCCCCGAGCAGGGCCTCCCTGTCCGGTCCTTCCAGACAGAGCAGCGCCTCGCTCTGCCAGTGCTGGCCCGGCGCGAGCACGCGCCCCTCGCCATTCATCAGGATCTGCAGGCGACCCTCGGGGTAGAGCCGAAACTCGCCGCCAAAGCGCTGGCAGCTGGCGAAGGCGAGCAACAGCCAGCCCTGCGCCCGCTCGACCAGCAGCAGGCTGTGGACTGTGTGATAGCCCTGGTCCGCCGTGATGCGATAGACGCCCGCATCCGGGCAGCGCCCGACCGGCTCGGGGTGCTGCCAAGTGCCCATGGTCTGGGCCAGCATCTGGAAGCCCTCACCGTAGATGGCCGCCTCGGGGGGGATACCCAGCTCGCCGTCAAACAGCAGCCAGTCCTGCACGGGCTCAGGGGTGGCGCCGGTGTTATCCAGCCTCACCCGGCACAGGGGGCCGTCCCACTGGCGGGTCTGCAGCAGATGGGACGGCAGGGCGGGATCGGCGGGCCACTGGCGCAGCACGGACAAGAGAGCGGGATACGACATGGGATCTCCTCATGATAAGACGCGGAAAAACGGCGGCGATGGGCCGCCATTGTATCGTCTGTGGGTCAGTTGACCCTGTTCTGTGACCCCTGCGCTCTGCTAAACTGCGACCTCGCTCACAGTTGCCAAGATGAGGCCCCCGTGCTGCTTCAACGCACCCTGCTGTACCTTCGTGACTTCATGGTCATCCTCGCCTGCCTGCTGACAGGCAAAACCCTGGCGGCCCTGCTGCCCTTCGCCTTCCCCGGCAGCATCATCGGCATGCTGCTGCTGTTCATGCTGCTCTCCCTGCAACTCATCAAGCTGCACTGGGTCGAACAGGGTGCCGGCCTGCTGCTGCGCCACATGGGGGTCCTGTTCGTGCCGGTGGCGGTCGGGCTGGTGGCCTGGCTCGAGCCCCTGCGTCAATCCTTCGGGCTCATCATGCTCTGCGTCGTGCTGGGGATAGTGCTGATCCTCGCCACCGTCGGCCACCTCTACCAGAGGATGAACAAGCAATGATCCCCTCGTTCGCCCTGCCACTCATGCCGTTCCTCTCTGCCATGACCAGGAGGCTGCCATGATGTTCTGGCTCGCCATTCCGCTGACCCTGGCGCTCTATTTCATGACCCGGGCGCTCTATCGCCGCCTGCCCTGGCCCATCGTCAACCCGGTGCTGATCCCCACGGCCGTCATCATAGGCCTGCTGCTCTGGCTGGATCTGCCGCTGGATCAGTACCAGCACGGCACCTTCCCCATCACGGCGCTGCTGGAGCCGGCGGTGGTCGCGCTGGCGCTGCCGCTCTATCAGCAGGCCCGCCAGATCCGCTCAAGGCTCAAGCCCATCCTGATCTGCACCCTGGCCTCTGTGCTGATCTCGGTCTGCACTACCCTGCTGATCGGCCATCTGATGGGGGCGGATCCGGCGCTGCTGGCCTCGCTCGCCACCAAGTCCATCACCACCCCGCTGGCCATGAGCGTCAGCCAGTCGCTGGGTGGCATTCCCGCCATCGCGGCAGCCATGGTGGTCATAGTGGGGATTATCGGTGCCCTGATCGGCTATCCGCTGCTCAAACTACTGAAAGTGACCGACCCGGAAGCCCAGGGCCTCGCCATGGGGGCCTGCGCCCACGCCATCGGCACCGCCACCTCCGCCGAGAAGGGGGTCACCCAAGGCGCCTTCTCGTCGCTCGCCATGGTGGTGTGCGGCATCCTCACCGCCGCCGTGGCCCCGCTGCTGTTTGCCATCTACCACTGGCTGACCTGAGACCACCGCACGCTACCCCTGCAATGGCCGCCCTGGCGGCCATTGCTCGCTTTCTAGCCAAACGCCCACTCGTATTCAGGTGACACTTAAACTCCCCCGTGCTGGGAGCTGACGCACAGATTGCGCAAGACAAACGTTTCCTTTAACATCGCCAGCCCTTTGCCCACCAAGGCGTGAGCGCGCTCACACATTTCGCCGCGCTTGCTCCCTACAATGGCCCCCCAATTGGCCTTTGAGGACACAGTATGCATCCCCGTTTTGCCAAGCCACTCGAGACCCTGTCTGCCCCGCTGCAGGCAGCACTGCTGCCCATGCTGGGCGACGATTTCCAGGCCCGCTTCAGCCCCGAGCAGATCGCCACCCTGAGCGCCGCCACCGGGCTGGAGGATCGCGCCCTGCGCCTCGCCCTGCTGCCGCTGGCCGCCGCCTGCTCGGTCGCCCCCATCTCCAAGTTCTTCGTCGGCGCCATCGCCTGCGGCCTGAGCGGTACCTGGTATCTGGGCGCCAACATGGAGTTCGCCGGTCAGGGGCTGTTCCACTCGGTGCATGCCGAGCAGTCTGCCATCTCCAACGCCTGGCTGGGTGGCGAGACCGGGATCTCCGAGATCACCGTCAACTACACCCCCTGCGGCCACTGCCGCCAGTTCATGAACGAGCTGAGCACCGCCAAGACCCTGAAGGTCTCCCTGCCGGACGACCTGAGCGAGCTGCAATCCTTCCTGCCCCACTCCTTCGGCCCGGCGGATCTCGACATCACCGATGCCCTGATGAGCCCGCAAGCCCACCATGAGCTGGTGCTGGAGAGCGACGATCCCCTGTGGCAGGCCGCGCTGGCCGCCGCCCGCCAGAGCTACGCCCCCTACAGCCAGGGTTACGCCGCGGTGGCGCTGCAGTTCGCCGACGGTCGCATCTTCTGCGGTCGCTACGCCGAGAACGCCGCCTTCAACCCCAGCCTGCCCCCGATGCAGATGGCCTGCGCCCACGCCGTGCTGAACGGCGAGGATCTCACCAGGGTGCGCCGCGCCGTGCTGCTGGAGAACAAGCAGGGCCAGATCAGCCAGCGGGATGCGGCCCAGTCCACCCTCAAGGCGCTGGGTTCGGTCGAGCTGGAATACCGGGCGGTCTGACGCCAGCGTCGCCCATGAGCCCATCAAAAAGGGGAGCCACTGGCTCCCCTTTCTATTTCTGCTCCCGTGTCCCGGATTGATCAGGACTCCCAGATAATGCTCTCGCCGCCGGACCAGCGCTCGCCGATGTCCGCGTATTTCTGCTCCAGCAGGTGGCGACGGATCTTCATGGTCGGGGTCAGCACCCCGTTCTCGATGTTCCAGGGGGCCTTGACCACCAGGATGCCGCGGATCCTGGCATGGGACTCCAGCTGATCGTTGACCCGCTTGCGGGCAGCCTCCAGCTGGGCATTCACCGTGGCCCTGTCCCCTCTCATGGCGCTCTCGGCCAGTTGCACCAGGGCGACCGGCTGCGGCATGCCATAACCGATGACGCACAGCTGCTCTATGATGGGCTCCTGCCCCAGCAACCCCTCGATGGGCACAGGCGCCACGTACTTGCCCTTGGCGGTCTTGAACACGTCCTTCATGCGGCCGGTGATGGTGAGGTAACCCTCCCTGTCCAGCTTGCCCATGTCGCCGGTGTGAAGCCAGCCATCGGCGTCGATGGCCTCGGCGCTGTGCTCGGGATCCTTGTAGTAACCCAGCATCATGCCTTCACAGCGACAGAGGATCTCCCCCTCGTCCGAGATGCGGATCTCGACCCCGGGCCCCGCCTTGCCGACCGTGCCTATCTTGTCGGCCCTGAATGGATAGTTGAGGGTGGAGAAGGCGTGGTTTTCGGTCATGCCCCAGGCCTCGGTGATGTTGATGCCGATGCTGTAATACCACTGCAGCAGGGCCGGCGCCACCGGGGCCGAGCCACAGCCGAGTACCCGCGCCTGATCCAGCCCCAGCCCCTTGCTCAGCTTGCGCTTGATCAGGGTCGAGACCAGCGGGATCTTGAGCAGCAGGGCGAGCTTCTTCTGGGGCAGCTTCTCGTGGATCTTGATGCGGAACATGGCCCACAGCCGCGGCACCGAGATGAACACCGTGGGACGACAGCGCTTGACGTCGTCGATGAAGGTATCGAGGGATTCGGGGAAGGCGATGGTGGCACCGCTGAACAGGCTGCCGCCATAGATGTAGACCCGCTCGGTGATGTGAGCCAGCGGCAGGTAGGAGAAACCGCGATCGGCGTCGGTCAGTGCCACCGCCTCCACCAGCTTCTCGCACGACCAGGCGTAGCGCTCGACGCTCAGCATAGCGCCCTTGGGCTTGCCGGTGCTGCCGGAGGTGTAGACCAGGCTCAGCAGGGAGTCCGGCGCCTGCACCGGGCTATCGGGAATAGGGGCGTGCGCCGCCAGCAACTTGTCCCATTGCAAGGCGGCCGGCATGGTGTCATAGGGGAAGGCGATGCGCAGCAGATCGGCGGGAACGCCGGCCTCCTGGCTCTTCCAGTCGTCCAGCTTGCCGACGAAGATCGCCTTGGCCTCGCTGTGACGCAGCACGTATTCGATGGTGTCGACGTTGGCGGTCGGGTAGATGGGCACGCTCACATACTGCCCCATCTGCATCGCCAGATCGGCGATGAACCACTCGGCACAGTTCTTGGAAAGCAGCGCCACCTTGTCGCCGGATACCAGCCCCAGCTCGCGCAGGGCCGTCACCATGCGCCGCGCCTGATCCGCCACTTCCGACCAGCTGAAGTCGCGGTATTCACGGTGAATGGTCTGTCTGAGATAGATCCGGTCAGGACACTGCCGCTCCCAGTGATAGAGCATCTCGAGCGGCAGTTTGGTGGCAATGCGTGAGGAGGAGGCCATAGTTTAATCCCTGAAACAAAAGGCAAGACTCATTATTAACCTTTTGATAACACTCAGGGAAGCAGATTACTCAAACTTCTGTTTGAATTGTGTGGGGGATCAAGCTTCCGCCTGCTGCTGCAGCCGTCTCCACATGTCCTGCACCAGCACCTCGTCCTGCTCGGACAGCTCGCCCTGCAAGATGGCCTCGTTCAGGCTGCGCAATACATAGCTCTTTACATCCCGCACCAGGGTCTTGCCTTCCAGCTCGGCTCGCGCCACCGCCAGCGAGATGTGGCCGCGCAGATAACCGCCCGCAAACAGATCGTCTTCGCTGGCCGTGGCGACCATGGTGTCGATCAGTCCCAACAACTTGTGCTCAAAATCGTGAATCGTCATTTAACGCAGCCTCATTTTCCGGGATTGCCGGCAAAATAATTCGGGGAGTGGAACCGCGATCCGGTTGATCGCGGCTCTCTGGCGCCAGGCCAGCCGCATCCTTGATGTCCTATTCCGGGTTGGCCACCGGGTAGATGACCTGATCCTTGTATCCGGTGGTTATCCGCAGATAACCACTTAACGACCGGTTCAGTGCCGGGTCATCGGTATCCACCAGCAGCGGACGGCCATCGAGTGCCGCCAGCTTGGCTTTGGTGGCGAGAACCTGGATATGGTCCCGCCCGACGGCCCGGATCACCTCTGGACTCAGTTGCTGATTTCCGCGCCCGAACAGATGTCCCTGGCCACCGATCAGGGTAATGATCAGGCGGCAGCGACGACCGCGGATCCGGGTCAGGATGTCCGCGGCGGACAGATCCTGCCCGATAAGCCGGCCATTTTCCACCAGATCCACACCGAGCAAGGTATTTTCCAGCCCCAGCTCCCCCATGCAGGCGGCGACCGTGCTGCCCGACCCCATCAGATAGAGGGTATCGGCCTCCATCTGCTCCACCACCCCGGCGGCGAGATCGGCCAGCACCAGCTCCTCGGACTCCCGCCCGCCCTGCTTGACCGCCTGCACGTAGCGCAGATCGCCCGGCACCAGCAGCTGGCCGTAGTGACGGGCGCGCACCTTGCCCGCCCGAAATGCCGCCTCGTCGATGTCCACCACCTCGGCATCCACCAGGCTCAGCAGCTCACCGCCTATCATCCGTGCCACCACCCGACCGCTGGCGGCCGGGGTCACCCCGTAGACCCCGGAGTGGATCTTGCACCCGGCGGGAATGCCGAGCACATGGCACGACTCCCCCACCGCGGCGCAGATATCCCTGGCGGTGCCATCGCCGCCGGCGAACAGCAGCAAATCCACCCCAGCCGCCCGCATCAGCTCGGCGGCGGTGCGGGTGTCGGCGGCGCTGGTGGAGCCGGCGGCGGGTCGATGGACGATGCGATGGGGCAACCCGAGCGACTCGGCAAGCGTCCCCCCCATGTCGCCCGCCACCGTCAGCAGCTCGAAGGATTGTGTCAGCTGACAGAGCGGCAGCAGGGCCTGACGGGCCCGCTCCTGCGCCTTTGGCACCGCGCCCCGCGCCAGCGCCTCGGCCACGACACCGTCGCTGCCCTTGAGGCCGACCGCCCCGCCGATGCCGGCGACCGGGTTGATAATGAGCCCTAAACGAAACATGATTCTCTCCCTCTGATCGCCGCTATTTTATCTGTTCGCCGCTATGGGACAAGCCAAGTCGGCCTGCTAGAATGCGCTGCTTCAATTTTTTAACCAAGGTTCAATCATGCTGGAATGGATTGCTGATCCCTCTGCCTGGGTCGCGCTCGCTACCCTCACCCTGCTCGAGATCGTATTGGGCATCGACAACATCATCTTTATCTCCATCCTGGTCGGCCGGCTACCGGAGGCCCAGCGTCAGCGCGCCCGGATCCTGGGGCTGGGGCTGGCCATGGGTACCCGTATCCTGCTGCTGCTGTCACTGGCCTGGGTGATGCGACTCACCCATCCGCTGTTCAGCCTGTTCGACGAGGCCATCTCGGGCCGGGATATGATCCTGCTGGTGGGGGGCCTGTTCCTCATCGCCAAGAGCACCCACGAGATCCACCAGAGCCTGGAAGGGGCCGCTGACGAGCAGGGGATGGTGAGCAAGACCGCCGGCTTCATGTCGACACTGGTGCAGATCGCCATCCTCGACATCATCTTCAGCCTGGACTCCGTCATCACCGCCGTCGGCATGGCGGACCACGTGCCCGTCATGGTGCTGGCCATCATGATCGCCGTCGGGGTCATGATGTTTGCCGCCAAGGCCATCGGTGACTTCGTCGACGAGCACCCCACCATCAAGATGCTGGCGCTCTCCTTCCTGATCCTGGTCGGGGTCGCGCTGGTGGGCGAAGGGCTGGACATGCACATTCCGAAGGGTTACATCTACTTCGCCATGGCCTTCTCGCTGGTGGTGGAGATGATCAACATCCGCCTGCGCGGTCATCAGACCCGCGCCAAGTAAGCGCCCTGTATTCAGAATTCAGAGCAACAAAAAGCGCGACCAGGGGTCGCGCTTTTTTTTATGGCTGCCATGCGGGCATTGCCCGCTGGCGCTGTGCTCAGAGCGCGTTGCGGGTCGCCACCGCATCGGCCAGGTTGCGCAGCAGCACCTCGGTATCGGCCCAGTTGATGCACGCGTCCGTGATGCTCTGACCGAAGGTGAGTTCGCAGCCTTCCACCAGATCCTGGCGCCCTTCCACCAGGTGGCTCTCCACCATGACGCCGAACACCGCCTTGCTGCCGGCGCGCAGCTGATCGGCCACGTCCTCGGCCACTATCATCTGATTCTTGAACTGCTTGCTGCTGTTGGCGTGGCTGAAGTCGATCATCACCTTCTGCGGCAGACCGGCCTTGTCCAGCCCCTTCACCACCTCATCCACGTGGGCGGCGCTGTAGTTCGGCTCGCGGCCACCGCGCAGTATGATGTGGCAATCCGGGTTGCCCCGGGTGGAGACGATGGCGGAGTGGCCGTACTTGGTCACCGACAGGAAGTGGTGCGGCGCACTGGCGGCGCCGATGGCGTCGATGGCGACCTTGATGGTGCCGTCGGTGCCATTCTTGAAGCCGACCGGGCAGGAGAGACCGGAGGCCAGCTCGCGGTGCACCTGGGATTCGGTGGTGCGGGCACCGATGGCGCCCCAGCTCATCAGATCCGCCATGTATTGCGGCGTGATCATGTCGAGGAATTCGGAGGCGGTCGGCAGCCCCATGTCGTTGAGATCCAGCAGCAGCTTGCGACCGATGCGCAGGCCGTCGTTGATCTGGCAGCTGTTGTCGAGGTAAGGGTCGTTGATCAGTCCCTTCCAGCCCACGGTGGTGCGCGGCTTCTCGAAGTAGACCCGCATCACTATCTCGAGCGACCCCTTGAGCTCATCACGCAAGGCCTTGAGGCGCTTGCCATATTCCAGCGCGGCCAGGGGATCGTGGATGGAGCAGGGGCCGATCACCACCAGCAGGCGCTGATCTTCGCCGGCCAGGATCTGATGAATGGCCTGACGGGATTCAAAGACGGTCGATGAGGCGGTCTCGGTCGCCGGAAACTTCTCGAGCACCGCAACCGGGGGCAATAACTCTTTGATTTCACTGATTCGAACGTCGTCGGTTTGATGCTGCATGACAAGATTTCCTGCTAGATGACTGCGATAGAGAGATCTCAATCTAGCCCTACGGCGGGACGGTGTAAATAGAAAATTACATTGCCAATGGAGGAATTTTTAGAGGTGATCTTGCAAGTTACAGAAATGATGCTAGGGAGGCAGGAAGTGAAAAGGCCCGCACTGAGGCGGGCCCGACGGGGTTAGACGGCCTGGCTGATGCCGGCCAACTTGTCGAAATAGTCCGGGAAGGTCTTGGAGGTACAACCCGGATCGTTGATGGTCACCGCCGTATCCGACAACGCCACCAGCGAGAAGCACATGGCGATGCGGTGATCGTTGTAGGTATCGATCGCCGCGTGTTGCAGCTGCGTTGGCGGGGTGACGGTGATGAAGTCATGCCCCTCCTCCACTTCCACACCCAGCTTGCGCAGCTCGGTCGCCATGGCGTGCAGCCGATCGGTCTCCTTCACCCGCCAGTTGTAGATGTTGCGAATGGAGGTCGGTCCCTCGGCGAACAGCGCCGTGGTGGCGATGGTCATGGCCGCATCCGGGATCTGGTTCATGTCCATGTCGATGCCGTGCAGCGGGGCCTGCTGTGCCTCGATGAAGTCGTCACCCCAGGTGATCTTTGCCCCCATCTTCTCCAGCACGTCGGCGAAGTGAATGTCGCCCTGGATGCTGTGCTTGCCGATGCCGGTCACCCGCACCTTGCCCTTGATGGCGCCCGCCGCGAGGAAGTAGGAGGCGCTGGAGGCATCCCCCTCCACCAGGAAGTCACCGGGGCTGACATAGGTCTGGTTGCCCTTGATGTAGAACAGCTTGTAGTCGTCGTGCTCGATGACCACCCCGAACTGCTTCATGATGTGCAGGGTGATGTCGATGTAGGGCTTGGAGACCAGCTCCCCCTTGATGTGGATGCGGGTGTCGCCGGCCGCCATGGGGGCCGCCATCAGGAAGGCGGTCAGGAACTGGCTGGAGACGGAGCCGTCCACGTGCACATCGCCGCCCCAGAGTCCCTTGGCATCCACCACCAGCGGCGGGTAGCCATCTTTCTTCAGGTACTGGATGTGAGCGCCGGCTTCACGCAGGGCATCCACCAGATGGCCGATGGGACGCTCTTCCATGCGCGGCTCACCGCCCAGCATGTATTCACCGGATCCCAGACACAGCGCCGCGCAGAGCGGACGCATGGCGGTGCCGGCGTTGCCGAGGAAGAGGTTGACCGGCTCCTTCACCGCGAAGCTGCGACCCAGGCCGTGCACGGTGCACTCGGTCTTGTCGGCGGAGAGCTTGTACTTGACGCCGAGCTGGGTCAGCGCCGCCAGCATGTGACGGATGTCATCGCTGTCGAGCAGGTTGGTCAGCCGGGTGGTGCCCCGCGCCAGGGCTGCCAGCAGCAGGGCACGGTTAGAGACACTTTTGGAGCCAGGTAGATTGACCACGCCAGCCACACGAGAAATGGGTTCCAAACGCAACGAATTCATAGACTTCCTGTACTATCTCAATTAAATCACCTGACCGGACGTTAACAGCCTGCGTTCTGCGCGGCAAGACTACTCTTGGCACAAAAACCGGGCAGCTGATGCGGGCGGTCAGGATCCACCGGAAAAACAGACGCCGGGGAGTCCCCGGCGCCTTGCATCAGAGGGAAGATGCTTTAGAACCTGTTCACGGGTTGTCGCGAGAGGCCGTCAGCAAGGTGAAGCGCAGCACAGGAACCGGAGTTTATCCCCATAAATGAGGCTTCCGAGCAGCACATGAGCCTTGATCACGGCGTCGCAGCAGGCACGTGAACGGCTTCTCAGCCGTGGCGCTTGGCAAAGCCATCCATAAAGCTCACCAGGGCCTTGACCCCCTCCAGCGGCATGGCGTTGTAGAGGCTGGCACGCATGCCGCCGACGATGCGGTGCCCCTTCAGCGCCAGCAGACCGGACGCCTCCGACTCGGCCAGGAACAGCTTGTCCAACGCCTCGTTTTTGAGCTGGAATGGCACGTTCATGCGGGAGCGACAGGCGACGTCCACCTTGTTGCCGTAGAAGCTGGAGTCGTCGAGATAGCCATAGAGGAAGTCGGCCTTCTCCTTGTTGCGCGCTTCCATGGCGGCGAGGCCGCCCTGCTCTTTCAGCCACTCGAACACCAGCCCTGCCAGATACCAGGCGTAGGTGGGCGGAGTGTTGAACATGGAGTCGTTCTTGGCGGTGAGCTGGTAGTCAAAGATCGAGGGCACGTCGGCTCTAGCCTGGCTCAGCAAGTCGTCGCGCACTATGGCGATGGCGAGGCCAGAGGGGCCGATGTTCTTCTGGGCGCCGGCATAGATGATGCCGAAGCGGCTCACGTCGATGGGACGGGAGAGGATGGTGGAGGAGAGATCCGCCACCAGGGGCACGTCGCCGGTGGCCGGGATGTCGAACATCTCTATGCCATCAATAGTTTCGTTCGGGCAGTAGTGCACATAGGCCGCGTCGGCACGGAACGCCGGGGTCGGCAGCAGATGGCTCACCCCTTGCGCATTCTTGGCGACACCATCAAAGGTCTGGATGTCGCCGAACTTGCGCGCCTCATCCACGGCGCTCGCGGCCCAGACGCCGGTCAGCAGGTAATCGGCTTTCTTGTTGGCGCCGCCGAGCAGGTTCATGGGCACCGCGGAGAACTGGCCACGGCCACCGCCGTGCATGAACAGCACCTTGTAGTTGGCCGGCACCGCCAGCAGCTCGCGCAGGTCAGCCTCGGCCTTCTCGGCGACCGCCATGTAGGGCTTGCCGCGATGGGATAGCTCCATGACCGAGGCTCCCAGCCCCTGGAAATTACAAAATTCGCGCTGGGCGCGCTCCATGACTTCAACCGGCAACATGGCGGGGCCGGCGCAGAAGTTGTAAATCTGTTTGCTCATGACGCTTTCCGTGAGTGGATGAGAGTGATCGATGACTTGAACGTTTTTACACGAGAGGCCCCCACCGGATCAAAGGCTTTTTGGGATCTGGCGCAAGCTTTTGCCCCGCGGGGCTGGTCCGGGCGCCATAGAAAAAGCCCTGAACGGGTCAGGGCTTGCGCGACATCCATGCCGATATGGTGAGGATGCCTAGGGGCCGCTCACCGCGACGAGGCTAGAGCTTGGCGGTGAGCTCCGGCAGCAGGCTGAACAGGTCCCCCACCAGGCCATAGTCCGCCACCTGGAAGATGGGGGCCTCGGGATCCTTGTTGATGGCGACTATTACCCTGGACTCCTTCATCCCCGCCAGATGCTGGATGGCCCCCGAGATGCCGACCGCGATATAGAGCTCGGGCGCCACTACCTTGCCGGTCTGACCCACCTGCAGATCGTTGGCCACGAAGCCGGCATCCACCGCCGCCCGGGAGGCACCGACCGCGGCCCCCAGCTTGTCGGCCAGGGCCTCGATCAGCGCGAACTGCTCCTTCGATCCCAGCGCTCGCCCCCCCGAGACCACCACCCGCGCCGCACCGAGTTCGGGCCGGGCGGATCGCACGGCGCGCCGCTCGATGAGGCGGGTGTGGCAGCCCAGCTCGGGCACCGGCACCCGCGAGCTGGGGGCCAGCTCAGTACCGCTGCCCGCCTTGGCAAAGGCCGTCGGTCTGATGGTGAGCACCTTGACGGGCGCCGAGCTTGCTACCCTGGCGATGGCATTGCCCGCGTAGATGGGGCGCAGGAAGGTATCGGGCCCTTCAATGCCAGTCACCTCGGAGATCATCTCCACCCCGAGCCGGGCCGCCAGCCGCGGCAGCAGATCCTTGCCATGACAGCTCGCCGCCATCAGGCAATGTTGATAATCCCGCGCCAGCCCGACCAGCCAGGCATCGACGCCGTCGTTGAGCCCCTCCGCCAGCATGGGGTGCTCGGCCAGCAAGACCCGGCTCACCCCTCGCAGCGCCGCCGCCTGCTCGGCCGCCTCGGTCAGCCCCTGCCCCAGCAGCAACAGGTGCAGCTCACCGCCGAGCTGCGTCGCCGCCGTGACCAGCTGGGCCGCGTTGTCGGCGAGCCGGCCCTGATGATGTTCGACTATGACCAGTACGCTCATGGCAGCACCTTAATTTGGTTGTTGAGTTTGCCCACCACACCAGCTATTCCGGCAACAGGCTGGCACCCGATGGGTTCCACCATCACCAGGGCGCTCATGGCAGCACCTTGGCTTCGTTTCTGAGTTTGTCCACCAGCTCATCCACGGAGCCGACCCGCACGCCGGCGCTGCGCACCGCGGGTGCCATCACCCCGAGCAGCCGGGTCTGGGCGGCGGGCTCGACACCGAGCGCCGCAAACGGCTGGCTCTCCAGCGGCTTGCGCTTGGCCTTCATGATGTTGGGGAGCGACGCGAAGCGAGGCTCGTTCAGCCGCAGATCCACGGTGACCACGGCAGGCAGCGACATGCCGAGGGTCTCCAGGCCGCCATCGATCTCGCGGGTCACCTGCAGCTCTCCCTCGACCAGCCTGACGACGGAGGCGAAGGTGGCGAGCGGCCAATCCTGGAGGGCCGCGAGCATCTGGCCGACCTGATTGTTGTCGGAATCGATGGACTGCTTGCCGAGCAGCACCAGGTCCGGCTGCTCCTGCTCACAGACCCGTTGCAGGGCGCGCGCCACCGTCAGCGGGGTCAGCGCCTCGGCGGTGCCACCCTCGTCCGTGAGATAGTGCAGCGCCCTGTCCGCCCCCAGCGCCAGGGCATGGCGCAGCTGCTCGGCTGCCGCGGCTGGCCCGAAGGTGACTACCACCAGCTCGCTCGCGACCCCGGCTTCGCGCAGCCGCACCCCCTCCTCCACCGCGATTTCGCAAAACGGGTTGATGCCCATCTTCACGTTGGCGAGCTCCACATCGGAGCCATCGCCCTTGACCCGGATCTTGACGTTGTAATCAACGACCCGTTTGACAGCGACCAGCAGCTTCATGGCGGTCATACCTCGTATCGGTTGAGTGAATCCATTTTGCACTCTCAGAACCTGTCCACGATCTTACTGCGAGGCCGTGATCAAGGCTCATGTGCTGCTCGGCATCCTCACGTATGTCTATACGCTCCGGTTCCTGCGCTGCTCTTTACCTTGCTGACGACTTCTCGTCACAGGCCGTGAACAGGTCCTCACACTTTTGTGCTTACAAAATGCTTTACGTTTACGTAAACTACCAGCACTACCCTAGGCCAAGTCGAGCGCAGAGGCAAGATGGAACGCGAAGCAATGGAATTTGATGTCGTCATCGTCGGTGGCGGCCCGGCTGGCCTCAGTGCCGCCATCGCACTGAAGCAGCACAGCCCGGATCTCGCGGTCTGCCTGCTGGAGAAAGGGGCGGAAATCGGCGCCCATCTGCTCTCCGGCGCCCTGCTCGATCCCGTCGCTCTCAAGGAGCTGCTGCCGGACCGCTGGCAGCAGGCCCCCCTCGGCGTGCCGGTCACAGATGACCAGGTACATCTGCTGCGAAACGAGAGCCGTGCCCTGCAGCTGCCCCACTGGGCGGTGCCGCCCCGCATGCACAACGACGGCTGCCACATCGTCAGCCTCGGCAACCTCTGTCGCTGGCTCGGCCGGGAGGCCGAGTCGCTCGGGGTCGAGATCTACCCCGGCTTCGTGGCCAACGAGCTCATCATGGAGGAGGGGCGGATAAGAGGGGTGATCACCGGTGATCTCGGGCTGGATCGGGACGGCGTGCCCAAGGCGGATCACGTGCCCGGCATGGCACTCTATGGCCGCTACACCCTGTTCGCCGAGGGGGCCCGCGGCCACCTCGGCAAGCAGCTGATCAACGACTTCCAGCTGGAAAGCGGTGCCCAGCCGCAGCACTATGCCATCGGTTTCAAGGAGCTGTGGCAGGTGCCCGCCGGCCAGTCCCACCCCGGCCGCGTGCTGCACGGCAGCGGCTGGCCGCTCGGCGAGGACGGAGGCAACAAGAGCCAGGGCGGTTTCTACCTCTATCATCTGGCGGATAATCAGGTGGCGGTCGGCCTCATCGTCGATCTCAACTACCAGAATCCCTGGCTCAGTCCGTTCGACGAGTTCCAGCGCCTCAAGCACCACCCGCTCATTGCCCAGACCCTGAGCGGGGGCGAGCGCATCAGCTACGGCGCCCGGGCCATCACCAAGGGGGGCTGGCACTCGCTGCCGCGCATGCACTTCCCCGGCGGGCTGCTCATCGGCTGCGACGCGGGCACCCTGGACTTTTCCCGTATCAAGGGCATTCACACCGCCATGAAGTCGGCCATGCTGGCGGCGAAGACGGTGGCCATGAGCCTGCGCGGGGGGGATGAGGGGGGCCGGGATCTGGCCCAGTATGGGGATGAACTGCAGCAGAGCTGGCTGGCGCAGGAGCTGAAAACCGCCCGCAACTTCGGCGCGGCGCTGCACCGCTGGGGCCCCTGGCTCGGCGGCGCCTTCAACTGGCTGGAGCAGCGGCTGTTTGCCAGATCGGGCAAGGGCTCTCCCTTCACCCTGCTGGATCGGGAGCCGGACTACCGCCAGCTGCGCCTGGCCAGCCGTTGCCGGCCCATCAACTATCCCAAGCCGGACGGGCGGCTCAGCTTCGACAAGCTCTCCTCGGTGTATCTTGCCAACACCAGCCACGACGAGGATCAACCCTGTCACCTGCGGTTGCAGGATGCGCGCATCCCGGTGGCGGTGAACCTGCCGACCTGGGCGGAGCCGGCCCAGCGCTACTGCCCGGCCGGCGTCTTCGAGATCCTGGAGACACAAGGCCAGCCACGGCTGCAGATCAACGCGGCCAACTGCATCCACTGCAAGACCTGCGACATCAAGGATCCGAGTCAGAACATCCTCTGGACGCCGCCTCAGGGAGGATCTGGGCCCAACTACCCCAATATGTAGCAGCTGTGGCCTGGGCCCTGACATCGAGGATGCCCAGCCCCAGCATATCCTCTGGACGCCGCCCCAGGGGGCTCGGGGCCCAACTACCCCAATATGTGATCCCTGCAACAGCAGGGATCCTGGTCAATTAATCCCCCGACTTCCCCCCGCCCGGGCCTGGTTATGCCGGCCACGGCAGCTGATCCGACCTCGCCGTTTTTTTGTGCAAACAGGCTGCAAGCCAGATGAATAGGCCCTGACAAGCGCGGCGAGCCCCTGTATAGTTCGCCGCATTCAGGTTGTCCATCGGCCTCGTTATGCTTTCCATGGGATCGCTTTCTATGCGCTCTAAGGCCCATGAACCTGTGCAACCATCCCTGATTACCCATGACTTACTAAGGGGGAACAGATGATCACCGCCTACATTCTCAATAACAAGGTGCTGGACATAGTCACGCTCGGGCCTGACGACATAGTGCCTGACAACACCGTCTGGCTGGATGCCTACAAGCCGGACACGGCGGAGCGAGAATGGTTGACGGGCCTGTTCCTGGAGGAGGTTCCCGACAAGGAGGAGCTGGACGACATAGAGGCGTCCGCCCGTTTCTACTGGGACACCGATGGTCTGCACATTCACTCCCTGTTCCCCCAGCGGATCGGCCGTGACACCAAGGGTGTCCACGTCTCCTTCACCCTGCGCAACAACCTGCTGATCAGCATCCGCGAGGATGACATCGGCCTGGTGCGCCTGCTGCGTCACTACATGCGTCAGGACAGGCTGGAGGTGGAGAATGCCCTCGACATCCTGCTGGAGGTGCAGAACCTCAAGGTGGAATACCTCTCCGATCTCATCGAGGACGGCTACAAGACCCTGGAGAACACCGCCGATCAGATCTTCGAGCCGGATCAGATCAATGCCATGCTCAAGGAGCTGATGGCCCAGGAAGAGGCCAACGGCCAGATCCGTCTCTCCCTGCACGATACCCGGCGCGCCCTGCGCTTCCTCAAGCGCAGCCTGCGCCAGCGCATGACCGGCGAGCAGAACAAGTGGATCGACGAGATGCTGCACGACGTGGAGTCCCTGCTGCCCCACACCCAGTTCCTGTTCGACAAGATCAATTTCCAGCTGGAGGCCTCCATGGGGGTGACCAATCTGGAGCAGAACAAGGTGATCAAGATCTTCTCGGTGGCCGCGGTGATCTTCCTGCCACCGACCCTGATCGCCAGCATCTACGGCATGAACTTCGGCCGCATGCCGGAGCTCGCCTGGGAGTACGGCTATCAGATGTCGCTGGTGCTGATGGTGATGTCGTCGCTCGGCACCGGCCTGTTCTTCAAGCGCAAGGGCTGGCTGTAACGCGCACATCGACATGCCAGGCCCGCGAATGCAAATCAGGGAGCCGTGGCTCCCCGATTAATTTCTGCCCCGCGCCTCGCTTGTAAAGGGCGCGCTATCGCCCCATATCCCCCCTATCACCAGCATCATCCGGCAACTCAAGGGCCCTTATGACCCTCTATCCCGAACACCGTTACGACGATCACGGCCAGCTGCGGCCGCCGATCTGGTTCTGGCCCATCGCCCTGCTGCTGACCCGTTCGGTCTGGTTGTTTCTGATGGCGGGGGTGACCCGCGAGAGCGGCAGCGCCATCCTGAGCCTCTTCTACCCGGACAGGATGAGCCTCTACATCGGCCTGCTGACCGACGTGCCCGCCATGCTGGCACTGCTCGCCTGCGGCGGCACCCATCAGCAGACCCACAGTGTTCGCGCCTGGCTCAGACGCCACAGCCGCGGCCTGCTGCTTAGCTCCACCCTGAGCGGTCTGGTGATGCAGTTGCACAGCCTGAATCTGCAGAAGTGGTCGTTCAGCTGGCCCACCGCCCTGGTGCTGATCGGCAGCCTCTGGGCGCTCTGGTATCTGCTGCGCAGCCGCCAGATCCGGGAATACGCCGTCGATCAGCCCCACGGGCAGGGCTGATCAGGGCGGCAGCTGGCAAACCGATCAGACGCACGGCGCCGTTATTGGCGAGTTACCCGGATCTGCAGGGTCTGGCGCTCGCTGCCGCTGGCCATGCCAACTCGTGACTGGTTCGAGAGTTCGGCCCCACTGCCCTCTTGGCTGGTGGACAGCTCCCCCACCGTCAGCCACTGACCGGGGGCACCGCTCACCTCGGTGGCACTCTGACCGCCGCGGATGGTGCCTTGCTCCAGCCTGGCCTGCTCGCTGCTGAGCACGATCTGCACCCGCTCCCCCATCAGGGTGGCGGTGGCGTAGAGGCCGTTGATCAGCGGCACCATGCCCACCACCCGGCCCCCCTGCCAGCGATAGAAGGTCACCGGTTGGTAGGATCCCATCTGCAACAAGACGGGCCGCCCCGACAGGCCGCGCACCTGCCAGCTGTCGTCCTGGCTGCGCTGGTAGCTTTGCCCCTTGCCCTCCGCCAGCCACTGTCGCCTGGCATTATCATTGCTGATGCCAACCCCCAGCTGCTGACCGCTTGAGGCCCCCTCCACCCGCCACTCGATGAGCAGACTCTGGGGCGGCTGGTTGAGCTGGTTCAGGGTTCCCTCGGCCTCCTGCAGCTGCGCCGCACTGCCGCTCAGCACCAGCTGGTTGCCCATGGCACTCACCCCAAGCTCGGGGTAGATCTCCTTCAGGGTCCGCACCATCCCCTCTGCCTCAAACACCGGGATCACCTTCACCTCGGCCCGCAAGGGCAACACCCAGAGCCCGCAACACCACAGTACCCAGATCCAACGCCACTGTTTCATCATCGCCTCTCTTCGCCGCAACCCCTGCCTCATGACAGTTTGCCATCATCCATCGCTGACGCGTTACTGCCATGACGGCAGCGCGCGGGACAGTCTCTCTCTTGTTCAGTTTCGCCCCCTTGAAACGCCCGGCGAGGCCATTTCGGCCCTGAAAACAAGACTCACAAGGAGATCCAAAAAACCTGAATAGAAATGGTTATCATTTGTTGTCACAACAAGATCGCTCGGATACAATTCGGACTCATTTTTTCGAGCCAGCCTCTGATGAAGCCAGTTATTGCCGTTTCCAGCACCCCCGCTGCCATTCATCTGGCGATGCTGATCAACATGCTCTCCATGGGAAGCATGATGATGGTCATGCCGCTCGGGCCCGATCTGGTCATCAGCCTCGGCATGGCGCCGGAGCAGACCGGCTACTTCAGCGGCGGGGCCACCCTGGGGGCCGCCCTCATGGGTATTATCGCCGCTCCCTGGCTCGACCGCTTCGATCGCAAACCCGCCCTGCTGCTGCTGCTGAGCCTGCGCTTCCTGCTGCTGATGGCCTGCGCCCTGGTGCAAGACAGCCAGCAACTGCTGTTGCTGTTCATTCTGTCGGGCTGCGTGGCCGGTCCGCTCTCCGCCATCCTGATGGCCGCAGTGCTGGATCTGGTGCCAACCGCCGAGCGGGGGCGCCGCCTCGCCTACGTCGGCATGGCGTTTTCACTGGCCGCCATCCTGATCGTGCCCGCCGCCCTGATCCTGGCCCAGTGGCTCGGCTGGCAGAGCCCCTTCCTGCTGTTTGGCGCGAGCGGCCTGCTGCTGGCACTGATCTGCGCCCGCCTGCTGCCGTCCCTGCCGGTGACCCGCTCCCCCCAGGGCAGCGGTCTGCGCCAGTTGCTCGCCTCGCCCCTGTGCCAGGGGGCCCTGTGCATCCTCTGTCTGCAGATGTTCGGCCACTTCCTGCTGATCCCGCACTTTGCCAACTATTTCCAGTTCAACCTCGGCTTCCCGCGCGAGCAGATCGCCGCCCTCTATCTGTGCGGCGGGCTCGCCAGCATGGCCACCATGCGCCTGTGCGGCGGCTGGATCGATAGAGGCAAGGCCCAGGGCGCCATCCTGCTCACCAGCCTGCTGCTGGCACTGGTCACCCTGCTCGGTTTCGCGCTGCCGGTCGGCCTGCCCGTCTACCTGCTGTTTACCCTGTTCATGGCGCTGAGCTCGGCTCGCGCCAGCACCACGCTCGCCATCACGGCCGCCATTCCGGCGCCCCATCAGCGCGCCGCCTTCATGTCATTCCAGGGCACGGTCACCAATGTGGCGGCCGGGCTCGGCAGCCTGCTCTCGGCCAGATACCTGGTCTCCGACGACGGCGGCTCCCTGCAGGGATTCGCCGCGCTGGCCTGGCTCAACATCGCCTGCGGCCTGCTGGCCTGCGGTGGCGTCTGGTTCCTCATCCGAGGGCTGGCGCGGATAAAAAATAACAATAATCCTGCCTCTGGTACTGCCAGACAAGGAAGTCAGTGAGCATCCGGGCCAGAAGAGCCCGGAACCCATAACCTCTGTTTATTCATGGAGTTTTGACAATGCAGTTGCAGCCTGGCGTATTTCGCTTGAACCCTATTTTGCTCTCCCTCGGTCTGCTGGCCCTGCCGGGCCTGGCCCAGGCCGAGTCGGTCAAGGCCAACGAGACCATAGTCGTCACCGCGACCCAGACCAAGCACACCGAGTTCACGGCCCCGGCCAGCGTCTCAGTGGTGAGCCGCGCCGATCTGGACAAGATGAACGTCAACAACATCGGCGATGCGCTCAAGCACGTGCCCGGTGTCAACATCATCGCCACCAACCCCACCGGCCGCAACGAGATCAAGATCCGTGGCATGGGGGGCGACTACACCCTGCTGCTGATCAACGGCAAGCGCGTCAACGCCCGCGAGACCCTGGGCAGCGCCTATGGCAACGACTTCGACCTGAGCTCCATCCCCATGGCGGCCATCGAGCGCATCGAGGTGATCCGTGGCCCCGTCTCCTCCCTGTACGGTGCCGATGCCTTGGGCGGTGTGGTCAACGTGATCCTGCGCCAGGCCACGGAGAAGACCGAGGCCGCCGTGGGTTACACCCACAGCATGCCGACCGAGGGGGATGGCGGCGACGCCAACCAGGGCAGCGCCTTTGTCTCCGGCGCCCTCATCGACAACAAGCTGCTCGGCAGCATAGTGGTCGAGGGTTATCAGCGGGATCGCTGGAAGAGCGATCAGAGCAACAACCCGGACGCCGACGCCCTGGAAAAACGGGAAGTGGTCAACGTGCTCTCCAGCCTGAAGTGGCTGGTCGCCGACAATCAGGACATCGATTTCGATCTGGGCTACAACCAGAACGACATGGACAGCTACTTCAACAACGTGCCGCGCGCCCCGACCGCACCGGCCACCCCCCACAATGTGCAGAACCTCGATCGCCTGAGCCTGGGGCTGACCCACAACGGCCGCTGGGAGCACTTCGACAGCCGGGTCCGCTACTACTTCGAGCAGATCGATCTGATGGATGACTCCCAGCTCAATGGCGGCGCCGCCGATGTCACCCAGACCAACAACACCGTCGATGGTCAGGTCAGTGGCTACCTCGGCGAGCACCTGCTCACCTCGGGCGCCGAGCTGCGCAAGACCGAGCTGGAGCACAGCCGCAACATCGCCAACGGCAGCGTGGATGCGACCCAGAGCGCCGTCTACCTGCAGGACGAGTTCGGCTTCGGCGATCTGGCGCTGACCCTGAGCGGCCGCCTGGATCACCACGAGACCTATGGTACCGAATTCAGCCCCCGCGCCTACGCGCTCTACACCCTGACCGACGAGTGGGTGATCAAGGGCGGCGCCGGCAAGGCGTTCAAGGCTCCGACCCTGGCCCAGTCCAGCGAAGGCTTCTCCACCACCGCCTGCCGCGGCGCCTGCCAGGTGGTCGGCAACCCGGATCTGAAGCCGGAGACCGCGGTCAGCTATGAGCTGGGCACCGCCTACGAGGCCGCTCACTTCGGCGCCGGGGTGACCGGCTTCCACAACGACATCGAGGATCTGATCCAGAGCGATCAGTGGGGCCCGGGCTACCGTCCGACCGTGATGACCTACCTCAACGTCAAGAAGGCCAGGATCAAGGGTCTCGAGCTGACCGGCTGGGTCGACGTGCTGGACAACGTGCAGCTGACCGGTAACTGGACCCTGCTGGACTCCGAGGACAAGAGCACCGGCGAGGATCTGGCCAAGACCCCGGATCACACCGGCAACCTCGGCCTGGACTGGCAGGCGAGCGACATGGTCAGTGCCAACCTGGCCTGGCAGTATGTCGGCAGCCAGATCATCAAGGTCCCGGCCCGCAACGCCCAGGCGTTCAAGTCCGACAGCTACCAGACCCTGGACGTCAACACCAACTGGACCGTCACGCCGGCCCTGGACTTCAAGCTCGGCATCACCAACCTCACCAACACCAAGCGTGATCAGGTGGCCACCGACGCCGACTTCATCCTGGAAGGTCGCACCGTCTACGCCGGGGTTGACTACAAGCTGTAATGACCCCCTGATGCGGGAGCCCAAGCGGGCTCCCTTTTTGCGTTTCTGTCCCCTGGTATAAGGAGTTCTCCGGTGTCAAGACACCAAACACAGCTGCTCTGGCTCGGATTGGTTCTCCTGTTCCTGCTGATTTCACTGTCACTGGCCACGGGTGCCGGTGTCTATGGTGGCCGCGAGGTCGCCGGTTTCCTGCTGGGCGATCCCGCCCTCGTGGCCGATGAAAAACTCGCCATGATAGTCAATACCCTGCGATTGCCCCGTACCCTGGCGGCCCTGGTGGTGGGGGTCTGTCTCGCGCTGGCGGCCTCCATGCTGCAGAGCGCCACCCGCAATCCCCTGGCCGAACCCGGCCTGCTCGGCGTCAACGCCGGCGCCGTCTTCGCCCTGGTGATAGGCCTCACCTATTTCGGCGTCGAATCCTCCTACGGTTACCTGCTCTGGTCCGGCATGGGGGCCCTGCTTGGCAACCTCGTCGTGCTCGGCCTCGGCCTGATGGTGGGTCGTTCCAACCCGCTCAAGCTCATCCTGGTGGGGGTCGCCCTCTCCGCCACCTTCGGCGGCCTCTCCAACTTCCTGCTGCTCTCCAACAAGGTGGTGCTGGAGCAGTTCCGCTTCTGGAACCTGGGGTCGCTGGCCGCCTCCAGCCTGGATGCCGTGCTGACGGTGCTGCCCTTCGCCCTGGCGGGCCTGCTGCTGACCCTGGCCCTGTGCCGCCAGCTCACCCTGATGCAGATGGGGGACAACCAGGCCCAGGCGCTCGGCATCCGGCCGACCCGGGTGCGCATCGGCGTGCTGCTGGCCGCCACCCTGTTCACCGCCTGCGCCATCGCCATCGCCGGTCCCATCGGCTTCGTCGGCTTCCTCGCCGCCTACTGCGCCCGCCTGGTGGAACCGGTGCGCCTGGCCATCCAGGTGCGCTTCTCCGCCCTGTTCGGGGTGCTGTTCCTGCTCGGTGCCGACATACTGGCGCGCTGGCTGCTGCAGCCGTTCGAGCTGCCCAACGGCGTCATTCTGGCGCTGATCGGTGCCCCCGTGCTCATCCTGGTGGTGCGCAGCGGCGGCTTCCGCTCCCTGCTGGCCGTCAAATAAGGTGCCCTCCCATGAATAACGCCATGAATGACGCCATTACGGGCGCCGCGCCCAAGCCCCCCCTCCCCACCGGCACCCTCTGCCTGCGCCTCGGCCGCCGTACCCTGCTGCTGGAGCGCCGCGCCTGGCTGATCACCATGGGGCTCATCTTGGCCCTGATCTTGTTGTCCCTGCTGGCACTGACCCTGGGCTCCGGCAAGATCAGCATGATGGGGGTCATCCAGACGCTGCTGGGCGAAGGGAGCCGGCTCAGCGAGGTGACGGTGTTCAAGATCCGGCTGCCGCGCATCGTCGCCGTGCTGGTGGCGGGCGCCACCATGGGCCTCTCCGGCTGCCTGGTGCAGACCCTGATCCGCAACCGCCTCGCCACCCCGGACATGATAGGGGTCAACGAGGGGGCCTCCTTGGCCATCATCATCTTCTCCCTCTACCTCACCCTCGGCAGCTGGCCCTGGTGGGCCGCGCCGCTCGGCGCCCTGTTCGCCGCCGCCGTGCTCTATGCCCTGTGCAACAAGCCGGGGGAGCAGGGCTACCTGTTCGTGGTGATCGGCATCGGCGTCTCCGAGCTGATGAACGCCATCGGCCAGTTCGCCATGTCCACCCAGTCCCTGGTACACCTCAGCAGCCTCTACCTGTGGAACATGGGCAACTTCGTCGGCCAGGGCTATGGCACTGTGGCGCCGGTGGGGATACTGATCCTGCTGATCTGCCCCTGGATCATTTATCTCTCCCGCGCCCTCGGCGTGCTGCGCCTCGGCCCCATCACCGCCCAGACGCTGGGGGTAAACGTCAACCGGGTGCAGCTCGGGGTGCTGGCCCAGGCCATCATGGTGGCGGCGCTCGGCACCGCCATCGGCGGCCCCGTGGTGTTCATCGCCATGGCGGCCCCCATCCTCGCCTCCTGGCTGAGTCGGGATCGCATAGTGCCACTCTGGATAGCGGCCCTGTGCGGCGCCCTGCTGCTGCTGGCGAGCGACACCCTGGTGCGGGTGCTGGCCAGCCCCCACGAGGTCGCCACCGGCATCATGACCCGTATCCTCGGCGGCCTGCTGCTGCTGTTCATCCTGATCAAAGACCGACAGAAGGCCGACTGACGATGAATTCCACCCTCTTCCCAACCCGACCATCTTTATCAGACAAGGGGCCGAACCATGACCCTCAGCGTTAACCGCCTCCATTTCGGCTATCAACAGAAGCGCGTGTTCGACGACATCTCCTTCAGCATTCCCAGCGGCAAGCTGGTGGGCATCGTCGGCCCCAACGGCGGCGGCAAGTCCACCCTGCTCAAGCTGCTGGCGGGCCAGGAGCAGCCCCAGTCCGGGGAGATACTGCTCAAGGGCAAGCCGTTGGCGGGCTATGGCATGAAGGCGCTGGCCCGGGAGCTGGCCTACCTGCCCCAGCGGCCGCTGGTGCCGGCGGGCATCCGGGTCGAGCAGCTGGTGCAATACGGCCGCCATCCCCATCAGGGCTGGTTCAATCAGTGGAGCGAGGAGGATGCGCGCATGGTGCGCTGGGCCCGGGAGCGGATGCAGCTCGATGCCATCTGGCAGCAGAGCGCCAATTCGCTGTCCGGCGGTCAGGCGCAGCGGGTCTGGCTCGCCATGGTGCTGGCCCAGGATGCGGATATCATACTGCTGGACGAACCCACCAGCGCGCTGGACATCGGCCACCAGACCGAGGTGATGGAGGCCATCCACCAGATCACCGCCGAGGGCAAGACGGTGCTCATCGTCATTCACGATCTCGCCACCGCCGCCCGTTACTGCGACGAGCTGATCGCCTTGGGGGACGGCGGCGTTCAGGCCATGGGGCCGGCCCGGGAGGTGGTGACCAAGTCCCTGATCGACCGCCTCTACCAGACCGACGTCGACATACTGCACGCCCCCGGCGACGGTGCCCCCGTCATAGTGCCGCGCCGGCGCGGCGATGCCGTGACCAAGCAACAGGCCTGAATAAAAAACCGCCCATCCGGCGGTTTTTTATTGGCTGATGTCCTGGCTGATTCAAAGCGCCAGCAGGGTGAGCAATCCCCCCGGCAGCCGCTGCCAGCGCAGGGTGCAGTGCCAGCCGGCGGGCAGGTCAGGCGCAAGTGCCGTCTTGAGGCACAGGCTGATGCTCTGCTCCGTCATCCCCAGCCAGCGGGCATCCAGAAAGTCGAAGTAGCGCCCCACCCTGGGATGGAGCGCCTTGAACAGGCTCTCCTTGGCCGAGAACACCAGGGTCAGCCCCTGCGCCCTGTCCAGCCCGGCGGCACGGGCCCCCGCTCCCAACCGCCCCCACTCCTGCTCATCGACGATGCCGGACCAGAGCGGGTCCGCCTGCCCGCCGTCCAGCCAGGCCTCCAGATCCAGCCCGAGCCCGGCTCGACCGGGGCGCGCCGCGCACAGCGCCACCCCCTCCCCCAACAGCCGGCTGTGGCTGATGCTGCCCTCCATCCCCGCGGGCCAGCAGGGCGCTCGATCCTGGCCTATGGCCACCGTCTCGCCACCCAGGCCGTAGGGGCGCAGCGCCTGACGGGCCGCCAGACGACCCGCCAGAAACTCCCCCTGACGCTTGCTCACCGCCCCCTGCAGGGTCGCGGGCAACAGGATGCCGTGCGCCGTGAAGCAGGCCGGGGTGAAGGCGGCGGCATCGAAGCGGACCCGCTGGATGGGCAGCGGCTCCAGCCCCGGCAGTGACAGGGCATCGGTCTGCCGGAGGAAGGGCGCGACCGTGGATGAAGGGGTGACTGTAGATGAAGGGAGCATCGGGGATCCTCACAATGGGCTCCCATGGTACCAAAGCCGCCCTGGTCTATACACAAATACAAATGACAACCCTTCTCAATTTAACTTGTGATAGCATATTCCCGCCCATTTGGGGCCCTGCTTTGAGGCCCAGCTTCTGCCTGCCGGCGGCAGGCAACAGGGCAGCGCATAAGGGCAGGCCATACGAGCAGGTCATACGAACAGGTCATACGAACAAAGAGTGCCGCCGATTTCACCCATAAGGATGTAACCATGAAGATCTTCTCCCCCCTGGCAGCCGCGCTGATGCTGGCCAGCCTGGTCGGCGTTCAGGCCCAGGCCGACAGCCGTCAGGTGATCGATGCCAACGGCAAGACCCAGACAGTGCCCGCCCAGCCCAAGCGCATAGTGGTGCTGAGCGAGCTCGATCTGGACACGGCCCTGACCCTGGGCGTGCAACCGGTCGGCACCGTCAACGGCCGTGGCCAGGCTACCCTGCCGCGCTATCTGCTGGACAAGGCGGGCCCGGATATCGCCGTGGTCGGCGATCTGGACAACCCCAACCTGGAGCGGCTGATAGACCTCGAGCCGGATCTCATCCTGACCAACCAGACCAAGCCCGAGCTGCTGAGCCTGCTGCAGGAGATAGCCCCCACCGTGGTCACCGGCAACTGGGGCCAGCCCTGGAAAGAGGTGTTCAGCCGCAGCGCCCAGGTGATGAACAAGGAGGCCGAGGGCAAGGCCTTCCTCGCCCAGTACGATGCCCGCCTGCAGCAGGCCCGCACCCAGCTTGCCGCCCATCAGGGCGAGCGCCTCAGCATAGTGCGCTGGAACCCGAAGGGACCGAGCTACATGCACGGCGGCACCTTCGCCAGCAGCGTGGTGATGGAGATGGGCCTGGCCCGACCGCCCCACCAGATGGGTGACAAGAGCCCCCACTCCCCGGCCCTGAGCCTGGAATCCCTCAACCTGCTGGACGGCGACTGGCTGGTGATCGGCACCCTGAGCGCCAGCGGCGATGCGGTGGATGCCATGCAGCAGGCCGAGCAGACCCCGGCCTTCCAGCAGCTCGGTGCCATCAAGGCCAGGCGCTTCGGCGCCGTGGACGGGTCGCTCTGGACCTCCACCGGCGGCCCCCAGGCGGCCTTGCGGGTGATCGAGGACGTCGAGCAGTTGATGAGCAAGCCGGACGCGGCCCCCGTCACCCGCTGATCCTGCCCGTCCCCCCGTCAAAAAGAGAAGCCCGCATCGTTGCGGGCTTCTTGTTTATCGGCTTCTTGAGTTTTCCCCGTCGCCTCACTCCGGCAAGGGCAGCGCCTTTCGGTCCAGCTTGCCGCTGCCGGTCTTGGGCAGGGCATCCAGCAGCAGGATCCGCGCCGGCACCATGTAGTGTGGCAGGCTGGCTTGCAGCCCCTTGCGCAGCGCCAGCCGATTGAGCGTCACCCCGACCCTGGCCTCCACATAGCCCACCAGCATGGCCTCGTCCCCTTCACCGATGAGCCGCACCGCCGCCTCCTGCACCCCGGGCTGGCGCCGCAGCGCCGTCTCGACCTCCCCCAGCTCGATGCGAAACCCGCGCAGCTTGACTTGATCGTCACGCCGCCCAAGATAGAGGAAACGGTCCACCCCCAGCCGGCGCACTCGATCCCCGCTGCGGTAGAGGCGGTGGTTATCCAGCCGCAGGAAGGCCGCCGCGGTGAGGGCGGGCTTGCGCCAGTAGCCCTCGCACAGGGCCGGACTCTCGATGCAGAGCTCCCCGGCTTCCCCGTCGGCCACCGGCAGCCCCGCCTCGTCCAGCACCCAGTGCCGGTAGCCCGGCAGGCTGTGGCCTATGGTGATCTGCCCGTCCGCCGGGGGCCAGCGCACCTCGCTCACCAGGGACCAGACGGTGGCCTCGGTCGGGCCGTAACAGTTCCACAGTCGCCGGGTGCGGGCACAGAGCTGCTCGGCCAGGCCCGGATCCAGCGCCTCGCCACCGCACAGGGCGGTGAGGCCGTCATGGCCCTGCCAGCCCGCCTTGAGCAGCATGCGCCAGCAGGCCGGGGTCGCCTGCATCCAGTCGATGGAGGTGTCCGCCGCCAGCAGCGCCAGCATCCCCAGCGGATCCTTGTTGTGCTGGTTGCTCGCCACCGTCAGCCGGCCCCCGCTCCAGAGCGGCCCCAGCATCTCCAGCAGAGAGATGTCGAAGGCCGGGGTGGTGATGAAGAGCCAGTGGCAGCTGGGCGTCAGCCCGAGCCGCTCGCGGATCCCGTCGAGGAAGCAGAGCAGGGCCCGCCGGCTGATGACCACCCCCTTGGGCTCACCGGTGGAGCCCGAGGTGAACATCATGTAGGCCGCCAGGGCATCGTCCACCTGGGGGTAGGCGGGCCGCGGGCGACGCTCGCCCTGCCCCGGGGCAGGCAGGGTTCGCAGCGGACAGCCAAACTCGGGCATCCCCCACACGGCGTCGCAGATCACCGCCGAGAGCCTCGCCTGACGGGCGATACCCTGCAGCCGCTCCACCGGGAAGTCCGGCTCGAGCGGCACGAAGCAGAGGCCGAGCCGCAGACAGGCGAGCAGGCTGGCCACCAGATCCGGGCTGCGCGTCAGGTAGAGGCCGACCCGCTCCCCCACCGCCAGCCCCTGCAGGCTGGCGGCTATCTGATCGACCCGCAGGTTCAGCCCGGCGTAGGTCAGCCAGTGGCCGTCCATGCCGATGGCGGGCGCCAGCGGCGTGGCGCCCAGCAGGTCCGCCAGGCGGGCGCCCAGCCCCCTTGGCGCCCCGGCATTGAGCGGGGTAACCCCCGCCGCCTTTAATGCGACCTGTGTAGCGACAGGGGTTGAAACCGTCATAACACCTCCTCGGGCAGGCGCGCCAGCCAGTGGTTGAACAGGGTGCAAGGCGCCCCCTGCGCCTTGAGCTCCCGCAGCGTCAGCGGAACATGCGCCCCGGCGAACGCCTGATTCAGGGCCGCCAGCAGGGCGAGCTGCTGCACCGAGTCCACCCCGAGCTCAGGCAGACTCTGCTGCCAGGACGCCGCCTCGCCGCAGTGCTGCCGCCACAGGGCCAGCAACTGGTTCGCCTGAGGGCTCATCGCCTGCGTCGAGTCATCTTCCTTTGCCAGGGGCAACGGTTCGCCCGCACGAGGGGCGCAGCCGGCAGCCAGACGGGCGGGTTGGGCCAGATCAGCCTGCGCCAGCCAGCCAAGCTCGGCGAGCCACTGGGCCAGCACCGCCTCGGCGCTGGCGGGCGCGATCAACTCGCCATCGTATTCGAGGCGCAGGTTGAGCCGACCGCCACGGGCATTCACCACCAGCGAGAGCGGCAGCTCCACCTTCTCCACGACGCTACCAAAGTGCGGCACCAGCTGATGAGGCTCAGGCGTCTGGGGCTGCGCCGGCATGGGGTAGTTCTCGAACACGAACAAGCTCTGGAACAGCCGGCCCCGGCCCTTGGTCAGGGCGGCGAGGGACTGGGTGCCATGTTGGTTCAGGGCCAGGGAGTCCGACTGCAGCTGCGCTATGTGCTGCTCGAGCGTCCCCTCGGTGCGCCAGTCCAGGGCCAGCGGCAGGCTGTTGATATAGAGCCCCACGCTCTGGGTGATCCCCTCTATGGGGAAGTCCCGGCCCGGGGTCACGTTGCCCACCAGGGTTACGGCGTCGCCGCAGCGGCGGGCGAGCAGGCGATGCCAGGCGTATTGTGCCAGCAGGCCCGTGGTCACGCCGAGCTCGCGGGCGCGGGCCTCCAGTCGAACCGAGATCTCCGGCGCCAGGGTCTGGCCGCAGACCGCCGGCCTGTGTTGGGTGAGGTGCGGCTCCAGCGCCACCCCGAACAGGGCGGCCAGATCGTTGGGCCGAGCCAGCAAGTCGCTGCGCCCCTGCCAGTAAGCCTCGTTGGCGGCGGTTTGGCTCGCGATATGGCGACCAAATTCGAGCCAGGCCTGATCCGGGCGGGTCTGCGGCGACAGGCCGTTCATCAACAGCTGATAGTGACTATGCAGGCTGCCCAGCAGCACGGGGCCGCTCCAGCCGTCCAGCACGGCGTGGTGGGCGCTCAGGATCACCCTGTGGTGATCGGGTGCCAATGTGAAGCAGGCGATGCGCAGCAGCGGGGCCGCATCCAGCGGGATGGGATGGGCCAGATCCCGCTGGCGATAGGCCGCTATGTGCGCCTCGGCCCCCGCCATGCCGGACAAGTCCTCGTGGTGGAACGGCAGCTCGGCGTGGCGCAGTATGCGCTGCAGGGCAACTCCCTCCTCCACCAGCAAGGCGGCGCGCAGCACGGGCCAGCGGGCGAGCTGCGCCTGCCAGGCGGCCTGGTAGACAGCCACATCCAGCCCCTGGCGGTAGTCGATCTCGGTCTGCAGGTGGTAAGCCGTGTCACGGGGCGCCAGCGCCCTGTGGTAGAGCATGCTCTGCTGCAGGGAGCTCATGGGCAGCAGTGTCTCCACCTCACCCCCCGCCGGATCCAGCACGAGATCCAACGCTTGCTGGGAGAGCGGCAGGCCCGGGAAGTCGCTCGGGGTGTGGCGCGGCCGCTCGACTGCGCAACAGGCCGCCACCAGCGCCTCTATATTGGCCCCCAGGGACGCCATCAGGGCATCGCTGGCCTGCTGGTTCAGGGCGCCGACCTGGCGCAGGGTGAGGCAACCATCATAGACGCCGCCATGCAGGCTGATGAGTTCGCGCGGCAGGTTGTCCGGTGCCGAGGGCTGGCCAGGTGCCACCGGCAGCGGCTGCCAGGACGCGGCGGCCGTCCCCCGATGGGAGACCCCCAGGTAGTTGAAGACGATGGCCGACTGTGGCAACTCACGCCCGCGGGGATGGTGCATGCGCAGGGCGTTGAAGCCGACCCCCTTGTCCGGCACCGCACGCAGCCGCTCCTTGGTATCGCACACCAGCCCCCCCCAATCGCCCCTGTTGGCCAGGGCCAGGGGATAGGTGCTGGTGAACCAGCCCAGGGTGCGGCTCACATCGAGTTGGGGGGCTCTGGCTTCAGAGTCAATGGCCTCAGCGTCAATGGCCTCACGGCCGTGCCCTTCCAGCATCAGGCAGTGGTTTTCCCCGTAACCGAGATCGCTCAGGGTGCGGGTCAGGGCCGCCAGCAGCAGATCCGGCACCCGGGTAAAATGGGCCTGGTTCGCCTCATTGATGAGGCGAGCCGTGGTGTCGGCATCCAGCCGCAGCAGGCTGGCGGCGGCGCGGCCATCCGGGGCGCGCTGCGCCTTCAGCAAGCCTTGCTGGCTGCCCTCCCCCTGAGCCTGCCAGAAGGAAAGCTGTGCGGCTTCGCGGCCGGCATAGGCCTCGAGCCCCTCCCCCCACTGGCGGTAGCTGCTGCCCTTGGCGGGCAGGGGCTCGCCGCGGGCCAGCCGGGCGAGATCCTCGGCCAGGATGCGCCAGGAGACGGCATCGATGACCAGATGATGGAACGCCAGGAAGAGCCCCTCCACGGGCTCCGCCTCCCCCTCGACGGGCAGGTTGTGCAGCCGGGCCCAGGCCAGGGTGTGGCCGCTGGCGGGATCGAGATCCCCCTGCAGCTCGGTCAGGCGGGCCTGCAGTTCCGCCCCGCCGAGTGTTCCTGCATCCAGGGTCGGCAAGGGCGGCAGCGCCAGCTCGGCCAGATAGCGCTGGCCGGCCGGGGTCACCGCGAGGCGCAGGGCGTCATGATGCTGGCGCAAGGTGGTCAGCCAGCCGGCCAGGGTGTCATCATCGATCCCGGCGGGCAGACGCAATATCACCCCCTGATTCCAGTGGCCGGGCTTGGCGAAGCCCTGCTCGAAGAACCAGTGCTGGATGGGGTGCAGCGGGAATTCCCCTTCCAGGATCCCCTGCTCAGTCTGGTGGCTTGTGGCCTGTTGCTGGTCAAGCTGGCGGCAGAGGCGGCGCACCGTCTTGGCCTCGAACACGTCCTTGACGCTGCAGTGCAGCCCCGCATCCCGCAGCCGGGTGCAGAGCTGGATGCTGAGGATGGAATCCCCCCCGAGGCGGAAGAAGTCATCCTCCACCCCGAGCGGCTGCTTGAGCACCCCCTGCCAGATGGCGAGCACCGTTTGCTCCAGCTCGCCCTGTGGCTCGCCCTTGCTCTCCTGCCATTGGAGGGCGGGCAGGCGGCGCAGATCCAGCTTGCCGTTGGGGGTGAGCGGCATCTCGGCCAGCCAGCAGAGCCTCACCGGCACCATGTATTCCGGCAACAATTCACCGGCCCGTTGCAGCAGCGCCTCACCATCGGGCTCGCTCGCACCAGCTTGCAGGCTGGCCTTGTCTAAACAGGCATAGGCGAGCAGGCGGCCCTCTTGCACCACCACCTTGATCTGGCGGATGGCCGGCTCGATCGCCGCGAGCTGGGTCTCTATCTCGCCGGGCTCGATGCGATAGCCCCGCAGCTTGATCTGCTCATCCAGCCGACCCAGGTAGTTGAGGTTGCCATCACGGCGCAATAGCGCCCGATCCCCGGTGCGATAGAGACGATGTGTACGACCGGCGTGAGTCAGCTCGACGAAGGCCTCGGCGGTACGCTCCGGCAGGTTGAGGTAGCCGCGGGCCAGCCCGAGGCCGGCCAGACAAAGCTCGCCGGGCACCCCGACCGGGCAGGGGTTGCCCCCCTCGTCCAGGATCAGCGCCTTCAGGTTGTTGATAGGCCGGCCTATGGTGATGGGCTGGCCTGGGCTGAGCCGCGCGCAGAGCGCCGTCACCGTGCACTCGGTCGGGCCGTACATGTTGTAAAGGGCCACCCGCGCGCCCCAGCGATCGACCAAGGTGCTCGGGCAGGCTTCGCCGCCAAAACCGATGGCGCGCAGGGAGCCGAGATCCAAAGGTGGCAGCAGGTTCGCCAGCAGGGCGGTGGGCAGGATCATGTGGCTGGCGCCGCACGCCATGGCGGCGGCGATCACCCCCTCCCCCGGCTCGCCGAAGTGCAGGGCCGCGCCGCAAGAGAGCGGCAGCAGGGTTGTCATGTTGCCTGCATCGAACGACAGGGACATGCAGTTGAACATGGCCCCACTCCGATCGAGCTCGATACGCTCCGCATGATCCGCCATCAGGTTGACCAGGCTACCCTGCTCCACCATGACCCCCTTGGGCAGGCCGGTACTGCCCGAGGTGTAGATGATCTGGGCCAGCATGGCGGCATCCCGCGAGACGGCGGGGACGCTGCATGGCAGCGACTCCAGCACCAGCCGATGCAGATTGTGGTAGCCGGCATCGGCGCCGGTCAGCGCCTCGGCTAGCCGGGCATCCTGCTCCCCCCCCAGCACCAACTTGATACTGGCGTCACTCAGGATATGAGCCAGCCGCTCGGTGGGATAGGCGGGGTCGAGCGGCACATAGGCCGCCCCCGCCTTCCAGCAGGCCAAGAGGCCGATGACGAAGGCAAGGTCCCGCTTGGCCTGGATGCCGATGGCGGCGCCCGGGGTCACCCCCTGCACCAGCAGCCAGTGGGCCAGGCGGTTGGCCCTGGTCTCCAGTTCGCCATAACTCAGGGCGCCCTCGCCGTCACTCACCGCCAGGGCCGCGGGGTTAGCCGCTGCCTGGCGCTCGAACTGACAGAGCAGGGTGTCGCGGCTTTGGTAATCCGCCGGCAGGCTGGCGAGCTCGGCGGCCAGTGCGGCCCTGTCCATCCCCGCCTCCAGCGGCAGTTGCCAGATGTCGGTGTCGGGGGCGGCCACCACGGCGCGCATCAGGTGAAGCAGCCTGTCCGCATAGCCTTCGATGGTGGCACGCTCGAACAGGGCGGTGGCGAACAGCCAGTCCACCCGCACCGAGTCCATCAGTTCTGTCACCTTGACCGAGATGTCGGTCTTGGCGGGCAGCACGGGGGAGGTCTCCTCCACCAGCTGGCAGCCGGGGATGAGATCGTTGAAGTCCACCTTGGCCTGATAGACCAGCATGATCTGGAAGATGGGGTTGATGGCGGTGGTGCGATCCGCCCCTATGGCCTCGGCCAGCGCCTCGAAGCGGTAGAGCTGGTGATCGAAGGCCGCGAGATCCTCCTCACGACACTGTTGCAGGTAGTCGACGAAGCTGGGGTTGCCCTCGAGCCGGGTGCGCAGCACCAGGGTGTTGACGAAGAAGCCCACCAGGGACTCAATCTCGTGGCGCTCGCGATAGGCGAGCGGCGTGCCGATGACCACCTCCTTCTCCCCGCTCTGGCGCACCATCAGCAGGGCAAACAGGGCGTGCAGACCGATGAAGTTGGAGGTGTTGTGGCGCTGACACAGCCGCTTGAAGCTGTCCCACAGCGCGTTGTCTATGGTGGAAAACACCAGCTCGCCGCCACTGGCCTGATGGGCCGGGCGCGGCTTGTCGAGCGGCAGGCCATGCACCTCGGGGCTGCCGCCGAGGCGGTCCACCCAGAACGGCTTGAATTCGGCGTGGTAATCCAGAAAGCGCGGCGAGTTGAACCAGCGGGCATAGTCGAGATAGGTGAGCGGCAGCTCGGCCAGATCCAGTGGCTCGCGGTTCTGATGGGCGAGGAAGGCGCGTTTCAGATCGGCGAACATGTTCTTGACCGACCAGCCGTCGGAGATGATGTGGTGCTGGGTGATCAGCAGCACGTGCTCCCGTGCCCCCAGCCGGATAAGGTGCACCCGGCTGAGATCCCCCTGCACCAGGGAGAAGGGGCGCCCTATCTCCTCGCGCACCCGCTCGGCCACATAGGCCTCGCGCTCGGCTTGCGGCTGCTGGCTCACATCTTCAATCCGCAGCTTGAAGGGCTGGTGGGGTAGTATCTCCTGGGCCCCCCGGCCCGCCTCGTCCTTGACGAAGCGGGTACGCATGCTGGGGTGGCGGGCGAACAGCCGATCGAAGGCAAACTCCAGCGCGGCCGTGTCCAGCTCACCGCTGACCCGAAAATAGACCGGCATGTTGTAGAGGTGGGAGGCCTCCTCATACTGCTCGATAAACCAGAGCCCGCTCTGGGAGGAGGAGAGCGGCCCCCGCAGGGCGCCCTGCCCCTCTATCGGCGCCTCGAAGGCCGCGCGGGCGGCCAGGCAGCGCACCAGCGCCTCCTTGTGCCGCTTGATGAGGGCGCCGATGGCGGGTGTCACCGCCTCCTTGCTCGATTGGGAGACCAGCTGCCCCTTGTCGTTCAGCGCCAGCTTGACGCCCTGGCGCTCCAGCTGCCGAAGCAGCGCAATCATATTGTTCATAAATTACCTCTGGCTCTTCTAGGCGGTGTGCAATCAGGCACTTAGTGTGGCGCCGCCGTCGACGACCAGATCCTGCAGCGTGATGTGACTGGCCAGATCCGAGGCCAGGAAGAGGACTGTGTGGGCGATCTCGCTCGGGGTGGCGATCTTGCGCAGCGGAATGCCGAGCTTGAACTGGGCCGGCAGTCCGGCAATGGTGCGGACCAGCGCGGCCTCATCCGGCAGCATGCCGCGCAGCATTTCGGTATCCGTCGAGCCCGGCGACACCAGGTTGGCCCGCACGCCGAAGGGCGCCAGCTCCAGCCCCACCGTCTGGGTCAGGCTGGTCACCGCCGCCTTGGAGGCGCAGTAGGCCGCCATCTGCATCCGTGGCACATGGGCCGCGTTGGAGCCTATGGTGACGATGGTGCCACGCCGCTGTGCCTTGAAGTGGGGCACCAGGGCCCGCAGCAGATAGAAGACGCCGCTGGCGTTGACCGCCATGCAGTCATCCCAGTCCGCGTCGCTCAAGGCTTCGGTGGGGCCGAGGCGCAACACCCCGGCCCCGTTGACCAGCACATCCAGGCCGCCATCGGCCAGCAGCCGCTCGCAGCAGGCGTTGACCGCCTGCGGGTCGCGGATGTCGAGCGTGCGGATGGTGTAGGGGTAAGCGGCATGGGGAAAGTCGCGATCCAGCCCCACCACAGAGGCGCCGGCGGCGACAAATTGCGCCGCCACCTCGCGCCCTATGCCACGGCCGGCGCCGGTCACCCAGACCCGCTTGCCACTGAAATCAAAGGCCACTTTGGGCTGCTCCTGTTTCATCTTTGTCTCCATCACCACACCATCTCCACGCTCTCTTCGTCTTCGGTCAGCTTGCCGTCGAGGAAGCGGCAGAAGTCGTCGAGGCGCGGGTGATCGAACACATCGGAGACCTTGACCTGCACCCCGAACTCGGCGCCGAGCCGGTTCACTATCTGTATGGTCTGCAGGGACTGGCCCCCCAGCTCGAAGAAGTTGTCCCCTGGCGCCATGGTGGCCAGCCCCAGGATCTGCTGCCAGATGGCGCCGACCCTGTTCTCGGTCTCGCTGCCAAGTACCAGCGCCTCGTCGGTGGCCTGGTACTGGGCCAGCAGCGCCTTGCGATCCAACTTGTTGGAGCCGGTGCGGGGTAGCTGCTCGTAGTGGCGATAGTCGGTGGGGATCATGGCGGCGGGCAGCACTTTGGCGAGCTGCCCCTTGATGACCCTGCTGTCGCGCTCGGCCCCGGCCACGAAGGCCACCAGCCGGCGCACGCTGCCGATGCTCACCCCCTGCACGCAGGCCTCATCCACCCCGGGCAGGGCCAGCAACTGGGCCTCGACCTCACCGGGCTGGATGCGGTAGCCGCTGATCTTGAACTCGTTGTCACGGCGACCCAGGTAGACCAGACGGCCGGCCACCCAGCGCACCCGATCGCCTGTGCGATAGACGGGCCTCTCCTGCGCGCCGACCCGCAGGGTGCCAAAACTCCCCTGCACCCCGCCGACATAGCCGTTGGCGAGCTGGGGGCCGAGCAGCACCAGCTCCCCTTCGCTGGCGGGTTGCTCCCCCGCCCCCAGGATCAACGCCTGCATGCCGGGCAACGGTAGGCCTATGGGCAGCTGGGCCTGGGTCGGGTCTTCCCCCTGCAGCTCATGAGTAGTGACCACGACCGTGGTCTCGGTGGGGCCATAGGTGTTGAACAGACGCACATCAGTGCGGCCCTGCCGTTGCCACTGAGCGAGCTGCTCCGGATAGACCGCCTCACCGCCGATGATGACGGTGGCAAGAGAGTCAGGAATCTGGGCCTGGCCCGCCCCCAGCGACACCACCCACTCGTTCCAGAACGCGGTAGGCAGGTCGAGGTGGGTGATCCCCGCCTCCTCCACCCCGGCCACGAAGGCGGGGATGGATTCGAGCAGGGCGTCGGTGCGCAGCACCAGGGTCGCGCCGGCACTCAGGGTGGCGAACACCTCCTCGATGCTGGCGTCGAAGTTGAAGGGGGCGAATTGCAGCATCCGCGCCCCCGCATCCAGGTGATAGCGGCAGCGGGCGGCGGCGGCGAAGTGATCCAGCGCGCCGTGGCTGATCGCCACCCCCTTGGGCAGACCGGTGCTGCCCGAGGTGAACATCAGGTAGGCGACGGCGCCGCCGGCGGCCGGCTGGCAGAGGCGGTTTTCGCTCACCAGATCCCCCACCAGCAGGGTGCGGCCCTCGAACAGGCTGGCCAGCTTGTGGCGATACTCCGCCTGGGTGATCAGGCTCTTCACCTCCCCCAGCCGCAATATGTGGCCCTGACGCTCCAGGGGCTGCTCGGGGTCGAGCGGCACATAGACGGCGCCGGCCAGCAGCACCGCCAGCTGGGCGAAGATAGCCTGGGGGCTGCGCGCCAGCATGACGCCGACCCTGTCCCCTGGCTGCACACCCGCGGCCTGCAGGGCCGAGGCCATCTGCTCGCTGCGTGCCAGCAGCGCCTCGTAGCTGAAGCTGGCTTCCCCTTGCTCCAGGGCCAGCTTGTGGGGGGTCTGGGCGGCGAAGTGGCAGAGCGCGTCCAGCACCGGGCGCACATTGATCACCTCATGGGCCGGGCCCGTGATCAGCGCATCCAGCCGCTGCTCCGCCAGCCAGTCGGCCTTGAGGGTCCCCAGGGTCAGGGAAGGCTGCGCCAGCCAGCGGCCCAGCAGGGTGAACAGGGTATCGGCGATCTGCGCCAGCTCGGCCTGCCGGTAGCAGCCGGGGTTGGCATCCAGATCCAGCCTGGGCTGACCGTCAGCCCCGACCTGGATCTCGATGGTGAGATCCTCCACCGGCCCGGCGCTGATGTTGAGGATCTGGGCACTGAGCGGCCCGAAGCGGCGGGCGTGGTCGAACGGCATTATGTTGACCAGGGGGCCAAACAACCGCTTGTCACCGCCCACCAGGCCAAGGTCGCGGCGCAGCAGCTCGTAACGGTAGTGCTGATGTTTGCGCATCCCGCGCTTGGCCTTGGCCACTGCGCCGGCGGCCCCCGCCAGACTCAGCCCCTCATCGAGTGCCAGCGCCAGCGGGGTGATGTTCATCTGCATGCAGGGCACGGTCAGGGACGCCGAGCCGATGCGGTTCATCATCATCAGGCCCAGCAGGGTCTGGCTCTGACCGCTGGCAAGCGACAACTGGGCCGAGAGCCCGGCCAGCAGCAAATCCGGCCAGCCGAGCCTGTTGTCATCGGCGAAGCGCACCAGGGTCTGCCACAGCGCCGCCGGCAGGGGGCGGCTCTCGCGGATAAACTCGGCGGCGATGGGGGCGCGGGACTCGCTGAAGGAGCGCACCTCGGGCCAGTCCTGCAACTGCTCCTGCCAGAAGGCGTGGGCGGCGGCGTTCTTGCCGCTCGAATCCCGGGTCAGCTCCTCGGCCAGCACCTCATCAAGCAGGCCGAACGGGGACGGTGAATTCACCACCCCGGCCAGCCCCTCACCGTACAGCTCGGCGATGCGCTGGAACAGCAGGGTGGTGCCGAAGCCGTCCAGGGCGATGTGGTGCACGCAGCTGTAGAGATAATCCCGCTCGAGCCCACGCAGCAGGGCGAAGCGGCAGGGGGACTCTCTGGTCAGCTCGAACGGGCGGCGCAGATCGGCCCAGGCCCAGGCGCGGGCGGCGGCCTCGTCGCCCCCCTCCAGCACCAGCTCGCGATAGGCAAGGGGCACCGGCTGGGAGACGAAACAGACCGGCTCGCTGGCCGCGTCGAAGTGGCCCTGCAGCGCCTCGCACTCGCTCACCGCCTGAGTGAGGGCGGCCACCAGCACGGCACCGTCGACCTTGCCATCGAAGGCGATGCACTCGGCGGTGTTGAACATCGCCTTGTCGTCGCCCAGCAGATGGCCAGACCAGAGCCCCTGCTGGGGGATGGTGAGGGGGAAGCGACTCATGGGGTCACCTCCCGGGTCTTCTGCTCGGCCAGCTTGGCTTCGATCAGTCGCCACCAGCCGTTGAGGCTCGGCGTCTTGGCCAGGTCCACGAAGCCGAGCTCCACCCCGGCGGCGCGCCATTCGGTGAGCAGGGACATGATGCGCACCGAGTCGAGGCCGTAGTCGATGAGGTTCTCGTCCGGGTCGAACTCGGCCTCGTCCTCGTCGATATGGCTCAGCAGCCGGGCCTTGAGGCCGTCGTAGGTCAGCAGCGGGTTCTGCTGTTCAGGCTTGGGTGCTGCCGCGATGGCCAGCACCTCGGCACAGGGGATCACCTTGCCGCAGCGGGTCGCCACATAGTCCAGCGCCATCTGGTGATCGGCCAGGGAAAAGTCCGCCACCCCGTCCGCCAGGAAGAAGGGCTGGATGTCGCGCATGAAGGCGTCGCAGGCGGTGATCATGCAACCGATGTGACCGTAGATGCCGCCGATGATCAGCTGATCCCGCCCCTGGGCTTTGAGCATCTGCTCGAGCTCGGAGCGCTGGAAGGCGCTGTAACGCCACTTGACCAGCACCACATCGTCCCGCTCGGGGCGCAGCGGGGCCACCACCTGCTGCAGCTCCGGGCGCTTGTTCAGCCCCGGGCCCCACATGTCGTTGAGCAGGGCGCGATCCTCCGGCGCCTGATCCTTGGGCTGGGCCGTGTAGTAAACCGGGATGCCGAGTGCCTTGCAGTGCCGGCGCACCGCGGCAAGCCGGGCAGTGAGATCACGGATGAGAGGGCTGTGCTCGCCATAGAAGGCGGTGAAGTATTCCTGCATGTCGTGGATCAGCAGGGCGGCGCGGCGCGGCTCCAGGGTCCAGCTGACCTTGTTGGCCTTCCATTGGCTGGGCATGGCGTAGGCGCTGAGGGTTGGGATAGCCATAACGATATGATTCCTTTTTAGTTTTAAGCGGTAATAGCCTGAGCTGTCAGTCTGTTGTCGCGAGCGACCGGGCGATCCGCGCCCGCAGTCCCTGCTTGTCAATCTTGCCCACCGCCGTCATGGGCAGCGCGGTGAGGATTTCGAATCTGTCCGGCAACTTGAATTCGGCGACGCCGCGCCCGCGCAGGAACTTGCGCAGGGCCAGCGCCTTGAGGCCGGGCTCGGTGGTGACGATGAAGGCGCAGCTCTTCTCCCCCATGGCGCTGTCCGGCATGGAGACCAGGGCGGCCTGGGTGATGGCCGGGTGGTGCAGCAGCTGGTTCTCCACCTCCTCGGCCGCGATCTTCTCGCCGCCCCGGTTGATCTGATCCTTCTGCCGGCCCACCACGGTGAGGTAGCCATCCTGGTCTTGCACCACCAGATCGCCGGAGCAGTAGAAGCCCTCGGCATCGAACACCCTGGCGTTGTGGGCCGGGCTCTGGTAGTAGCCACGGAAGGTGTAAGGGCCGCGGGTGTGCAGGGCGCCGGGCTGCCCCGGGGCGACCGGGTTGCCCTCCTCGTCCAGGATGCGCACCTCGTCATCCGGGCACATGGGGCGGCCCTGGCTGTGGATGATCTTGTCGTCCGGGTCATCCAGCCGGGTGTAGTTGACCAGCCCCTCCGCCATGCCAAACACCTGTTGCAGCTGGCAACCGAGCAGCGGGGTGATCCGGCTCGCCACCGCCTCGGCCAGCTTGGCGCCGCCCACCTGCAACAGCGTCAGGCTGCCCAGCTGGGCGCGCACCGAGGCATCGGCCTCCGCCGCCTGCAACCAGAGGGAGACCGCCGGCGGCACCAGCGAGCAGAGGTTGACCCCGTGGCGCGCTATCAGCGGGAAGCAGCTCATGGGGCCGGGATCCGGCGCCAGCACCACGGCGCCGCCGGCATCGAACACGCCGAGGGCGCCGGGGGAGCTCAGGGGGAAGTTGTGGGGGGCCGGCAGGGCGCAGAGGTAACGGGTATGGGGGCCAAGGGCGCAGATCTCGTTGCTGCGGCGCACGCTGTAGTAGTAGTCGTCATGGGTACGGGGGATGAGCTTGGGGGTACCTGTGCTGCCGCCGGAGAGCTGGAAGAAGGCCACCTCATCCGCCGGGCTAGGGCCATAGGCCGAGTCGGGAGCCTCTGCGGGACCCAGCTCTTGCGGGCCTAGCCAGTGGGCCAGCCCCTGAGTCCCGCCGTCGCCATCGAGCAGCACCAGCTCGGCACCCATGGTTTGCAGCAGTTCACCGCTGCGATCCCCGCTTGCAAACAGCGGATGGGTGACTGAACCGATAAAGAGCCTGGGGCTGATCTGCTCGGCATAGGAGGCCAGCTCCAGCCGGTTGTGGCTGAACAGCGCATTGACCGGCGCTATCCCGACCTTGAGCAGGGCGAAGAACACCAGATAGAACTCGGCCACGTTGGGCAGCTGCACCAGGGCGGTGTCGCCGACCCTGAAGCCATGATGGGCGAGTCTGGCGGCCAGCCGGGTCGAGCCCGCATCGAGCTCGCAATAGCTGAGGCGGCGCTCGCCGCAGAGAATGGCCGGGGCATCCGGCGCCGACCCGCACTGGCGGGCCAGCATGGCGGTCAGGGGCTCACCGCGCCAGTAACCCTTGGCGCGATATTGCTGGGCCAGATCCTGGGGCCAGCGGCTGTAAGGGAGGAAGGTGTCGGGCTGGGTCATAGCGCCACCTCCGGCTCTAAGCCGAGCGCCTTGGGATTGGGCTGCCAGCTCGGCAAACCTAGGCGGTAGTGCTGTTTCATAGCGCCACCTCAGTTCCTAGGCCGAGCGCCTTGAGCATGGTGCCCAGCTTGGTGCCGGTCTCGGCCCACTCCATGGCGGGATCCGAGCCCGCGACTATGCCGGCGCCGGCGAACAGCTCCACATGGTGGCCATCGAGCACGCCGCAGCGGATCACCACGGCCCACTCGCCGTTACCCTGGCTGTCACACCAGCCGACGATGCCGCTGAACAGGGCGCGCTGAAACGGCTCCTGCTCACGAATGAACTGGCGCGCCAGCTCGGTGGGATAGCCGCACAGGGCCGGGGTGGGGTGCAGCTGGCAGGCCAGGGAGAGCACCGAGGCCTGCCCCGCATGCAACTGACCGGCGATGGGGGTGCCCAGATGCCAGAGGGTGTCCGTGCTCATCAGGGAGGGCTCGGCCGGAATGGCCAGCTCGCGGCAGTGGGGTGCCAACACCCGGCGGATCTCGTCGATCACCAGGCGATGTTCATGCCGATCCTTGCTGGACGCCAGCAGCTTGCGCGCCACCGCCTCATCCTGCTTCGGCTCGCCGCCGCGCTTGGCCGAGCCGGCCAGCGGGTGGGTGAAGACGGCGCCCCCGCTGACCCGCAGCAGCAGTTCCGGGCTGGCACCGAGCAGGCAACGCCCCTGCCCCAGCGGCAGCGAGAAGTGGAAGGCGTTGGGGTTCTGGGTCATCAAGCGCGCCAGCACCTGCTCGGGATCGGCGGCCTGGCTCAGCTGCAGCTTGAGCTTGCGCGACAGCACCACCTTGGCGAGCGTCCCCTGGGCGAAGGCATCCAGCGCCGCGCTGACCGAAGACTTGAACTCGGCGGCGGCAGGCGTGCTGTTGACCGAGATCACCTGGTTGGCCATGGCGGGCATCGTCTCGGGCGCGCTGCGCTCCCCTCGCTCGTAGCGGCCGGGGACATAGAGGCAGGAGGCTTCGGCCGGATCGAAGGCGAAGGCACCGATCAGCAGCGGGTTGACCTGGCCTGCGTCCACTGCGACGGCCAGGGCCTGGACTATCTGCCGCTCGAGCAGGGACCATTCACAGGCGGGGGTGCTGATGGGCTGACCCAGGTCATAGGCGCGAAGGGAGCCCTGACCCGAGGTAAACAAGAAATCGGGCGGCGATCCCGTCTGGACGGGCGCGGCATTGGTCATCACAAGAGTATTCACTTTACACCCTCAAAAAAGATTCAAAATGATAATGATTATCAATTTGCTTTTGTGCGGCGGTAAAATACTCGCTTTGAAATCGCCCGGTCAATGGGATTTTTTGTCGATAAAACTGGAGTTTATCTGTGGGTATTGGGCCGATGACGCCAGCGCTGGCCCGCCGGCGCCTGGGTTGGCGACGCTACTCGAATGAAAACAAATTGCCATGCCCATATGGGGGATGCGACAGAAACGGGATGGCGTCGGCCAGGCTGGCGGCCGCCCCGCTTTGCCCCTAAGATGGCGCCATGTCCTGTTGTCACCCGTCGAGATGAAACCATCCATGTTAAAGCACCTGCTTCTGCTCCCCCTCAGCCTGCTGCTGGCGGCCTGCTCGCTCACCCAGTACAACGTCAGCGAGGGCGAGATCAACCAATACCTGAAAGACAGGGTCGCCTTCGAGAAAGAGATAGGGATCCCGGGCATCATGTCGAGCAAGATCCGCCTCGACGATCTGCAGAGTCGCATCGGCCGCAGCCGCGCCGACCGGGTCGAGCTGGATGCCGCCGGCGATCTGCAGGTGGCGAGCCCGCTCGGTAGCCAGCAGATGCGTATTCGCCTCTCCCTCAGCGCCCGCCCCGATTACGTGGCCGAGCAGGGCGCCATCTACCTGCGCGATCTCGAGCTCATCTCGGTCAAGACCGAGCCGGCCGATGTGGGGGCCGCCCTCACCCCGCTGCTGCCGACCTTCAACCAGTCGCTCTCCCTGTTCCTCTCCCAGACCCCCATCTACCGGCTCGACAGCAGCCGCCAGAACGAGGCCAGGATCAAGGACAAGGTCGAGGCGCTCAAGGTGGAACCCGGCCGATTGGTGATCCCCTTCAAACTGATGTAAAGCCAGCGCCGCCCCCTCCCCTCGGGGGCGGTTTTTTTCTTCTCAAGCCCCTCGCCTTGCCCCATAATGCACACCATTCTCATTTCGATTCTGAGAAGCGTCATAATAAAATCAAACATATGGTGAAAAGGACATGAGAAAAACCGTACTGGTGCAGGCGATCGCCTGTGCACTGCTCAGCGGCGCCGCACACGCCGCCGTCAAGGTAGAAGACAAGACATTCAACACCGCCGCCAGCATGCTGGCCTACACCGAATTCGAGCTCTCCGGTGAGCCGCTGGCCGAGGCGCTGGGGCTGGATCTGGACGTGCTGGATGCCAACCGCGCCGACGAGCCGACCCCGTTCGACTTCGCCGCCGGCATCGAATCCTATGAATACTCCGAAGAAGCCATGTATGCCCTGAACTATCAGTCCGGCATGGGCCCTCATCTGGTGAACGGGCCGCAGAACCTGGCCCGCGGCGGCACCCTGGCCGATCTGGGCAAGCGGGTGCTGACCATGGCCGAGGCGGTCGGTTTCCCGGCCGACGAAGTGCCGCAAGGCATGTATCCCCTCTCCCTGCCCTACGCCTCCGCCAATCCGGAGTTTGCGCAAGGGGTGAACACCACCCCGGTCAATGGCGATCAGCTCACCATCAAGACCGCCAAGGGCACCGAGAAAGCGGTCAAGACCCAGGTGCCCGCCTACTTCCGTGACTACGCCACCCTGCGCTGGAGCGGCTCCGACAGCCTGCTGAACCCGGCGGCCGTGGGCGGCATCCTGCTCAAGGAAGTGATGTGGTCCCAGGACTTCCTCGGCGGCATGCACGTGGCCGAGAGCGATGAAGAAGTGGAGGCGGCCTCCGCCACCATGGATCAGGACGGCAAGCACAAGCTCGGCGTCTCCGCCGCCGACGGCTTCAACGGCATGATGCTGACCGAGCAGTCCATCGACAAGCTGGCCATCTTGCAGGGCCAGCTCGGCTTCGACGGCAAGCAGCTGGGTGCCAGGATCACACCGCAATACGACCCCGCCAAGGGCATCGTCTACTTCCCCCATCAGGTGAAAGTGACCGAAACCACCAAGAATGAGGTCGGCGCCATCGGCAAGCTGGAGGTCGTGGATGGCTCTGCCCAGCTGCGCGATGCCTGGATGCTGCTGTGGCCCCTGTCCGAGTTCTACGCCTTCACCGATCAGCGCAGCGCCAACACCAACCAGAACCCGGCCTTCCACGCCGTGTTTGACGGTGCCCCCTTCGCCGCCGCACCGGCCGCCAACAAGGGCAACGAGGCCGCCAAGCAGGTCGCGGGCGAGGATGCCTTCTCCCTGGCCCTCAACCTCTCCAACCTGACCTTCAAGAACCTCAGTGCCCTGCATTTCGAGCCCAAGGCCGGTACCCTGGTCGACAGCTGGCAGGCCGGCAAACAGGGCAAGCACGTCACCACCTTTGACGCCGCTTACACCCTGGTCGCCCTGCAGATCTTCCAGCGTGCCCAGGATGCCCTGCCGGTCGGCTACGCCGCCGGTGACAACGGCGAGCTGAACCTGAAAACCGCGCAAGGTCAGCAGGCGCTCGCGCTCATCCGCAAGCAGGCCGACTTCATCCTGGCGCAGCTCAAGGGCAAGAACGGTCTGGTCCATGACGGCCTGACCCTGGGTGGCCAGCCGGATGCAGGTCAATCCATCGAGGCGCAGTTTGCCGCCATCCGTGGCCTGACGGCGGCCTTCCTGGCCACCTCGGACGCCAAGTACCGCAGCGCCGCGCGCGCGCTGTTCATCGCGACCGACAAGGCGTTCTTCAACGCCAAGGCCGGCACCTGGCTGGCAGGCAAACAGGGCACCTACACCCCCTGGACCCAGGCCGCCATCTCCGGTGCCCTGCGCTCCGCCATGCTGAACCTGCGTAACGAAGGCGCTGAGAAGGCTCCCGAGCTGGAGCTGGCGCAGCTGACCCAGCGTTACGTGAGCTGGTTCCGTGGCACCGTCAACGACGGCATGCAGATGGCCGAGTGGATCGGTGACTCCGGTGAGAATGTCATCGACGGCGCCGGCAAGGACACCGACGAAGACGGCGTGCCTCAGGTCACCGCCGCCGGTGGCAAGCACGGCACCGCCATGGTGATGGCAGGCAAGGCCATCGTCAGCGAATGAGTCAGCCCTGACCCATGAAAAAGGGAGCCTTCAAGGCTCCCTTTTTATTTGTCTGCGAACTAATCAGTCGAGCTTGGCCAGCATCTCCTTGGTCACCAGCACTATGCCCTGCTCCGAGCGGTAGAAGCGGCGGATATCCTCATCGGCATTCTCCCCCACCACCAGCCCGTCGGGCAGCACACAGCCCTTGTCCACCACCACCCGACGCAGCCGGCAACCGGCCCCGATCTCGACCCCGGGGAAGATGATCGCCTGATCCAGGGTGCAGAAGGAGTGCACCCGCACGTGAGTGAACAGCACGGAGTTCAGCACGAAGGAGCCGCTGACGATGGATCCCCCCGCGAACATGGAGTTGATGGTCATGCCGTGCTGACCGTTCCTGTCCTGCACGAACTTGGCGGGCGGGGTCATGGTCTGGCTGGTCCAGATGGGCCAGTTCTCGTCATAGATGTCCAGCTCGGGCACCACTGAGGCGAGATCCATGTTCGCCTCCCAGAACGAATCCAGGGTCCCCACGTCGCGCCAGTAGGGTTTCTGCCCCTCCTTGGCCCCGACACAAGACATGGTGAAGGGGTGGGCGAAGGCCTTGCCCTCCCCCACGATGCGCGGGATCACGTCCATGCCGAAGTCGTGCTTGGACTCCTGATTGTGGATGTCCTCCTCCAGCAGCTGATACAGGTACTCCGCCTCGAAGATGTAGATCCCCATGGAGGCCAGGGAGACCTGATCGTTGCCTGGCATGGCGGGCGGATTGGCCGGCTTCTCCACGAAGGCGCGGATCTTGCGCTGCTCGTCGATGTCCATGACCCCGAAGGCCGACGCCTCGGCCCGCGGCACCTCGATGCAGGCCACCGTCACCTTGGCGCCGAGGCGCACGTGATCGAGCAGCATGGCGGCATAGTCCATCTTGTAGATGTGATCCCCCGCCAGCACCACTATGTACTTGGGGCCGTAGTCGCGGATGATGTCGACGTTCTGGTAGATGGCGTCGGCGGTGCCGCGATACCAGTGCACCTCGTCCACCCGCTGCTGGGCGGGCAGCAGATCGATGAACTCGTTCATCTGGTAACGCAGGAAGGACCAACCGGATTGCAGGTGACGCAGCAGGCTGTGGGACTTGTACTGGGTCACCACACCGACCCGGCGGATGCCGGAGTTGATGCAGTTGGAGAGTACGAAGTCGATGATGCGGAACTTGCCGCCGAAATGAACCGCCGGCTTGGCGCGGTTGTCGGTCAGCTGCTTCAAGCGGCTGCCGCGTCCCCCTGCGAGCACCAAGGCCATACTCTGGTTCAACAATTGCCGTGCTTTGGCAGTATTTTCGGGTTCTAGCAACATAATTACCTCGGCCTTGTTGGAGCTGTTTTCAACCCATCTTCGCCTTTTTTACGGGTTGTGAAAGTGTTTTCACTCACATTTAGTCGCTTTCCACCGGCGCTTTTCCAGGAGTTGCGTGAGTACTCATGCTTTGTCCCGCCAGCTTGGTTAGAATTTAGCCATCACAGACATCATCAAGGATGACACGATGTTGAATAAGTTCGAGGGGAACCTGCTGCTGGTCAGCGCCATGGTCTGCATGCCCCTGCTGCTGCTGCAAGGAATCTGGCTCGCCCCCCCGGTCCCGCCACTCACCCTGCTGCTGGTCATGGCCACCACTGTCATCGCCCTTGCCTTGCTGTTCCTGCTCATCCGCGCCGCGCACAAGGCGGAGCGAACGAGGCAGGAGCAACGCTGGCTGCTGGCGCTGCAACAGCAGGATCCCGAGCTGCTGGAGAGTCCCCAGGCACAAGCGGCACTGCGCCAGCTGCTGGTCTCTTTCAGTGAAGCCGAACTCGATGCCCACCGCCAGATCAGCGAGCTGCACAACCAGGCCACCCAGGACGAGATGACTCGCTTGCGCAATCGCCACGCGTTCCGGCGCGATCTGACCGAGCTGCTGCAACAGGAGGATACCCAGACCGCGATCCTGGTGCTGATCCGCGCCACCGAGCTTGGCAAGCTCAACGCCCAGCGTGGCTTCCAGTCCGGCGATGCCTACATCAAGGACATCGCCAACCTCATCACCCACACGGTGAGCCGCTTCCCCGGCCATCAGGTCTACCGCATCTCGGGGGCCGACTTCGCCGTGCTGGTGCCGCCGGTCGCCAACATACCGCCGCACCTGCTGGGGCGGGATCTCAAGCTCGCCTTCGATCACTATCAGCGGCAACACGGGTTGGAGAGCGCGGCCTATTCGGGGATGACCCGGCTGAGCAGCGAGCAGAAGATAGAGGCGATCCTGGCCCGGGCCGATCTGGCGCTGGCACGCGCCCAGACGGAGGCGGTCAACGGCTGGGCCATCCAGCAGAATGACGACGTGGTCGAGTTGCAGGGTCAGCGCCACTGGACCCAGGTGCTGACCGATCTGATGGAGCAGGAGCACGTCAGCTTCACCTGTCAGCCCATCATGCCCCTGCACCGCGGCATGCTCGCCTACCACGACATCTACGCCCGCTTCAGCAGCGTCGATGGCACTGTGCTGCCCAGCGATACCCTGCTCGCCATGGCCCATCGCCTGGACATGGTGATGCGGCTTGAGCAGATGGTGATCCTGAATATCATGCGCCAGTACCGGGCCTTCGGCAGCAACAACGGCCGCTGGGGCTTCAGTCTCTCGGGCAACCTGCTGCAGAACAGCACCTTCCTCATCTGGCTCGATCACCAGCTGCAAAAAGATCCCAACACCAGCGCCAACCTGGTGTTCGAGCTGGACGAGGAGCAACTCGAGCGCAACTTGACGGGGGCCAGACGGCTGTTCGAGCTGCTCAGGCGGCACGGCAGCCGCTCCGCCATCTGCAACTTCGGCAAAGGGATAGGCTCGTTCAGCCTGTTTCGCGAACTCAAACCCGATTACATCAAGCTGGATCCCGCTCTCATCACCGAGCTGGAGCAGGATCTCACCAACCAGCAGTTCGTGCGGATGATCGTCGATGTGTCCCATCGCATGGGTTGTCTGGTGATCGCGGAGGGGGTGGAGCAGCTAGCTCAGAAGCAGCTGCTGCAAGGCATGTATGTGGACGGGCTGCAGGGCTATCTGATCGCCAAGCCCCAGGAGCTGAGGCCGGACATCGGCCAGCTCGGATTGTTTACTGAGGACGCTTCAACTTCAGCAAGGTCAGAATGATGTCGTTGAGCTGGCGATAGCGCTCCAGCTCCTTCTGATCGTAGCGGGTCGCCAGCATGGTCGGGTTGTGGCGATTCTTGAGGTAGCGGTTGATCTGCAGGCGATTGAAACCGGCCACCCGATACACCTGTCCCAACAGGGCGTTGAGCTCATCGTCCGCCAAGCCGGCCCGGGTCAGGTAATCCTCCTGGGCCGGACTCTCCAACTGGCAACTCTGCTTGTCGATGTGGCCAGTCTCCTGCAGGTAGGCGAGCCACTGCTCGACATAGAGCGGCTTGCAACCGGCCAGCAGATTGAAGAAGCCCACCGCATCACAGCGGCAGCCGGTGAGCAGCACCAGCGCCAGCTCATCGCTGTCGCAGCTGAAGGTGACGGGCCCGCTCTGGCCCCAGTCCAGCGCCTGCACGCGGATCTCGGCCCGTGCTCCCGCTCGTCCGCTCACGTCGAATACAAACATGGCACCTCCCGTCTGGCAAAGGATTGATGATGGCTCATAGCGCCGTCAGCGCCAAGCCAAATCGCCTTTTCATTCAATATTCTGCAATGCGGGCCATAAAAAAAACCGACAGCCTCGCGGCTATCGGTTCTGGTGGCATTCCATGGTCCCGGGTGCGGGCCATCAATGCAGAACTGTTCAGGCATCCAGCTCGATCAGGGCCTTGGCCAGCTCGATGGGTTCGAGCTCCTGGCCTTCCAGATCGGCGTTCCAGTTCGGGCCGACCAGCACGTCGTCCTCGTCCAGATCGTTGATCCAGATGTCGAGGAACTCTTCCAGCTCGATCACCTCAGGCTCGTAGTCAGCCCACTCGTCCACGCAGTGGCGACGGGCATCGGCCTCGGCGGACCAGAGCGGCATCACGTCGGCGTCTTCGAACTCGGCAGAGCGGCAGACCACCCAGTCTTCACCGTAGCGCAGACCCCACACCTGACCCGACTCGCGGACTTCTTCGATAAACAGCTGGAAATTGGCGTCAAGATTGTCAGTTAGTTTGCTCATGGGGGTCTCTCTCCTGCAGGCGGTGTCGGCCAATGCTGGCCAATAATGGGGCTGATGGTGTCCCAAAAGCCCCGCAGACTCAAGCCTTATCCCCAAAAAGGAGGGGATCAGGCCCATAGGGTACGATATTGGGCGATCCGGGCCCTCAACATGTGACCGGCGTGGGCGAGATGGCCCGCCGCCTGCCCGATCAGCCGGTGCCGGGCCGGGGTATTCGCCGCCAGAAAATGCTGCCGCCACGACATGCATCAAGGCGCCCGCAGGCGCCTTGGTCTTCTTCAGCAAAAGCCGCGATCAACGCTCCCAGTACACCTCTTCCAGGCTGTCTTCCTTCTCGGGCAGACCGCGGGATAGGCGCGGGCTGCTCTGGGCCAGCACCTCGTAGCTGACCCGGTTGGCGTACTTGCACACCTGGGCCAGGGAGGAGTAAGTGAGGAACTCGGACATGTGCTTGGCGGAGTTCGGCACATTCATGCGGTGATAGGCGTTGGCCACCATGTCGTGCAGCACGGCAGACAGCGCGCCATCCCCCGCGCCATTGGTGTTCTTGATCTTCTCAGGCCCACCCATGTAAGGGGAGATGTGGGAGTAGATGCGCGCCGGTTTGCGGCACTTGGCACGGGCCATGGGGCGGCTGAACTCATACATGTTGAACTCGGGGATGACCCCGGGCAGCAGGGTATGGGTGGTCTCGCGCTTGTAGTCTTCCTCGGTGTAGCTCGCCATGTAGAGGCCGATGGGGCCGGCGGTGCAGAGCACCATGTCGGCCCAGTCGAGGGCCTTGTCGGCGGCGCCGAGGGGATCCTTGATCCCGGTCAGGGCCTCGCCCTCGTCCTCGTTCATCGCCAGCACCGTCACGTTCTCGGCGATGAAATCGCGCCACCACTGGGGATTGTCGGCGATGACGAAACGGGTGCCGAGGGTCAGCACCACAGGCACTCCGGCCTCGCGGGCGTAGCGCACCGCGCTCATGGCCGCCTCTTTCATGGGATCGCCATCGTCACCGCGCACCAGGTAGGCGGTGATCACCAGGGCGGAGGCCCCCTTGATCACCTCTTCCGGCACATGGTGCACATCCAGCTGGTTCATCTTGCCGGCGTTGATGCCGAAGCTGCGCTCGCCACACTCGGTGATGAAGGTGAAGCAGCGACCGACCGGGCCGTCGACTGGTTGCAGGTAGTCCAGGTTGACGCGGGAGGAGGTGTTGCACAGATAGCGGTAGGCGTAGCTGCCGATGCGGATGTCCTGGCTCATCACCCCGAGCAGGATGGAGTGGGAATCGGCCAGCACTGAGTAGTTGTGCATGGTGTTGCCAATGGTGCCACCGGCGAACTCACTCACCACCATGTTGTTGGTCTTGAGCTCTTCGTAGACCCGCTCGGCCACGTCATCGCTGATCACCACCGAGTGGCCCTTGCTCAGGCCATAACGGTTCAGGAAGTCCTCGTCCACATGCGCTTCGATGTCCACCAGGGTCTGATCGATGCCCACTACATAGGCCTTGCCCAGTTCGGTGAGCAGGGGATTCTGCGGGATCAGGGGATCACGCCTGTCGACCGGGAAGTAGTGTTTGGACTTGCGCTGACCGGGAAATTTCATGGCAATGTTCTGTGCTCTGGGGGGAAGAGGGGCGGGATTTTAACACAATCCGCCTCGCCGAAAAGTCGCCCGATTAAAATATGGGGTCAGTATAGACAAGGGCTGGCGAGGCAAACGTTTGATCTTGGAGCCAAAAAAAACCACCTCGCGGGGAGGTGGTGTTTCGCTGTCTGCCGGGGCCAGGCCTCAACCAAATGACAACCCCTGCACCAGGGCCAGCACCGAGAAGATCCCAAGCGACAACCAGAAGCACAGGGTGCCGAACAGCCGGGGCTTGTTCGGTGCCTCGGGCAGCTGGATGCCGATGGCGTGCAGTATCCGCCCCACCAGCAGCAGCGAGCCGCCGAGGTGCAGCCAGAAGGCACCGACCCCGGCCAGCTCGCACAGGGCCATCAGCAGCAGGGTGAGCGGCACGTATTCGGCGAAGTTACCGTGGGCCCGGATCGCCGCCAGCATCTCGGGTGCGTCCCCTGCCCCTATCTTGACCCTGAACTGGCGCCGACGCTTGACCACCCAGCAGGAGAGCAGCAGGAACAAGAGCCCCAAGAGGCCAGCGTAGATCAGCGTGATATGCATCATCATGACACTCCTTATCGTTGGATCCTGAAAGCAATGTGGCTCATGCCAGCTCGCGGCAAATAATGGGCGACACCATCAGCCGTGCGCGACATGGAGCGCATCATCATGCCAGCTCGCGGCAGATGAGCGACACCATCATGCGGATATGGGCCTGATCGCTGTTGAGCGCAGGAATGTAGTGGAACTGCTCTCCCCCCCCCTCGATGAAGAGGGCGCGGTTCTCGACCTGGATCTCCTCCAGGGTCTCGAGGCAATCGGCCGAGAACGCCGGGCAGATCACATCGAGCCGCTTGATCCCCTGGCCGGCCAGCGCCGTGATGGTGGCGTCGGTGTAAGGCTTGAGCCACTCCTGCTTGCCGAAGCGGGACTGGAAGCTGGCGCTCCACTGCTCGGGGGCCAGGTTGAGTGCCTCGGCCAGCAGGGTCGCGGTGCGGCGGCACTGGTGACCATAGGGATCCCCCTCGTCCTCGCAGCGCTGGGGGATGCCGTGGAACGACATCAGCAGGTGCTCACCCTGGCCCTGCTGCTCCCACTGGCGGCGCACGCTCATGGCCAGCGCCTGAATGTATTCGGGGTGATTATGGTAGTCACGGATGAGGCGCATCACCGGTAGGTGGCGCTCGCTTTTCATCACCCGCGCCCAGCCGTCGAACACCGCGGCCGTGGTGCTGGCGGCATATTGGGGATAGAGCGGCAGCAGTATCACCCGGTTGACGCCCTGCGCCTTGAGCGCCTGCCAACCATCGCTGAGCGAGGGGCTGCCATAGGTCATGGCGAGCACCACGGGCACCTCCACCCCTTCGCGCTTGAGCTCCTGCTCCAGGGCATCGCGCTGACGCTGGCTGATGGCCATCAGCGGTGAGCCCTGCTCGGTCCAGATCTGCTGGTAGAGCTTGGCAACCCTGGGGGCACGGAACGGCAGTATGGCGAAGGTGAGCAGCGGCGACCACAGCAGGCGGGGTATCTCGACCACCCGCGGGTCCTGGAGGAACTGGCTGAGGAAGGCCTTGACGGCCGCCGTGGTCGGTGCGGCTGGCGTCCCCAGATTGACTAGCAAGATCCCGGTTTTCGTGGTCACGTTAGCTTCCTGTCGTTCTATTTTTGTCGTTCTTGTTATGATGCAATAAAGGGCCCTGGATGGACCCTTTCTTCAGGCTGTCTTGTCAACCGACAATGGGCAGACTTAGCCCAGGATGGCCGCCAGCTGCTGGCTGACGACGTCCACCGGCTGGGTGCCGTCGATCTTGACGTAACGGGTGTTGCCCGCTTCCGCTTCCTTGCCGTAGAAACCGATCAGCGGCGCAGTCTGCTGATGGTAGACATCCAGGCGCTTGCGCACCGTGGTCTCTTCGTCGTCGGCACGGATCACCAGATCCTCGCCGGTCACGTCATCCTTGCCTTCCACTTTCGGCGGGTTGAACACCAGGTGGTAGGTACGACCGGAGCCGGAGTGAACACGGCGGCCGCTCATGCGCTTGACGATCTCTTCGTCCGGCACCGCGAATTCCAGTACGAAGTCCACCACCACACCGGCTTCCTTCATGGCTTGCGCCTGGGGAATGGTGCGGGGGAAGCCGTCCAGCAAGAAGCCGTTGGCGCAATCCGGTTGGGCGATACGCTCTTTGACCAGGCCGATGATGATGTCGTCGGAGACGAGCTGACCTGCGTCCATCACGGCCTTGGCCTTGAGGCCCAGCTCGGTGCCCGCCTTGATCGCCGCACGCAGCATGTCGCCGGTGGAGATCTGCGGAATACCGTGTTTTTCCATGATGAACTGAGCCTGGGTACCTTTACCGGCACCCGGTGCTCCCAACAGAACAATGCGCATACACGCTCCTAATTGATTGGTTATTCAATTCTTGAGAAGGCAAAAAACTACACGGTTTCGCCCGTTTTAACAAGCTTGCCCCGTGTGAGTGCCCACATTATCACCATGTGTACGCGCTGGCGATGCGACTTAAGGCGCAGGGCCCGTACACAAAAAGTGATTGAAAATTCAGCAATCCATCAACTGACGAGGCGCCCGCCCCATCGGCAGCGAGCGCCCAATAAAAAGGCCCACTGCATCACAGTGGGCCTGCGCCATCACGCCTGGAGTAGCAGACGGTTGACTCGAGACACGAAGCTGGCCGGGTCATTGAGACCGCCCTGCTCCGCCAGCTGGGCCTGCTCGTGCAAGAGGCTGACCCACTCACCGAACAGGTTGTCGTCGGTGATGGTGTCGAGCTTCTTCACCAGCGCATGGTCCGGGTTGAGCTCCAGGATGTACTTCTGCTCCGGTACCGGCTGGCCGGCTGCGCGCATCAGCTTGATCATCTGGGTGCTCATGCCGTGGTCGTCGGTGACGATGCAGGACGGTGAGTCGGTCAGACGGTGGGTGACACGCACCTCTTTCACCGCCTCGCCGAGGCTGCTCTTGACCCGCTCAACCAGACCGGCATTGGCCTTCTCGGCCTCCTCCTGCGCCTGCTTGGCCGCTTCGTCTTCCAGCTCGCCCAGGTCCAGCTCGCCACGAGTGACGGAGACCAGCTGCTTGCCGTCGAACTCGGTGAGGTGGCTCATCAGCCACTCGTCCACCCGCTCCCACATCAGCAGCACTTCGACGCCCTTCTTGCGGAAGATCTCGAGGTGCGGGCTGTTCTTGGCCGCGGCGAAGCTGTCGGCGGTGATGTAGTAAATCTTCTGCTGGCCTTCCTTCATGCGGCCAACGTAATCCTCAAGGGAGACCGTCTGAGCTTCGCCCTCGCCGGCGGTGCTGGCGAAGCGCAAGAGCTTCGCGATCTCCTCGCGGTTCGCGTAATCCTCGGCCGGGCCCTCTTTGAGCACGTTGCCGAACTCGCTCCAGAACTTGGCGTACTTCTCGCCGTCATCCTTGGCCAGCTTGTTGAGCATGGTCAGGACGCGCTTGGAGCAAGCCTTGCGCAGGGAGGCGGTGACCTTGTTGTCCTGCAGGATCTCGCGGCTGACGTTGAGCGGCAGATCGTTGGAATCCAGCACCCCTTTCACGAAGCGCAGGTAGGTCGGCATAAACTGCTCGGCGTCATCCATGATGAAGACGCGTTGTACGTAGAGCTTCAGGCCGTGCTTCTGCTCGCGGTTGTAGAGATCGAACGGTGCGCGGGCCGGCACGTAGAGCAGGCTGGTGTACTCCTGCGCCCCTTCCACCCGGTTGTGACCCCACAGCAGCGGATCCTCGAAGTCGTGGGCGACGTGCTTGTAGAACTCCTGGTACTCCTCATCCTTGATGTCCTTCGGATTGCGGGTCCAGAGTGCGGTGGCGCGGTTGACCTGCTCCCACTCGCCCGGGGTGCCGACGATGGTTTCACCGTCTTCTTCCCGATCCGGGGTGCCCTCCTTGTACATCTCCACCGGCACCGAGATGTGGTCGGAATACTTGGCGACCACGGCGCGCAGGCGCCAGTCGTCCAGGAACTCTTCTTCCTCGGCACGCAGGTGCAGGATGACGTCGGTACCGCGACCCTCTTTGGTCACGTCGGCGACGGTGAAGGAGCCTTCACCTTCCGATTCCCACTGCACGCCCTGGCTCGGCTCGGTGCCGGCGGCGCGGGAGATCACGGTCACCTTGTCGGCGACGATGAAGGCGGAGTAGAAGCCGACCCCGAACTGACCGATCAGCTGGGAGTCCTTGCCCTGATCGCCGGACAGGTGCTTGAAGAAGTCGGCGGTGCCGGACTTGGCGATGGTGCCAAGGTGCTCGATCACCTGATCCCGGGTCATGCCGATGCCGTTATCCGAGATGGTCAGGGTCTTGTTCTCTTTGTCCACCACCAGGCGCACGCGCAGCTGGCCGTCGTTTTCGAACAAAGAGGCATCGGAAAGCGCCTTGAAGCGCAGCTTGTCCGCCGCATCTGAGGCGTTGGAGATCAGCTCGCGCAGGAATACTTCTTTGTTGGAGTAGAGGCTGTGAGCCATCAGGCTCAGCAGTTGTTTGACTTCGGTTTGAAAGCCGTGGGTTTCGGCGTGAACACTTTGGGTCATCGACCAATCCTCAAAACGTCGGTTGAACAGATTCCCAACCTAGATGGGGCTGGCCCACCAAATATCAAGGGGCGAGTGTGCAATCTTGCTCACTCGCCCCTCATTACGGCATCAAACGCCGGTTTTTTGGCCGACTCCCAGACCGGTTATTTCAGCCGCTGCCGCCCCATCAGGGAGTGAGACAGGGTAGTGCCATCCACCAGCTCCAGCTCGCCCCCCACCGGCACGCCGTGGGCGATTCGGCTCACCTCGACGCCGGCGGCGCGGGCCATGTCGGCGATGTACCAGGCGGTGGCGTCCCCCTCTATGGTGGGGTTGGTGGCCAGGATCAGCTCGCTGATGGACTCATCCTTCAGACGGCGCTCCAGGATCTCGAGCCCCAGCTCCTCCGGCCCTATGCCATCGAGCGGTGACAGGTGCCCCATCAGCACGAAATAGCGGCCGGAGAACTGGCCGGTGTGTTCGATGGCGGCCACGTCCGCCGGGCTCTCCACCACGCACAGCAGGCCGCTCTCCTCGCGCTTGGGATTGGCGCAGATCTCGCAGAGATCGTTCTCGGTGAAGGTGCGGCAGTGGCTGCAGTGACCTATCTCGGTCAGCGCCCGATTGAGCAGCTGGGCCAGGCGCAGGCCGCCGCTGCGCTCGCGCTCGAGCAGGGTGAACGCCATGCGCTGGGCCGACTTGGGGCCGACGCCCGGCAGCACCTGCAGCGCCTTCATCATCTCATCGAGCAGGGGACTGAATTTCATGGGATATCCTTTGAAGCCGCGTCGAATGGGCAGAGGCCGTGACTGCTGGCGGGCAGCCACAGGCTCGGCCATCCGAACCTATCTTGTTGGCGCAGGACTATACCCGAGCCGGCCCCGAGCGCCAATCACCTGACGAGACGGGGCCGACGAAACGGGGGAGCTGTTTGTGCGGCTTAGCCCAGGCTGATGCGCTGGCGACCGCTGTAGATCTCGGCCCGGCCGGGGCGACAGAAGCCCACCAGGGTGAGGCCGGTCTGCTCCGCCCGCTCCACCGCGAGCTCGGTGGCCGCCGAGATGGCGAGCAGGATCTCGATGCCGGCGCTGGCGCATTTTTGCACCATCTCGAAGCTGGCGCGGCTGGTCACCAGGATGGCGCCATCGCGCCGACCGCTGCGGCACAGGTGGCCCACCAGCTTGTCGAGCGCGATGTGGCGGCCCACGTCCTCGCGAATGGCCAGGATGTTGCCCGCCCCGTCCAGGTGCACGGCGGCATGGGTGGCGCCTGTGCTCTGCCCCAGCAGCTGCAGGGGGCGCAGGGTCTCCAGCACCTTGTCGATCAGGGTCACCTCGAGGCGCTGGCTGTCGGGCAGCCGCGGCAGGGTGCGCACCACCTGATCCAGGCTCTCGCTGCCACAGATGCCGCAGCCGGTGCGGCCGGTCAGGGTGCGGCGCTTCTCCTTGAGGCGATGGACGCAGCGATTGGCCAGGGTGACATGCACCTCGATGCCCTGACAGCTGGCGACCTGCTCGATGTCGTGGATGTCCTGCAGGCTGTCGATGATCCCCTCGGACAGCGAGAAGCCGATGGCGAAGTCCTCCAGCTCGGTGGGACTGCACATCATCACGGTGTGGGCGATGCCGTTGTAGACCAGCGCCACCGGGGTTTCGCAGGGCAGCAGCATGGCGCCGTCCGTGGTGACGCCACGCCGCTGATAGTGAACCACCTCGCGCCGTGCGCACAGCTCGTGCAGCGGGGTTTCGGTATCTGACAACATCTGGGTGCCCCTTAGTCGAGGATCTGGGGGGCTTTCGCCGAGATACCGAGCCGCTTCATCTTCGACAGCAGGGTGGTGCGCTTCATGCCGAGCCGCTGGGCGGCGCCCCGATCCCCGGCGACGATGCCGTTGCACTCGCGCAGGGTGTCGATGATGCGCTGGCGCTCATCCCCCTCGTCAGGCTGGCCCTGGCTCTCCCGGAACAGGGTCGGCGCCGGCTCGTCATAGACCAGGGTCTCGATCTTGTGGTAGCCCTTGAGCGGCATCAGCTCGTCGGGGGAGAGGTTGAGCACATGGCCGCGGGTCATCACCACGGCCCGCTCTATGATGTTTTCCAGCTCGCGGATGTTGCCGTACCAGGGCAAGGAGACCAGCATCTTCATGGCATCGGCCGGGATCGAGGTGATGTTGCGCCGCATCCGCCTGGCGATCTTCTTGATGAAGAAGTTGACCAAGAGCGGTATGTCTTCGCGCCGCTCGCGCAGGGGCGGCAGCTCGATGGGGAAGACGTTGAGCCGGTAGTAGAGATCGCTGCGAAAGCGCTTGTTCTTGACCATGGAGAGCAGGTCGCAGTTGGTGGCCGCCACCAGCCGCACATCGATGGCGATGGGGTTGCTGTTGCCGACCCGCTCCAGCTCGTGCTCCTGCAGCACCCGCAGCAGCTTGGGTTGCAGGTCGAGCGGCATGTCCCCCACCTCGTCGAGGAAGAGGGTGCCCTTGTGGGCCCGCTCGAAGCGACCGATGCGCTGGGTCAGGGCGCCGGTGAAGGCCCCCTTCTCGTGGCCGAACAGGTCGCTCTCGATGAGGCCGGTGGGGATGGCGGCGCAGTTCACCTTCACCATCTCCTGCTCGCGGCGGGCGCTCAGCCGATGGATGGCCTGGGCGATCAGCTCCTTGCCGGTGCCTGTCTCCCCCAGGATCAACACCGAGCAGTCGCTCTGGGCCACCAGCCTCACCTTCTCCAGCACCGCCTCCATGGCGGCGCTCTGGTAGATGATGTTGGCAAAGTCGGCGCTGGACGGCAGCTCGGCGACCCTGATGGTCTTCTCCTTAGCGCCGTTGGTGTTGGAGATCTCCTGCTGCGCCTGCACGTTGTTCATGGCAATCGCGGTGCGCGCCGCCACCTGCTCCAGCAGGGAGATGTCGATGTCGGCGAAGAAGTCAGCCTGGGGATGGGAGAGGATCAGCACCCCCAGCAGGTTGCCGCGATAACGCAGCGGCAGGATGCAGGAGCTGTCCGCATCGGCCGGCAGGATCTGGGAGGTGAAGCGGCAGCTCGCGTTGCAGCCGTGGCCCTGCTCCCGGTAGATGAAGAAGGGCTCGCTGTGGCCGAGGGCCCCCTGCAGGCAGTTCTTCTCGAAGCAGGAGTGGTTGATGATGCCGGGCGCATCGCAGGCCTGCTGATTGACCAGATAGCTCTTGAAGCTGTCGGAGGTGGCGTTGTACTCCGCGAGGCAGAGGCTGCTGATGGAGAAGTGGTGCTGCAGTATGGTGAACAGGCTCTTCGGCAGCTCGGCGATGCGCACCAACTTGATCACCGCGTTGGTGACGTCCACCAGGATCTTGCAGCTGTCGCGCTCGAGGCGCAGGGAGTTGGCCTGCTCCAGGGTGCGCTCCTTGTCCAGCACGTTCTCCAGCGCGATGGCGACGATGGCCGCGAGCTGGGTCAGCTTGGCCAGGGTTTCCATCGGGAAGGCGTTCGCCTCGGTGCTGATGAACTCGATGCCGCCCAGGTGGCTGCGGGCCGTGGTAATGGGCAACTGGCAGTAGGATTGCAAGCCGTCGTAGACAGGGGTGCTGGCGAGCTTGGCGCAGCGATTCATGAAGCGGGCCGCTGGCAGTATGATGGCCTGCTCCTTGGAGAAATGCAGATCGGCCTTGTGGCAGATCAGGTGCTGTGGCCCCTGCCCCCCCATGAAGTAGCAGACCGCCTCCTCCCCGGTGCCCAGGTTGAGGATCAGGTTGACCCGGGTCACGCCGCCGAAGCAGGCATCGATCCGGTTCAACTTCTTGATGAAATCATCCAGGGTGACGGCGGAGAGCAGGTTCTTGGAGAGAGAGAGAAAACCGTCATCCCAGATGGGTGAGATGTCGGTCAACGGAATGGCACTCACATTCAGCATTCTGGCCTCGCATTACATCTGTATAAGCAACAAGTTGCAGGCAAATTGCGGTCAGCGACGACGGTAAACAATAAGTCAGCCAACTCCGTCAGATGTTATAATTAATTTTTAAAAAATTAACGCTTAATTATAAAAACTAACATATCTAGAAATAGCATCGCGCTGGTGTTCGCATAATAAAGTAGCCCCGCCGTCATTACAACCAAGCGGCCCTGGGCAATATTCATCAGCCGTCGCAGCTATTTATTGGCAATCATCAATATATCGCCATCATGAATGTGGTAAGCGGCCGGCCCTGGCCGGATGATTCCCGTTCCCAACCCCTGCCCGTGGTCGCCCTCAGGAGGAACTCAGCTGGTAGTTGTGCAGCTTGAGGCCGCCGAAGATGAAGCCGGCCGACAGCAGCTGAAAGGCAACCAATAACCCACTGATATTATCGGATATTTCTTCAGATACCGCCTGATGACTCAGGTAGATCATCAACGCAACCAGGCCCATCAGCAGGCTGTTGATCAGGGTGGTGGAGAGGAAGGCGATGAGCCAGGCCACCTGCACGCTCAGCGACGCCAGCACGGCCCCCATGGCGATCCGCGCGGCGATGAAACAGCCGAAGAATCCAAAGCCCAGCAAGAATATCAATTCGTCGTACCACAGATAGCAGCCGACCCCCAATAACATCACCAATAAATAGGCGGAAACGTAAAAGATCCCGAACGAGACATTTAATTCATTTTTCATGATGGACACCTGCCCGCTGAAAAAAGGATGAGGGGATCCGGGCCCTGTGAACAGAGCCTGGATCCACTTTATTTAACGCTGATTAGCCTTTGGCGGCGCTGCGCAATTTCGCCTTGAGTGCACTGTATTCAGTCTGGACATAATTCTCCGCCTCAGGCTGATTCTCAATACGCTCAATTTTCACCGCGCAGTACTTGTACTCTGGGGTGTAAGAGACCGGGTCCACGTGCTCTATGGTGAGCTCGTTGCAGGCCCCGATCCACCACTGGTAGGTCATGTAGACCACACCGGCGTTGACCCTGTCGTTGTAGTTCGCCCTGGTAATCACCTTGCCGCGCCGGGACGAGATCCAGACCAGCGCCTGATCCTTCACCCCGAGCTTCTGTGCATCGCTCGGGTGGATCTGCACATAGCCAGGCTCATCGGCCAGGGTCTGCAGCGCCGAGCAGTTGCCGGTCATGGAGCGGCAGGAGTAGTGACCCACCTCCCGCACCGTGGAGAGCACCAGCGGGTAATCCGCACAGGGCTGCTCCAGCGGCGGCCGCCACTCGGAGGCGATCAGCTGCCCCTTGCCGCTCGGGGTGGTGAACACATTGCCCTCGAACAGGGTGCTGGTGCCCGGGTGATCCTCGGTCGGACAGGGCCACTGCACACTCTTGAGATCCGCCATCTTGTCGTAGCTGACCCCGGTATAGAGCGGGCAGAGCGCGCGCATCTCGTCCCAGATCTGCTGGGTGTCGCGATACTCCATGGGATACCCCATGGCGCTGGCCATCAGCGAGAAGATCGCCCAGTCCGGCTTCACGTTGTCGGGCGGGGTGACCGCCTTGTAGAAGCGCTGGAAGCCGCGATCCGCCGAGCTGTAGACCCCCTCGTGCTCGCCCCAACTGGTGGCGGGCAGGATGACGTCGGCCATCTCGGCGGTCTGGGTCATGAAGATGTCCTGCACTATCACCAGCTCCATGCCACCCAGGGTACGCCTGAACTGGGCCAGGTCGGCTTCAGTCTGGGCCGGGTCTTCGCCGAAGATGTAGAAGGCCTTGCACTTGCCCTCCTCCACCTTGTGGCTGAGCTCGGTCAAGCGATAACCCGGTTTCTGGGACAGCGATTCCACGCCCCACGCCTTGGCAAAGTTGGCGCTGATGGCGGGATCGGCCACGGACTGATAGCCCGGGAACTGGTGCGGCAGCATCCCCATGTCGCAGGTGCCCTGCACGTTGTTCTGACCGCGCACCGGGCCGCAGCCGGTGCCGCGACGACCGAAGTTGCCGGTCAGCAGGGCCAGCCCCGCCAAGCCTTTCACCACGTCCACCGCCTGACCGTACTGGGTCACGCCCATGCCCCACAGGATCATGGAGGCGGGTGACTCGGCATAGGTGCGAATGGCCGCGCGGATATCCGCCGCCTTGAGGCCGGTGATCTCCTCCACGTATTCCGGGGTGTACTTGGCCACGGTGGCCTTGAAGGTATCGAAACCTTCGGTGTAGTTGGCGACGAACGCCTTGTCATAGAGGTTCTCGGCGATCAGCACGTTGCCGAAGGCATTGACCAGCGCCATGTTGGAGCCGTTTTTCAGCGGCAACCACTGATCGGCGATGCGGGCGGTTTCCACCATGCGCGGATCACAGACGATCACCTTGGCACCCTTGGCTTTCGCCTTGAGGATGTGGCGCGCCACTATGGGATGGGAGTCGGCAGCATTGTAACCAAACACCAGCAGGCACTTGGTCTCTTGAATTTCGGGAATGGCGTTGCTCATGGCGCCGTTACCTACAGTTGTCTCCAGACCGGAGACTGAGGGTGCGTGTCACACCCTCGCGCAGTGATCGACGTTGTTCGTCCCAATCACGGCGCGGGCAAATTTTTGCATCACATAGTTGGCTTCGTTGCCGGGACCGCGGGCGGAGCCTGTGGTCATGATGGCGTCGGCACCGTACTTCGCCTTGATGGCGGAGAGACGACTGCTGGCAAAGCCAATGGCCTCATCCCAGGAGACGGCTTCGAGCTTGCCACCGCGCTCGCGGCGGATCATCGGGTTCTTGAGACGGGGGGTCAGCAGGTTGGTGTCGTTGAGGAAGTCCCAACCGTAGTAACCCTTGAGGCAGAGTTGCCCCTCGTTGGTCCGGCCGTTGGCGCCTTCGGCCCCCACCACCTTGTCGTTTTCAACCAGCAGGTTGATCTTGCAACCGGTGCCGCAATAGGGGCAGACGGTAATGACTTTTTTCATGAGTCGCACTCTTGTTTGTTAACGATAAACGGCGGGATGGCGGCCCAGCGAGCACCATCCTCCGGCTCTGGGCCTATGCCCGCTGACTGGACGGCATGGCCTCGGCGCTGGCCAGCTGTTTTTGCCGGCTCAGGGTCGCCAGACTCTGTGGGGTCACCAGCCGCAGCGCCTGGGTGGGGCACACCTCGACGCAGGCCGGGCCCCCCTCGCGATGGCTGCAGAGATCGCACTTCAAGGCCAGCGCCTTGGTTTGCACTCCCTTGAACAGCGCACCGGCCGCGGGGGACACCTCTTTCACCACCACGTTCATGGCGCCGTAGGGGCAGGCCACCACACAGGATTTGCAGCCGATGCAGCGCGCCTGATAGACCTTGACGTGGCCATCCTCGGTGACGATGGCGTTGTTGGGGCAAGCCTTGGCACAGGGCTTGTCTTCACACTGGCGGCAGAGCACCGGCGTGGTCACCTTGCTGCCCACCACCACCTTCAGGCGGGGCTGAAAATAGCTGTCCTTTGAGACCAGATGTCCATCTTCGATGGCAAGACGCAGACCGCCCTCCCGCTCAACGGTGCCCGCGCAGGACGCTGACTGGTGTGACACGGCGCAGGCCACCTCACAGGTACGACACCCAATACAGAGACTGGGATCGGCAATCACGAAGCTGTTCATAGAGAGGGATCCTAAATGTTTCGTTACACCCTGCCGGCCAGGCTCACAGGGGAGACAGGCCAGCCATCCCACTAGGCATTAATCAGACCAACTCAGGCCAGACGTGGGATAAAGTTCACAAGCATCTGAAAATAAAGGAGTAATCAGGATGGCAGCCCTGCTTTATTAGGAGGGTGACGATGACGACAGGGACCAGACACGGCGATCGACACGACAAAAGTGACGAGCTCGACACAGAGTGACAGCCCCACCAACTCGAGCTTTGACAACCGTTCACAAACACGCGGTTACGATGTGGGGCAGAAAAGGACAAGGCCAGCATTGCGGGAATGCTGACTTTAGTAAAACAGGGTAGAGAGAGGAGAAATGCTAACCCGCGACCACGGGATCATCCGATATATGATGGCTTTCCATAAATTCACGCCACTCCGGCTCTAGCGCAAAATCAGCCTGTTCTTTCAGGCTTAGCGAAACCCAGAAGGGCAGCCAAAGATGATTCCACCAATATTCCACATCCCCCTGTAGTGACCCCAAACTTTGAGGGTCGAGCCAAGGGAATGACTCCGCCGGCTGCGGGGGGATCCAGATGCTGCACTGCATAGCCTCGAGAACATCGAGATCATTGCTCGCAAACGAGACGAGGACTCCAGCAAATGCCGGGTTCAAAAAGAGCATGGCTTTCCTAGCCGCCGTCTCCTGCGAGCTTTTCATCATGACCTGAGTATTCAATTCAGGATCAACCACATAGCCTGCCTGCATGAACACTTGGAACAAGCGCTCCAGATACTCCACCGATACCAGAAAACGTACCTGATAGGCTTCAAATTTTTTATCTGGTGGCAGTGGCGCAGGATATCGATTGAAGATATGAGGCGGTACATCAGAAAAACCAGAGCCCTTGAAAACATCGTCCATACCCAAAGACTTAATAGTTTCTTTCCTTCTGAAGAATCTTTTCAAAACTATCATCAAACCAATGCTCATTTATGTTCCTACTGTCAGGTCATCTCTGGCACGAAAAAAGATGCATTTAATCTATCGACTCGTGATGCCAATGGATACCTTATAAAAAAGAAGCAGACAGACAATCACCAACAGATAAGTAATTTCTTGATCTGGGTCATATTTTAACCTTAACTCACTTTCGATTTTTTAACCCGCATGACTATGATGAACTACTTAACAACCTAAAACTAATGGTTGTAAGACAAAGGGATGTTTATGCTCGCACTCTCTATCGTCAGTCCACATGGTTTAAATGTGGCATCAGGTAATAAGGGCCTTGAAATCCGCTCTTGGCGTCCGGCATCTCTTCCCATTCGAAATCTCTTGATTGTCGAAAACTCAACATTCCTATCTATTGACAATCCCATTGATCTGGATGGCCGGGCGGTTGCAATAGTGGATGTTGAAGAGGTCCATGAATGGCAACCATCTGAAGTGGCAGCAGCCTGTGCAAGTGGCTGGGAACCTGGCTATTGGGCCTGGTGCCTGTCAAATATTCGTCCTCTTTCAGGTGAGCAGGTTATACCCGCCAAGAGAAAGCTATATGACGTAGATTTTGTTCTCTCTGAGCATCAGCAAAAGAATCAGAAAGAACCCCCTTCTAAATCTGAAGTTCATAAGTAGGCCACAGTTGATAAACTATCTTCTATCTCGCTCTGCGGAACTTGAAAGTCAGCTTTTGGAGTTTCTTGCACTCGAACCATTCGATAGGTCTGGCAGAATAATGGCGAGCAGGATCATGTGTAGCATTGCGTTTGAACATGCTGAAAGCGCAAAAATACTCATATCGGCAGGTAACCTGACCTCCGCTACCGGACTTGTTCGCCTGCAATATGAAGCGTTAGTTAGGGCAATCTGGCTTCTTTACGCCGCGTCTGACACTGAGGTTGCAAAGTTAACCCGCGAGTTGACTCACGAAACAGCCAATAGCGCTAATTCGCTCCCTATGCTCAGCAAAATGCTCGAGCAGTTACAAGGAAAAGCCCCACAGGAGCCATTAGATATGCTGCTGGAGTTCAAAGAATATTCCTGGAGGCCCCTAAGTTCATTTATCCATAGTGGGATTCATGCCATTCACCGGCACAGCAAAGGTTATCCACTACCTCTCTTGGAACAGATGATTAGAATATCTAATGGTGTATCGGTCATGGTGGGCATGTTATTAGTCATATTGCATGGTGGTGGTGCCCAACAAGGGAAAATTCCAAGTATTCAACAAGCATTCGCAGACTGTCTGCCGGATACCAAACCGCAGGCATGATGATGTAGGGGGTAATGCTCTTATTGCCCCTATGTTTATTGTTCCAGGTTCTACTAACGCCCTCCGATCATAGTGGCCGTTCCCCTGCATGACGGCCACTTCGTCATAAGTGACTAATGCCACGGTTAGACACCTGTCAGCCCGTTACCACGCTCCATATTTAAATACAGTGAATCACTTTTATTTATACAGCTTAGTTATTTTTGACTCGCACATATCCATCCTACCCCTATTTTCTCCATTCGCGACACGAAAAGGCCACCATGTAGATTCAGTAGCGTAGGATGTAATAACCGCAGCACATTGCGCTGCTCTAAGATATTTGATGAGTGGTGCAATTCACTTCGTTTATTACATCCTTATTTTATACCCCCCCATTTTTCTCTCCGTTTTATAGTGACTGCCGTCGTGGCGGCCCCTTCCCTGCTATTTCTCCACCAAAAGACTAAATAAAGACCCCATTGCCTCCCCACGTCCCACTCTTTGCGACGCGAGCCGGTAATTTATTGGTCAGCATTTTATCGTCTATTTTTCAGCCAGATTGATAGGAAAAACTAGCCAAAATGGATACTCAGAGAAAACAAACGCTTGCTCGCGGCTCAGGGGTTTATGTCAATCACAGAGTAATTAATAATCTCGTTCAAAAGCCCCTTTTGATTATTTATATCAGGGCCTATTCCCACAGACTCTGTGTCATCATGAGCTGAATCGCAGATGAACAGACTGTGCCCCATGATGAACCTATTCCTATCCAGTTGATTCCCTTTCCCATCACCATTCATTGATCCCCTCCCGATCGACTCTCTGTGTTAGCTGATAGCTCGGGGCCCCTGTGCTGGCAAATATGTCCGCATCAAACTGACAAGACAACTTCATGAACTGCAATAACAAACCCGCCCTGTCCGGCGTCACCCTGGCGGCGATCGGCGTGGTCTATGGCGATATCGGCACCAGCCCGCTCTATACCCTGCGCGAGTGCCTGTCGGGCCAATTCGGGTTCGGGGTCGAACCCGCCTCCATCCTGGGCTTTCTCTCGCTGATCTTCTGGCTGCTGATCCTGGTGGTCTCGGTCAAGTACCTCTCCTTCGTGATGCGGGCCGACAATGCCGGTGAAGGGGGCATCCTGACCCTGATGTCGCTGGCGACCCGCAACAGCCCCGAGAGGCTGGCCCCTGTATTGATCATTCTGGGGCTGATCGGTGGCAGCTTCTTCTATGGCGAGGTGGTGATCACCCCGGCCATGTCGGTGATGTCGGCCATCGAGGGGTTGAAGATAGTGGCCCCCTCGCTGGATCCCTACATAGTGCCGCTCTCGGTACTGGTGCTGACCCTGCTGTTTGCCATTCAGAAACATGGCACCGCCACCGTGGGCAAGTTGTTCGCCCCCATCATGCTGACCTGGTTTCTGACCCTGGCGGTGCTGGGCCTGCGCGGCATCAGCCAGAATCCCGAGGTGCTGGGCGCGCTCAACCCCGTCTGGGCCCTGCGCTTCTTTATGACTTACCAGACCACCTCCTTCTTTGCCCTCGGCGCCGTGGTGCTGGCCATCACCGGCGTTGAAGCGCTCTATGCCGACATGGGTCACTTCGGCAAGAACCCGATCCGGCTCGCCTGGTTTGTGGTGGTGCTGCCGTCGCTGGTGCTCAACTACTTCGGCCAGGGCGCGCTGTTGCTCGGCAACCCCGAGGCCATCGCCAACCCCTTCTTCCTGCTCGCCCCCACCTGGGCGCTGCTGCCCCTGCTGTTGCTGGCGACCATGGCGACGGTGATCGCCTCGCAGGCGGTGATCTCCGGGGTCTTCTCCCTCACTCGGCAGGCGGTGCGGCTCGGTTATCTCTCACCCATCCGCATCGTGCACACCTCCGAGCAGGAGTCGGGCCAGATCTATATCCCGGTCATCAACTGGATGCTCTATGTCTCAGTGGTGATCGTCATCATGAGCTTCGAGCACTCCAGCAATCTGGCGGCCGCCTATGGCATCGCCGTGACCGGCACCATGGTGCTCACCTCTATCCTCTTCTGTTCGGTGGCGAAGAACAGCTGGCACTGGAACCCCTATCTGGTGGCCGCCCTGTTCGCCCTGCTGCTGGCCATCGATGTGCCGCTCTTTGTCGCCAACCTCGCCAAGATCTTCTCCGGCGGCTGGCTGCCCCTCACCCTGGGCGCGGTCATGTTCACCCTGATGACCAGCTGGAAGAGCGAGCGCTTTCAGCTTATTCGCCGCCTGAACGAGCACGGCAACTCGCTGGAGCCGATGATCGCCTCGCTGGAAAAATCCCCGCCGACCCGGGTGGCGGGCACCGCCGTCTATATGTCGCGGGTGGTCAATGTGATACCCCATGCGCTGCTCCACAACCTCAAGCACAACAAGGTGCTGCACGAGCGGATCATTCTGCTCACCCTGCGGGTGGAGGACGTGCCCTACGTCCACAACGTACGCCGGGTCTGTATCGAGCAGCTCTCCCCCACCTTCTGGCGGGTGGTGGCCAGCTACGGCTGGCGCGAGACCCCGAACATGGAGGAGATCTTCCATCGCTGCAATGCGGAGGGCCTGAGCTGCCGCATGATGGAGACCTCCTTCTTCATGGCCCACGAGTCGCTGATCATGAAGGAGCGCCCCTGGTACCTCTATCTGCGTGGCCAGCTGTTCATGCTGCTGCAACGCAATGCCCTGCGGGCGCCGGATCAGTTCGAGATCCCGCCCAACCGGGTGATCGAGCTGGGCTCGCAGGTGGATATTTGATGGCATTCTGATGGCATAAAGAACGCCAGCAAGAGAGAGGGAGGCTTTGGCCTCCCTCTTTTTTTGCCGTTAACCGAGATTGCCCACCCCCTCATCCCCAGCCCTTCTCCCGCGAGGGGAGAAGGGAGCGTACCGCTGATATCGCAAGGTTGCTTTCCCTCTGACGGGATGTTCGCGTTCCCGTGCGTCCGATGACGCTGCGCTAATCGAACCTGCTTGCGGTCCCTGGCAAGTACACCTGAGACACAAGAGGGAGGCATAGACCTTCCCTCTCTTTTCCCCGCTAGCCGAGATTGCCCTCCTCATGCTCCTGCACCCTGGTGTGACGAACCCTGTCCGCCCCTTCGTCACAAGTGACGAACGTCACGGTTCGACAGTTGCCCGCCTCTGTGACACACCCCTAGACAAAATTAAAATACACATGAAAACAGCCAGTTAAACTCATTCCCAGCGCCACACACAATCTGGCCCGCATCTTGCCATTCTGCCCCTACTTTCTCCGTTCGCGACACGACAAGGTAGGCTATGAACCGCTTCGTTATCGCTGATCCCAAACTTTGTATCGGTTGTGGCACCTGTATGGCGGCCTGCAGCACGGTTCACAAGGCCAAGGGTTTGCAACAGGCCCCCCGATTAACCGTCATGCGACACGAGCAGGCGACCATGCCGGTTCAGTGCCGTCACTGTGACGACGCCCCCTGCATCAAGGTGTGCCCGGTCGAGGCCATCTGCCAGACCGCGGATGCGGTGCAACTGAACGAGTCGCTCTGCATCGGCTGCAACCTGTGCGCCGTGGCCTGCCCCTTCGGCGCCATCAGCAGCGGCGGCAGCCGTCCGGTGGCCATGGCCACCAGCTATGACAGCTACATCCCCTGCTCGGTGCGCTCCAGCAACCCCTCCACCTCCGCCGGCCTGCGCTGCTTCGGGGAAGACTTGCTGAGCTGGGAGCCCGGCGTGCGCGCCATCGCGGTCAAATGCGATCTCTGCGCGTTTCGCGAAGAGGGCCCGGCCTGCATCGATGCCTGCCCCTCTCAGGCGCTGACCCTGGTGAGCGAGGACGACAGCGCCCACACCGCCCGCGAGCGTCGCCTGCAGGCCGCCCAATCCCATCCGGAAGGCGCCCCCGCATTCAGTGCCACGGCCTCGCCCTCTTCACCGCACTCATTGACAGCCAAGGGAGATCGCTGATGCTGCCCCCTCTTCTACTGGGCACCCTGTTGCTCCTTCTGGCAGGCGCGCTGCTGGGCGCCGCCGCAGGCTGGCTGCTGAACAGCGCCGCCCTCGCCAACCGCCTCAACAGCGGCTTCGCCCTGCTGGGCTCCCTCTGCGGTGTCATGGTCGCCGGACAGACCCTGGCGCGGGGCACCCCCATTGACGGCGCCCTCTGGCTGCTGGGCTCGGTGCACCTCGACATGCTGGCGGCGCTGATGCTCTTGGTGATCACGCTGGTCGGTGTGGCGGTGGCGCTCTACTCCTTTGCCTACATCAAGGAGTACCAGGGCAAGGGGGACGTCAGCATAGGCGTGCTGATGAACCTCTTCCTGTTCGCCATGGTCGCCATGGTGCTGTGCGACAACGCGCTGGGCTTCCTGCTCAGCTACGAGCTGGTGACGCTCACCAGCTACTGGCTGGTCAAGACCAACCCGGACGCCGCCAAGCAGAGCCGCCTCTATCTGGTGATGAACCACATCGGCATGGCGCTGGTGCTGGTCGCCTTCTGGTTGCTCTGCCAGGGCAGCGGCAGTCTGGAATTCAGCGTGCTGCGCGAGCATCACCTCGGCGGCGCCCTGGCCTCGCTGGTGTTCCTGCTCAGCTTCTGCGGCTTCGGCCTGCGCGCCGGCTTCGTGCCGCTGCACGGCTGGTTGCCGGTGGCCGAGCCCGTCGCCCCCTCCCATATCTCGGCGCTGATGTCCGGGGTCATGGTCAAACTGGGTCTGTTTGGCATCTTGCGGGTAGCCATCGATTTTCTCGGCGCCAGCCAGCTCTGGTGGGGCTACATGGTGCTGATCTTCGGTGCCTGCTCGGCGGTGCTCGGGGTGCTGTTTGCGCTCGCCGAGCACGATCTCAAGCGGCTGCTCGCCTACCACACGGTGGAGAACATCGGCATCATCCTGATGGGAATGGGGATCGGCATGATTGGCCTGGCCAATCAGCAACCGACTCTGGTGGTGCTGGGGCTGCTCGGCGCCCTCTATCACCTGCTCAACCACGCCATCTTCAAGAGCCTGCTCTTTATGGGCACAGGATCTGTGATGTTCCGCCTCCACACCCGTGACATGGACAAGATGGGCGGCCTCGCCAAGCTGATGCCCTGGACCGCGCTGGCGTTCCTCATCGGCGCCATGGCCATCTCGGCGCTGCCGCCGCTCAACGGCTTCGTCAGCGAGTGGTTCATCTATCAGGCCCTGCTCTCCATGACAAAACTCGGCACCTCGGTGGTGGCTCCGCTGGCGGTGGTGATGCTGGCGGTGACCGGCGCCATGGCGGTGATGTGCTTCGTCAAGGTCTATGGCATCTGCTTCTGCGGCGCCCCGCGCAGCGAGAAGGCGAGTCAGGCCCGCGAAGTGCCCAGCACCATGGTGGCGGGCACCCTGCTGCTGGCGGCGGTCTGTCTGGTGCTGGGGCTGGGCGCCCCCTGGATTGCCCCCCTGGTCAACGGCTACGGCCAGGCGCTGCTCGCCGAGCAAGTGGCGAGCCAGGTAGCGACCGGTGCCACCCTGCTGCCGCTCGATAGCGCTCAGGCGATCCTCTCCCCGCCGGTGATTGCCCTCACCCTGCTCGGCCTGCTGCTGGTGCCGCTGCTGATCCTGGCGCTGTTCAAAGGGCCCAAGCTGGCTCGTCGTCACGCCGGCACTCCCTGGGCCTGCGGTTACGCCTATGAGGAGCGCATGAGCCTCACCTCCGGCGGTGTCACCCATACCCTGCGCCAGATCTGCGCCCCCCTCTATCGGCAGCGTCCGCGCCTCGATCTCGCCAGCTCGCTGCAAGGGGTGAGCGCGGCGCCGTCCCCCGCTGGCTGGCTGCTCCATGGCCTGGTGCTGGTGCTCTTTATCCTGATGGCTGTTGGAGTTCAATGATGCCCGCTCTCGAAATGCCAAGCTGGGGCATGCTTGCCCTGGCCCTCACCCAGGCCATCGCCATGCTGGCGCTGGCTCCGCTCGCCACCGGCTTCAACCGGGTGCTGCGTGCCAAGATGCACTCGCGCCAGGGGCCCGGCCTGCTGCAGGATTACCGCGATATCGGGAAACTGCTGCGCCGCCAGGAGGTCACCCCCGAGCCTGCCGGCATCATCTTCAACCTGATGCCGGCGGTGCTCATCGCCGCCTTGCTGCTGGTGGCCATGGCGCTGCCGACCCTGACCCATGAATCCCCCTTCCCCATCGCCGGTGATCTCATCACCGACATCTACCTGTTCGCCATCTTCCGCTTCTTCTTCTCCCTGGCGGGGCTCGACAGCGGCAGCATGTTTGCCGGCATAGGTGCCCGCCGCGAGCTGACCCTGGGGATCCTGGTCGAGCCCATCCTGGTGCTGGCCTGCTTCATCATGGCGATGATGGTGGGCAGCTCGGATCTCGGCAACATCAGCACCTATGTGGCCACCCAGCCGCTGGCCGCCCCGGTCGCCACCCTGCTGGCGGGCGCCGCCTGTGCCTTCGCGGTCTTCGTCGAGATGGGCAAGCTGCCCTTTGACTGCGCGGAAGCCGAGCAGGAGCTGCAAGAGGGGCCGCTCACCGAGTATTCCGGCGCCGGCCTGGCCCTGCTCAAGCTCGGCCTTGGCCTCAAGCAGCTGGTGGTGGTGCAACTCTTCCTGGTGATTTTCCTCCCCTTCGGCAAGGCGGCGGACTGGAGCCTGCCCGCGCTGGCGGTGGCGGCGCTGATCCTCGCCTGCAAGCTGCTGGTGGCCTTCGCACTGGCGGGCCTCATCGAAAACGCCATGGCCCGCACCCAGTTCGTGCGCACCCACAAGCTGACACGCTATGGCCTGGGGCTGGCCCTGCTGGCCCTGCTCGCCTATCTGGTCGGGATCTGAGCCATGCCCGCCACAGCCGCTTTTTCCGATTTCATATTTTCCGATTTTAAAGTGAGAACTGCATGACCATCGCCATCATGGATCGCATCGGTTGCGACTACATCCAGCAGCTGCGACAGCAACTGCCCCACGCCATCATCGACGAGCAGTGGCAGACCGTCGACCAGGCCACCCTGACCGTCAAGCCCACGGATCTGGTGGCCCTCACCAGCCTGCTGTTCCACAAGCTGGGCGGCTGGCTGTCGGTCTCCTTCGCCAACGACGAGCGCAGCCTGAACGGCCACTTCGCCGTCTACCACGTCTTCTCCATGGAGGGGGAGACCAAGAGCTGGATCACCGTCAAGGTACTGGTCAACGCCATAGAGCAGGAGTACCCCTCCATCACCCCCACCATCCCGGCGGCGGTGTGGGGCGAGCGGGAGATCCGCGACATGTACGGCCTGCGCGCCGTGGGCCTGCCGGACGAGCGCCGGCTGGTGCTGCCCGATGACTGGCCCGAAGACATCCATCCGCTGCGAAAAGACGCCATGGATTACCGCCAGCGCCCCATGCCCACCACCGACACCGAGACCTACCCCTTCGTAAACGAGCTGGGCAACGAGGCCAACCGCATAGTGCCGGTGGGCCCGCTGCACATCACCTCGGACGAGCCGGGTCACTTCCGGCTGTTCGTGGACGGCGAGGACATCATCGACGCCGACTACCGGCTGTTCTATGTCCATCGTGGCATGGAGAAGCTGGCGGAAACCCGCATGGGCTACAACGAGGTGGCCTTCCTCACCGATCGGGTGTGCGGCATCTGCGGCTTCACCCACAGCGTCGCCTACACCACCTCGGTGGAGAACGCCATGGGCATCCAGGTGCCGGAGCGGGCCAAGATGATCCGCGCCGTGCTGCTGGAGGTGGAGCGGCTGCACAGCCACATCCTCAACATCGGCCTGTCGAGCCACTTCACCGGCTTCGACACCGGCTTCATGCAGTTCTTCCGGGTGCGGGAGAAATCCATGACCCTGGCCGAGCTGCTGACCGGGGCGCGCAAGACCTATGGCCTCAACCTCATCGGCGGGGTGCGCCGCGACATCTTCAAGGAGGATCGCATCAAGGGCACCCAGCTGGTGCGCGAACTGCGCGACGAGCTCAAGCCCCTGGTGGCCATGCTGCTCGACACCGCCAACATCTCCTCCCGTCTGGTGGGGATCGGCCGCCTCGATCCACAAGTGGCCCGCGACTTCAGCTGCGTCGGCCCCATGGTGCGGGCCAGCGGCTTCAAGCGCGACGTGCGCCGGGTGCACGACTTCGCCGCCTACCGCGAGCTGCCGATGGAGATCCAGACGCTGGCGGGCTGCGACGTACAGTCCCGGGTGCTGGTGCGGATCCACGAGCTCTACGACTCCCTCGACATGATCGAATTCGGCCTGCAGCACCTGCCGGAAGGGCCGCTGCTCACCGAGGGCTTCACCTACCAGCCGGGCAAGTTTGCGCTGGGCTTCACCGAGGCGCCCCGTGGCGAGAACGTGCACTGGAGCATGACCGGGGACAACCAGAAGCTGTTCCGCTGGCGCTGCCGCGCCGCCACCTACGCCAACTGGCCCGCCCTGCGCTACATGCTGCGGGGCAACACGGTGGCGGATGCCCCCCTCATCATCGGCAGCCTGGATCCCTGCTACTCCTGCACCGATCGGGTCACCCTGGTCGATCCCAAGAAGGGCAAATCCACCGTGGTCTCCTACAAGGAGATCGAGCGCTACGGTATCGATCGCAAAAACTCTCCGCTCAAGTAAGGGGTCATCATGATCAAGCTGTTCAAGACCATACTCCGGGCCGGCACGCCGACCGCCAAGTACCCCTTCGCCCCCTATGAGGTGAACCGGGATTTTCGCGGCAAGCCCGAATACCAGGCCGACAAGTGCATCGCCTGCGCCGCCTGCACCAAAGCCTGCCCGGCCAATGCGCTGATCATGGAGACCGATCTGGAGACCGGCGAGCGGCGCTGGGAGCTCTCCATCGCTCGCTGCATCTTCTGCGGCCGCTGTGAGGAGGTGTGCCCGACCCGCGCCATCGCCCTCTCCCCCAACTTCGAGCTGGCGGTGACCAACAAGGCCGATCTCTATGAGGAGGCCCGCTTCCCGCTGGCCCCCTGCTCCCTGTGCGGCACCTACTTTGCCCCGGCCCGGCTGGTGGCACTGGTGGAAGACACCCTGGCGCAGGCGGCCCAGCCGCTGGCCCACCCACAGCGGTTGCACCACTGCCCCGACTGCAAACGCAAACAGAGCATGCTGAGCCAGCCCGCATCAGGCGCCGCCACGCTCACCCAACAGGAGTCGATGTGATGAGCAAGATCAAAGGCATAGAAGCAGTTGTCGGCGATGCCCATACTCGCGCCGTGCCGCTGGCACAGGATCCGGAAATCACCCGTCTCAAGCAGACCCTGCTCAAGGACATTCGCCGCTCGGCCTATGTCTATCGGGTGGACTGCGGCGGCTGCAACGCCTGCGAGATCGAGATCTTCGCCACCATCACCCCGCTGTTCGATGCCGAGCGGTTCGGCATCAAGGTGGTTGCCTCCCCCCGTCACGCCGACATCCTGCTGTTCACCGGCGCCGTGACCAGGGCCATGCGGGTGCCGGCCCTGCGCGCCTACGAGGCGGCCCCGGATCCCAAGATCTGCATCGCCTACGGCGCCTGCGGCTGTGACGGCGGCATCTTCCACGATCTCTACTGCGTCTGGGGCGGCACCGACAAGATAGTGCCGGTGGATGTTTACATCCCCGGTTGCCCGCCCACCCCGGCCGCCACCATCTACGGCTTCGCAGTGGCGCTCGGCCTGCTGGAGCAGAAACTCAAGGCCACCAGCCACGAGGTGCAGGCGGGCGAGAGGGTGGAGCTGCGCCACACCGGCATCCCGAGCGAGATCCGGGTGATGATAGAGCGCGAGGCGCGCCGCATGGCGGGCTACCGCCAGGGCCGCATCATCGCCGACGAGTTCATGGCGCTGCTGGAGGGGGCCACCCAGCAGGACGTGGATCTGCGCATCCAGGGCTACCTTGCCCAGCATGACGACCCGCGCCTCTCCGAGATCGTCAACAACCTGGCCAACGCCTGCCTCAACCGGGTGGCGGGGAAAGCAGAGGTCGCCCATGGCTGACCAGGTGTTCTTCTATCGCCTCTCCCGCAAGTTTGTGGACGAGCAGTTCGACGTGCCCGAGGAGGCGAAGGAGGTGATGTACTACAGCCTCGCCATCGGCCACCACCTCGGCATCGTCGATTGCCTCTGCGCCGATCTGGTCTGCCCCTTTGCCGGCTACCGGGACTGGGTGGCCAAGCTGCCCGCCGGCAGCGAGGCGCGCCGCAAGATGGAGGGCTTCCTCACCTTCGGCGAGATCACCGTCTATCGGGAGCATTGCCACATGCTGGCCTGCGCCTTCGACCGGCTGCGCCAGGCCGAAGGCGCCTTGAACAAGCAGGAGCGGGAGTGGACCGACACTTTCATGAACCAGCTCACCGCCCTGCATAACGATCCTCATATGTACCTGATGGTAAGGAGCCGCTGATGGGCTGCAATCTCGTGTTGACCGTGGGCAATGCCATGATGGGCGACGATGGCGCCGGCCCCTATCTGGCCGAAAAGCTGCAGGCCGCCCCCCTGCCCGGCTGGGTCCATATCGACGGCGGCATAGCGCCGGAGAACAGGGTGCACCAGGTACGGGAGCTGAAACCGGATCGGGTGCTGCTGGTGGATGCCGCCGAGCTCGGCGAGAAGGCGGGCACCCTCAAGGTGATCCCCCCCGACACCATAGCCGACATGTTCATCTTCTCGACCCACAACATGCCGCTGAACTTTCTCATCGACGAGCTCAAGCGCTTCGTGCCCGAGGTGATCTTCGTCGGGGTGCAACCCGCCATCGTCGCCTTCTCCTTCCCCATGACCGGGATGGTGAGCGGCGCCATGGATTACCTCCATCAACATCTGGATACCGCCAAGGATACCAAGTTGTTAATCCGCCAGCTCGCCCAGTGGAATAAGGTCAACGACGCGGCACTATAATTTACCGAGTTGTTAAAAACGGCCAGTCAAGAATTTAATCGGCGCCCGATGTTAAAATAAAAACATCGGGCTAATCGCCCTGTTTTTGATATAAAACAACTCTCCTTCAAATAATATAAATGCCGTTTTTATATGGCAAAAAAAGCGTTGTCAGCCAGGAGGCCTTGCCCCAAAATGGCGGCCACTGCGGAAGTTGATGGGGTCTGGTGGCCTCCTCGGTCTTCAAAACCGATGTGAGCCGAGAAGGCTCGGGCAGGTTCGATTCCTGCCTCTTCCGCCACTTTCCTATATTGGATGCATCGACTAGATACCGCTTGCCAATATTATTCCGGGATGGCTTCCTCGGTCGTAAATTAATTTGTCAGAACCGTTTCAGCATTAACACTCTGTGCAAGTTGTCCGCCCGCAAATAACCGCCAACCCCGTCAATCTATCGGCAAACCGGTGTGCATCCGTCACCCACGCACTGCCCTGGTAACCCCCATGCCGAACCAGTCACAGCCTCAAGCGTCAACCATCGACCAGCCAAGCCATCGCCTGCCACAGGTCGAACAGCTGCTGCAGCAAGCCTTCCTCGCCCCCCATATCGCCCGGCTGAGCCGGCCGCTGGTGACCCAGCTGGTGCGCGACACCTTGAGCGAGCTGCGCCAGAGCGAAGGCTTTCGCCAGCATGGGGTGGCGCTCGCCCGGCTTGAAGGGCTGATCGACAACCGCTGCCGGCAGTGGGTGCGCCAGCGCCAGACCCGGCTGATCAACGCCACCGGCACGCTCGTTCATACCAATTTGGGGCGCTCGCCGCTCTGCGCCGAATTGTGGGACGAGGTGCGCGAGCTCAACACCGGTTACAACAACCTGGAGCTGGATCTCGCCACCGGCAAGCGCGGCGGGCGCAAGGGGCTGATCGCCCCCCTGCTCGCCTGCCTGACCCAGGCCGAAGACTCCCTGGTGGTGAACAACAACGCGGCCTCGCTGTTTCTGTTGCTGCAGGAGATAGCCAAGGGGCGCGAGGTGATCGTCTCCCGGGGCGAGCAGATCCAGATAGGCGGCGGCTTTCGCATCCCGGACATTCTGGCGCTGTCCGGCGCCAAACTGGTGGAGGTGGGCACCACCAACATCACCACGGCCCGGGACTACCTCGATGCCATCACCGATCAGACCGCGCTGGTGCTGATGGTGCACAGATCCAACTTCGCCATTCGCGGCTTCACCGAGTCCCCCGACATCGGCGAAGTGGCCCGCGCCCTGCCGGATCACATAGTGCTGGCGGTGGATCAGGGCTCAGGCCTCACCACCGAGGAGTTCGCGCCGGACGAGACCTCGGTGCGCCAGTACCTCAAGGCGGGGGCGGATCTGGTCTGCTACTCCGGCGACAAGCTGCTGGGGGGGCCCCAGTGCGGCATCATCGGCGGCCGTGCGGATCTCATCAAGCGGCTGGAGAAGCACCCCATGATGCGCACCTTCCGCCCGAGCCGCATCGTCTACTCCCTGCTCGAGCGCCTGCTGATCCACAAGCTCAACAAGTCCCCCACTGGGGCCGGCATCGCCCAGCGCACCCTGAGCTCCCCCGCCGCCATGCAGGCCAGGGCCGACCAGTTGCTGGCCGCCCTGCCCGGTTGCTTTATACAGGTTCCCGCCCAGCTGGTGGTCGGCGGCGGCACCCTGCCGGACGAGTTCTACCCCGCCCCGGCGCTCGAGTGCCGCGACCCGCGCCCGGCCCAGCAGTTGCTCGATGCGCTGCGGGAGCTGCCGGTGCCGGTGATCGCCACGGTGCGCCAGCAGAGGGTGCTGCTCAACATGGCCAGCCTGCTGGCGGACGACATGCCGCTGCTGATCGCCCAGCTGAGCGAGCTACTCATGCCAGCCGCACAGGAGCCCTGATCCCATGACCTCCTACCGCGCCGTCATCGGTCTCGCCGGCCACGTGGATCACGGCAAGACCCTGCTGATCAAGGCCCTCACCGGCATCACCACGGCCCGCGCCCACGAGCAGGCCATCGGCATGACCCAGGATCTCGGCTTCGCCCACTTCGACGACGGCCAGGGCAACACCATAGGGGTGATCGACGTGCCCGGTCACGAGCGCTATGTCCGCAACATGGTGGCGGGGCTCTGGAGCCTGGATCTGGTGCTCTTGGTCATCGCCGCCGACGAGGGCTGGATGCCGATGACCGGCGATCACCTGCGCCTGCTCAAGGCCATGGGGGTGCCGCGCCTGCTGGTCTGCATCAACAAGTGCGATCTGGTGAGCCCCGACGAGCTTGAACTGCTGGAGGAGACGCTGCTGGAGCGGGTGATGGACGAGAGCGCCATGGTGCCCGACATCGTCTGCGTCAGCGCCAAGAGCGGCGACAACATCGACGGCCTGCACGCCGCCATCGTGGGCCAGCTTGCCGATGTACAAGAATCGCAAACTGCCCGCGAACAGGGCGCGCCGCGCCGCTCTCGTGAAGAGGCGTCACCGCGCCTCTATGTGGACAGGGTCTTCACCGCCAGCGGCACCGGCACTGTGCTCACCGGCACCCTGCAGCAGGGCAGCCTCAAGGTGGGGGACAAGCTGCGCCTCTACCCCGCCGATCGGGAGGTGCAGGTGCGCTCCCTGCAGGCCTATCACCAGAGCGTCGACGAGATAGGCGCCGTCTGCCGGGTGGCGGTGGGGCTGAAAAAGGTGCCCCACAAGGAGGTGGCCCGCGGCCACTGCCTCGGCAGCGCGGCCGGGGACTGTCAGGCGGCGACCCACCTGATAGTGCGCCTGGAGGCCGATGGCCAATCCAGCAAAGAACTGCGCACCTCTCTGCGCAACAAGGAGGTCGAGGTGGCGCTGGGGAGCTGGCATGGCCGGGCCCAGCTGATCTATATCCGCGACGCTGACACAGAGGATGCCGATCACCCTGGGCTCGCCCGCCTCGTCTTCACCAGTCCCCTGCCCTGCTTCTTCGGCCAGCCGCTCGCCATCATCCGCCACGGCAGCAGCGAGCTGCTGCACGGCGCCCGCATCCTCTGGTGCGGCGACATCTCCCCCGCCAGGCGCAAGGCGCTGCACGCCCTGCTGCGGGCGTTGCCGGAGGATCTCGCGGGCCACAACCCCGCCACCCTGCAGCTGGGGCTCAATGGCTATGCCCCCGCCGACCGCTTTGACGTGCCTCCCGCCGGGGCTGTGCAGCAGGGCGACTGGATGATGAGCCAGTCCTGGCTGGCGCAGACTCGCGAGGCCATGCTGGCCGCCCTGCAGGCCGAGCCATTGAGCGGCGTCGAGCTCGCCGGCAGGCTGCGCATCAACCCCGAGGCTACCCAACAACTGTTGCTGGCGCTCAAGGCCGAGCAACGGATCCGGCTGCACCACGACAAGTGGCAACCCGGCGGTGGCGAGTCGGAAGACGATCTCGGGGAAGAGGCACTGTTGGTGCTCAAACTGGTGCGAGATCAAGGCAAGGAGGGCTACCAGCCCGGTAAACTGGGCCCCGGCGGTGTGGAGATAGACCCGGTGCGTCATCTCACCCTGCCGGCCGGTTTACGGCAAAAGGGGGCGCTGCAAAAGCAGTTGCGCAATCTGGCAAGGCTCACCTACCTGATACAGCTGGAAGGTCCCATCTACTACGATGCCGAACTCTATCACCACATGGTACGGGCCGTGCTGGCAGGCCAGCGGGTCGGGGATCTGATCGACATGGGCTCGCTCAAGGAGATCACCGGCCTGTCGCGCAAATACGCCATCCCCTTCTGCCTGCGCATGGAGATGGACGGCTGGGTGCGACGGGAAGACAACGATCGCCGGGTGCTGCGCCTGCCCGATGGCAATCCCCTGGCTGACGAGACGCCGGCATGACGGCGCCCACTACCCCGATGACCCTGCCGCCAGAGGCGAGCGCCCCGCTGCGCCTCGAGTTTCAGATCAACGGCATAGTGCAGGGGGTCGGCTTTCGCCCCTTCGTCTATGGCCTGGCCCTGCGCCATCGCCTCACCGGCTATGTGCTCAACGACGCCAGCGGCGTCACCATAGGGGCGCAAGGCTCTTCCGAACAGCTCGCCGCCTTTGGCCGCGACCTGCGGGCGCTGGCACCGCCGCTCAGCCGCATCGACAGCTTCGACCAGCGGGCGCTGCCGCCGACGAGCGACCCCGATTTCGATGGCCAGTTTCATATCAGGGCCAGCCAGCAGCAGAGCGCGGCCACGGTCGCCATCTCGCCGGATCAGGGGATGTGCGAGGCCTGCGCCCGGGACATTGCCAATCCGGCGGATCGCCACCATTGCTACCCCTTCACCAACTGCACCCACTGCGGCCCGCGCTACAGCATCATTCGCCGCCTCCCCTACGACAGACCCCACACCGCCATGGCCAGCTTCGCCATGTGCCCGCGCTGCGCCAGTGCCTATGAGGATCCCCTGGACAGGCGCTACCACGCCCAGCCGGTGAGCTGCCCCCAGTGCGGGCCGCATCTGACCTGGCGCACTGGCAAGGGTGATGCCCTGGTCGAGCGCGAGGATGCCCTGAAAATGGCCGCCCAGGCCCTGCAAGCGGGAGCCCTGGTCGCGGTCAAGGGGATGGGGGGCTACCACCTGATGTGTGATGCCCGCAATGAACTGACCGTGGCCCGGCTGCGCCAGCTCAAGCGCCGCGCGCGCAAGCCGCTGGCGGTGATGATGGGATCCCTCGAAGAGGCGCGCTTGCACGTGACCGGCAGCGAGGCCGAGTGGGCGCTGCTCTGCTCCCAGCCAAGACCCATCACCCTGCTGCGCAAGCGGGAGCCTGACCAGCAGTCATCCGACACAATACCGCTGGCCGACGCCATCGCCCCCGGCATCCCCTACCTGGGGGTCATGCTGCCCTACACCCCGCTGCACCAGCTGCTGCTGGAGACCTGCGCCATGCCGCTGGTGGCCACCAGCGCCAATGGCCGCGGCAGCCCGATCCTCATCGAGTGCGAGGCGGTGATAGCTGAGCTCGGGAGCCAGATCGACGGCATCCTGGATCACGATCGCCCCATACTGCACCCCTGCGACGACAGCCTGGTGCAGTGGGCCGGCGGCAGGCGCCAGACTCTGCGCCTCGCCCGGGGTTATGCCCCCTGCACCCCCAGCCTGAAAGCGCCGGTCAGCACCCCAGTGCTGGCGGTCGGGGCGCAGCAGAAGAACCAGCTGGCGCTCGCCTTCGGCCGCCAGCGCATCTACAGCCCCCATATCGGCGATCTGCACAGCCTGCCGATGCAGGCCCACTTCGAGCAGACCCTGGCCACCTTCCGCGAGCTCTACGATCTCAACCCAACCCTGCTGGTGTCGGACCGCCACCCGGGTTATCTGAGCCACCAGTGGGCCAAGGACTATTGCGCGGAGCAGGGTGCGACCCATCTCGAGGTGCAGCACCACCACGCCCACCTGCTAGGGGTGATGGCCGAGCATGACCACAGCGGGCCCGTGCTCGGCTTCGCCTTCGATGGCACTGGCCTCGGCGACGACGGCACCCTCTGGGGGGGCGAGCTGCTGATCGCCGACGTGCAGGGGTTTGAGCGAGTGGCGCACCTGCGGCCATTTCGGCTGATCGGTGGCGAAGCCGCCATCCGCGAGCCGGTACGCCAGCTGCTGGGGCTGCTGTTTGAATCCGCGACCCCGGGCGAGATCGGCGAGCTGAATATTGCGGTGATCGACCAGCTGCCCGCCGATCGGATCAATAACCTGCACCAGCTGTGGCGCCTCGGCCGCAACGCCCCCCATACCAGCTCCATGGGCCGGCTGTTCGATGGGGTCGCCGCCCTGCTCGGCCTGATCGATACCCCCGACTACGAGGGCGAGGCGGGGCTGCTGCTGGAGGCGGCGGCGCTGCGACTCGCGCCCGGTGCCGCGCCCTGGCCGCTGCAATTCGGGATCACCGACCAAGAAGACGGCCCCCTGCTGATCGAGTGGGCGCCGCTGCTGGCCGAGCTGCTGCAACGGCGCGCCAGCGTCGAGGCCGCCAGGCTGGCCGCCGGCTTTATCCGCGCCATCGGCGAGCTCATCCTCACCCTGAGCCAGCGCTTCCCCGCCCACCCTGTGGCGCTGGGGGGCGGCGTCTTCCAGAATCGCGTGCTGATGGACCAGCTCCTCCCCCGCCTCGCCGAGGCCGGGCGCGAGGTCTTGATAAGCCAGACCCTGCCCCTCAACGACGGCGGCATCGCCGCGGGCCAGCTCTGGTTTGCCATCCACCATGTTGCGAAGGAGAGGGCCAAGCCCCTCTCCCCCGCCATTTAGGAGTCTCCCATGTGCCTTTCCATTCCCTCTCAGGTGGTGCAGCTGCACCCCGAAGATAACTGCGTCACCGTCGACACCCTGGGGGTGCAGCGCCGGGTCAGCTGTATGCTGCTCGAGGATCCCCTGGCCCTGGGGGACTATGTGCTGCTCCACATCGGTTTCGTGATGAGCAAGATTGACGAGGAGGAGGCCCAGGCCAGCCTGGAGAGCTTCCGCCAGATGGTGGCGCTGATGCCCAAGCAGGACATACTGCCATGCTGACGCTCAATGACCTGTTTCAGGGCTTTCGCCAGCCCGAGGTGATCCGCGCCCTCGCCGCCCAGATCCACGCTCTGGCCAAGGATATGCCCGAACCCCTGCGGGTGATGGAGGTGTGCGGCGGCCATACCCACACCATCATGAAATACGGCCTGCCCCAGCTGCTGCCGGACAGCATCGAATTCGTCCACGGCCCCGGCTGCCCGGTCTGCGTGATGCCCAAGGAGCGCATCGATCAGGCCATCGAGCTGGCCGGTCAGCCCGATGTCATCCTGGTCACCCTGGGGGACATGATCCGGGTGCCGAGCTCCAAGGGATCCTTGGCCCAGCAGCGGGCCAGGGGCAGCGACATCCGCCCGGTCTACGACCCGCTCGATGCCCTGCGCATCGCCACCGAGAACCCGGACAAGACGGTGGTTTTCTTCGCCATCGGCTTCGAGACCTCCACCCCCATGACGGCCGCGCTGCTGGCGGCGGCTGACGCAGCGGGGGTGAATAACCTGCTGTTTCATATCAACCATGTGCTGGTGCCCCCCGCCATTCACGCCGTGATGGCCGATGGGGTCGCCAAGGTGAACGCCTTCATCGGCCCCTCCCACGTCAGCGTCATCACCGGCGCCGACATCTATCTGCCGATCGTCGAGCGCTATCGGGTGCCGGTGGTGGTGAGCGGCTTCGAGCCGGTGGACGTGATGGAGGCGCTGCTGATGATGGTGCGCCAGAAGGTGGAGGGACGCTGCGCGCTGGAGGTGCAGTACAGCCGCGCCGTCACCGCCAGCGGCAACCAGGCCGCCCAGCGGCTGGTGGCCCATTATTTCGAGACCCGCGAGCACTTTCGCTGGCGCGGCCTCGGCGACATCAACGCCTCCGCCCTGCGCCTGCGGGACGCCTTCGCCGCCCGCGATGCGGAGCGCCACTTCCAGCTCAGCCAGACCCCCATCGACGATCACAAGGCGTGTCAGTGCGCCGACATATTGCGCGGGCTGGCCAAGCCGAACCAGTGCAAGGTCTTCGGCCGGGGCTGCACCCCGACCCAGCCCATGGGCAGCTGCATGGTCAGCTCAGAGGGGGCCTGCAACGCCTACTACCGCTATATGGGGATCCAATGAGCATGAGAGAAATTCAACTTAGCCACTGTGGTCGGGTGATGGGTCGAGATGAACCCGTCTGCTTCTATCACGGTCTGGAGACCCCATCCCGATGAGAGAGATTCAACTTAGCCACGGTGGCGGCGGTGTCGAGATGAACCAGCTGATCAACCAGCTCTTCTTCCGCCACTTCGGCAACGAGATCCTGCTGCGCGGTGAAGACGCGGCCCTGCTGCCGGTGCAAGGCCCCGTCGCCTTCACCACCGACAGCTTCACCGTCTCCCCGCTCTTCTTCGAGGGGGGCGACATCGGCAAGCTGGCCATCGCCGGCACCGTCAACGATCTCGCCATGATGGGGGCCAGGCCCGAGTACCTGAGCTGCAGCTTCATCATCGAGGAGGGCTTCCCCTACGCCGATCTCGCCCGCATCGTCGAGTCCATGGCCTCCGAACTGACCAAGAGCGGCGCCCGCATCGTCTGCGGCGACACCAAGGTGGTGCCGAGGGGGACGGCGGACAAGCTGTTCATCAACACCAGCGGGGTCGGCACCTTCCCCCTGCCCGAACAGAGCCGGGGGATCTCGGTGCGCAACCTCAAGCCCGATGACGCCATCCTGGTGTCGCGGGATATCGGCAGCCACGGCGCCTGCATCCTGATGGCCCGCGACGCCCTGCAGCTGGGCTCCGCGCTCAAGAGCGACTGCACCACCCTCTGGCCCCAGGTCGAGGCACTGCTGCAAGCGGGGCTCACCCCCCACGCCCTGCGCGATGCCACCCGGGGCGGGCTCGCCGCCGTGCTCAACGAATGGAGCACCGCCTCCGGGGTCGCCATCGAGCTGGAAGAGTCCGCCATTCCGGTGTGCGATCCGGTGCGCGGCCTGTGCGAGCTGTACGGCTTCGAGCCTCATGATCTCGCCAACGAAGGCACCATGGTGCTGGCCCTGCCAGCCGAGCAGGCGGACGCCGCGCTGGCGCTGCTGCGCGCCTTCAACCCCTCCGCCAGCCGGATCGGGGTGGTGAAAGAGAGCACCCAGCACAAGGTGATCCTCAACAACCCCTGGGGCAGCCGCCGTTATCTCGAACTGCCACAGGGCGAGCTGCTCCCCCGCATCTGCTAAGCACCCGGCCAAAGGAGCCCTGATCATGCACGAGATGTCCCTTGCCATGGCGGCCATCGATCTGGCGGCCGAGCAGGCCAGCCAGCGCGGCTTTACCAGGGTCACCGCACTCTGGCTGGAGGTCGGCAGTTTCTCCTGCGTCGACCCCGATACCATCGCCTTCTGTTTCGAGGCCGCCGCCAAAGGCACGGCTGTCGAGGGCGCCAGCCTGCATTTTCAGCACCAGGCCGCCGAGGGCTGGTGCTACGACTGCAGCAAGACGGTGACCCTCACCGAGCGCGGCCAGGCCTGCCCCCTGTGTGGCGGATACAAATTACGAGTCGCGCAGGGCGATAGCCTGCGCATCACCGACATCGAGGTAAGTTGATATGTGTAGCGTATGCGGATGCGGCCAGGCACGAATCGCCGGGCACGATCAGGATCATGAACATGAACATGAACACCAGCACGAACACCAGCATCATGCCGAGCACAGCCATGAGCATGCTCATCGGCAGCCAGCGCCGCGCACCCTGATCATTCACCACCACTACCACCATCAGGGGGATGTCCATCACCACTACCACGGGGTGGGCACTGTGCAGGCCGGCCAGCCCCAGGCTCACGGGCATCATCACGCTCACCCCCATGACCACGCCGACGACCATGGGCATCATCAGGCTCACTCCCACGATCACGCCGCCGACCATGAACATCATCATGAACATGAGCATGAGCATGAGCATGAGCATGAGCATGAGCATGAGCATGAGCATGAGCATGAGCATGAGCACCATCATGCCCACTCCCATGATCACGGCCACGAGCACCATCATAAACAGGCTCACCAGCATGGCCATGCCCATCAGCATGCGGATCTGCACTATGGCAAGGGCGCGGCGGGACTGTCGGTGCCGGGCATGGGCCAACGTCAGCTGATCGCCATCGAGATGGATGTGCTGGCCAAGAACAACAAGCTGGCGGTCCACAACCGGGAGCACTTCGACCAGGCCGGTCAGCTGGTGCTGAACCTGGTGTCGAGCCCGGGCTCGGGCAAGACCACCTTGCTGTGCGAGACCCTGCGCCGACTGGAGGGCCAGCGTTCCTGCGCCGTGATCGAGGGGGATCAGCAGACCAGTGCCGATGCGGATCGCATCCGGGCCACCGGGGTGCCCGCCATCCAGATCAACACCGGCAAGGGTTGCCACCTGGATGCCAAGATGGTGCACGACGCCTGCCACCAGCTGCCCGCCAATGAAGGGGGCATCCTCTTCATCGAAAACGTGGGCAACCTGGTCTGCCCCGCCGGCTTCGATCTCGGCGAGAAGTACAAGGTCGCCATCCTCTCGGTCACCGAGGGGGAGGAGAAGCCGCTGAAATACCCGGACATGTTCGCCGCCGCCCAGCTGATGATCATCAACAAGACGGATCTGCTGCCCCATGTCAGCTTCGACGTGGCGCGCTGCATCGAGAACGCCAAGCGGGTCAACCCCTACATCCAGGTGATCCAGCTCAGCGCCACCACCGGCGAAGGGATGGACGCCTGGCTCAACTGGCTCGCCAGCGCCTGAGGTTACGAGCGTCCGATTACGCTGCGCTAATCGAACCTACCGCCACCAAGGTGCCGGGAATGTTGATAACAAGAGAGGGAGGCATAGGCCTCCCTCTCTTGTTATGTTCGAACCTTGCATGGCTATCTGCGCCAAACTGCCCGCTTCTCATGTGCGTCGTCCCCTCACCCTGGCCCTCTCCCCAGGGAGAGGGGACTGCATCTTTGCTCATACCTGACCACCTCTCACCACCGCGACTGGCACAACTCATTCAAGCGAAGAGATCATCCTAGGTCGCCATCTGCACTCCCTTCTCCCCTCGCGGGAGAAGGGTTGGGGATGAGGGGGACGCCGGCACTCAGGCCGCGCTGCTTACGACGGGCGCCTGCTCGGATGGCCCCTCACCGACGCGGATCAGCCGGTGGCACACCTGGCGCAGCAGCGCCTGCTGGTGGCTGAACACCAGCATGCCGAGCCCCCGGCTCTCGCACTCCCTCATCAACTCCTGCCAGATGTGGCGCTGGATCTGCGGATCCAGCTGGGCGGTCACCTCGTCGGCGATCAGCAGCCGGGTGCGGGGATCGAGCGCCCGCAGCAGCGCGATGCGCGCCAGCTCGCCGCCGGAGAGCTGACCCGGCTTGCGGCCGAGCCACTCGGGCTTGACCAGAAAGCGTGCCAGCATGACCTCATTCGGGCGCCACACGTCCCACAACGCCTGGCCGGTGCTGCGATAGGGGTTGAAGCAGAGCTCGGGGTGCTGGGGCACCAGCTGCACCGGGTGATAGCCCTTGACTGGCAGAGGCCTGCCGTCCAGCAAGATGTGCCCCCCCTCACCCGCCGGCTGCCAGCCCGCCAGCACCCGCCCCAGGGTGGTCTTGCCATGACCGCTGGGGGCCGCGAGACCGAGCCGCTCACCGGCCTTGATCGCCAGCGTCAGCCCCTGCCAGAGGGGGCGTTCCCCTTGATGGAGGCTGAGATCCCGTACCTCGAACATCAGCAGACCTCCGGTGCAGATAAGAGTGAATGGAACCCCGGCAGCAACTGCCACCGGCCACCCGCAGCCAGAGAGAAGGCCAAAGATTGCGACTCAATCATCAAGAAACCTCCGGCGTGCAAAAGAGTGAATTGAACTCCGGCAAGGCCTGCCACTGAATGCCCGCAGCCTGACAAGCGATCCGTTCCAGCGACGCCATCATCGGGAAGCCTCCGGCGTGCAAAAGAGTGAATTGAACTCCGGCAGCGCCTGCCAGTGGGCGCGCAACATGGGGCTGCCCTGCCCCTGGCGCAGCTGCTGGCTGCTCAGGCTGTCGCTCACCCGCCCCTGATGGAGCGCCACTATGCGATCCGCGAAGCGGGCCGCCAGCGCCAGATCGTGGGTGACCCAGAGGATGCCACTGCCCTGGCGGGCGAGCTCGCGCAGCTGGCCCAGCAGCAGGCAGGCCAGCCCCTCGTCGAGCCAGGCGGTGATCTCGTCCGCCAGGATGAAGCGCGCCCCGCCGAGCGCCGCAGCGCAGGCCAGGATGCGCTTGGCCATGCCGCCGGAGAGCTGACGCGGATAATGCACCAGGGTCGCCGGCGGCAGCTGGTAGCGCTGCAACTGCTGGCAGAGCCGCTCGTGGGAGCCGCTCTGGCCGCTGAGCCGGGCGGCGCGGCCAAGCTGGCGCTCCACCGTCAGCAGGGGGTTGAGGGCACTCACCCCCTGCGGCACATGGCAGAGGGTGTGGCCGCGCAGGCGGGCCCGCCCCTCGTCGCACAGCGGGGCGCCGTCGAGGGCTATGGTGCCGCTCATGCGCAGGTTGTCCGGCAGCAGGCTGAGGGCGCTCTGCAGCAACAGGCTCTTGCCCTCGCCGCTGCCCCCCACCAGCGCCACTATCTCGCCGGGGGCCAGTTGCAAGTTGATGTCGCAGAGCAAGGGCTGCCAGCGGCGGCGCCCCAGCCAGTTGTAGCGGGCCGCCTCTATGGTGACGTTGTCGAAGCTCAGCATCGCTCATTGCTCCCAAACCAGAGCTGCTGCAGGGCGCGGGTAGCCTGATCGAACAGCAGCACCAGCAGCAACAGCATCAGGCCGGGGAAGAGCGCCAGCCACCAGCCACCCCCCGCCAGATAACGCAGGGCATCGGCCAGCAGCAGCCCCAGCGACGCCTCGTGGGCCGCCAGCCCAAACCCGAGAAAACTCAGGGCGGCGCTGTGCAGCACCGCATGGGGGAACATCAGCAGGGTGCCGATGAACCACTGGGGCAGCAGGCCGGGCAGCAGGTGAGTACACCAGCGCCGCAGCGGCCCCATCCCCTGGCAGCGCGCCAGCACCACGTAGTCGCTGCAGGCGATCCGCCTCGCCTCGGCCCGCAGGATCAGCGCGAGCTTGGGCCAGTGGGTGAGCGCCACCGCCAGGATCACCCCGTGCAGGCCGCCCCCCAGGGTGAAGCAGATGAGGATCAGCAGCAGCATGTGGGGCAGCGCCAGCATGGCATCGATGAGCAGCCGCACCAGATAGTCGCACCTGGGGTGCAGCAGCGAGAGGCTGGCCGCCAGCATGGCCAGCAGGCCGCTGCACAGGGCGGTGCTGACGCCGAGCTCCAGGCTGGTGAGGGTGCCGAGGAAGGCGCGCTGCCAGAGATCCCGTCCCATCTGATCGGTGCCGAACCAGTGCAGCGCCGAGGGGGCCTGCTGGCGGGCCAGCAGATCCATGGGCACGTCCTGCACCGACAGGCTCCAGCCATAGCATGCCAGCAGCCCCAGGCAGCTCAGGGCCAGCGCGAGGCGCAGCAGGGAGGGCAGCGGATTAAACAGCATGGCTGCCCTCCCAACCCCGGTTCATGCGGGCCACCAGCAGGCGGGCGACACCGTTGCCGAGGAACACCAGCAGGGTGCAGAACAACACTATGCCCATCAGCAGAGGGATGTCCCCTCGCAGCCCGGCGTCCACCGTCGCCTGCCCGAGCCCAGGGTAGGCGAACACCTTCTCCGCCAGCAGCGAGCCGCCGATAAGTTCACCCAAGGAGGCAAACTGCAGGCAGAGCGCCGGGGTCAGGGCGTGGCGCAGTACGTGAAAGCGCAGCATGGGCCAGCCGCCGTCCCCCTGGGCGCGAGCGTAGCGGATGAAGTCGCTCGCCAGCACCTCGGCCACCCGCCCCCGGGTGTGCAGGGCTATGTTGCCCATCCCGAGCAAGGCCAGGGTGGTGATCGGCAAGATGAGGTGGCGCAGCCGCTCGGCCCAGTCCACCTGATCCGCACCTAGGCCCGGCGTCCAGGCGCAGCAGACCGGCAGCAGCGGCCAGTGCACCGCGAACAGCGCCAGCAGCAGCAGGCCGACCCAGAAGGTGGGCAGAGAGGCGAGCAGGTAACTGAGGCGGCAGATGAGCCTGTCCGGCCAGCGGTTGAGATAACGGCCGGCGCACAGGCCGAGCAAAATGCCGGCGCCACCCGACAGCAGCCAGGCCCCCGCCAGCAGCGCGAAAGAAGCGGCGAAGCGGCTGCCGATCACCTCGGTGACAGGCGCGTTGTAGAGCATGGAGTAGCCGAGATCCCCCCGCAACACCTGGCCGAACCAGTGCCAGTAGCGTAGCCACAGCGGCTGATCCAGCCCCCAGCGGGCGGCAATGCTGGCGTACTGCGCAGGGGGCACGTGCAGCAGATCGTTGCCGATATAGGCCTTGATAGGATCGATGGGGGAGTAGCTGAGCAGCACGAAGGTCGCGGCCGACACCAGGCAGAGCAGCCCCGCCAGCCGCAGCAGGGCTTTGCCCAAGGCTTTACCCGATGTGCTCAGGGGTGAGGCTACCGGCACGTCCACCGCCAATCCTGCAGGTTGTTCAGCAGGGACCAGCTGCCGTGGATCTCCGGCGCCCCCTTGCCGAGATCGACGCAGGCGTTGGTCAGGTAGGTGTGCTGCACATTAAGCAGCCAGGCCCAGGCCGCGTCCCCCTGCACCCCGGCGCCTGTCTTGCCATCCCACTCCACCTGTTGCCAGAACGGCAGCGCCGCCCGCCAGTCGGAGGCATCCAGCGCCTGCTTGAGATGGCCATCCACCGCAGCATTGCGGTAGTAACCCGGGTTGTAGAACTCGACCCCGCCGGCGTCGCTCTGGTAGTGGTGATAGAGCTCCATGGGATCCAGGCTGCCCCAGCCCATCATCACCGGATTGGCGTGCATCTCCCGCTCCACCTGCTCCCAGCTGCCGGATTTGAGTCCTACATCGAGGCCGATGGGCCTGAGCATGGCGCGCACCGCCTCGGCCAGATCCCGCCGGGTGCTGTCGCCGCTGGTGTACCAGAGGGTGAAGGCGGCGCGCCGGGAGCCCTTGTGGCGGATGCCGTCACTGCCCCGCTGCCAGCCCGCGGCCTCGAGCAGGGCGTTGGCATGGGCGGCATCCCCGTCCTTGAAGGCGCTGGCCGGGTTGTACCAGGGCAGCCCCTGCACCGCGCTGTAGGCGGGGATGGCGTGCCCCTCCAGCAGCTGATCGGCCAGCAGCTGGCGATCGATGGCGTAGTTGATGGCGCGGCGCACCGCCACGTCCGAGGTTATGTCGTTGCCGACGGGGTTGCCCTTGGCATCCTTGCCGCCGGCGGGCGGGATGGGGAAGACGATGCCGCGGTTCTCCACGCTCGGGCGCACCCAGAGCCTCAGCGACGCCGGCACCGTCGGCGCCAGGGAGGGGGCGATGCGTACCACGTCGAGCTGGCCGCTCTGGGCGGCGGCATAGGCGCTCTCCTCGTCGATGAAGACGAACACCAGCCGCTTGAAGTCGTTGTGCTCCCCGGCGTAATAGGGGTTTTCCTCCACCACCAGCTGCTGGCCGGGCAGGAAGCTCCGCAGCCGGTAGGGGCCGGCACCGACCGGCTGGCGGGCGTAGCGCTTGGGATCGTAATCCCGCTTCGACACTATGCCGAGCGACCCCAGCACGTTGACGAAGGTGCTCTGGGGGGCGCTCAAGCGGATGGCCACCTCCCGCGGCGACACCACCCGGGCGGCGACGAAGTTGCCCATGTCGATCTTGCCACCGCCCTTGGCGGCGCTGTTGTAGGTGAAGGCCACATCCTCGGCATCGAGCGGCGCGCCGTTGGAGAACTTAAGGCTGGGCTTGAGGCGGATGAGCCAGCCCTTGCCATCCTCGCTCGGGCTGACCGACTCGGTCAGCAGGTTCTGCCAGCTCAAGTCGGCCCCCTGCTTGAGCAGTGGGCTGTGCAGCAGCAGGTAGCTGCCGTGGCTCCAGCCGAGCAGCGGATCGAAGCCTTCGGTGGGCTCGCTGCCGATGGCGAGCTTGAGCTCGGCGGGCATGGGCTGGGGGGCGGCGTTCTGCGCGCCGGCGCCCATCGAGAGGGCCAGCAGCACGGCGGCGCCAAGGGGTCGGATCGTCATCAATGTTCTCGTCTCTTGCTGCCACCCGGGAAGAAAAGTGGCCACCACTAAAAGCGAATGAGGGGCCTGATGGGCCCCATGTCTATCTTTGCCGGTGCTGGCAGACTAGCGATCTCTCGCGCCAAACAGCCGCCTGCGCCCCAGATCCACCGCCCCTGTACCCTGTTGCAGCGGCAGGGAGTGCAGCATCCTGAGGGTGCCGGCCACCAGCGCCCTGCCCGTCTCGGCCTCCAGGTGCGGGTCGAGCGGCGACATCAGCGAGCAGGCGAGCAGCTGGCCTATTTCGGGCAGCTCCCCCACCATGAAGGTCATGTCACCACAGGGCAGTTGCAGGGCGAGCCGCTCGCCGCTGCCGCGCCTTGGCCAGCGCTGATCCGGTCCGGGCAACACCACCACGCTCAGCATCCAGGGGGTGAGCACGCAGCCGAGCCACTGCTCTTCGAACAACACGCACTCGGCCACTATGGGCATGGCGGAGTGGTAGAAGGGCAGATCGGCCATCTGCTCGCGGGCGATGCGCTCGTACTGGGCCACCAGCAGGGGGGCGGGATCGGCGGCAAAACCCGCAAGCTCCTCCACCGCGTCCGCTGCCTCGGTCAGATGGGATTGCGCCATACGCCCTCCTGCTCTCGTGCGGCCCTTTCCTGTTCGGAAAGGGGAATGGCCGGGCAACCGGCCTCGGCCAGCAGGTTCAGGATCCGCGCCCTCGCCTCCCCCATCGACGCCGCCACCACAGAGGTGAGGCCGATGCGGGGTTCGAGGGATTCGGGCTCGACCCCGATCAGGCTGAGCCGCCTGGGCGACTCCCCGGTCATGTGCAGCGCCGACAGCACGTCCGCCAGCCCGAGCTGATGGGGGGAGATCTTGCGGCCAAACAGGGTCGGGATCTCCTCGCCACTCAGGGTGACGACGGTGCCGGGCGGGTTGCCGCTGCGCACCGCGTCCACCAGGATGAGGTGGTCGCGGTTCGCCATCTCCTCGAGCAGCTCCATGCCGGCGGTGCCGCCATCGAGCAGGCCGATGCCGGGGGCGAAACGGTATTCGCGCTCCAGCGCCTCGACGATGCGCACCCCGACTGCCTCGTCGCTCAGCAGCAGGTTGCCGACCCCCAGGATCAAGGTGTTCATCACAGCACCTTCACCTGGGTCACTTCCCCGTTCTGGGTGTCCACCACGTGCACCGCGCAGGACATGCAGGGATCGAACGAGTGGATGGTGCGCACCACCTCGAGCGGCTTGGCGGGATCCGCCACCGGGGTGCCGACCAGCGCCTGCTCGTAGGGGCCGGGCTCGTCGTTGAAGTTGCGCGGGCCCGAGTTCCAGGTGGAGGGCACCACCGCCTGATAATTCTCGATCTTGCCGCCCTTGATGACGATCCAGTGGGAGAGCATGCCGCGCGGCGCCTCCTCGAAGCCCACCCCGCGAAACTCCTTGTCCGCCGGGATCTCGGCCTTGATGTAGGCGCTGAAGTCCCCCTTGCCGATGTTGTCGATGAGCGCCTGCCACTGGTGAGACAAGGTGTCTTTCAGCACGCAGCAACGCACCGCCCGGCCTATGATGCGGCCCATGGTGGAGTGCAGCTGCGCAGGCTTGATGGCCGAGCCGGACAGCGCCTGGTAGATGCCGTTGAGCTGATCGAAATGGGTCACAGTGCCCGGGTGCTTGGCCGCCAGCTTCACCAGCAAGTCGGCGAGCGGGCCCACTTCGACCACCTTGCCGTAGAAGGTGGGGGATTTGACCCAGGAGTACTTGCCGTCATCCTGCCAGCCGGTGTAGTTCGGCTCCGTCTTGCCCTCCCAGGGCTTGAGCGGGGCATCGTCCTTGTACCAGGCGTGCTTGTTGCTCTCGGCGATGCCCTCCATCAGCCAGGCATCCTGGTGACTCTCGATGGGGCGGTAATTCGCCAGATCGCCGTTCTCGATGTAGCCACCCGGCATCAGGAAGCTGCCGCCGTCGGCATCGGTGGGGAGCTCGGGCACGCTCAGATAGTGCTTGGCACCCTGCCCCAGCGCCAGCCACTCGGGGTAGTGGGCGGCGATGATGGCGGCATCCACCTTGTAGACCTGCTCGATGAACTCGCCGAGCCGATCGATGAAGGTTTTCACATAGAGCAGCCGCTCGAGGTTGAGCACGCTGGGCGCATCCAGGTTGATGGGGTTGGCCACCCCGCCCACCGCCAGGTTCTGGATGTGGGGGGTCTTGCCCCCCAGGATGGCGACGATGCGGTTGGCATCGCGCTGGCACTCCAGCGCTTGCAGGTAGTGAGCCACGGCGATGAGGTTCACCTCAGGGCTCAGCTTCATCGCCTTGTGGCCCCAATAGCCGTTGGCGAAGATGCCGAGCTGGCCGCTCGCCACCAGGGCGCGGATCTTCTCCTGCACCTTGGTCAGCTCTTCGGCGCTGTTGAGGGACCAGGTAGAGACCCCCTTGAGGATATCCGCCGCTTTTTGCGGATTGGCCTGCAGCGCTGCCGTGATGTCCACCCAGTCCAGCGCGGAGAGCTGGTAGAAGTGGACTATGTGATCGTGGATGTTGTGGGCCGCGATGATGAGGTTGCGGATGAATTGCGCGTTGACCGGCACCTTGGCGCCGATGGCATTCTCCACCGCCCGCACCGAGGCGATGGCGTGGATCGAGGTGCAGACCCCGCAGATACGCTGCACTATCATCCAGGCGTCGCGCGGATCGTTGCCCTTGAGGATCTCCTCCATGCCGCGCCACATGGTGCCGGATGACCAGGCCTTGGTGACGACGCCGCCGTCGATCTCGCAGTCGATGCGCAGGTGACCCTCGATACGGGTGATGGGGTCTATGGTGATACGTTGGCTCATACGTTGGCTTTCCCTCGGGCCTGATAATCTTGGTGAACACGTTCCAGCGATGGCAGCACCGGCAACAGCCGGATCAGCAGCAGATAGGCACAGACCTCGATGGCGACGAAGCCAAGGGAGATCAGCACCTCTTCGGCACTGGGGAAGTAGTGATAGCCATTGCCTGGATTGAAGGCGAGCAGGGAGTAATCCAGTCGCCAGAGGGCGGCGCCCAGCAGCATGCTGAGGGCACCCAGGAACAACATGCGGGAGTCCCGGCGGCTCTTGTCCCAGTGGAACACCAGCAGCGGGAAGATCATCAGCGCGATCTCGCTCCAGAACATGATGGCGTAGCGGTTGAACTCGGAGAGGTACTCCGACTTGTCGTTGATGACGATCTCGGCGAAGCGCAGCGCCACAAACAGGATCAGGAAGATGTCGATCACCTGGGTCAGCTTGTAGAACAGCGGCTTCTCGTTCGGTCCGCGTCCCGCCAGGCCCGCCTGCACCAGGGAGCCCTCGAACACCACTATGGAGAAGCCCATGATGAAGGCGGTCAGCAGGGAGAAGACCGGCAGCAGCTCATAGCTTTGCCAGAGCGGATGGATCTTCTCCCCCGCCACTATCATCAGGGATCCCATGGAGGACTGGTGCATGGTGGGCAGCAGGGCCCCCAGCGCCAGTACGAAGAACATGATCTTGTTGAGCCGGATCAGCGACGCCTTCCAGCCGAGTTTCTCCAGCAGCACGGGGGCGAACTCCAGCGCCATGACCCCGATGTAGATGGTCATGCAGACCGCCGTCTCGAACAGCACCGAGGAGGTGTTGAAGAAACCCGGAATGTAGAAGTAAGGCAGGTTCCAGTAACGGCCCACGTCTATGGTGATGGAGAGACCGCCGAGCGAATAGCCAAACAGGCTGGCCAAGAGCGCCGGTCGCACCAAGGGGTGATATTCACCCTTGTTGAACACGTAGACGGCCCAGGCCAGGGCCCAGCCACCGCAGGCAAAGCCGGTGCCGATCAGCAGATCGAACGAGATCCACAACCCCCAGGGGTAGCCGCCGTTCAGATCCGTCACCGAGCCCAACCCGAAGATGAGGCGCTTCAAGATCAGGATGCCGCACAGCACGGCAAAGGGCGCCAGCACCAGCACGGGCCAGCTGACCAGCTTGCCGCCGAGCGGATGCGCTTTATGTTCACTCATGGTCGTCGCCTCCCTTCTCTTTGCCCTGACCCGGCTCGGGATCATGGCCCTTTTCCTGCTTCTTGGCATTGCGCCGGATCAACACGGAGAGACCGGTCAGCACCACCATGGGCAGCACCATCCCCTTGTAGAGGGTGTGCTGGATATGCTCGGAGCGCGCCCCGGAGGAGAGCTCGGGCAGGTCAGGCATGTCGAGCTTGGTGTAAGGCACCCCGGCCAGCACCAGCACCTGGGTGCCGCCCCCCTCCTTCTCGCCATAGACGTAAGGCTGGTAGTTGGGCACTTCATGCCGATAAGGATCGTTGGCCACCAGGGTCTGGCGGGGATAGGCGTATTCACTGCCGGGGGTGGCCAGCAGCCGGCGCTTGGCCTCGGCCATCAGATCCTCGCGGGTACCGAAGATGACGGCGCCGGTGGGGCAGACCTCGACGCAGCCGGGCAGCTTGCCCTGATCGATGCGTTCGAGCCCTTGCTGGTTGCACAGCTCACACTTGTGAATGGCGCCGAGCGGGTTGTCGTAGTCGTATTTGGGCACATCGAACGGGCAGCCCACCATGCAGTAACGGCAGCCGGTGCAGACGCTCGGATCGTAGTGAACTATGCCGGTCTTGGGATCCTTCTTGAGGGCCTGCACCGGGCAGACCGAGACACAGTTGGGATCGACGCAGTGCATGCACTGCTTCTTGATGTAGGCATAGCCATCCACCAGCCGATCCTTGTGCTCGCCGCTGCCGCTCTTCCAGATCTGGATGATGTTGTTGGTGAAGGGCGTCAGCTTGTCGTTGGTGGACCAGGTCTGAGCTCCCTCCGGATTGGCCGGGTTGCCGTTGAGACGCTGGCACTCCGCCACGCAGGCCTGGCAGCCGACGCAGAGGGTGGAGTCGTAGAGCATGCCGAGCGACCCGGGAATGGGCGGCTTGTTCTTGGCCGCCGCCAGCGCCGTACCCGGCACCGTGGTGCCCGCCGCCAGCGCACCGACGGAGGCAAACTTGAGGAAGTTGCGTCTGTTCACGGTCACTCCTCCCGTGATGGGTGCTGCCCGGCTTCGTGGCGCTTCTGCTGACGACCGAGTTCACGCACCGTCATCAGGCTCACCCCCACCAGCACCCCGAGGGCGCCGCCGATGAGGCCGGTGGCGGTGGGTGAGGTATAGCCCCCCTCCTGGATGGCCACGTCGGGTTTCTCCACCCGCGGGGTCGGATTCTCGACCTTGGCGAGCTGGAAGATCCCCTTGCTAAAACCCACCCCCTGCTCGTTGCAGCCATAGCAGGGGTGGCCTATGCCCACCGGCCAGATGCCGCCGCCCACGTCGCAGAACTCCAGGGTCGAGCAGTTGCCGTAGGTTTCCGGCCCCTTGCAGCCCAGATGATAGAGACACCAGCCCTGCCGGTGGCCCTCGTCGCCAAACTCCTTGGCGAAGCGGCCGGCATCGAAGTGCGGGCGACGCTCGCAGTTCTCGTGGATCAATCGCTCATAGGCAAACAGCGGCCGCTTCTTGGCATCGAGCGCCGGCAGCTTGCCGTAGGTGATGTAGTAGGCCACGGTGGTGAGGAAGTTGTGGGGGTTGGGCGGGCAGCCCGGGATATTGATGATGGGGGCGCTTATGTTGCCGAGGGCCTCCTCCAGGCTGACGGCACCCGTGGGGTTGCTGCCGCTGGCGGGCACCCCGCCCCAGGCGGAGCAGGAGCCGATGGCGATGACGGCGGCCGCGTCGGCGGCGGCGCGCCGAATATGGTCGACGATGGGCTCACCGGCCACCATGCAGTAGACGCCACCATCCTTGAGGGGAATGGAGCCATCCACCACCAGCACATACTTGCCCTTGTAGCGTTCGATGGCGTTGTGCTTGTTCTCTTCCGCCTGATGACCAAAGGCCGCCGAGAGTACCTCGTGATACTCCAGCGAAATGGTGTTGAGGATCAGGTTTTCGATGGTGGGGTGAGTTGCCCGCAGCAGCGACTCGGTACAACCGGTACACTCCTGCGCCCCTATCCAGATCACCGGAGGCCGCTCGGGGCTGGTGAGTGCGGTGGCCATCTTCGCCACCGCCTGATTACTTAATCCCAGGGTTGCGGCCATCCCGGCACACAATTTCATAAAATCACGGCGATTAATTCCATGAGCCGATAAAAAATTATCCGCGACCATTCGTCTTATTCCCGTCAGTGAGCATTGTTTGGCAAATGCTTAATTGCGGGAATGCTATGCCTCCCCCCCGGCCCTCATGTTGATCTCCATCAAGTCGCGGGGCATTAGTCGTGGAGAAAACTCATCAACGAAAATAAAAAAACCATATGTAGCAAAGGCTTATCGAAAATCATTCTCAAGCAACAAATACCCATTAGGGGATAGATTTCGATAGTCGTGAATTAACCACATTTAAACTTCGGTCTATTCCCGGTATTCAGTGGCTCAAAATGAAAGCGTTGTCACAGCATTTATCATTCGCAACTGTTATTAGCTTCTTTCCGATCCACAACCATAGAACCGCCCACAGCACGATCGCAGCCAGGGGCCACAAAGCCGTAATTTAATTAATCATGAATCGATATTGGCTGAACGAGGCTGAGGGTTGAAAGACGCTCTGGCCCGATATCGAGTGCCAAGGAGCCTCATACAGACCTTTACAATGACCTATTGTAGCCCCAATTGAGTGCGACTAGTCGGGGACCCTACAGGGCTATGGAAAGAGAAAGGAAGGAAGCTGCTCAAGACAGATATGATATAGAGCTCGAAGAAGGCATGTACTCAAGCGACATAAAAAACACCAGCTTGAAGCCGGTGTCGGGGATAACATAATCTGTACAAACAAGGCATACTTCATGTGCATGAAATGACAAGTAATTGTTTGCCATTCTGAATGAATAATATCTCACCTTTATCAGGTGACACATTGTAGATCGTATTTTTATTCTTGAATATAAATGTTTCGCCCATCAATTAAAAGTCATTAAGGGATAATTCTTTCCCCTGCTTACCATAATTATATGGTATATCTCCTGAAAAAGGAGAGTAACATAAATTCATATTTTTCCCTGATTTTGTCTTGCAGTAATAGAACACGCTTTCACCATTGTCACAATTTTTTTCCAGTACTCTCTGACAATGCATCTATCTCGATGTATCGCATATCACTGTATAAATCTGACACTTGATTATTACTCGCAAGACCATAATGGATATTAATAATTTTGCTTATGATTGCGGCGTCTTCACTTGCTACCCCGCCAAAATTAACGGTAGCAATTTCATTACCTTTATTTATTTCTCCAACACCACTTACTCGCTCCTCACCAGAACTTGTTGTGATAGACGCATTATCAATATAATAAAGTTTGTCACCTATATTAAAATAATATACAGTATTTAGTCTTGGTCTAAATGCAGGGACAGTTAGCCTTATAAACCCATCATTATTTACTATTTACTATTTACTATTTACTATTTACTATTTACTATTTACTATTTACATGAATTATTTCCTGCTGTAAATGGTATTGTAAACACCTGCATCTCTCCGTTATATTTGAACGATAAGGTGCTAATTGACTCATCATCTGAAGTCTTAGTGGCAACATAATAAGACACATCATAGCAGGTGCTATAGGCATATGTGTACATAGGTATGATGCAATAAAGATGATGCATAATTTTCTTAAAAAAAGACTCATTAACTTTCACCAAAAACAACATTAAAATAATGTGTGGCTCACATTGATTTTATATTTTTCAATAAAGCGACACTAGAATAAGTTAACACTATATATATTAAAGTCATATGTGACTTAATATATTATTGGCTAGGATAACATCCTAATGCATCTTCTTTATCACATTGTAGCAAGGGGATAAGATCCACAAGTTTGTTTGTAATTACTTTTCCGCAAGGGATGTTATATTCTTTTCCAGATATAGTTACTATTACACCCGACCTTTCTTCACTTCCTTCGTAGTTGCTAAAAATCGAATACTTGTATTTCCCTTTACTGAAAGAAACCTTTCCATATTCAGTCTGATATCTATAGTAATAATTATGACTAAACCCATTAAACCCATTCCCCAATGAGTGATAAGAAAGCTCAGTTTTATCACCTTTCAATAATTCATAACTCAATCTATTCCCATCAATAAATAATTTAACATCACCTTTATCAGTCTTACAAGAAAAATACATTCCTTCGCTTCCATATGATGAAGTGAAAATGAAGAAAAAAAATGTAAACATATAAAAATAAGAATGCATTATAACCCCTCACTCGATCACCACATTCTTTAGGTTTAGAAATATTAAGAGTCTAGTACAAACACCCTTAGAATTAATAGTAATAATAAAATTACGTGAAACAGACCTTTGCCATTCCCATGATGGTGAGAAATAATTTTAAAGTTGTTTTGCCATGATAAATATATAAAATAGATTACGCCATAAATTTAATAAAAAGAGGTGTATTAATTAATAAGAAATCTACTTTTCATAAAAAAACAACTTTCTTTAATCACATGGCTCCAAATTTAAATTAGAGCCATATGGAAGTTTTATTTACTTAGGGAAATCGAAACCACCATCCCTAATGATCTCATCATCAATATCAACTATAGCATTACTAGATATATTTTTATCCCCGAAAGAATTACTTACGCATAATTTGTCATGCCCAAGACGTTCGCCCTTACGCTTAACAGACAAGAATGCTTTAGCATTTATTGTTTCTTGTGGAATACCAAACAAATATGAATACTCGCCACGTTTAAATCCAAGATAGACAGTATAGGTTCCTGCATCAGTCCATCTCTGAAGTTGATTTTTATTAGTTAATTCAACTGCCAATTCCGTAGCATTTTTTTTACCAAATCGGTAATTGATCGTATCTTTCTTTTTGTCTAAGCAGAATGAGATCAATCTCTGCTTTGGTTCATCTATCTGACATGCAGCAATCTCTATCTCGTCAGAAGTGCATAAGTTAATTTCGCTACCATTTGCACTGATGACATATGGAGCTGCAATTGTAACAATTAATATCGACAGATAGTTCATTTTAAAATAGTCTCTATAATTTTATACGCTTCTTTTCGCTCATCGAGGCCCACACTGCCTCCATTTACCCTTTTTGTAACACTTGGCACATCACTGAAACCATTGTTTTTATCACATAAATAAACTTTGTATTTAAACCAAAACCACAGCGCACTTCTAATTGCTGTTGGCATCATATTTATAACACTAGGCTGTTCTACTGCATCAGGGACGTCTCCTGGCCAATAAGATGAATACTCAGATTTAAAGCCATTGTATTTTTCGTAACCAGTAATCTGTATTAACCCTCTGCCTCTAAAATTGAATCCATCACTTGGATTAGATGAGCGATTCCCATTCAGCTTTTGAAAATGCTTTCTTCCTATGGCCTGCTGGTCAGCCCGACGAATAATATTACCTTTTGAGTCTTTTTTGTATCCGTCAATTTCTGACTCTTGTGGATTAGATCTATAGTAACTACTAAATGACCTCAAAACGGCAGGAGAGTATTCCCAGCTTTCAGTTCTCCCTTCCATTGTCACACCGACTTCACCTCTGATCTGAGAAAAGAAATGTCGTTGTCTAGTTCTGGTATTTAATTTGAACCGTTCTAGGTTACTATTTACTTCATACAAAACAATATCTAAATCCGTCTTGCTAGCTCTAGGAAATATAGAATGCAGCTGTTCATAAGTTAACGATAAAGAGTGAACATTGCTTTGTAATATTGACAGTGGATAAATATGCCAAACCTCCTTATCAAGTCTTAACTTGGTAGCACTCTGCATCCACTCCAGCTTATCGATGCGCTGTTTTTCGTGATCCACCAGTTTGTCAAAATCGGGTAGGCCCAGTTTAGCCATCAGTTCATTCAGCCATTGATAGCTGCTGGCGGAAGATTTCTCGTACCACTCACTGGGGTGCTTGACGATAAGTTTGTTTAGCTGCTCTCTGTTGCCGCTGTTTTGTAAAGCTGCCTGGATCTCTTCGCTGTTAAGATCGCCGCTTTCGTCTATATCGAAACTGTTAACCAGCTCGGTGAAAAATGTCGGCGGCACATCGGGATCCAGATAGCCGTCGGAGCCTGAACCATCGATCTTTTTAAAACCGAGCTTCAGCCAGTCATGTTGACTCAGCAGCTCGACTTGCGATTTCTCGACATATTTTCCTGACGAGACGCTGACCCACTCCTGATTTGCCGCATCTTTCTCCAGCTTGGGTGATTCAACCAGTTCTTCCAGACTCTTGCTATCGGTCGCCACCCAAAGATCTTTACCGTCCTGCTTTTTCTTCTCATGCAAGACGAGATCCGCCGGCACCTTGGCATAAGTAGCGCCGCCTTTAGTACCCGCCTTGTTGGCCAATACATCGTCCATTCTGGGATCCTGGGTGAACACCTCAAGATGCACCTGATGCTTGCTCTTCTTGCCTCCGATGAGGGAGCCCGGTGTTTCCATCAGACCGAGATAACCGATGGTCTCCCCCGCCGCGATGGCGACCGGCGAAGACAATACATATAACTCGCCAAGATGAGACGGTGCGCGCGCATTCACCTTGATATATTCATCTTCCACGCATACCCAGGCCAAGCCACAACTTCCAGGCACCCCGTCCACACTCGGCATCACATATTTGCATCTGGCCATCTTGCGCGCCTTGTCACCCACCCAATGAAATTCGAGTTGGTGCGCATCATACTGCACTTTAGTGCCCGCTGGCAGGGAGACGCTGCCACTGCCGGCCATCAGGCGACCTGTCTCATTATCAGGAGTGGGATCTGCCCGACCCGCCATATTGGTCAGCAATTCGGCGTCTATCTGATCGAATAGCCAACTTGGCAGATTGGGTTTGATAAATGCCAGCGCATCCGGGCTATTGGCAATCCAGACCGAACTCCCTTCGCTGACCAATACCCCCGCTTTCTCACCCTCTGTTGTTTGGGTACTGGAAAGCGGGCTCTTGATGGTCACCTTGATGAAGTCATACTCCTTGCCGCCTACCATGCCTTTTTGCGGCGGGGTACCGCTGTCTATTTCCAGCTCGGTATCCTTGGGTAGCGCGAAGCGGGGCAAGGCCGCATCGGCACGCTTCTGATCCTCATCAGGGTTGGCATGGGGAGCCGAATTGCGTGCATTCCAGCTCTTCTTCAGCACCAGCTTCTCGGCGGTCTGATATTGGCTCCATGGCAGCAGATGCATATAGAGCGAATAGAAGGTGAATTCGTTTTTCGCCTTGGTCTCTGGATTCATTTCACAATATTCGTGCTGCACTAGGCAGAAGCAGTTGGAATAGCGCAGGGATTCCCCCTGAAACTCGGAGGTCAGATAATCCTCTATCATCCGAAATGCCACCACCTTGCCATCGGCGATGGCCCGAACAGGGTATGTATCCTTGCACCAGGGGGCACTCTTGTCGCTGATATGGATACCGCCATGCCACTTGTTGTGGTTGCCAAGAAGATAGTGACCGGATTGTTCACCATTGATCAACGCAGTCAGCGCCTTGGCGTCCTTGAACTCTTCCCCTTTGGCCGTGAGGATGGGAAATGCAAACTTCATGCTTTCTCCTTATTCAGAAAAGAGGTAGAAGGCCGCGGGCTTCTGCTCCTTGAGCAGCGCCTCCATCGCCTTCTCGGTCGGGATGGCATTGAGCAATTCGACCGCATCGGGTGCCTTGACTACTTCCACCGCCTTGGGAACGATCGGAGCCTTGCCCGCCCAACCTGAGCCAGACCCGGCGCTGCCGCCGGCATTGAGCTTGATGGCGGGGCCGACCAGCTTGATGCCGCTCGGATCGACCTTGACGAAGCTGCCGCCACCCTTGAGGGTAATTTCGGCCCCCGCCTCCAGCACCAGCTTGTCACCCACCTTGATGTGCACCTCCTGCCCCGCCTCCACCAGCAGGGATTGCCCCAGCTTCTGATGCATAGACGCATCCACGGTCAGCGAATAGTCGGCCTTGACCTGGTCCCGCTTCTCGCCATTCACGGTGAGATGGTCATTGGCCTTGATGCGGGTCACCCGCTCATTGTCAATGTCGGTGTGCTGGTCGTGCTTGATGTGCCAGGCCGCATCGTTCTCTATGAGCAGGTTCAGGTCTTTCTGACCGTGAAGGTAAATCTCTTCCTGTCCCGCCTGGTCTTCGAAGCGCAGCTCGTTGAACCCCTCCCCCTGGTGGGTCTCGGTGCGCAGCACGGTGCGGGTCTTGTGCGCCGGCAGCTCATAGGGGGGTCTGTTAGTGGCGTGGAAGGTCCGGCCTGTGACTATGGGCTGGTCCGGGTCCCCTTCCAAAAAGCTCACTATGACCTCATGACCGATGCGTGGGATGGCCAGCATGCCGTACTGGCCACCGGCCCAGCCTTGGCTCACCCGCACCCAGCAGGAGCTCTGGTCGTTGGAGCTTCCGTAGCGGTCCCAGGGGAATTGCAGCTTCACCCGGCCATGCTCGTCGCAGTAAATCTCCTCCCCCTCCGGGCCCACCACGGTGGCGATTTGCGGGCCGTCCACCATCGGCTTGCGGGGCGCCTGTGGACTGCCGATGCAGGCACGCCAGCTGGTGCTCGCCTTCACCACTGCAAATTCGTTGTGGTAGACGGTGGGTCCGCTGCCCCCCTCCTCTTCCAGCGCCTGCGGCTGTAATCCGGTGTGGCTGATGCGCACCACTTGCCAGTCGGTGTTCAAGCCGCCGTTCGGGTGCTCGGTGAGGGCGAAGGTCTGGCCCGGCAGCAGGGCCGCGCAGTTGGACTTGCCGCTGCCGGTCACCGCATCGTTGCGCAGCGCATCCAGCCGGTGCTGGGCAAAGGCCTTGCCGCTCGGGTCCAGCTTGTAGCGGCCCGGGTAGTCGAAGTGCTGATAGGTATCGCGCTGGTGCTCAAGCTCGGCCCCCAGCTTCTTGTGGGACAGGCCATAGGCCGGGGTCTTGAAGCTGTAGTCTTTCAGCTCTACGTCGCTCGGGCGCACCGCCTCCCGGTAGTCGAACTGGCGCACGTAGGGGCCCTGCTCCAGCGAGCGGTTGCCGAGGTTGAAGAACAGCTCGGGACCGGCAGTCAGGGCCACCGAGTCATCGGCAAAGACGATGCGGTGCTTGCCCTGCTCGAACTCGTGGAAGTAGAAGAGTCCCTCTTCGGCGGCGAGGCGATTGACGAAGTCGAGGTCGGTCTCCCGGTACTGCACGCAGTACTCCCGCTGGGCGTGTTCGTTTTTCAGCGCGAAGGCGTAGTCGGTGATGCCGTGCTCTTGCAGCAAGATGCTGAGGATTTCATCGGGCTTCTGGGCCTGGAACATGCGGGAGTTCTGGCGCAAGGAGAGCCGCCACAGCGCCGGCTGCACCATGAGCTGATAGCGGGTACGGCGAAAGCCGCTGTCCCCTTGCGCCATGTCGCTCACCACCCCGCACACCCGCCGTTGCAGCTCGCCGTTGTACCACACCAGCAGCTCGCAGGGCTGGTCCAGCACGGCGCCAAAGTCGATGTCCGGCTGGGGGCTGGCCAGCTCCAGTCGCAGCTGGAAGGGACCGTTCAACGCCTCTTCCAGCATGAACTCGGCCACCACGAAGGTGGTCTCGGGCAGCGCCCCCACCTTGACGGTAAATTGTAATCCTGTGCTGTCTGCCATGAAGGGTTCCTTATCCTGCCTGTCCGCTGCCCGAGCCAATCACCACGCCGCCGCAACCGATGGCTGTACCGGTCACCGCGATGGGCTTGCCGTTCACCAGCACTGAGCCAACGCCACCCGAGATGCTGCGCGGATGGAGAGGATTGTTGGGTTTGTCGTGGGGCGCCAGCGGGTCGCCCTGACGGGCCACCGGCTTGCCGTCGAGGAAGACGTTCGGGCTCGCAGCAATCACCGGAGAGGGGTGGAACCCCTCGTGGTCGGTGCCGATGTCACCGAGCAATGCAATAGTGGGACACATCTGAATTCTCCGTGTGGGCAAGGGGTCGGCGTCTCGAGAGACAGTCCCGCCATGCCTGCCGCTCACCGTCGCGAGCATGGGCCTGAATACACTTTGGGGTAGCAGCCCAGCAGCCTCTGTGCCAATGCAAATTAACCAGCAATATTGTTTTAGATCAGTATGTTATGAGATGGCACCATGCCAGCGGCGAAGACTGCTGCAACAGGTTGCACGAGACAACGCGAGGATGTGGCAAAACCTTGCCCTCATAGTCAATCCCGCTACATCTTGCGCAACCCATTGCTCAAGACAGCATGATCAGCTGCCGCCATCGCCTTGCTGCAGCTGGTAGAGGCGGATGTTGAGCGCCTTCAGATCGCTCTCCAGCCCCTTAAGATCCGCCGCAGTGATGGGCTCCTGCGCCGCCTTTCTCGCCTCCAGCTCGCTCAAACGCAGGCTGAACGGGATGCCCTGCATCAGGTTCTTCTGCACCTCATAGAGCTGGGATTTCAGGTAGGAGATGGTGACCGTCTTGCGCTGACGCTCCAGCTCCAGCAGCTGTTCGAGCAGAGCATCCACCCCGGCGCGGGCATCCAGATAGGTCGGCACGCCGATGGCATCCCCCTGCTGACTGGCCAACGCCGTCTGCCACTGCTTGTCCAGCGCCTTGACCGCCAGTGAATCGGGATAGAGCATCTGCAGCGAGCTGCGCAACCCCTCCCCATAGCGATACCAGTAGAGCGGCGAGGTCTGTTCCAGCCGGGCAAGCTGGCTCTGATAGCGCGCCACCAGCTCGCTCTCCATCCCCTGCAGGGTCTGCTCCCCCAGCACGATGCGGGCCTGGCGGATATCGTCATAGCTGAGCGCCCGTGGCAGCTCGGCGGCCGGTTGCTGCAGACGCTGGGCGGCCACCGTTTTCTCCTGCTGCTGATGTTGCCAGCCGAGCCAGGCCATCGCCGGCAGGGCGCAGCTGAGCAGGCCGCAGCCAAACCAGAACCAGGCGGGACGCTGCCTACGGTGTTGCTCAATCTTGAGCACCGTCGGTTTGACCTGCCCCTTCTCGCGACCGATCAGTATGCTGCCCTGGGGCAGATGCGGCGTGGCCGAAGCAGAGGTGGCGCCGTCCTGATCCATGTCGGACTTGAAGAACACCATGGGCGGGATCTGCAGCTCCTCCTTGAGGCCCGGCTCATCGGAGACGATGACGATCTCGGCCTCATCGAACAGGTGGGTGTAACCCTCGATGAAGTGCACCAGATTCTCGACCCGGGGGATGCGGCTCAAGCCCGCGTTGTGCAGTTTCTCGCTGATGAGCTGCAGCGCCCGCTCACAGCGGTAGACCAGGCGCTTGTCCTCATGGCTTATCTGGTACTGGCGGATCACGTCGCTGATGCGGGCGATGAACCAGTCCAGCATCTCGATGCGGGCCCGCTCCTGGTGCACCGGCGGCCAGAAGCTCTCCCACTGGGTCACGATCAGGTTGGCCAGAAACTCGCAGCCTTCGGTGAAGCCGCTCAACCCCTGCAGACGGGATCGCGCCAGGGTGAAGTAGATGGCGGTCTGCAGATCCACCCCGTGTTTCTCGAAGATAAGGCTCGCGAGCTGATGGATCTTGGACCAGTCCACCTCGGGACGGGAGGCGTGGCTGAGCTTGTTGATCTCGCTGCGCAGCGCCTCGTACTCCGGCAACATCCTGGGGTCGCGCCCCACTTTCAGCGCCTGCTGGCCTTGCTGGTTATTTGACATATGGGCTTCCAACACTGCGGGGGCACAAGGTGCCCCCGACATCATCAATAAAGGGATTCAGGCAATCTGAACTGGCTGAACAGGCCGCCGGTGAAGGGGTTCTGCGCGCTGTCGGTATAGACGCGATAGGTCATGGCCCCCTGATCCACCGGGAAGCGCACATCGAAGGTGGCCTCGTTGACCTGGGTCAGCTCGCCCTTGTCCATCAGCCGGAACATGGCCCAGGGTCCGACGAAGCCTTCGCTGCGCGGCGAGCGCTCCCGGGCCGCCGGCACCAGGGTGATCTTGCTCTCGGCACCGTCACGCATGGTGTTGGGCCACACCAGCGGGATCTTGGTGCGCCGGCCGTGGGCGTATTCCAGCAGCTGGCCGTCCAGGTTCAGCACGCTGCGCCGCTTGTTGGCGGTGAGCTCGATGGGCTCGAGGGCGAACTGCACCTCCAGGTTGCCCTGCTGGCTGAAGAAGATCTGGCGGATGCGCGCCGCGCGGTCGAGCTGCTTCACCAGCTCTGCCTGCATCGGCGAGCTGAACTCCCCTTCCATCAGGCCGCTCTCCACCATGGGCTTGAGATTGAGCTGATAGAAGCTGTCCAGGGTGCCGTTCGGTGCGAAGAAGCGCTCCATCTCGGACAGGGGCACATCCTTGGCGGAGCCGGGTTCGAACGGATAGCGGCCGGCTAGCTGGCTGTTGAACGGCGCCAGCACCTTGTCCTGCCACTCCTGATTGAGGGACGACATGGCGAGATCGATCACCAGCCGCGAACTCTGATCGGAGAGCTGTCCCACCCAGCGATCCAGCGGGGCCGGCAGGCCACGGGCGTACTGCTGCAGGGCGAACACAGGATCGGCATACTTGTTGGTCAGCCGCAGCTGGACCGCCTTGAGCGCCGACTGACCCGGCTCGGTGGCGTTGACGATGAGCTCCAGATAGTGCTGCAACTCCACCAGCTTCTGGTTGACCTCCTGGATGAGCGGGCCCTGCTCGCCACGCCCGCCGAGGGCGGCATTGGTGGCCAGGAAGGGACGCCCGATGCGGGCTGTGATGGCCTGGGCCGGATCCCCTTCCACGTCGGAGAGCTTGCGGATCCGGGTGTTGTCATCGAGCGCCGCCAGCACCCGCTGGAACGGCTGATCGTTGCCGGTGATGGCGGTCAGCACGTCCAGCGCCTGCTCCGGGCTCTCGAGGGGTTGCACGTCCAGGTTGGTGAGCAGTTTTTGCCACTGGTTGACGTAATCGGTGACATAACGCTCGTTGACCTGACGGGTGATCTCCTTGCGGTCGGCCTCGCTCAGCTGACTCAGCTTGCGCTGGCCCAGCACCCAGGCATCCATGGCGGTCAAGTCGATCAGCGCCTTGTCCTGCTTGAGGAAGAAGTCGCTGAACCCGGGATAAGTGAGCAGACGCGGCACCTGGCCGGCATTCTCACTGCGCAGGGTGAAGACGGTGTCGAAGGTCGGCCCCACCTCGTCGCGCACGTTGAGATCCGGCGGCAACACGTCACCCGCCTTCACCACCAGGTTCTGGTAGACCCGCTGATACATGGGCAACTTGCCAAGCTCGCGCTGGGCGCCATAGACCGACTCCTTGAACGGCACGAAGGCGGTGATGGCGGCCTGATCCCGCGCCCCCCGGGCGCCGTACCAGTCGGTGTGATCGAGGGCATAGTCGAGGTGACCCATCAACTGCTCCTGCACCGCCCCCTGGCCCGGGAAGGCCTGCTGCCAGCGGCTCGCCATGTACTGCTCCACCAGATCCTTGTTGCGACCCGAGGCATCGTCCAGCATCCGCATCACCCGCAGGATGGAGAGCTTCTCCTCGCTGCCGGCCGGTGCTTGTTCGAGATCCTCCAGCAGCCCCTGCATCTGGGCGGGCAGGAAGCGCAGGCTCAGCAGTTGCAGATAGGAGCCTTCCACATAGGGGCCGATCTCGTCCCCCTGATAGAGGCCGAGATCCGCCACCAGCGGGGTACGCTCGCGGTAGTTGCCGAAGGAGAGGGTCGCCTCGCGAATCAGGTTCAGCCGTGGCAGCTGGCTCACCCCGAAGGCGTGCTCGTCGGCCAGCTCGTTGGTCTGGGTGAAGGCCTGCGCCTTGGTCAACACGTTGCGACCGGCCTCTTCGTTGACCCGATAGAAGTGGTGCCAACCGCCGATGAGGAGCGCCGAGAACAGCGACAGGCACCCAAGGCCGATGGCCATGCGACGACGGCGATAGAGGGTATGCAGCCGGTTCTCCCCAGCCAGATGAGCCTCGGGGAAGATGATGGAGGAGAACAGCTTGCGCACGAAATAGGTGTTGGACTCCCCGCGCAGGGCCGAGTAAATGGGCTCAGGCAGGTTGTAGCGGCGGGAGGCCGCCTGGGCGAACGCATCAAACGGCACCCCCTGCTGGTAGACGGAGCTGATGTAGACGCCACGCACCAGCAGCGGCTTGCTCTCCTCGATGGCCAGGGTTTCGTCGAGCAGGCTGGTCACATAGTCCTTCAGCCCCGCCAGCTGGCGCACGAAGGAGAACAGGGCGTTGCGCTGGGCGGCATCCAGCCTGGCCAACATCAGCTCGGGCAGGTTCTGGTTGAGGTTGTCGACCCACTGATCCCAGAACAGAGCCAGCTCCTGCTGCCAGCTGTCGCCCTGGCCGTCGGTCGGGTTGAAGGTCACCCCCAGCACGGCCTCGCGGGCCTCCTTGTCGAGCTGCTCATACACCACATCGAAACCACGCAGCAGATCCAGCTTGGTGAAGGTGACATAGAGCGGCAAGCGGGTGTTCATGGTGGCCGACACCTCCTGCAGGCGGGAGCGCATCAGCTGGGCATAGGCCTTGCGCTCGGCCACGCTGGCGTGGGAGAGCCAGGCCAGATCCACGGTCAGCACCAGGCCGTTGAGGGGCTGGCGGCGACGGTGTTCACTGAGCCAGTTCAGCAGGTGCAGCCAGAGCCGCTCGTGCTTGCGCGCCAGCGGGTCCAGCTCGGGTTCGGATTGAGACAGCAGCTCACCGGCGGGATCCAGCATCACCGCCTGTTCCCCCAGCCAGCAGTCGATCAGCTGATCCTGCGCCACGTCCCGCAGCTCGGTGTCGAGCCTGGGGTTGAGCTTGTTGGCCGGGTTGGCGCGGTGGATCAGGCTGCTCTTGCCGCTGCCGGGCAAGCCCAGCACCAGGTACCAGGGCATGGCGTAGAGCGCCCCCTTGCCCAGGTGCTCGTTGAGTGCCTGCAACCAGCGGCCGAGGAACAGCGCCTGCCGATCGAGCAGCCCCTTCACCGGATCCTGCTCCAGCACGACCTCGTGCTGGCGCTCGGCCTTGAGCTGCTGCATCTTGCGCCACATGCGCCAGGAGAGGATGCCCAGCAGCAGCCAGAGCCACAGCAGGGTGAATACCACCCGGCCCCACAGCGGCTCGAGCGGCTTGGCCTCCCGGATCTCGAGGCGGGGGCCGAGCCACCACACCAGGATCAGGGCGACGACCCAGAGCACCGCGCCGAGCAGGGGCCAGGAGGGTTTCAATTTCGGCAGCTGTTGCCGCAGAAAGGTAAAGATGGTCTTGAACATAAGATTGTGATTCAACTCCGACTCAATGACTCATTTCGACAGCGGGGCCGCCTGGTGTTCCAGACGGCTGACCAATCCAGGTTCCCATTGCGCCAATCCAAGGCGACTGGCCTCTTGCCACAAGTGTTGATAGTGCTGGCGAGCCAGCGAATTCATGCCTTCCTGCGCCAACAGCTCCGCCTGCACCAACTGGGCATGGAAGCGGGCTCTTGGCTCTTTCAACTGCGCCATCCGTTCATCGAGCAGGGCCAGGGCCGCGGCCACCCCCTGCTCCCCGTGCCGCTGGGCTATCTCTTCTGCCAGGCTGGACGCCCCCTCGCCCGCCGCCCCGCCCCTGGCGGGTTGCAGCCAGCGGCCGCACTCCGGGGTGAGAAAGGGGCTGCCATCGCTGAAGCCGAGATCCCGCAGGGCAGGCAGCCGCTGCAAGAAGCTCTCGAGCTCCTGGGCGATGGCCTGGGCCGGCGCGCCAAACCCGAGCTTGTCCGCCACCTGGGCCGAGAGGCGATGCCCCTCGAACCAGTAGGGCGCCAGGGTCAGGCTCTGCTCGATCCGCTGCCAGAGCGCCAGATCCGGGGCGGTCATGGCGGCGCGGTATTCGTCCACCATGTCCACCGACATGGGCGCCAGCTGGGTTTTATTGCCCGGGCCGCTCATGGGGGGTGTGGTGATCCCGGCCCAGATGGCGTGGCGACGCAGGCGATAGCCCACCGCCGCCTCCGGCTGCCGCTCGATCAGCAACTCGGCAACCTTGAGCTGGGTCTGCCGCCAGGCCCTGTCGTTGGAGCTGTCGAGCTCGATGCCAGCGCTCTTGGCGCCGCCGCTGAGCACCATGGTGCCACTCGCGGCAATCTGGTTGGCATGAGCGATCGCCGCGCCAGAGGGCTCGCCCCGATCGGCCTGTGCCTGGGCCACCTGCTGGCGCTGGGCCCGCTTCAGCCCCATCAGCAGGGGATCGAGCAGCTCGCCCTTGTCCGGGCACTGGGCCAGCCAGCAGGCTTCCAGCTGCTCGGCCTGGGCCAGCAACTGGGCCAGCTCGGCCGCCGAGGCGCCCTCGCTCACCCGTGGCAGGGCGCCCTCGAAACGCTTGACGATCTGCACCATCAGCCGCTGTTTCTGGCTCCCGTTACCGGGCCAGGCCAAGAGCCAATAGGCGCTGACCCAGGCCTCTAGCAGGCTGAGCGCGGCCCCCATGGGGGTCGCCTTGGCCGGGTGTTGCAGGCAGCGCAGCAGCTGGGCCAGCACCCGCATGTCCTTGGTGCGGCTCTCCAGCAGGCCGAGGCAGGCCTCCGCCACCGCGTTGAGATCCACCTGGCTGTGGGCCAAGGATCCCAGCTTGACCAGCTCGGTCTCCACATAGTCCCAGCGCGGCTCATCGGCCAGCACGGCGCCTCTTATCTGTTCATCCGGCAGGCTGCTCAGCAGGCGGGCACACCAGGGGTGTCGATAGCTCATGGCGCCCCCTACCAGCGACACTGCTGACGCAGCGGGGCCAGCGCCTCTTTCAGGCCGCTCAAGTCGACCCGCAGCAGGGCGCCGTTGTCGGCCCGCACCTGCAGCTCGCGATGGCCCAACCAGCGCTTGAGCTCCTCGATGGCCGGCAGGCCGCGGCCGTATTCCAGCAGCAGTCCCCGATCCCGGATGAACCAGCTCTGGGCGCTGTTGCTGGGCGAGCCGTCGAGCTCAAGCTGCACTCCCTCGCCGACCCAGGGCGCATCCAGCCGCAGCCGGATGTGGGTGATGCTGTCGACACAACCTATGGCCAGCGTCGCCCCGCGCAGGGCCGGGCGGGTCAGGGTCTCGCTGCCACGAGCGGGATCGCTTTGCAGCAGGAAGGGCGGGCTTTCGGGAGTGCGGGCCAGCTCCTGATCCCAGATCCCCTGCCAGGCGGCAGACTTGGCCACCCCGCCGTCCGGCACCGAGTCGGCAGCGCCGCCGAGGGCGTCGTAGCAGGCCAGTCGGATCAGCGGGGATGGCTCGCGCCGGCACTGCTGCCAGCCGCTCATGTCCGGCTGCGGCGCCGCACTGCCGGCGGCCAGCAGCAGCGGCAAGAGGCCAAGGACGCTCATCAGTTCACCTCCAGTTTCTGGCACTTGTGATCCAGGGTGCGCTTGGGAATGTTCAGACTCTCGGCCACCAGCATCCGGTTACCCTGGAAATGGCGCAGCCTGGCCTCGATGACCGAGGCCTCGTACTGCTGCATGGCGCGGCGCAGATCCCGGATATGGTTGTAGTCGTCGAGATAGCCCGGCAGCTCGACGCAGACCCGCTCCCTAAGCTCGGGGGGCAACGCCTCCAGCAGCACCTCCTCGCCGTGGCGGGTGTGGGCGCAGGCCACCTCCAAGAGGTTGCGCAGCTCGCGCACGTTGCCGGGGAAGTCATAGCTCTGCAGCTGCTTCAGGAACTTGCGATGCAAGCCGCCGAGCGCCTTGCTATCCTGCTCGGCAAACTGGGCCATGAAGTGCTGGCACAGCATGGGCACGTCATCCATGTGCTCGCGCAGGGGGGCGATCAGCAGCAGGCACTGGCAGAGGCGGTGATAGAGATCGGCCCGGAACTGGCCCTCCTCCACGTGACGACTGAGGGGCTGATGGGTCGCGGCGATGAGGCGAAAATCGGAGTGGCTCTCCTGCTCGGCGCCGAGCGGCCGGTAGCTGCGGGTCTCGAGCACCCGCAGCAGCTTGGCCTGCATGGCGGCGGGCATGTCGCCCACCTCATCCAGGAACAGGGTGCCGCCGTTGGCCTGGGCCACCAGCCCGGCCTTGTTGGACAGGGCGCCGGAGAAGGCCCCCTTCTGATAACCGAACAGCTCGCTCTCGATCAGGTTCTCCGGGATGGCGGCGCAGTTGATGGCGACGAAGGGTTTGCCGGCACGATCTGAGCATTGATGCACCAGCCGGGCGACCACCTCCTTGCCACTGCCGGTCTCCCCCTGGATAAGCACGGTCAGCTTGTGCTGACCCGCCAGGCTTATCTGTTCGCGCAACCCGCGGATCACCGCCGACTGACCGATCAGCTGATCGGCCAGCAGCTTCTCGTATTGGCGCTTGATCTGCCCCTCCCCCTTCATCTGACGCAGGGAGTCGCGCAGCACGCTCTGATCCCGACGACTGCGGCCCAGATCGCGGATGAGGGTGAGCTGGTTGCAAAACACCTGGGACAACTGGGCCAGCTCGGGACGGGTCACCCACTCCTGCAGCCGCTCGGCATCGTCCATCATGGCCAGCACGGCGAACGGCTTGCCATTGCCATCGTTGAGGGGGAAGGCGTGCAGGCCGCACTGCTGGCCGAGGTTGGCCAACAGTGCGCGAAAGGCGGCGTGCTCGATGCGCGCCCCGCCATGGAGGGAGTCCCAGGTGCGGGACTGGGCCTTGTGCAGCACATAGGCCAGCGGGTGGGAGAAATCATCCACCGCCAGCGCCAGCGACACGGCCTGCCCCTTGACCCAGCCCTGACACTCCAGCTGGCGACCGCTCACATCCAGCAGGCCGAGCAGGAGCCCCTTGGGCTGGAAGCTGGCATGCAGGGTCGAGGCCCACCAGTGGCACAAGTGCGGCTCGTCACGCTGCTGCGTCAAGGCGAGGGCGAAGGCGAGGGCTTGTTCCATGTTCAGCCCTCCACCTCGGCCACGAACTGCTGTTCGGCCACGCTGAATCGCACCCGGCTGATGGGTTCACCGGCGGCCAGCCGTTGCAGCAACTGCAGCGACACCGGTGGCAGCAGGGCCCCGTCGATGACGGATTCCAGCATGCGGGCCCCGTTCTCGCTGCGATTGGCGCGGCGCAGTATCTCTTCGGCCACCTCGTCCTCCAGCACCACCTCGGCACCAAAACGCTCCTTGAGCAGCTTGACCAGCCGGTCGAGCTTGCCTCCCACGATCTCGATCAGGCTGTCGTGACCGAGCGGCAGGTAGGGGATCACCTCCATCCGCGCCAGCAGCGCCGGCTTGAAGAAGGCAGCCAGCTCGGGGTAGAGCGCATCGAGCAGCGCCTCTGGCTGCTGCGCATGATCGACTATGGTCTGGAAGCCGAGGTTGGAGGTGAGGAAGAACACCACGTTCTTGCAGTCGATGAGACGCCCTTCCCCGTCCGCCAGCTCGCCCTTGTCGAACGCCTGGTAGAAGAGGTTCAGCACGTCCGGGTGGGCCTTCTCCACCTCGTCCAGCAGCACCACTGAGTAAGGCTTCTGACGAATGGCCTCGGTCAGCACGCCACCTTCACCGAAGCCGACATAGCCGGGAGGAGACCCGATCAGGCGGGAGACGGTGTGCTTCTCCTGATACTCGGACATGTTGATGGTGGTGAGGTACTGGCGCCCGCCGAACATCAGCTCCGCAATCTGCAACACGGTCTCGGTCTTGCCGACCCCGCTCGGCCCCACCAGCAGGAAGGCGCCAAGAGGGCGACCCGGACGGCGCAAGTCGGCGCGGGCGGTCAGCAGGTGCTTGTGCAGATGAGCCACCGCCACATCCTGCCCCTTGATGAGGGAGCCGAGGTACTCCGGCAGCCGGGTCACCACGTCCAGCTCCCCCTGGGAGATGCGATTTAGGGGCACCCCGGTCCACTCGGCGATCACCGCCGCGACCTGGGTCTTGTCGACGTGGGCCGAGACCAGCACGGCCCCCTGCTGCAGGGCGGCCAGCTCGCGCTCGAGCCCGGCCAGCGCCTCGGCGGCGGCCAGGGGATCCAGCGGCGCATCGGCAAGGTCCAGCGCCTCGCCCTGTTCTTCGGCCAGCAGGGCGGCGCGCAGCTCGACGATCTGCTGTACCAGCCCCTGCTGTTGCTGCCACTGGGATTCCTGCTCGCGCAGGGTCTCGCGGCAGCGCTGCTGGGCGGCCTGCAGCTCGGCCAGCCGCTCGACGTTGTCACCCAGGCCGATCAGGCTCTGGCGCTCCAGCTGGCGGATCTCCAGCTCACGCTGGCGCAGCTCGTTTTGCAAATGGCTGACGGCGCGCGGCGGCGTGGTCAGGTTGATGGCGACCCGGGCACAGGCGGTATCGAGCACGTCGATCGCCTTGTCCGGCAGCTGCCGGCCGGAGATGTAGCGGGCGGAGAGCTGGGCGGCGGCCTGCAGCGCCCCCTCGTCGATCAGCACCCCGTGGGCCTTCTCGTAGATGCTGCGCAGGCCACGCAGGATCACGGTCGCCTCAGAGGCCGAGGGCTCACCCACCTTCACCAGCTGGAAGCGGCGCGACAGGGCGGCATCTTTCTCCACGTATTTCTTGTACTCGCCCCAGGTGGTGGCGGCTATGGTGCGCAGCTCACCCCGGGCCAGGGCGGGTTTGATCAGGTTGGAGACATCCAGCCCGCCGGCCTGATTGCCGGCCCCGATCAGGGTGTGGGCCTCGTCGATGAACAGGATGACCGGACGCACCGCGTCTTTCACCTCCTGCATCACCCCCTTGAAGCGTTTCTCGAACTCCCCCTTGACCGAGGCGCCGGCCTGCATGGCGCCAAGGTCGAGCGTCATCAGCTCGACGCTTCGCAGCTTCTCGGGCACCTGATCCGCCACTATGCGCAGCGCCAGCCCCTCGATGAGGGCGCTCTTGCCGACCCCGGCCTCCCCCACGACGATGGGGTTGTTCTTGCGACGGCGGGAGAGGATGTCGATCATCAGATCGATCTCGTGATCCCGGCACAGCACCGGATCCAGGCTGCCCTGACGGGCCTGCTCGGTCACGTTGACGGTGAAACGGGCCAGCAGGCTGGCATCGGCCGGCAGGGCGCCCTGGCTGGCGGTGCCACCGGCGGAGACGGTCACCTGGGTCTCGGCAGACTCTTTCACCCACTCATCGAACTGCTGGCGCAGCAGCTCGCGGTTGACGTTGGCCAGCAGCCGGGTCACCGAACCTGGCAGGTAACGCTGGGGGGTCATCAGCAGCACCAGCAGCATGACGCCGCTGCGCAGCTGGGCATGTTGCAGCTCGGCGGAGGCCAGCAGCCAGCTGTCTTGCAGCCACTCCACCAACAGCGGCGAGAAGGAGGGATAACCCTGGTCATAGCCGCTGTCGGCATGGGAGGGTTGCAGCAAGGTCTTGAGCTCCTCGACCTCCACCTCGGCCCGCTTGAGGATCTGGCGCACATCGGACAAGGGAGTATCCAGCATCTTCAGCAGCAGGTGCTCGATGCGGATCTCGGCCCCCTGATGGTTGACGCAGAGGGCCGCAGCCTCCTCCAGCATGTGACGACAGATGGGGTTCAGTCTTTCCACCAGTATCGGTAGCTCTATACGAATCAAGGCGTGCTCTCCTCAGACAGTTATTTTAATAATTCGCCCAGTTGACGCAGCACGTCCTGGGTCTGGTTATTGAGTTGGTGGTGATAGAGGCCAAAGATGATGGCCAGGATCAGGGCGCCGCCCATGAACAGGCTGCGCAGGGATATCTGCTTGCGCAGTTGGTAGCGGGAGGCCTGACGGCCAAGGTCCAGGTGAAACACGCTGGGTGCCTCCCCGCTCACCTCGGGGGAGAGCTGCTTGTGCAACTGCTTGACGATGCGCTCGAATTCACCCTGGCCCTGGCTCATCACCTTGTAGCGCCCCTCGAAGCCGAGGCAGAGGCACAGATAGATGAACTCCAGGATGTCGCGATAGCGCACCGGGTCTTCCTGCAGGCGGGCCAGCAGCACGAACACCTTCTCCCCGCCCCAGGTCTCGTTGTGGAAACGGGTCAGCAATGAGTGCTCCGACCATTCGCTCTGGCTGCCCCAATCGCGGCCCATCACGGCCTCGTCGATGAAGGTGCACAGTATGTAGCGAAACGAGAGCACCACTCCGTTCTCGTAACCCTGGGCCATCAGCTCCTGCTCTATGGCCTGGATCTCGGTCACCACCCGCTGGTAGAGCTCGGGCACCCGATCGTGGCGGGAGAGCAGGCGTACCCGCTGCACCAGCCCCAGCAAGGGGGTCACCGCATCGATCATGGGGTTGATGCTCTGGCCGCGCAGGCGGAACCAATAGTCCGAATCCATGTCCAGCTGCTCGGCATGATCGAACAGCAGATCGCTGAGTTGCTCGTTCTTGATAATGTCCGTGGTCATCTCTGCTTGTTTCCTTGGTGCGATCACTGGCTACGGATGGCCCAGAGCTGCATATCCAGCTCGGGGAAATCGCCGGCAATGTGGAAGGCGAGCGTGTTGCCCACCGCCAGCATCTGCCAGGCCGGGCTCTGCCTGTCGAGCTGGAAGTAGCTGTAACCGGCGTGATAGGGCAGCTGGCGCGGCGCCACCGGCAGCGGCAGCAGCGGAATGCCAGGCAGTTGCAGGCTGATGAGCTCGCGGATCTTGTCGCTGGAGGCCACCTTGGTCTGCTGCAGCAACTGCTTGCGCAACTGCTCCTGGGGCATGCGGGCTCGCACCGCCAGCACGAAGTCGGCGCTTTGCATCAGCTCGCTCTCCCCCACCACGGCCACCATGACGCCGTACTGGTGCTTGCGCAGCTGGATGGAGACGGCGCGCGGCGACAACACAGTGCTGAGGGCCTGGCGCAGGGCCAGTATCACCGGCTCGAAACTCACCTGCTGATCGTCGTGACGATAGGCGACAAACTCCGGCGGCAGGCGGGACTCATCGGTGAAGGTCATCAGCTCGCCGCACAGCTGCACCAGCGCCTCGTGCAACCGCTCCGGGTGCAGGGTGCCGAGACGCGAGAGGTGGGACAGCTGGGGCTGGGCCCGGTTGAGCAGTTGCAGCATCATGAACTCGGCCACATCGGCGACCCCCTGCTGACCGGGGGCGGCGATGCGTTGGGAGAGGCTGCGCGCCCGCTCGGCCACCAGACCCGCCGACTCGCCGAGGAAGCGCTTGAGGGTCGGGATGGCCGACACGCTGATGCTGCAGGGCATGAAGTTGGGGTCCAGCACCAGGCCGCCGTCCGGACGCTTGTCCAGGATGCGGGCGATGGCCAGCGACGCGTAGGCGCTGCGATCCTCACGCTCCAGCATCAACCTCAAGCTGACCCGTCCCACCTCGAGGGAGACCACGTCCCCCCCTTCGCTGTGCAGATCCCGCACATCGTGGCGATGGGCCTGCAGCCGGGTGGCGACCTGGCCACCCTGGTTGACCTCGTTGACCCCGCTCACCGAGAGCGGCAGCGCCAGATAGACCTTCTGGTTCGCCACCGAGGCGTCGGTGATCTCGAGGGGAGTCGGCAGCACATCGTCGTTCGGAATATTGAAGACGGTGCCATCGGGCAGGATGCCGGTGGCCCCCACCAGGGCGATGCGGCCGAACCCCAGGTAATCCTCGTTGATGACGAGCGTCTGCAGCCCGTAGAAATAGTCGCTGAGCGCACTCAGGCGAGCGTGCAGCGCGTACTCCGAATGTCTTTGTTGTTGCTGGAAGTGCTGGGGCTTGATAAACAGCCCCTCACGCCAGATAACCCGATTTCGACTCGACATGGTTATTCTTCTTCTTGTTGCAGCTCTACTTCATCCAGACGCAGATGAACCAGAATTTGATAGGCTCGGCCCAGGCTCTTGACCTTGATGACCTTGCGCCACTCGGCGCTGTCGGGATCGGCATAGCGGGCGATCACCCCGATGTAGCGGGTCTTCTCGTCGAGCTTGATGGGGGGCAGGTACTTGAACTGGCCCGGCAGCAGGGTGTAGTCCTGATGATCCAGGTAGTTCTTGCCAAGGGCCTTCTCCACGTCCTCGGTCACCTGGTCGTAATCGGTGGCGAGCAGCTTGGAGTCTTCGGCCAGCAGCAGCACCTGGAACTCGATCGGTGCCGCCTCCCCGCTGCCGTTGGGATTGACGTCCGGCTCGGCCAGCAGGCTCAGCCCCAGAGTCGAGGGTTGATCGTCATTACTGCCCACCTGGATATCCGGATCCATGGCCACATCGGCCATCTTGCCCATGGTGGTACAAGCTGCCAGGGCCAACAGACAGGCCCCCAGCATCAGCGCACGTATCATCAAATCAGTCCCTGTTGCTGACGCACGGCCTGGTCGTATGCCTGGGCATAGACCTGATGGAACAGCTTGTCGAACCCTTGCTGGCGGGCAGAGGTGAGCTCGCGGTAGTAGTGCTGGTACATGTTCCAGGCCCAGCCCTCGTCGGCCATGCCCGGGGTACCGGTGCGGCGGTAGTGCTCGAAGCGGCCGAGCAGCGCATCCGGCGAGAAGGCCTGCAGTATGCTGTCGAGCGCCGCGCCTATGGCCTGCTGATTCGCGACGTGATGGATACGCACGTTGCGCAGGCTCTCGGCCACCGCCGCCGGGGCGGTCAGGTGCACCGGGCTCTTCTGCTCGGCAAACATCACCGCCAGGGTCTCGTCATAGTCGAGCCCGAGCCGCAGCGGGTTGTCCTCGATGGGACGCAGGTGCCGGTCCGCCAGCGCAGCCTGATCGCTTTGCAGTTTCAGTAAGCCTTCCACCATGGCGCGTACCGTCTTGCCCATCTCTTCGAGCATGTCGTGGGCCTGCTGGGTATCTTGCAACTGCAACGGCTGACCCAGCCCGCGCATCAAGGGCGTCAGTGCGACGTGATCGACCCCCTCCAGCGGATGGGCGTAATCGGGATGGTTCTCGATGGTGGGCATATCCAGAAATTCTTGGTTCATGGTGTCCTCGACGGCAGAAAAGGGGGACAGGGACGGATGTTCCATATCCGGTTGCGGGTGGAAGTCGCTCTGGCGACGGGGATCGACCAGCGGGGTCAGGGGGTTGCGCTCATGCTGCAGCGCCAGCAAGGGATCGACGGCCAGGGCGCGCGGATCGTCCTGGCTCGGCCGATGCGCCTCCCCGCTCAGCCACTCGTCCAGCTGCTCGGAGGGACGGTTGCCCAGCACCTGCTGCAGGCTCTGCTCGGCCGAGATGGCCCCCAGGTAGGCGCGCAGCCGGAACGGACCGACGATCAGCTCGTCCCCCTGCTCCAGATGCACCTTGCGGGCCCGCCCTATGGGCGAGGTCGCACCGTTGATATAGGTCTGACCGCTCAGATCGCACAGACAGAAGCGACCGTCATGGAGCTCGACTCGGGCGTGGGCCGGCATAACCGCCCCCAATCGGTCGCGCAGCTGCCAGTCATCCTGTTCGGAGGCCCCGAGGGAGCCGCCCATCTCATCGAAGCGGTATTGCACCTGCTGGTTGCCATCGAGCTGCTCGCTGTTGAGCACCACCAGGGAAAGTTGCTGGTTAAAGTCGTCCACATTCACTCCTGCACACAAATGGTCACGAACGGCTCACTCGGCGGCTGACCGAGAAAGGTACTCCAGCCCAGGCGCGCACTCTGCACCTCCCCCAACCTCAGCCCTTTGGCCTGCTCCTGGCCGAAGCCAAGCCGCAGATCCCAGGCCAATTGGTCGCGCAGGATGAAGGAGACAAAGGTCACCAGGGCGTGGAAATGCTCTCCGTTCGGGAGAAACCCGAGAAACTGCCCAAAACTCAGGTTGTTGATCTTCAATAAAAATTTGCCCGCACAATCGTTCACCTTGTCGCCGATGACGAAGTCATCCCCCAAAGTGGCGCAGGCGCTGCCCAGCCGGTTCTGCTGATCCTGATGGATGGACACCCGGCGCCACTGCCAGGCGCTGACCGTCACATCCGCCAGATCGAAACAGTGCGCCACCAGGCCGGCCACCACCTCGGGGGAGCGGCTGGGGCTGGCCAGCATGCCGGCGTAGGAGAGCATCTTGGCGCGGTTGACCGGCAGACTGCGGCAGACCGCCTCGTTACCCAGCCCCACCAGGGCGAACATCAGGCGGGAGAATCCATCCTCACCGTTGTCCTGAAAGCGCACGTGGTAGCGGTACTTGCGCCAGATCCGGTGCAGCAGGGTCAGCAGACGGTGGTGGAAGAAGTCCAGAAACAGGCCAAGCTTCTGCTCGCCCTGGGCGTACTCCCAGGCCAGCGAGTCCAGGTAGTAGCCGGGCATGGGAGACTGACTGCCGTGCAGGCCGAGGAAGGCCACCTCCAGCTCATGACGCCCCTTGCCATCCTTGCCTATCTGCAGCACGTCGCTGGTGGGGAAGCCGAGGGAGGCGGTCGCCTTGAAGCGGATCCCTTCATCGCCCGGCAGATGATCGAGCCCCCGCTCCTGATCGGTGCCGTCCAGCCGGTTGAGCAACTCGACCAGCTGGAAGAAATTGAAGCGGGGGGCGTCCCTGGCGGACGTCACATCAGGGAGTGCTGACCGATCTGGACTGGCCACTGGTAACGCTCCTTGTTGTCGAGATTGACCACCTCAAGCAGGTGGAAGGCATTGACGCTGGCATACAGCGAGAAGAAGTGAGCCAGCACTGTGCTGAACAGGTAGAGCTCCCCCTCGCTGCCAAAGGCGGACTGGCGGATGGAGAGCACAGACTTGAGTCCGCGCACCGGCATGCCGCGCACCAGCCGGTCGACCGGGGTGGTCTCGATCTCCTCGATCCCCGCCAGCCGCTTGCGCGAGGCCTGCTCGGCCTGCTTGTCGTGCAGCGCCGGGAAGTCATAGGTGCGCAGCACCTGCACCAGGGCATCGCGACGCAGCAGGGAGACATAGTTGAGGGACAGGTTGGAGATGAGGGTCCAGTGCAGGCTGCCATCCAGTGCCGGGCGCAATGGCCGGGTCGGCCGGATCAGATTGCGGAAGGTAGCAAACGAGGGCGAACTGCCGGTCGGCACGCAGATGTTGCCGACCTTGAGGGCGGCGGCGCGGGAACGGTTGGTGCAGGTCAGGGTGACCGAGATGGATTCATCGAGATCGACGGTGGTGGTCTCGTCCCCCCGCACGAAGGAGAGCTGATGCTCGAAGCCGTCGCCACTGACCGCCTCCCTGACCCGCACCCGGTAGTAGAGCGCCAGGCGGTGCTTGGCCCGCTCGATCTGGTGCTGGAAACTCTCGAACGGCTGATAGATGCGTGGCGTGCCGCGGGAGCGGCCCAGGTTGCCCTCCACCCAGCCTTCGACCTCGTCGACCGAGAAGATCTCGAAGCTGTCCGCGTGGCGGTAACTCGCCTTGAGGGGGTACTCGGCCTGGCGGCCGTTGAGGTTGACCGGCTCACTGTCGTGCTGGAACAGGTTGATGGCCGGCACGCAGTTGAGCATGAAGGAATCGGGCCGGATCTTGAGCTCCGCCGGCAGGGGTCGGTCGAAACAGAAGTGGATCTTGAATTCGCTGACTGGCAGGGGTTGCTTTGGCCAGTCACCGCCGGAGAGCTCGAAGAACAGGAAGCTCTCCGGGAAGCAGAAATACTCCTGCAGGATCCGGTAGCCGGAATAGACGTTGTTCGGATAGGGCAGCAGGGCATCGTCGCGCTCGAAGCCGATGGGCTTGAGTGCCTTGGCCTCCTGGCGAAAGCGCTTGCCGTCGATCTCCAGCTCGATATGAGAGAGCTGGTTGGAGAGCCAGAAATAGAGCTCATAGGCGGTATAGCTGTCGCCACCGAGGAAGAAACGCAGCTTGTCCAGCTGCAGCTCGCTTAGCGGCAAGGGGGCATGCAGGGCGATATCCAGCGAGATGGTGGAGAGATCGTTGCCACTCTGGGAGGCGATATGGCGGATATCGGCCGGGTAGATCCAGGCATCGTGGCTGGTCTGGAAGTGACAGGTCACCTCGTCGATGGGCAGGCTGTCGAGTTGACAACCCTGCTTGACCAGCGCCGGCTGGGTGATGGCACCCGGAATGACCGAGAACTGCATGATGGTCATGCTGGGCACGGGGCGCAAATAGTTGGGCCAGAGCATATTGAGCAGACCGTGGGTCAGCTCGGGGAACTCATCCTCGATCTTAGCGCGCAGATTGCCGGTGAGAAACGCGAAGCCTTCCAGCAGGCGCTCCACGTCCGGATCGGTATTTTGCTCCGACAGGAAACGGGTGAGTTCGGGATAGGCATCGGCAAATTCGCGCCCTTGCAGGCGCAAAAATGCCAGTTCATCCCTGAAGTAATGTTCCAGCGACATTGATCAGACCATGCGGTAGTGACGGTGGCTGTCCATATGGACGTTGAACGAGGTAACCTGTTCGATGTGATCCAGTCTCACGTGTGCCGTCACCTGAAACGACATCTCGAGCGGGCTCGATTGATAGTCGGGTGAACGGACATCCACGTGAATGATCCGCGGCTCATAGCGACGGATGCATTGCCGGATCGCCTCACGGATCCGCCCCTTGATGTCGGCACTGCCCTGAGTGGCGTCATTGAGATCGATGACACCCAGCTCGGGGGCACTGCGACAATTGCCGGGACGGGTGTTGAGGATCTGATCGAGCTGTCGTTTGACCGAATCGATCAGCTCCTCAACGTCCGATTGGGGGGAAGAGGCCAGCCCCTCCCCCCGGATCCTGTCAAACAGACTGGCCGCATTTCCTCTATCCCAGGAAGAGAGATACGGCATCGGGCATTATTCCTTGTCCAGACGACCCACCAGAGACAGCTCGAAGCTGGCGCCCATGTACTTGAAGTGCGGGCGCACGGCCATGGCGACCTGATACCAGCCCGGCTCGCCTTCCACGTCCAGCACCTTGATCTGGGCGGCACGCAGCGGGCGGCGGCTACGCACGTCTGCCGGCGGGTTTTCCTGATCGGCCACGTACTGCTTGATCCAGCCGTTCAGCTCACGCTCCAGATCCTGACGCTCCTTCCAGGAGCCGATCTGCTCGCGCTGCAACACCTTGATGTAGTGGGCCAGGCGATTGATGATGAACATGTAGGGCAGCTGGGTACCCAGCTTGTAGTTGGTTTCCGCTTCCTTGCCTTCCTTGGTGTTCGGGAACACCTTGGGCTTTTGCACCGAGTTGGCGGAGAAGAAGGCCGCATTGTCGCTGTCTTTGCGCATGGTCAGGGTGATGAAGCCCTCTTCCGACAGCTCATATTCACGACGATCGGTGATCAGCACCTCGGTCGGGATCTTCGCCTGCAGCTGGCCCATGGCCTCATAGACATGCACCGGCAGATCCTGGATGGCGCCACCGCTCTGGGGACCTATGATGTTCGGGCACCAACGGTACTTGGCGAAGCTGTCGGTCAGGGAAGTCCCCATCAGGTAGGCGGTGTTGCCCCAGAGGTAGTGATCGTGATCCGAGCTGATGTCTTCCTGATAGTTGAAGCCCTTGATGGGGTTCTCGGTCGGATCGTAAGGCAGACGGGCCAGGAAGCGCGGTGCGGTCAGCCCCAGATAACGGGCATCTTCCGATTCACGCAACACGCGCCATTTGGTATAGGCCGGGCCTTCGAAGACCGACTTGAGATCCTTGATGGACGGCAGATCGGTGAAGCTGTCCACGCCAAAGAAGGCCGGGGCGACAGAGGAAATGAAGGGGGAGTGCGCCATGGCACCGACCGCACTGACGTATTGCATCAGCTTGATGTCGGGGGAGCTGTGGGTGAAGGCGTAGTCGCCGATCACGGCACCGATGGGCTGGCCACCAAACTGGCCGTAGCCGCTCGAATAGACATGCTTGTAGAGGCCGGACTGGGTGATCTCGGGGGAGAACTCGAAATCTTCCAGCAGCTCTTCCTTGGTCGCATGCAGCACCTGGATCTTGATGTTTTCACGAAAATCGGTGCGATCCACCAGCAGCTTGAGCGAACGCCAGGAAGATTCCAGCTCCTGCACCTCTTTGGCGTGCAGGATGACGTCCATCTGCTTGCTCAGCTTCTTGTCGAGCTCGACAATCATGCTGTCCACCAGCGCCTTGTTGACCGGATCTGAGGTGGTACCGCTGTCCAGAATGTTGGCGATCAGGGCGGCGACGCCCTGTTTGGCGACACTGTAACCCTCATCGACCGGGGTGATGCGCGCCTGCGCCATGATTTCGTCCAGCAAGGACGAGGGGGCCGCGCTCGCCCCCGCTTTAACCTGTTCTTCGACCAGAGACATATTTTTTCCTTATCAATCAGTCAATTAATCTGCAGATCACTCGGCAGGCTTAATCAGATCCAGCTCCTTGAGCAGTTGCTCGCGAGCCTCGTCACTGGACAGCAGATCCTGCAAACGATTGCGGAAGGACGGGATATTTCCCAGGGGTCCTTTCAGGGCAACCAGGGCCTCACGCAGTTCCAGCAGCTTGCGCAGCTCGGGAACCTGCTGGGCAACGCTGTCGGGAGTGAAGTCTTCCAGAGACTGGATCTTGATCGACACGGGCAGCTCGTCCTGGCTGTTTTCTTCCAGACGATTGGGAACGGAAAACTTCAGCTCCAGTGCAGATTCTTTCATGACAGAAGAAAAATTATTCTTGTCGATGGACACGGTCTGACGCTCCTCAATGGGGGTCTCCTCCGTACGTCCCTTCATGTTGCCAACTACCATCATGGTCAACGGCAGCTCTATTTCCGCCTGCTGACCACCGGTTGCCGGTACATATTTGATATTAATACGCTCTTTGGGCGCAACAGTGGCGCCATCAATTCCTTTTCCCATGCTCTAAATACCAAGTTAAGGATCCATGAAGACCCTAAAGCTTATAGCCAATGTCTTTGCCAGCAACTGTAAGAAATGACAGTTGACGGGATCAATATAGATCCAGGCTAAAAAACATCAGCCGACGATGCATTTTTGACATACACAAAGCCGAAGCGTTGATAATCAAAAACGCAATATGCATCTTGTTACTTATACAACCAGATCATGCCTCTACTCTTTGTTAGAGGTCATTTTGGCTCAGGAGCCATTTGCGGCAGATGGTATATTTATAAATATCACCACGTCAATACTGAAATCATTAAAAATAGAGGTTACAATCAAAAATAAAAACTAAAAACTATTTAAATCAATAGGTTACTATCATTCCCAAGACTAAAAAACATCTGCAGATAGCATTATTAATAAAGATTTTGAATGTTCATTACCAGATGAAATGAGATGGCATTTCGGTCATTGAATTAAGATTTGGTATTAATACATGACACTCATTTTCCACAAATGAAAATCATTTCCTGCTTCATAAAAAAACCTCCATAACAGAGCTGTCATGAAGGCTTCATGAATTGTTCAAAAAAGAAACTCATCATCCAAATAGAGTCAGTATATTGACTTATTAAACAGGATTATTTGCCGTCACTGATTGAGTGCCATGGTCCTATATTCTGCCTTGCGACTGCTCCGGCTGATGCGCGCTCGTCAGTGTCGTAAACCAGTGCTGGGCCAGTTTTTGACCGGCACCTTTTTCCTGTTCCGTCATGCCTTTCTCCAGCTCACGGCTGGCGGCGGTCGCATCGGAATTTCCATCCGTGGCGGCAAGCAAGTACCATGCATAGGCATGCAACCTGTTACGAGGGGCTCCCCAACCCTGCTCACGCATGGTGCCCATGCGATACTGCGCCTGTCGGTGATTGGCATTCGCCGCCAATCGATACTGCTTCAATGCCTCGCCATAATCCGCCTCACCGCCGAGCCCCAGCCGCAATATCTCACCATAGGCATATTGGGCCTCGCAGTTCCCTTGTGCCGCCGCCAGCGAGACAGTCTGACGAGCCGCTTTCAGCTCTCCTCTGCCCTGCTGCAACTTGGCCAACTCGAGCTGTGCCTGGCTCACTCCCCCGGCCGCGGCCAGTGTCAGCCAATGCTCTCGTGCAACCGCGTCCGTCTGCTGCAGGCTCAACTGATATTCGGCCTCATGGGAACCATGACTCGCTGCCAATTCCAGCCAGTAACGACCCAGCGCCAGATCTTGCGACACCCATTCTCCTGCTAAATAGGTCTGACCCAGCCACAATTGGGCTGGTGGCGAGCCCGCATTGGCGGCACGCTGATAAAGGGGAAACGCCTCTGTCGTATTTGCTTGGCGAGCCAGAGTCAACAAGGCATCCGGCTGCTGCTGGGCCGCGGCCTTTTCGTACCAACGCTGGGCAAGATCGGAGCGCTTGCTCACCCCCTTGCCCTGCTCATAACGCAGGCCGAGCCGATATTGGGCGTCACGATTGCCCTGCTCGGCGGCCTTTTCCAGCCACTGAACCGCATCGGCATCGGCGCCGGGCTGTTTGGTATACCACTCTCCCAGCACCAGCTGTGCCGTCGCATGATCCCGCTTGGCTGCCCGCTCGAACCAGTCAAGGCACTCGCTTACCAGTTTTCCTTTATGCTGTTGCTGGCAATCAGCCCCCAGCTGATAACTGGCCTCTGGATTGCCCAGCTTGGCCGAGCGTTTCCACCACTCATGGGCCAACTTGGGATTCTTCGGCTCACCCAGGCCGGCCTGATACCAGCTCCCCACCTGCAGCGCCGCCTTTCCCCGTATGTCGGCATCCGCCTCCAGGGGCCCTGATTGCTCGGCGGCCTGTTTCATCCAGCGCATCGCCTCGGGATAATCTGGCTTGGTCGCCAGGCGATTGGCCAGCTCATACTGCGCCTTGCCCTGACCCTGCTGGGCGGCTTGAGAGAGTTCGGATTCGGTCTGTGACGTCGTTGTGGTACAAGCGGCGAGCCAATAGCTCGCCAGCACCAACCATAATGTGCGGTATGTCATCGTTTGTGTCTGCGAATAATTAGGATGGTAGGGGTGGTTGCGTATATAACACTTTCTTACAACTTGATTGATTTTCTATTTCTCATCAACTGTCTTTAAATAAATCGTATTCCAGAAGATTCATACTGATTCAGAATATTATTGTTCGTTCACATGGTCCAACTTGACCAGTTCCAAACCCAGCTTACCCCCCTCATTTAACAGCTTATCAAGAATATTTGATGGGCAAATGAAACCTGTATATTGATCAGAGCTGATATCCAAAAGCACGACACCATATCCTCGCGCTTGCAACCATAGGTCATAAAGTACCAGCATACTCCAAACCGATGCGTCCTCATCCGGCTCGGAGCACATGAAATGCTCCTTCAAACCATGAATATCCGCCAATGCGTTTCCTTGTAACTCAACTTCCTCAACGTCTCGCCAGTCGATATTGAGACATACCCAACGCTCATCGGAATTCAGCTCAACAAGTGTTGACACGATACGACCCTGTAGCGCATCGGCGTTCGTATTCATCAGAGAGTTCACTCTGCCGACTCTGATGTCTTCAGGCAGAGGGGATAGTAAAGTCGATAGAAACCATTTTTTTCTTCGTCTTTCGACATAAACCATGGGAATTAACAGGGGAGACAAGATGATGACAGAGAGGATCAGGAATAGTTCTTTTATCGCCTTCACTCTTCTTCCTCGATTTTTTTCATACAGAGCCAAGGTTGCCAGGCAATTCGTGCCTAACATGAATGAGCCTGCGCAATAACATCAAACGTCACTCGGGCATCGAGATATATCGACCATGCAGGCTGTGCATGATCGATAAAATGCAGACTACTCCTGTACCCAGAACAACATGTCATCCTTGTTGATATGGGTTTGGGAAGGCAACTTCTGTCCTTTTCGCAGTTGCCACTGTTCATCGGTCAGGTTGCACCGCCAGTTGCCATCCTGCTCCACCACAGAGCCCGGCATGGCAATGGGATGTTGAACCACTCGCAGTGCCTGCCATTTTTCTGCAATACCATTCGCTCTGGCATGATCGACCAGATCCTTGGGGTAATAGCGCATATCCCGATAACCGCTGTCGTCCAACTCATAGAGCAGGGTGACAAGCGCCGCTTCAAAAGCCCAATAGCCAAAGTAGATGGCATGCTTTGCCTTGTGCCTGTCGTACCAATAACACTCTTTACATCCCTTGTACCACCCCTTGAGATATTGCTTGATGCTCGCCTGACGCTCAACCCTGGTGGGATTCACACCATCACCCTTGATGGCATCAAACAGCGGGCGATAAACCTCGGGGATATAGGATTCGGGACCGCGGGGGAGACCGGGATAGCCCAAGCGAGCCAACAACATGCTCCACAGCGGATCATCGTCTCCTTCCGGATTTTTACTGATATAACGCACCAGTTCGGGCAGCATCTCATCCTGCCCATAGAGGATGCTCAATGAGAACATCCAGAGCAGATATTGATAGGCATCTTGCTCCCAGTAATAAAACTGTTCATCTGGAAACTCTTTTTTATGGCGCAACAGTTCTTTTTTTACTATCGAGAGGCATACTTTTATATCTTCGTGGGATGCACCACCAGAATAAAGGAGTATCGCATGTTCCAAATTGTCCATGAACATACTCTCACTGGCCATGGAACGCGTAGGACGTCTATGTGGATCACTCCAGCGCTCGTGTAAAGGATCGTTTATTTTAGCCCACCAACTTGGGTCAAAATATGATGACTCTTTATAATCCTCTATCTGTTCTAAAAAAAATGGCTCAGATAGTAGTGGATCTCGACGCTGTTCAATAAACGAACTCATTCACTGCTCCTACTTGATCGAAATCGTACCTACGGCATTGGCTGACTTATCCAGCTTGGTTATCTGTATCACTTTACCAGACTCATCGACAATCATTAACCAAGCCTCATAACCTTCATTTTTAAGGTCTTTTAATATTTTCTTGTCCGTTATCTCATCGGGCAATCGCTTATCGATCCACTGGCCGCTCATCTGCTTGCCAGACCCCTTGGTCATCGACAACAACTGGGTACTCTTGGTGCCATCCCCGTCGATATACTCGCCCCCTGCCGTCCGAAACTTGGTCTCGGTCACCACGTAGGGAGGCGGAGGATTGGTGTTCTTGTAGATACCATCGATGCCCCGCCCTCTGGGCTTGTCGTTCAGGCTACGTACCCGGCGATGTTCTGGCAACAGATTCTCGAACTTGTGATTTGCCATCCAGTTGTCGCTGATGATCTCGCCATAAATCCCTTTCTTGGAGCGGCTCAGGATCTTGAGATCCACTTTGACGACATCATCCGGCAGCGGGTGGATAACGGTGCCACCGGGCACGGCCTTGTAACCTGGGGCATGCTTGACCGCCTCTTTCTCCAATCCCGCGGCGATCTCATCGAGGGATTTGAGCACGGGTCCCATGGCAGCAGGCAACATCTGACCTGCCTGTGACTGCATCTGCAGCACCAGGCGCTGGGATTGTTCCAGCCAGATCCTGACCGATGCTGGTGCCAATCCTTTTACCTTGCCGATCAAACTGGTCAGCGATCTGACGGCATCGTCCAGATAGCCCAGCAGCACGCTGACGGCGATCTGCCCTCTCAACCCCCTGATCTGACCGGCAAATCCTTTCAGCACCTTGTCGAGGCGCGAGATACCCAGCACTTTCTTGACCTTGGGGTCACTGAGAAACGTCAACACGGGGGCCATGGCGGGTCTGATCGCCTTGGTGGCATCACCGCCCGCCTTACGGACAAACAGGAAGATGATTTTCAACACCCCCTTGAGCGCAGAACCCAGCGACGGGATCAGACCTATCAGGGTAAAGCTGAGGAAAACCCATTTCTCCGGCTGCTTGGGATCACGGGAAATATCCCGGGCATTGGCAATAAGGTCGCGACAATCCAACACCTGATCGACCACGGGAATAAGACCCAACACCGCATTGGCGGCAATTTGTCCCGCACTTTGGTTGGGATTGAAATCCCCCTGGAGGGCCTCCCAAATCCACTGCAGGCTGGAAGCAACCCCCTTCTTTACCGCCTCTGCACTTTGTTTGACATAGGCAGCGCCGCCGGACACAGCCTTATCCAGGTGGTCATAGAGCTGCTCAAACAGATCGTTACCGAACATATCAGCCCTCGTCACTCAGACTGTCGAGATGGCCGGTGAGGGTCGAGATGGGCTCACGGGGCAAATCGACAAAGTTGTCCTGCACGTCATAGCTTACAGAAGCTGTGCCAGCAGGCACCTCCTCAAGCAGCGCCATACCTTCACCGTCCAGAGTGCCCTCCCTCACAGAGCCATCGCTCAACACCGCTTTATAGGGGGTCCCTGCCAAGGGCATCAGTTCGGAGTCGAGGTGATAGAACTTCATCCAGTGTTTATTTGGGGCATCCAACATGTCCTCTAAACTCTTGGGGATCTGGCCCGCCCAGCCGGAGCCGGAGCCCGGACTGCCGCCCGAGTTCATCTTGATGGTGGGGCCGACCAGAGTGACGCCACCGCCATCGACCTTGATGAAACAGCCACCGACCTTGACGGTAATTTCAGAGCCCGCCTCCAGCACCACCTTGGCACCGGCCTTGACGTGCACCTCCTGCCCCGCCTGGGTAAGCCAGCTCTGACCGAGTTTTTGATGCATGGACGCATCCACGGTCAGCGAGTAGTCAGCCTTGATATGATCCCGCTTCTCCCCTTCAACGGTCAGATGGTCGTTGCCTAGACTGGGCGGTGCCCCCTCCTCACCCGGCACCTTTCTGACGCGAGTGACCCGCTCATTGTCGATGTCGGTGTGCTGGTCGTGCTTGATGTGCCAGGCCGCATCGTTCTCAATCAACACGTTCAGGTCTTTCTGGCCGTGAAGGTAAATCTCTTCCTGTCCCGCCTGGTCTTCGAAGCGCAGCTCGTTGAACCCCTCCCCCTGATGGGTCTCGGTACGCAGCACGGTGCGGGTCTTGTGCGCCGGCAACTCGTAGGGTGGCCGGTTGGTGGCGTGGAAGGTCCGGCCTGTGACTATGGGCTGGTCCGGGTCCCCTTCCAAAAAGCTCACTATGACCTCATGACCGATGCGTGGGATGGCCAGCATGCCGTACTGGCCACCGGCCCAGCCTTGGCTCACCCGCACCCAGCAGGAGCTCTGGTCGTTGGAGCTGCCATATCTGTCCCAGGGGAACTGCAGCTTCACCCGGCCATGCTCGTCGCAGTAAATCTCCTCCCCCTCCGGCCCCACCACGGTGGCAATTTGCGGGCCGTCCACCATCGGCTTGTGGGGCACCTGTGGGCTGCCGATGCGGGCACGCCAGCTGGTGCTCGCCTTCACCACCGCAAATTCGTTGTGGTAGACGGTGGGGCCGCTGCCGCCCTCTTCCTCCAGCGCCTGCGGCTGCAATCCGGTGTGGCTGATACGCACCACTTGCCAGTCGGTGTTCAAGCTACCGTTCGGGTGCTCGGTCAGGGCAAAGGTCTGGCCCGGCAGCAGGACCGCGCAGTTGGACTTAGCCAAGCCGGTCACCGCATCGTTGCGCAGCGCATCCAGCCGGTGCTGGGCAAAGGCCTTGCCGCTCGGGTCCAGCTTGTAGCGGCCCGGGTAGTCGAAGTGCTGGTAGGTATCGCGCTGGTGCTCAAGCTCGGCCCCCAGCTTCTTGTGAGACAGGCCATAGGCCGGGGTCTTGAAGCTGTAGTCTTTCAGCTCCACGTCGCTCGGGCGCACCGCCTCCCGGTAGTGGAACTGGCGCACGTAGGGGCCCTGCTCCAGCGAGCGGTTGCCGAGGTTGAAGAACAGCTCGGGGCCGGCGGTCAGGGCCGCCGCGTCATCGGCAAAGACGATGCGGTGCTTGCCCTGCTCGAACTCGTGGAAGTAGAACAACCCCTCCTCGGCGGCGAGGCGGTTTAGGAATTCAAGGTCCGTCTCCCGGTACTGCACGCAGTACTCCCGCTGGGCATGCTCGTTTTTTAGCGCGAAGGCGTAGTCGGTGATGCCGTGCTCTTGCAGCAGGATGGAGAGGATTTCGTCGGGCTTCTGCGCCTGAAACATGCGGGAGTTCTGGCGCAAGGAGAGCCGCCACAGCGCCGGCTGCACCATGAGCTGATAGCGGGTACGGCGAAAGCCGCTGTCCCCCTGCGCCAGGTTGCTCACCACCCCGCACACCCGCCGTTGCAGCTCGCCGTTGTACCACACCAGCAGCTCGCAGGGCTGGTCCAGCACGGCGCCAAAGTCGATGTCCGGCTGGGGGCTGGCCAGCTCCAGTCGCAGCTGGAAGGGCCCGTTCAACGCCTCTTCCAGCATGAACTCGGCCACCACAAAGGTGGTCTCGGGCAGCGCCCCCACCTTGACGGTAAATTGTAATCCTGTGCTGTCTGCCATCGGCACGCCTCTGCTATCGGCCCGGCCCCGCAATCCTGCCGGGTAACCTGAGGTGGATGAGAGATCCGCCATGGCCGTCACTTTTTCACCGCCATGGCTACCGCACGCCCGGAGGCGTGCGATGGGATCCGTCGTCATGTTCTTTCTTGTGCTCGCTCACCGGGCAAACGAACAGAAGAAAGACGCAGCATCGGCATGGCGTCGACGATAAACAGCAAAGGGATTGGTGCGTTGCTATCGAGGCGAAGGAGCTCTTGGTACGCTGCCTTGTGCTCCACACACAGAAAAAGGAGCACCCAAATGGATGCTCCTTTATTGCATCAAGCCTCGATCGGGGCACGCCAGTCATCGGCACCCGAGGTACCGGCAACGGTGTGTTCCCAGTCGATCTTGCGGTAGGCCAGGGAGACCTGGATCAGCTGGGTGAAGTCAGACTTCGCCGGATCCTGGCAGTGGGGCATCTGGCAGTCGATGTCGACGATGGTGGCATCGGTCAGCACGGTAGAGAAGAAGTGCTCCTGCTTGCCTTCGACCGAGGTGCGATACCACTTCAGGGTCACTTTCGGCAGCATCTCGCCGGAGGCCAGGGAGTTGTACATCAGCGGCACGGCCTTGTTCAGCGCGACGGTGAATTTGAACGGCTTGTGGACACGCTGACCAGCCGGCTGACCGGATTGCGGGTCGGTCGGCACGGTAACGACGTGCTGGAACTCTTGCACCAGCATCTCGTCTTCATGGCCTTGCACGAAGATGTTGCCGACGGAGTCGGAGGTGAAGGCACCGGCGGTGATGTTGCCCTGGGTTTTACCTTCGATGCTGATATAACATGGAGTTGGCATGAATATGCTCCTGATTGGTTGAACGGTAATGACACTCGACCGAACCATTAGCAGCGACCATGCCAATCAGTTTTTTACCTTTAAAACAAATAGTTACACAAAATCCTACCTTCCTCCCTTGCCTTTATGCCGCAATACCTTGCTTTCCTGGCATATACCGCCAGCATTTGTTGCAACTGCAGTATCTAAATCCAGTATTAGAGCAACATGTTGCCTTGAACAGAACTTATCACCAACGACAACCCATAGACCGAGCTCCTTCTGCGCGGCTGTCACGCCGATAGCAGGTCGCCCTCCAGACATGGCTCAGGCTCGCCATCGGCACGAGCGACTGTGACCGTAACCAGAAGCAGGATCCCGGCTGGCTATAAATTGTTGATGGCTGTGCGCTCCATCTGACCACCGCAAACGCTATACCTATAACCATGGACTCTTGAGCAGGTGTGTGGCGATGCCGACAGTAGCGGCAGAGATTACCCTCTCCCCATCCCTGCCCATCCAGGTTCTCTCACCCGGACTCTGGCGGTGCCTCGTTCAAAGGTCGCCATTGTTCCACCCTAAAACAGCACTTCCTACCCACCGGAGCCTCATCACCAGCGACACCGGCGATGAGGCGAACAAGTCCCTGATCGATTGCACATCAAGGTGGTTTCATCATGTCGCACCACAGGCCCGTCACCCCGCCCGATCCCCATGGCCAACCCCTGTCCGATCCTTACGACTTTTCCCTGATCCTGGGCGGTCCCCTCTATCAGCTGTGGAACCGGGCTCATCTCGGCGACATCAATGCCCATATCAGGCGACGGATCCTGATCCTGAGCGGGCTCTGCTGGCTGCCCCTGCTGTTGCTGTGCGGCTGGGAAGGCACGCTGTTGCAAGGGGTCGCTGTGCCCTTTCTGCTGGATATAGAGACCCATGTCCGCTTCCTGATCTGCGTCTCGCTGCTGGTCTACGCCGAATTGATTGTCCATCAGCGGATCCGGCTGATCGTCCGCCAGTTCATCGAGCGGGGGCTGATCTCGCCCCTCTCCTTGCCGCGTTTTCACGACGCCATTCAGGGCGCCATGCGCTGGCGCAATTCGATCCCCGTGGAGGTCGGGCTCATCCTGTTTGTCTTCTCGATGGGGTACTTCATCCGGATTCACACCTTCGTCCTGCAATCCTCGACCTGGTACGCCACCATACATGAGGGGAACGTGGCCCTGACCCTGCCCGGCTTCTGGTTCTTCTGGGTGAGCAACCCCCTCATCCAGTTTCTGATCCTGCGCTGGTTCTATCGGATCCTCATCTGGACCCGATTCCTCTGGCAGGTCTCCAGGATCCGGCTCGACCTCATCCCGACTCACCCCGATCGCAACTGCGGTCTCGGTTTTCTGGGGGCCTCGGCCTATGCCTATGCACCACTGTTGACCGCATTTGGCGCCCAACTGGCCGGCTTCATCGCCAACCGGATCTTCTATGACGCCGCCGTGCTGACCGCCTACAAACCAGAAATCATTCTGCTGGCCGGCTTCGGCTTGCTGCTCGTGCTGGCACCGCTGAGCGTCTTCGCTCCCCGTATCATGGCGGCCAAGCGCCAGGGGTTGCGTGAATACGGCGCCCTCGCGGCGGAATACAGCCGCAGTTTCGAGCGGCGCTGGCTGCGCACGGCCGACAGAGACGGTGAATCCCTGCTCGGCGCCGCCGACATCCAGTCCCTCGCCGATCTGGCCAATGCCTATGCCGTCATCAAGGAGGTCAGGCCCATGCCCTTTAGCCGGGACATGTTCCTGCAGCTGATCCTCGCCGCCGTGGTGCCCTTCCTGCCCCTGCTGCTCACCCTGTTCCCCTTCGACGTGCTGCTCGACCGGCTCGTCGGGGTGATCTTCTGATGCGGGGCCCTAGCGGGAATACGGCGCGTATAAGCCGCTGCCAGGCTCGAAGAGTCGGCAGGCAGATAATGAAGTTGGGGGTGATCAGAGCAGGCGAGCAGCGCCCTCTGCGAGACGGCTCGATGAAGTGAAGCGTCATCCGATTGGGCTAAAAAACAAAAACCCCGCTTTCACAGGCGGGGTTTTGCTATTTGGCAGGAAGATGCTTTGCCAGGCGGCCTGAGGCAGATCGTCACAGACAAGCTGCTGCACTCGAGCCAGCAAGGGTCTTTATCCGCCCACTGTTGAGCACAGTGAAACGGAAGCCCTAAAAGCAAAAAAACCGACCATAAGGTCGGGTTTTGCTATTTGGCGGCGGGTCAGGATTGACTCGCACCATTCCTGGCGCTCGCCCTGCGGGCAGCTTGCGGCTGTCCAAGCGGGCTATCCTGCCCGCTTGTCAAACCAGGGGCCGAGCCGCCCGTCACCGGATAAAGTAAAAGGGCCTGTCTTTCGACAGGCCCTTTTACTTTATTTGGCGGTGAGGGAGGGATTCGAACCCTCGATACGTTGCCGTATACACACTTTCCAGGCGTGCTCCTTCAGCCACTCGGACACCTCACCAAATTTTCGACTGCGGTTTAACGTGTCCAATCACCACGATGTTCTCGTCGCTGTTGCGCTGGAACGGGGCGTAAGATAAGGGATAGGCGCAGACCGGTCAATCTCATTTTTTACTTTTTGCAATCAATTGCTCAATTACCGAACCAACTGACCAAAAAGATGCCATTACCTATCCCTTTCAGTCAATTTTCAGCCACTTCGTGCAAGTGTTCTCCTCTGATGGCCTCCTCCAGCGAGCCGTAGAACTCCAGTTCACCCGGGACGGGACGCACCCTGGCCCGGGCCAGGGTCTTGAGGGGCTGGAACTGCAACTCGGCCACCTTCAGCGGCACACCTGCCTTGGCCATCCGCCTTGCAAACTGCTGGAAGGCAGACAAGCCCCCCGCATCGAGGATGGAGACGGCCTCCATCTGCAGGATCAGCGCCTTGTGATCCTTGACCTGGGCCAGCAACTCGTCGAAGACCCGCTCCGCCGCCGCAAAGAACAGGGGGCCGTTGATCTTGTAGATCAGGGTCTGTGCCGGTACCTCGCTGGCATAACGCTTGTGCTCGGCCAGATTGTGCAGTTTGGTCATCTTGGCGATCTCGCGCATAAACAGCAGGGACGCCAGGATCACCCCGAAGGTGATGGCGATGACCATGTCGAAGATGACGGTGAGAGACAGACAGACCAGCAGCACCAGCACGTCCGAGCGCGGCGCCCGGCGGATCAGATCCACCACCTTGTGTGCCTCACTCATGTTCCAGGCTACCAGCAGCAGCAGCGCCGCCATGGCGGAGAGCGGCAACCAGGAGAGCCAGGGGGCCAGCACCAGGATGGCGGCCAGCACCACCAGCGCATGCACTATACCGGAGATGGGCGAGGTGGCCCCGGCCCGCACGTTGGCGGCGGAGCGCGCAATGGCGGCCGTCGCCGTGATGCCACCGAAGAAGGGCGCCAGGATGTTGCCCAACCCCTGCCCCACCAGCTCACCGTTGGAGCTGTGCTTGCGCCCCGTCATGCCATCCAGCACCACGGCGCAGAGCAGTGATTCGATGGCACCCAGCATGGCCATGGAGAAGGCGGCAGGCAGCAGCCGCTGAATGGCTGCCAGATCCCAGACCACGGGTGCACCGTCCGGCCCGGGCAGGGACCAGGGCATCATCAGGGTCGGCGCTATGGGCGGGATCCCCATGCCCTGGGTGCCATCGGCCAGGGTGTAGCTGAACTTGCTGCCGATGGTGGCCACGTCCACACCCACACTGTGCAGGCCCACTCCGAGTCCGACCCCCACCAGCACGGCCGGCAGATGGCCCGGCACCGGCAGCCGCAGTCTGGGCCAGAGCAGCAACACGGCCAGGGTAGCCACCCCCACCAGGGTATCCCCCCACTGCCAGCTTGGCAGGGCCAGCGCCAGCGCCTCGACCTTGCCAACATAGGTTTCCGGCATCTCGGCCACGGTGAGGCCGAAGAAGTCCTTGATCTGCAAGGTGGCTATCACGATGGCGATACCGCCGGTGAAGCCCAGGGTGACTGAGGGCGGGATGTATTCGATCAGGCGGCCGAGCCGCGCCATCCCCATGGCCACCAGGAAGAAGCCCGAGATGAGGGTCGCCATCAGTAGGCCGCTCACCCCGAATTGCTGGGCCACCGGATAGAGGATCACCACGAAGGCGGCGGTCGGCCCCGAGATGGAGAAGCGCGATCCCCCCGTCACGGCAATCACTATGCCGGCGACGATGGCGGTGTAGAGGCCATGCTGGGGTGGGACGCCGCTGGCGATGGCCAGCGCCATGGCCAGCGGAATGGCGATGATGCCGACCGTGATGCCGGCGATGAGGTCGCGGCCGAAACGCGCCACGCTATAGGGTTCGTCGAGACAGGATTGGCGCAATGCGATAGCCAGCTTCACGCCTTGTAAGGAAGCTTGATTGTGCATGTATAGGGTAATACCAGAAGGAGGAGACAAAGGCCGGAGTGAACCGGCACCCGATCATCATCAAGGGCCGGCAGAGCTGTCGACACGGCGATGGTATCGAGAGCAACCTTACCCGAGCCGGCAAGATATTTCGATGGCCGGGATCAATAAATGGGCATTACCAGGCGAGATGACCCTTGATTGACCGCATATCGCCTACTTTTCCCGCCATTAGCCACCCTTTTCCCCTACTTAGCCTGAGCCTTGGCGACGGTTCGGCACCGATCCTGTGAATAATCCCTCTCCCTGAAGAGTCTGCTCAGGGACTGCTTGTTTGCCCGTTCGGCACACCCCATGGGCAGCTGCCGACCAACCGCTGTTACCCTTCGCCATATCCCCAGCGTCGCCGGCCAGGACGACTCAGGCGGGCCATAAGCAACGGCTCCAAGAGCGCCGGGCAGGCCCATCTCAAGCTGCTGATTGTGCTGAAAATAGTCCACAACGTCCAAGTTTTGGGCAAACGGGGCGAAAACCCATTTTTTGCACGGGTTAACGGGTTGACACCCGACCGGCAGGCTATTAATATCCGCACCGTCTCGACGAGACAGGCAATTCCTCCTTAGTTCAGTCGGTAGAACGGCGGACTGTTAATCCGTATGTCACTGGTTCAAGTCCAGTAGGAGGAGCCACTTTTCCCTCGTAGTTCAGTCGGTAGAACGGCGGACTGTTAATCCGTATGTCACAGGTTCAAGTCCTGTCGAGGGAGCCATATTCGGTTCCGAGTTGGAACACAGAAGACCAGAAACCCGTATAGCCTAAGGCTTTACGGGTTTTTTGTTGTCTAAATCAGACTAACTGGCTCTCATGAGCCCCAACCAACTGGTGCCTTTATTCGTGGTACTAGGGAGCCGAGGAAATGGCGAAGGACACGCTGAGCGACGCCAAGATCGGGACTGCCAAGCCTTAGGCCCAGGCCTATACCCCAGGGGTTGGTGTAAGGGTCAATGCAGCAGTGGTCATTAAGAAAAGAGAAGCGGCCTGAGTGCTGGCCGCCCTTTGCCTCGGCATTGATCAACCAGGCACATCTTATTTCATCCTGAGTGCCCACGACCCTTAACCAACGTCAAGAGGTGATACGCCATGAGCATCATGACTATTGCCGCGACAAAGGCGGTTCTTGCCAGTGCGCTTGGCGTGGTAGAGCGCCTCATCGACCACAATCAGCAGATCAGATGCTGGTTTACCAACCGCCCAGCTCGCGATACCACCACTGAAGGTCACTGCTAACCCGGGCTCCCGCCACTTGAGGGCAGCCGTCTCAATCCGCCAGGATTCCATCAAGGCCTCCGCATCTTCCAGCGAGCATTGCTCGAAGATAGCGACCAGCTCTTCACCACCATAGCGACAGAGGGTGGATGTCTCCCCCAACATGACCTGGCCAAGGGTGGCAACACGATTTAATACCGCATCACCAACCCAGTGCCCGTAGCTATCGTTGATCTTCTTGAAGTTATCGAGATCGATCAATGCCATCACAAAGGGGGTGTTATTCGTCTGAAATTTAATTAGCAATTCATTGAAATAATGACGATTATATAATCCCGTAAGCGCATCGCTCACACTCTTTTGATGGGTGTCATTGATGTGGGTTATTGTCTGAGACAATTCGGATTCCAACTCGCCAAATTCCGCCATACCGACACCCATATCATGCATTTGGGCATCCGGATCATCACGCAGTTGACGCACCTGACGAACCAAGTACTCCATGATATAGAGGAGCTTCAATTGAAATAGTTTTGCTATCACATAAAAGAGACTCACGGTCAATAGCGGCACAAGTATGAGTAAGGCAAGATTCAGATCAACGAAACTTTGACGCCAAGGTTGAACAGTGACGGCCACCAGTTCAGGTTTGTCAATAAGCGCCTCATAGGCCACAAACTCTCCGGCCGTGGCATCAAAAAATGTCCCTGACTGCCCAACCAATTTATCTTTCCATTCCCCCGAGAAGACGGTTCCCACCCTGCCAAGGTTGGAATGCATCCAGACCAGGCCTGTCTGTTTATCCAACAGCAGATGGCGTAGCCCATTATCAGCTGTCAGCATATTGGCAATTCGCTGAGACCAAACAGCCAGGTTGGCATCGACCGCGACGACCCGATCCCGATTGCCATCGCTGTCCCGATTTGGCAGAAGATAAGACCCGGTCAGGGATGGTTGATTGGTCGCAATATCAAGGTAGATGGGCGACCAGTAGAATTGACCCGGGCGCTTCAATGCGCCCTGATACCACACCCTGTCTGTCAGAGTTATACCCTCATCTATTTTATTCTTCCATTCCCGGTCCTTGTCGTTGGTAAACCAACTCCCGTGCGAATCAGCATAAAAAACTGTATCAGAGAGTGGATTTAAACGAGCCTGGTCATTCCAAAGACTGCGGTAATGGTTGACGCTATCTTTGGCGGAACTAAGCCTGACCCGGCTATCCCCCAATACGGTGACGTTCACCAAGCGCTCAAGCTGCTGAAAGTAATCGGTATGCATCAATGCCAGGCTATGATTCAAAATTCGTATTTTGTCGAGTGTCATGTTGCGATGGGCTTGATTGGCAACGATCAGCAAGCCTATAAACCCACACACCATTGGCAAGGCCAACAGCACAAGATACATTTTTATGAATTTGAATTTACTTGTTTTCTTTGTTGACAACTGCGTTTTCCTCTAACTACCAGTGCGGAGAAAGTCAATAGCAGACCCGATTACCCATGACCCTCTGCCAACGTTAAAAGGCGGCATGCCATAGTCGAGTTCACATGGTTGTTTACTCCAATCCACTTGGTCTCTTCTTGAACTCATAACGACGATTACATCGGAGACGGAACTCCGCCTGATGACGTTTGACCCACACATCTACTGGCATCACTGTGATGTGAATGCTGATCATGGGTAGAGCGCAAACTGAAGCGCCCCCAGTTCCCTAGACACCTTAAAATGAGGCAACTATTGGAGGTATCATGGGCCCGTCATCTTGCGAAAAGATCACAGGGACATCTGCCTGGTAAATTCTGACATCGGCATGGGTCGGCCATAGAAATAGCCTTGCAGGAAGGTCACTTGGCGCGCCCTCAGATAATCTGATTGAAGCTCGGTCTCTATCCCTTCTGCCACCAGTTTCAGGCCGAGCCGGCTCGCCAGATCGATGACGTTCTCGACGATGTGGCTGGAGAGCGCATCCGAACCGATCATCCCGACGAAGCTCTTGTCGATCTTGAGGAAATCGACATGGAACTTCTGCAGATAGGTCAGGGTAGAGTGGCCGGTACCAAAATCGTCGATGGCAATCAAAACACCCAGCACGCGCAACTCGGCAAACAACCGGTCAGTCACCTCGTTCGCCATGAGCAGTTCCCGCTCGGTCAGCTCTAACACCAGCTGGATGGGATTGTCCCGGAAGGCATCGATGAAATCGCGGCACATCTCCACCAGACTCAAGTCCTTGCACTGGCTGGCACTGATGTTGACACCGAAGTGAAAGCCCTTGGGCAGACGGTGAGCATGAGGAGCAAAGTGATCTCGCACCTGTGTCATCATCTCGCTAGTCATGGGTATGATGAGACCACTGTCTTCCGCCAGAGGGATAAAGCGATCCGGCGGGATCAAGCCCTGCAGGGGGTGTTGCCAGCGCATCAGCACCTCGCAGCCACTCCAGTAGAGATTGCCAGTGTCGTCGCCGGTCACCACGGGCTGTATGTAGGGAATGAACTCACGCTGATCCAGGGCCCGTCGCAGCTCTTGCGTGGGTGAAGCAGATCGCCCCATCAGCCGGAATACCCAAAATCCGAACAGCAGTCCCAGCAAGGGGAAGAGGATGAGGCTGACCTTGGAGTAAGCCCAGAGATGGGCGCCATACACTTCGATGGGAAGCATGGTGACGACCCGGTATGGGTACTTTTCTGATGCCTGCTCCAAATAGCCCTCTGTACCCGGGGAGAAGAGCTGCTCGGTGAGCCGGCCATCCGGCAACAACATCTGCTGGCCAACCACCAGGCCCAAGGGAGTGTTGCGCCTCAACATGTCGAGGATGTTAAGTAGATAGTAACCATCAACCCCCGCCAGCGCGCTGTAGCTTCCCGAGACCTGCCGATAGACGATGAGTGGTCGATCCGGCGTCACCTCGTTCCCCTTCATAAGATCGAGCCGGCCATCCGTATAGTCGTCGAGTTCGGTGTGTGCCTGAATGGGGCCATGGAGGGAGGTACAGTAAATGGTCTCCCCCTTGGCCAGGCTGACACTGCGCACATCCGGCACTGTCGCCACCTGCGCCCTCAACCCTTGCACTGCCTCCAGACAGGGCTTACCCACAGTGCCGATGACAGCAGAGGTCGCCTGCCTGGCATGGTCCAGAGTGCGATCAAACATGTGCTGGGCATGCAGCAAGCGCCCCTCGGCATCCTTTCTCATCTCGGAGGCGGTTTGCCATGAAATGATGGGTAATCCCAACACTATGGGCAACAGGCCCGCCAGCAAGGCTCCCCACTGCCGGGCATAGCGATGGCGTAACGTTGTGCGATAAAGCGGCATAGCCATCCTCACATTAAGATCCGATACGGCATAGATAGGCTCATCGAGGCGAGCTTGCCCTAATTTCCCCAGCAATTTGCTGATCTCAAAAATCGCCGGTTGGTTTGGAGATGGTGCTCCGCAAGATGTCGTGGTTGAACGAACAGTCCAAGCCAGTCACCAACGCACGCAATCATAAGAACAAACCGAACTGGTTATCGTATACAGGACCTGAAGCAGCACGAAATATTTTTAGCGCTATGAAATGAGGAATTGGATGGCAAGGCTGCTCCATTTTTAACCACACCAGAAGCAACTCAAGAGTCTCAGTCTGCATTTTTATGCGAAGATTTTCTTATGCATATGCATAGCCCTTGTTGACCAAACCAGGGACTATCCCTGTAGTGGCACAGTGAATTTGTGCCACCTGATTAGAGGTAGGTGTGGTATGGCGATGTGACCTACATCTGGGGGTGGCCAGCGTTGGGGCTATCAGGCGGTGGTAATGGACCTGTTTGCCAGAAAACCGGTGGACTGGGCTTTTAGTCTGTCGCCGAACAGCGAACTGACGGTGAAGGCACTGACCATGGCTGTTGAGGCGCGTGGGCGAACGACAGGTATGATGATTCACTCGGACCAAGGCAGCCATCAGCACCGCTAGCAGCTGTGCCGATATTGGATAGAGCAGAGCATGAGTCGGTGGGGAAATTTTTTGGGGCAATGCGCCGATGGATAGGCTGTTTCGCAGTCTGAAAAGTGAATGGGTACCGGCGACGGGATACCAGAATACGGGGGATGCCCAACAGTCGATAGCCGAGTATTTGATGGGTATTACAGCGATATAAGACTCCACCAGTACAACGGGGGGATTAACCCCCAACGAATCTGAGCACCTCTACTGGCATTCAGACTCTGTCGAGGGAACCCACTTCGAGAGCCCGCTTAGGAAACCAAGCGGGCTTTTGCTATTCTGCGCCGCCCAGATAGGCTTTGCGCACATCCTGATTGCCCAGCAACTCCTCACCACTGCCGCTTAGCCGGATCTGCCCGTTCACCATCACATAGCCACGGTCGGACAGCTTCAGCGCATGATAGGCGTTCTGCTCGACCAGAAAGATCGTCATGCCGCTTTGCGCCAGCTCGCGCAGCGTCTGGAGGATCTGCTTCACCACTATGGGCGCCAGCCCCAGACTCGGCTCATCCAGCAACAGCAGCTTGGGGCGGCTCATCAGCGCCCTGGCGATGGCCAGCATCTGCTGCTCCCCACCGGACATCGTCATCGCCCGTTGTTTACGGCGCTCTTTCAACCGCGGGAACAGCTCGAACATGGTTTGCAGATCCTGAGCCGCATAGCGATCGCCTATCGGTATGGTGCCCATCAGCAGGTTCTCTTCGACCGTCATGTCGGGGAAGATCCGCCGTCCTTCTGGCGCTTGCGCTATGCCCGCCGAGGCAACGAAGTGTGTCGATTGATGGCTGATGTCCTCGCCGCGAAACAGGATCTGCCCGCTGCGAATACGCGGCTGACCAAAAATCGACATCAAGAGCGTGGACTTGCCGGCACCATTGGCACCGATCAGCGCCACGGTTTCCCCCTGATGCACCTGCAGGTTGACCTGTTTCAGCGCCTGAATGGCGCCATAAAAAACGTCGACATTACGAAACTCCAGCATCGCCTCACTCATGCGCAGGCCTCGTCTTCGTCGGTGCCCAGATAGGCGGCAATCACCTTGTCATCATGCTGTATGTGCTCAGGCTTGCCCTCTGCGATCACGTCACCGTGATCCAGCACTATGATGTGGTCAGAAATCTCCATCACCATGCCCATGTCATGTTCGATCAGCAGCACCGTGATGCCGTGCCGGTCGCGCAGAAACCTTATGATCTTGCTGAGGGTACGCGTCTCCACCGGGTTGAGCCCGGCGGCGGGCTCATCGAGGCAGAGCATTTCCGGGGCCGTGCACATGGCGCGGGCGATTTCCAGCCGGCGTTGCTGACCATAAGACATCTCCCCCGCCAACCGGTTGGCGCAATCCACCAGATCCACCACCTCAAGCCAGTAAAACGCGCGATCCAGGGCGCGGCTCTCTGCACGCCGGTATGCCGGGGTGTTGAGTACACCGGCCAGCAAGTTGCGGTTGACCTGCATGTGCTGGGCGACCAGCAGGTTCTCCACCACCGACATCTCACGGAACAGACGGATATTCTGGAAGGTGCGCGCCAGCCCTGCCCGGTTCACCAGATGGGTACCGCCAAACATCTTGTAGAAGAGGCGCTGGCCGAGTTGGGCCGGGTTGATCCAGTCACCCGGCTGGAGTTTCTGGCCGAGGATCTGGATCACATTGGTCGTCTTATCGCGTGCGTTGAAGAAAATATGCCCGCCGGACGCCCGATAGAAGCCGGTCAGGCAGTTGAACACTGTGGTCTTGCCTGCGCCGTTAGGGCCTATGAGTGCGGTGATGGAGCCCCGCCGCACCTCGAGGCTCACATCGTTGAGCGCCTTGATGCCACCGAAGGAGATCATCAGGTGCTCAACGCTCAGGATCATGTCGTCAAAGGTTCTCTCTGTCATGGCGCCACTCCTTTTCGCACCGCAAAGCCGCTGCGGTTAATGCGAATGAGGCCGCGGGGGCGCCAGATCATCATCACCACCATCAACATGCCAAACAGCAGCACCCGGTATTCGGCGAAGCCGCGCAGCAGTTCAGGCGTGACCGTCAGCACAAAGGCCGCCAACACGACGCCAATCGTCGACCCCATCCCCCCCAGCACCACGATGGCGAGGATCAGGGCCGACTCGAAGAAGGTGAATGAGGTCGGGTTGACGAAGCCCTGATAGGTGGCAAAAAACACCCCGGCAATCCCTGCGGTAGCAGCCCCCAGCGTGAAGGCGGACAGTTTGACCAGCACATGATTCAGCCCCATGGAGCGGCAGGCGACTTCATCCTCACGCAGCGCCTCCCAGGCGCGCCCAATCGGCATTCGGGTCAGGCGATGTTTGACATAGAGCACCCACACCACCACCAGCACCAGAATGGTGTAGATGAAGATGAATTTCAGGTTGGGGTTATAGCTCAGGTTGAAGAACTCGTGGAAGGGCACGCCGCCCTGCTCCTTCGCCCGCCGCCCGAACTCCAGACCAAACAGCGTTGGCGGCGGGGCAGAAATCCCGTTGGGGCCGCCGGTAAATGCCAGCCAGTTGTTCAGGATCAGGCGAATGATCTCCCCGAAGCCGAGCGTCACAATCGCCAGGTAATCCCCATGCATTCGCAACACCGGAAAACCCAGCAAGGCTCCGGCCGCCGCAGAAATCAGCGCCACCAGCGGCAGCATCGACCAGAACCCAAGCCCAAGATATTGATAGCCAAGCGCAAGGCCATAGGCCCCGATGGCATAGAAGGCGACGTATCCCAGATCCAGCAGGCCTGCCAGGCCAACGACAATGTTCAACCCCAACCCCAGCAGCACATAGATCAGGCCGAGGATCGCCACGGTTAGCACATATTTGGTGGCAACAAAGGGGAAGCAGATGGCCAGCGCGAGCACCAGCGGAATGATCCAGCGCAGGGGATTCTTGTAATCCGGATCCCGTACATAGACCCCCGAGTTGTCCGTCTCAAAACAGGCGAGCAGGCGAACGCCTGCGGCCGTGGTCAAGAAGGCGCTCATCAGGAAACGACCGGCCATGACGGCCAGGATGATCCACGCCAGCCGTTGCCCGGCGAAATTAAAGCTGTAGCCATCCAGCACCACACCGACGATGGGGCCGAAGATGATCAGCGCCACCAACCCGGCGAAAATGGCATCCAGCAGGCAGCGTTTGAGGGAGAATCCGTCCTGCAATCTCGTCTGTGATGTCATCTGTTACGCCCTCACACCTTGGCAATGATGGGGCGGCCGAGCAGCCCCTGGGGACGAAAGATGAGGATCATCACCAGCAGCCCGAACGAGAACACATCCTTGTAATCAGAGTTCACCATCCCCGAGAATTGCGCCTCGGCAATGCCGAGGATGAGGCCCCCCAGCATGGCGCCGGGCAAGGAACCAATGCCCCCCAGCACGGCGGCGGTGAAGGCCTTGATGCCGATGATGAAGCCGACATAGAAATCGAAGGTGCCGTAGTTGAAGGTGATCAAGACGCCGGCAAGCCCCGCCATGGCGGCACCGATCACAAACACCAGAGAGATGATGCGATCGGTATTGATGCCAATGATCGAGGCCATTTTTCGATCCTGTTGCACCGCCCGGCACATGCGTCCCAACCTGGTATTACTGATGATCCAGGTGAGCAACAGCATGCCAGCAAAGGAGGCAATCAGAATAAATACCTTGGTGTAGGTTATCTGGATAAAGCCGTCGCCAATATGGAGCCGAAATACCCCGTCCAGCAAGGTAGGTACCCCTTGCTGACGCGGCCCCTGACTGATCTGCGCGTAGTTTTGCAGTATTAACGACATGCCAATGGCGGAAATAAGCGGTGCCAGACGGGTGGAGTTGCGCAGTGGTTTATAAGCGATACGCTCGATTGTCCAGCCATATACCCCCGTCACCACTATGGTGAACACCAGAGTGCCGAGGATAAGTAGCGGAAAAGAGTGCAACCCGAAGAACGACAACAGCGCCAGACCGATGGCGCTGAGATAGGCCGATATCATATAGACTTCGCCGTGGGCGAAATTGATCATGCCGATGATGCCGTAGACCATGGTGTAGCCAATGGCAATCAGACCGTAGACGGAACCCAGCGTTAATCCATTGATCAACTGCTGCAGGAAAAAGACATCCATCATAGTACGCTCTCGTTATAGGCCACTGAGGCCTGGTGGTTATAGAGCGCCGACTCGCGTCGGCGCTGAGCGTTTTCCACTATGCCGTTACTTGACTTCTTTATATGAGCCCTTGTCATCCCATTCGTAGACCACGTAATCGGAGACTTTCAGGTCGCCTTTGCTGTCCCAGGACTTCTTACCCATCACGGTATCTACGCTGTTCGCTTTCAGCCAGGCGCTGGCCTTTGCGGAGTCCGTGCCACCGGCCGCCTTGAATGCCGCGGCAATGGTCTGCACAGACGCATAGGCGTAGAGGGTGTAGCCTTCAGGCTCAAATTTGTTGGCGCGGAATTGCTCGATGACCGCCTTGCCGTCCGGGATCAGACGGGGATCCTGACCGAAGGTCATGTAGATGCCATTGGTGTACTGCGGGCCGCCGGCGGCCGTGACCATCTCGGCGTTGACGATGCAGTCCCCCGAGAAGAACTTGGCCTGCACGCCCTGCTCACGCATCTGGCGTACCAGCGGTCCCCCCTCCGGGTGACAACCGCCGAAGAACACCACGTCCGGCTTCTGCGCACCTATCTTGGTCACCAGCGCATTGAAGTCTTTCTCGCCGCGCGACAAGCCCTCGTACATCACATCCTTCACGCCACGTTTGGCCAGCGCCGCCTTGGTCGCATCGGCAAGCCCCTGCCCATAGGTGTCTTTATCGTGAATGATCACCACTCGCTTGGCCTTGAGCTTGTCGATGATGAAGTCGCTGGCCACCTGCCCTTGCTGGTCATCCCGCCCGCACATGCGGAACATGTCGCTCATGCCACGTTCGGTGACCAGCGGGTTGGTCGAGCCCGGGGTGATGGCGATGATCCCCGCGTCGTTATACACCTCGGAGGCTGGCATGGTGGAAGATGAGCAGAAGTGCCCCACCACCGCATTGACTTTATCCTGGTCAACCAGGCGGTTAGCCACGGAAACTGCCTGTTTGGGTTCACAGGCGTCATCCCCCTGCACCAGCTTGATCTTTTCGCCATTGATCCCGCCGGCGGCGTTGATGTCATTGGCGGCCTGAGTCGCGCCGTGCCAATACTGATCGCCATAGGTGGCGTTCGGCCCGGTGAAGGGGCCTGCAACACCGATCACAATATCCGCCTGGGCGGAAAATGCCGTGACCATACAACCGGCCAACACAAGCGCAATAGGGCTTCTGATGAATTTCAGCGACATTATGATGTTCCTTATCAAAGAAGCTTGGGTAGGTAAGCTCGAACGCCGGACGGCGCGTCCAATCCAACGGCAAAACGAGAGCACGATGCACGAAACAAACTCAATCCAGACAACATCCTGTGAGTGGATATAGGGCTTTTTTGCACGGCTGGCGTGCTGAAAAAAGCTAAGCAAATGATTGCCATAGTTGCAAACCGGACAGCAAATATTTGACCTGCCACAGTATAGGGCGCCATTTTCGGCCACCCGGTGTCGCCAAGTGAAATTACGGCGGGGATCACATCTGCTTAAAAATAACGGAAATGATTTCTACGATGGCCAGGATATTTGCTACCTTGCGCCCAAAAAGCACCGATAAGAAAACAGCGGCAATATATCGCCTCTCAATTCAGGCTTGTTCCATGACGCTGCCTTGGCGCGCCGTTCAGATCCATAATCAGCACTCTCTCACCCAGTTCAGGAGTCTCCATGCGTCGCTTCAACTTCATGCTCAACGGCAGCCGGCTGATGATGTTCCCCTTTTATGTCTGCATCCTGGTCTGCGTCGCCCTGCTGATGGTGAAATTTGCCATGCAGCTCTATGTCTTGTGCCGCGACATCATCGAGATCCACTACATGGATCTCATCACCGGCGTGCTGACTCTGGTGGACTTCGTGCTGGTGGCCCAGATGCTGATCCTGGTGGCCATCTGCGGCTATGTGCAGTTCATCCAGACCCAGGAGCAGCGCGAGGCCCTCGGCAACAACTGGCTCAGCAAGATCAACTTCGCCTCCCTGAAGCTCATCGTCATCAACTCCCTGGTCACCATCGCCGGGATCGAGGTGCTCAAGGCCTTTCTGGAGGATGGGGTGGGCAACGAAGTGGAGATGAAGTGGTCGGTGATAGTGTTCCTCGCCTTCTCCACCGCGGCGCTGATCTATGCGATCACCGAGCGCCTGGCGGATCACAAGTAGCTCGGCCTTTGTTTTCATTCAGGGTTTATTCATCAGGGGCGGAATTGATAACTCTTTTCATTGCGGTTACCCCATTGTAAACTTGCTCCCCCGGACGGAATGTCCGGGCGTTGGAGCATGTATGACAAGCCTTTCTCTCTCACCACGACATTTTTGGCGGTGGCTGGCCTATCACCATCAGGCGGCCGAAGGCTCCCTCTATCTGATGTTCTTCTCCGGCCTGCTGTTGTGGGAGCCGCTGACCCCCGTCTGGTCGCTGGCGCGCTGGAACCTGTTGCTCCACGTCATGCTCTCCCTCTCCCTGTTCCCCCTGCTGTTTGGCGCCTTCTGGCTCTCTCATCGCCGCCTGCTGCACCACAGTCGCAAGTCATTCCTGCGCACCACGGGCCGGATCATCGAGGGCCTGCTGCTGCTGTGCCTCGGCAGCGGCCTGGTGCTGATCCTGCACGGCACCCCGGGAGACGGACTCGGGACACTGGCCAGCTGGGCCCACTGGCTCAGCGCCTTGCTGTTAACTCCCCTGGTCTTGCGTCATGCCTGGCGCTGGACCCTGCTCAAGTGGCGCCCCTGACCCATGTTGAAGTCGCTGTTGTCTTGCCTGCTCGCCGGTCTTGTGTTGCTCGGGATGCCGCTGGCCCACGCCCAGCAGATGGGCAGCGCCCTGATTGCCTACGACGATGCCAGCTCCCCTCGCCTGCTCACCGCCAATCAGGGCGCTGGCTCCGTCACCCTGCTGGCACGGGACAGCGGCGAGCGCATCGAAGAGGCGCATTTTGGGGGGGATCTGCGCCAGCTGGCGCGGGCCCCCGATGGCACCCTACTGGTGACCGACTACAGCGGCGACCGCCTGCTGCTGCTGGGTGCCAACCTCAAGCTGGAAAAGGCCATCCCCACCGGCCATAGACCCTATGGCGTCATCTTCGACCCCAAGCGAGGCTGGTTCTGGGTCAGCCTGTTCGAGGCGGCGCGGCTGCAAGCCTATGATCTGAACGGCACCCTCAGGCTGGATGTGGCGACCGCCGAAACCCCGCGCGGGCTGGCGCTCACCGATGACGATCGCCTGCTGCTGACTCACGCCATGACCGGCCAGCTGGCCATCTACGATCTCGGCAAGCTCAAAGACCCGCTCGATGCCACCGCCCTGGCCAGGCCCCGCCTGATCACCCTGGCCGAGACCCACAGCGCCACCCCCAGTGACTCCCAAGGGCTGCCGCGCCTGCTGGATGGCATCGCCCTCTCCCCCGACGGCAGCGAGGCCTGGTTGCCCCATGTGCTGTGGAGCTTCGACCATCCCTTCCAGTTCCAGAGCACCGTCTTCCCTGCGGTCTCCATCATCGATCTCGATGAGGAGAAAGAGCGGGTGGATGAAAGAAAGCAGCTGTTCTTGCAGATCAACCTGCCCAATGTCGGCAACCGCAGCCAGATCGTCTCCAACCCCTTCGCCGCCCGCTTCGCCGCCGACGGCAAACGGGTCTACCTGACCCTGGCGGGCTCTGAGGATCTGCTGGTGTTCGATCTGTCCCGCAGCGGCAAGCAGAACAGCAACCGCCACCGCCGCAAGAAGTTCCAGGGGGGTGCCAAGGCGACCCAGTTGCTGCGCCACCTGCCGGGCCAGAACCCGCGGGATCTGCTCATCGATGGCGACCATATCCTGGTGCACAACGTCATGGGCCAGGATCTGACCCGCCTCGCCAGCGGCGGCAGCGGCCCCTTCGCCCGGGTCACCGTCGACGTCCCCCACTTCGCCAGGCTGGTGGAGCAAGATCCCCGCCCCGCCGCCCTGGTGCGCGGCGAGCGGCTGTTCCATCTCGGCAATACCCTCGGCAACACCAGCGCCAATGGCCGCTTCCCTATGGCCGGGGACAACTGGATGAGCTGCAACTCCTGCCACCTCGACGGTTTCAACTTCACCAACCGCTTCCTGATGCAGGCACACCGCCAAGCCAGCAAAGATAACGCCATCAACGGCCACGCCAACCTGACCAACATGGTGGCGGGAGACTTTATTGGCGAATACCTGCGCATGGTCCAGCAGACCCAGGGCGGCATGGGGCATGACGGCCGGGATGGCGCCGACACCGTAGATCCCGCCCATCCTCAACCCGAGGTGGAGGCCATGATGGAGGATCTGCACGCCTTCGTGACGGCAGACGGCAACCTGCCCTACCTCGCCAACTGGTTGCGCCTCGATGCCCCACGTCAGGATCCGGCCAAGGCGCCGACCACTCATCCCAAGGAGTGGCTGAACTCCGCCTCCTGCCAGAACTGCCATGCCCAAGCCTTCGCGGACTGGAGCGACAGTAACCACCGCCTGATGGGCAACTCCCACCCCTACTACAAGGCGGTGCAGGCCCTGGCCCGCCAGACCGAGGGCGAGGCCTTCGGCCAGTGGTGCCAGGGCTGCCACATGCCCCAACAGGTGTTGAACGGCCAGACCGACTTGCCCAAGGGCTCCCACATGCTGGAGCAGGGCGGCGCCTCGCTCATCGAGGCCCACCGGGCGGGCGAGCCCGTGGTGGAAGAGGGCACCGGCTGTGTGCTGTGCCACCGCATCACCCGACTGGAAGACGCGGGGGGCAACAGCGCCTTCACCGTCAACCTGAAAGACAGGGAGAGCTATGTGTTCGAGGATGCCCCCGGCGGCAGCGCCCGCCACTGGCTGGCCGAGCGGCAGATCAACGCCCGCCCGGCGATGCACAAGGCCTCCTATCAGAAGGATTTCTATCAGGATGCGGCGCTGTGCAAGTCCTGCCACAACGAGTTTGCTCCGGGCACAGGCGCCAACATAGTCAACACCTGGGACGAGTGGCAGAATTCGAGCTTCGCCAGGGCCGAGGATCCGGCCAGGCGTCGCAGCTGCATCGACTGCCATATGAACCCGACGCCGGGTAAGGGTGGCGATGCGGTCGTCGGTCAGTCCACCGAGAACGGAACCACGAAGAGCCGCCTCTATCGCCACAACTTCACCGGCGCCCAGCACCAGCTGGTGGGGCTGCGCAATCCGGATCTGGAGCAGGAGAGCCTGGCGCTGCTGCGCTCCAGCGCCGCCCTCAGCGCCCGCATAGAGCAGGATGCCGAGAAGCAGGCACTGGTGGTGCGCGTCACCAACGTCGGCGCCGGCCACGCCCTGCCCACCGGGGTGGCGGATTTTCGTGAGCTCTGGCTGGAGCTGACCCTCACCGACGCCGAGGGCAACATAGTGCTGCGCAGCGGCCAGCCGGTAGCCGGAGCCGTGCCGGAGGATGCCCGGCTGTTCAGGAAGGTGTTCGGCGATGCCGACGGCAAGCCGGTGGGGCTCAAGTTCTGGCGCTACGCCAAGCTGCTGGCAGACACCCGGATCCCGGCCGATGGCTGGCGTGACGAGTCCTGGCCGCTGCCCGCGGATGCCAGAGGCCCCTTCAGCGCCGACATCAGACTCAACTTCCGTACTTATCCCAAGTGGGTCAACGACATAGTGCGCGCCACCGAGCCGCAGCTGCCCGAGCCCCCCATAGTGCTACTCAACCGGCTACAGCTGACCCAGCTGCAGCCGACCCCATCCTCCCCCGACATGGAGCCTGAACGCTGATGTTTGCAAGTTTCCTTATTACCCTGCGCGAGGGGCTGGAGGCCTTTCTGCTGGTTGGCATCTGCCTCTCCTACCTCGCCAAGCTGGGGGCGAGTCGCTACAACAAGTTCATCTACCTGGGGGTGGTGCTGGGCCTTGTCGCCTCTCTGGCGGTGGCCTTCCTGTTTCAGGTGGTGGTCAGCCAGTTCGAGAGCGAGCGTTACAACCACCTGCTGATGGCGGGGATCCTGATCTTCGCCACCCTGGTGCTCACCTACATGGCAGTCTGGATGCAGAAGCAGGCCAAATCCCAGGTGGGGGCCATGACGGCCCGCATCGATGCGGCGGTCGATGCGGGCAACCTGTTCGGGCTGGTGCTGCTCGCCTTCCTGGCGGTGATGCGAGAAGGCTTCGAGACGGTGCTCTTCTTCTCGGCCCTGGTCTATTCGGGCCAGGGGGTGGATCTTCACGAAGGGCTGATGGGGGCCCTGGCCGGGTTGCTGGTCTCGGTAGCCCTGGTGTGGGCGCTGCTGCGCTCCACCCGCAAGGTGGCGCTGGCCCCCTTCTTCCGCTGGACCGGCCTGCTGATCATCATCATCGCCGCCGGCCTGTTGTCCTCCGCCGTCAACATGTTGCAGGCGGCCGGGGTCATCACCCTCTGGACCACGCCGGTGTTCAACATCAGCCATATCCTCGACGATCGAGGGGTGTTCGGCACCTTCCTGCGCGCCCTGTTTGGTTACAATGCCTCCCCCGCCGGCCTGCAGCTGGCGACCTGGGTGGCTTATCTGGCGGTCTTCGTCACCATCTGGTATCGCAACTACAAGCCCAAGCCAGCCGCCGGCAAGGCATAAGCCAGCTCGTTCAATCCGGGGCCTGCTGGCCCCCTTTTCTCGCTTTCGGATACCAGTGGCATGACGGATAACAACCAGAAAATTGCAGTGTTGGGGGCCGGCCCCGCCGGTCTGATGGCCGCCTGGCGCCTGCGTCAGGCCGGCTTTGCGGTCACCCTGTTCGAGCAGGAGCCCGTGGTGGGCGGCATGTGCGCCACCCAGCGCTTCACGGGCAAGGATGGCGACTACCGCTTCGACTACGGCGGCCACCGCTTCATCACCAAGAACCCCGAGCTGCTCGCCTTCATCGACGAGCTGATGGGGGAAGATCTGCTGCACGCCGAGCGCAAGAGCGTCATCCGCTTCAATGGTCGCACCTACGACTACCCGCTCAACCTCGGCAACCTGCTCAAGACGGCGCCACTGCCGCTGATGGCGGGGGCGCTCAAGGATCTGCTGCTGTTGCCCTTCGCCAAGAAGCCGGCGGATTTCGCCAAGGCCAGCTTCGCCGACTGGATCCAGAGCCACTTCGGTCGCACCCTCTATCGCCAGTTCTTCGAGGGTTACACCGCCAAGCTGTGGGGCATCAACCCGGATCGGCTCTCCGCCGACTGGGCCGGCCAGCGCATCAGCCTCATCGACTTGAAGGACGTGGCGCGCCGCCTGCTGCCAAGGCGCAAGGGCACTCACTCGGTGCGCACCTATGCCCGCAAGTACCGCTATCCGAAACATGGCTTCGGCCAGATCTTCACCACCCTGGGGGAGCGGCTGGTGGCGGAGGGCGTCGTGCTCAGGACAGGGGCCACCATCAGCCGACTGACTCAAGCCGATGGCCGCATCGAGCGGGTAGAGTGGCAGCAAGAGGGCGTGGCGCAGAGTGAGACATTCGATCAGGTGATCTCCACCCTGCCGCTGCCGCTCACCTGCCAGCATCTGGGGTTGCCCTGCGACCTGCACTATCGCGCCCTGCGCTTTATCAACATGCCGCTCAATCAGGAGAACCTGTCGGACAACACCTGGCAGTACCTCTCCGATCCGCACATCCTCGCCACCCGGCTGCAGGAGCCACGCCGGCGCAGCCCCTTCATGGCGCCGGCGGGCAAGACATCCGTGATGCTGGAGGTCCCCTGCAATCCGGGGGATGCCACCTGGCAGGCACCGCTGGCGGAGCTGCGCGGCCGCATCAGCCAGGATCTGGCGAGTCTCGGGGTCGACACCGACAAGCTCGGCGAGGAGACCTTCGAGGCGCGCAGCGAACATGCCTATCCGCTGATGGATCTCGGCTATCAGCAGCGGCGCGACGCCGCCATCCAGGGCCTGATGCCCATCGCCAACCTCATCATGAGCGGGCGCCAGGGTACCTTCCGTTACATCTTCACCGACACCGCCATGGAGATGGGGCTGATGGCCGCCGACATGGTGATCGACGGGGTGGACAGACGTCACCAGATCTTCAATCATCGCAACGAAAACACCGTGATCGAAACCCAGAGCGTGGCCTGACAGGCCCCTGAACGTGGTGATCGACGGCATAGACAGGCGCCACCAGATCTTCAATCATCGCAACGAAAACACCGTGATCGAAACCCAGAGCGTGGCCTGAGCCCGGCTGAATGAATCAATAAAGGAGAGTAAGGATGAGCATCCGCCACGGTTTTATCGCCCTCTTGCTGCTTGCGAATGTGGGGCAGGCCCAGGCCTACTCCTACGCGGCGGCAGGCAAGGAGCCCCTGATCGATGCCCGCGAGCAGTTGCTGACGGCGGCGAGCGAGGGCCAGGATGGCAGCGCCATACTGGCGAGCCTCGCCGAGGAGCTCGACTATCTGGAGCAGCACCACAAGGTGCAGCTCCAGGCGCCGCTGGCCGAGGCCATCAAGGGCAAGGACGTCGAGGCGACCGCGGCCCTGCTCAATCGCGCCTACAAGGCCGAGATCGAGCGCCGCCTCGAGGGGGCCAGCCAGAATCTGGGGGACTATCAGACCGCCAAGGTGCTGGTGGTCAAGAGCAAGCGCTTCCTGGATCTGATCCTGCCCTCCCTCAATGAAGGGGATCGCAAGGCCGCCGAGCAGGCACTGGCCAAGGTGCTGGATGCCATCGGCAACCCCGGCGTGTTCGGCGTCGGCGCCAAGCCCGCCGATGCCGCCGCCTTCGCCGAGGCCGAGAAGGCGCTGATTACCGTGCTGGCCCCGCTCTGATTGCTACCCGCCGACCGATGACGACCTCTCCCCTCATCCCCAGCCCTTCTCCCGCAAGGGGAGAAGGGGGCGATGGACCTCGCAGGCAGGATACGGGGAGAGACGGGATGCGGGCACAAGGTCCCGGCCGCCAGCTTTGGCTGCTGGTGATATTGCAACTGGCCTGGATGGGCTGGCTCTTTGCCTTCCCGGTGGCGCTGGATTCCGACGATGCGCTGAACTTCGCCCACGGGGTGACACGCTTCAGCGTGCTGGAGTTCGCCCCCCACTTTCCCGGCTATCCCGCCTTTATCTGGTTCGCTCGCCTGATCCATCTGGTGGCCCCGGATCCCGCCAGCGCGGTGCAGTGGGCCAGCCTGCTCGGCAGCAGCCTGCTGCCCCCCCTGGCCGCCTGGCTGGCGGTGCGGCTGTGGCAACGACCGGCGCTGCTGGCCCCGGTCTGGCTCGTCACTATGGCGCTGCCGCTCACCCCAACGCTGGCACTGGCTGGCCTCTCCGACGGCCCGGCGCTGGCCGCCTGGCTCGGCGCCTTGCTGGCGCTACAGTATCGTCGCCTTGCCTTGGCGGGCCTGCTGGTGGGGCTGCTGCTGGCGCTGCGCCCCTCCTATCTGGTGCTGGCGCTGCTGCCAGTATTTCAAGGATGGCGGCAGGGCTGGCAAGCCAGGGAGCAGCGATTCGTCTTCCTCTTTCCCATCGCGCTGGTGGGGCTCGCCTGCCTGTTGTTTGTCTGGCAGGCGGATGGCTGGGCCTACTTCGGCGAGGGGCGGCGCTTTACCGATGGCCACTTCACCCTATGGGGCAACACGGCGGCGGCCCACGGCTCCCGCCTGCTGAGCTGGGGCCAGACCCTGTCTTCCCAGCTCAGTCCGCTCTGGCCGCTATTGTTGTGGCCGCTCTGGCTGGGGGGGCGGCGCCTGGCCGCCTGCACTGATGCACTCTGGGGAACGTCATGGCGTTGGGGCTGGCTGGCCCTGCTGCTCTGGACCCTGTTTGGCCAGAACCCGGACAATCCCCGCCACCTCGCCCCGCCGCTCTACCTTGGCCTGATCCTGCTGGCCGGCGGCCTGCCTGCGGCAAAGCCTGTCGCGGTGGCGATCATGCTGGGTGGCCTGGCGCTGCTCTGCACCACCCTTATCACCCCGGCCTTGCCGGCCTCCCTGCCTGCCATAGCGCAGGCCCGCCAACTGGCCGAGCGGCACTGTCCGGCCCTGGTCACCCAGTGGGGCGTGCGCCTGCTGCGCGAATCCAGCCCGCTGCCCGTCACCGATGGCTGGTATAAGGGCGATGCGGCGCTGGCACTGGCACGAGGCGCCTGCCGCCTCAGCCGCCGGCCCTTGGCCTCTGGCGACCTGCCGGGCCCTTACCAAGCTATCTGGTTCGCTCCCCGCTTTCGTGCCGAACCCGGCCTCTGGCTCGGCATCCCGCAGTGATCCCCTGACTCCCCGCCCAGCACGCAGGCAACAAGGTGTCATACGCTTCCCCATCAGGCTCGGCTACACTCACTGCGCATCCGCCAAGAGAGTGTCTGCCGATGAAGGGTCTCAGGGAGTGGTATCTCGTCGTGCCGAGCCTGGCGCTGGCCAGCGGACTGCTGCTGTTGCCGTTCTGGCTGCAGGGGGGCAGCCAGGGCCATGATCTGTTCCACCATCTGCTCTCCGGCCACTATTTCGCCCAGCAACTGTGGCAGGGGGAACCCTATCCACGCTGGCTGATGGCGATGAACGGCGGCTTTGGCAGCCCCACCTTCTTCTTCTATCCCCCGCTGCCCTACTATGTCAGCGCCCTGTTTGCCGGCCCCGGCGCCCTCGCCCAACACGCCATCATCCCGCTTCTGTGGAGCGCCAGCCTGGCACTGCTGCTCTCCGGCATCGCCGCCTACCTCTGGCTGCGCGGCTTCACCGCCCCCGGGCGTGCCCTGGCCGTCAGCCTGCTCTACCTCGCCCTGCCCTACCACCTGGCCATGGATCTCTACGCCCGCTTCGCCCTCGCCGAGTTCTGGGCCTTCGTCTGGGCGCCCCTGATCCTGCTGGGGCAGGATCTCGCCACCCGGCGTCAGCGGGGCGGCCTGTTGTTGATGGCCCTGAGCCTGGCGCTGCTGGCGCTCTCCCACCTGCCCAGCCTGCTGCTGATGATGGGGCTCATCAGCCTGCGTGCCCTGCTGCAGGCCTGGCAGGGCCGCACCCTGCGCCCCTGCTGGCTCATCCTGGGGGCTCAGGGGCTGGGGCTCAGCATGGCGGCCACCCTGCTGCTGCCCGCTTTGGCCGATCAGGGGGCCATCTCCATGGAGCTGATGCGCGGCGGCATGTTCGATTTTCGGCGCAACTTCCTCGACCGCTTGCCGTCCGGCTGGGAGGACTGGCGCTTTCGCAGCCACCTCGCCTGGCAGAGCCTGCTGACCCTGGCCCTGCTGCTGACCGCCTGGGCCGCCGCCCGCGAGCCGCACCATCCCGAGCTGCTGTGCTGGGGGGCGCTGGGGGTGAGTGCCTTCCTGATGATGCTGCCCGTCAGCCAGCCGCTCTGGTCCTTGCTGCCCCCGCTGCAGCGGGTGCAGTTTCCCTGGCGCCTGAACCTGATCCTCTGCCTGGCCACCGTCGCCGTGGTGGCGCTGGCCACCCCCGCGCACCGCCCCTGGCAGTGGCTCTGGTGGGGGTTGCTGCTGCTGACGCTGATCTCCGCCCTCGCCTATGTGCACAGCTCCCCCCTCACCCAGGCACCGGACAGGGCCGCCCTCGCGGACGAGTTCGACAGCAAGCGCAGCGCCCGCGAATATAGGCCCAAACAGGTGCCGAGCGGCCTGTTCGCCCCGACCCTGCTCGCCTGGAAGGAGGAGTTCCTGCCCCCCGTCAGCGCCGATCAACCCGGCGCCCACTGGACGGTGCAACGCTGGCAGCCCCGCGCGCTGGCGCTGGAGGTGACGACCAAGGTGCCGACCAAGCTGGTGCTGCACCAGTATGACTACCCCGGCTGGCAGGCCTGGCTGGATGACTCCCTGGCGCTGACGGTGAGTGCCAACCCGCAAGGGCTGCTGCAGGTCTGGGTGCCCGCCGGCAGCCACTCCCTCAGCCTGAGGCTGATGCCGCGCTGGCCGGAGCGGCTGGGCAACCTGCTGTCGCTGCTGGGCTGGCTGATCTGGCTTGGGCTCGCATGCTGTCGCCAACGATCGCCGCTAGAACGCTGATTTGTCAGCAGATCAGACCTCCCGGCACGGTGCGTGATAGTCCAGCCGGCCTGGCACAAAGCTGATAAACTTCAAGATTATTGCGCACTCCTCACTCGCTCACGATCGGATACCCTATGCCCCAGTCCATAGCCCTCTCCCCTCGCTTCCTGTTTATTCTGCTCGGTGCCCTGGCGGGTCTGACACCGCTGGCGGTCGACATGTACCTGCCCGCGATCCCGGCCATCGCCCGGGACTTGGCCACCAGCATCGACGGAGCCCAGCTCACCATCAGCGCCTTCCTCGGCGGCTTCGCCATCGGTCAGCTGTTCTACGGTCCCCTGGCCGACAGCTACGGCCGCAAGCCGGTGATCCTGGCGGGTCTCTCCATGTTTGCCATCGCCTCGGTCGGCTGCGCCATGGCGGAGTCGCTGCCGGAGCTGCTGGCCTGGCGCATGGTGCAAGCCGCCGGCGGGGCGGCCGGCTCAGTGGTGGTCAATGCCCTGCTGCGAGACATGTTCGAGAAGGATGCGTTCTCCCGCGCCATGTCCTTCGTCATCCTGGTGATGACACTGGCGCCGCTGGTGGCCCCGGTGGTAGGCGGCTACATCAGCGCCCACAGCAACTGGCGGGTGATCTTCTGGCTGCTGGTGGGCATCAGCCTGCTCATCTGCGTGGTGATGCAGTGGAAGATCCAGGAGACGCTCAAACCCGAACACCGGCAGCCACTCAAGCTCGGCCAGGTGCTGCGCAACTACTGGGGCGTGCTCTCTCACCGCGGTGCCATGGGCTATGTGCTGTGCGGCGCCCTGTCCAGCTCCGGCATGTTCGCCTTCCTGAGCGCCTCGCCCTACGTCTACATCGAGTATTTCAAGGTGCCGACCGAACACTACGGCTGGCTGTTTGGCCTCAACATCCTGCTGATGATGGTGGTCACCTTCGTCAACAGCCGGCTGGTGAAGGGGGTGGGCGCCGAGCGCATGCTGCAATACGGCCTGATCATGCTGCCGCTGGCCGGTGCCCTGCTCATCTACAACGCCTGGAGCCAGACCGGCGGCCTCTGGGGCATCGTCATCCCGGTGGTGCTGTTCGTCGGTCACATCAGCCTGGTGGGGGCCAACGCCATGACAGGCTTGATGGGCCACTTTCCCCAGTCGGCGGGCACCGCCGCGGCCCTGGCGGGCACCTTGCGCTTTGGCGTCGGCGCCCTGGTCGGCATCCTGGTCAACCTCAATCCGCCCCAGTCCCCGCTGCCCATGGCCATCGCCATCGCCAGCTGCGGCTTTGGCTCGGCGCTGAGCTACTGGCTGCTGACCAGCAAGCGCGCCGCGACGGCCTGATGGCCTCTTCGGCTCACAGTGACCCCGAAACGAAAAAGCCCTGTCCACCGGACAGGGCTTTTTGCATGCAGCGGGATCGGCGAGTGTGCTATTGATCGGCCTCCAGGCCGCTGCGCACCAGGATCTCGCTCTCGAATCCATCCAGGCTCAGCTGGTTCTTCTTGCGCCAATAGGCCTCGATGCCCTCCTTGCCCTGGCGCGTCGACCAGTTGGCCAGCGCCTCCCTGTCCCCCTGGTAGTCGTACAGGGGCACCGCCATGCCGCAGGAGGTCTGCACCCGTTCGATGTCGAGCAGGAAGATCTGCCGGGCCGCCACGCTGGCCGGAAAGCGCGCCATGGCCGCCTCCCAGCCCGGGTCGCCGCGGTGCAGCACCCGCGCCTGACCATAGGCCCGCAGTATCATAGGCGCCCCCTCGAAGGCGCAGAACATCACCGTCATGCGCGGGTTGCGCAGCACATGGGCCGCCGACTCGTTGCCGCTGCCGGTCAGGTTGAGCCAGGCCAGACGGTGGGGGTCGAGGATCCGCAGGGAGTCGCCCCCCTTGGGGGAGAGGTTGACCGTGCCCTGCTCCGCCGCCGTGCCGACGAAATAGATCTGCTGTGCCTCGATAAAGGCGATATGAGGTGGCGAGAGCGCCTCGAATAACTGTCCCATCTTCCCTTCCCCTTTCCCTCTCCATGCGCCTCAGAGCAGGGCGCTATTGAGCCACAGATGCGCCCCTATGCTGACCATATAACCAAGCAGAATGGCGGGCAACCACTTGAGGTGGCCGAAGAAGGTGTACATGCCGCGGGCCTGACCCATCAGCGCCACCCCGGCGGCGGAGCCGATGGAGAGCAGGCTGCCCCCCACTCCGGCGGTCAGGGTCACCAGCAGCCACTGCCCCGTCGCCATCTCCGGACTCATCGACAGCACGGCGAACATCACCGGGATGTTGTCGATGACGGAGGAGAGCAGGCCGATGACGACGTTGGCCCGGGTCGGATCGCCCCCCGCGTAGAGGAATTGGGAGGCCAGCTCGAGATAGCCCATGAAGCCGAGCCCGCCGACGCACATCACCACCCCGTAGAAGAACAGCAGGGTGTCCCACTCGGCCCTGGCGATCTGGCTGAACACATCGAACGGCACTACGCTATCGAGCCGCTGCAGCCGCACCTTGTCGCCGCTGCGCTCATAGCGGGCGCGCTTGCGGGCCAGGGAGCGAGCCAGGGTCTTGCGCAGGTAGAAACCGAAAAATTGCAGATAGCCCAGCCCCAGCATCATGCCGAGCACCGGGGGCAGGTGCAGGAAGTGCTGGCAGGCGACCGCGGTCACTATGGTGAGGATGAACAGCAGCACTATGACACCGGCGCCGCGCTTGAGCTCCACCTCTTCATCCTGCACCTGGGGGGCGTGGCGCGGCACCATGAGGCTCATCAGCAGGGCCGGCACCAGGAAGTTGAGCAGGGAGGGGATGAAGAGCGCGAAGAACTGGCCGAACTGCACCTTGCCCGCCTGCCACACCATCAGGGTGGTGATGTCGCCAAAGGGGCTGAAGGCGCCGCCGGCATTGGCCGCCACTACGATGTTGATGCAGGCGAGGTTGACGAAGCGGCGATCCCCCCCCGCCACCTTGAGCACCACGCTGCACATCAAGAGCGCCGTGGTCATGTTGTCCGCCACCGGCGAGATGGAGAAGGCCAAGATACCCGTGAGCCAGAACAGGGTGCGCAGGCTATAACCCGAGCGCACCAGGGCGGCGCGCAGGGCATCGAACAGCCGCCGCTCCTCCATGGCGTTGATATAGGTCATGGCCACCAGCAGGAACAGCAGCAGCTCGGCATATTCCAGCAGGTTGTGACGAAATCCGTCGTGGGCCAGGGTGCCGAGCCCCTGCTCGGCATAGACGATGCCAATCACTATCCAGATGATGCCGGCCGCGATCAGCACCGGCTTGGACTTGCGCAGCTGCAGGGACTCCTCGGCCATCACCAGCCCATAGGCGAACACGAAGAGGACGAGGGCGAACCCGCCGGCCCCGCTGTGGGTCAGGGGGATGGCGCCGCCGTCGGCGAGGCTTTCGCAGGAAAACAGACCGAGCCCGAGCAGGGCGATGAGGCGCAGGGATCCAGACATGAATGCTCTTCTCTTGAGAACCATCTGGCATTGATGCTAGCAGCGGATATCAAAATAAATCGTATTTATATCAGGCTTTTCGGCATCACTGCCCGGGGAGATGAGCGGTGTCAACGAGGGTGGAAACGTGACAAATAGGGCCCCAGACAGGGCCCTACATCGGAGCTATTTCTTGCCGAACCCGGATTGCTTGAGGGTATAGCCGGCGCTGTTCTGCCAGGCATCCAGGCCGCTTCTGTTGTTGCCCGCCACCAGACTGGCGGCCAGGCTGGGGCTGTTGAACAGCTGATCGGCGATGAACACCAGGCCGCCCTCGCTGCGGGTGCTGAGCACCCCCTTGGCCAGCAGCTCCTGGCGCAGCTCGATCACCGCCTCGCGCAGGGAGGCGGCATCTTCCCCGTTGGCGGTGGAGCCGGCCTGCACCATGAAGCCGGGATTTTGCCGCTTGCCGACCGGATAACCGTGGGCTTCCGCCCCCTTGCCGTTGAAGTGGTAGAGCTCGCGCTCCCCCGGCTTGTTGTCGGAGAGCGCCTTCTGCAGGGTCATCAGCTCGTTATAAATATCGATGGGCACGACGGCCGCCTGCTTGGTGCCCTTGCTATCGATGATAAAACTGACTTGCTTGTGTAACATCCTTGCTCATCCTGTGCCCCATGGAGACCCCTATTCTAACCACCTCTGGCGAGCGGGATCCAGCAAGGATCCTCATCCCTTTTGCAGGCCCGATCACTAACTGGCATAGTGAAAGCCATTGACCATCAACCGGTTATCCCATGCTGATCCTGCGTGACCTATCCAAGAGCTTCGACAACGGCAGCGAACGCCTGCCCCTGTTTCACGGCCTGGATCTGTGCCTCGCCGCCGGTGAGACCTGCCTGCTGCTGGGGCAGAGCGGTTGCGGCAAGTCGACCCTGCTCAACCTGATCGCGGGCCTGATCCCGCCCGATGGCGGCGAGATCTGGCTGGGGGAGACCCGGCTCGATCTCCAATCGCCGGACGAGCGGGCCCGGCTGCGCGGTCGCCACTTCGGCATCGTCTATCAGGATTTCAACCTGCTGCCGACCCTCAACGTGCAAGAGAACCTCAGCCTGCCGCTCGAGATCAACGGCCTGCCCCGCGAGCCGGCCGTGCTGGATAAGCTGCTCGAACGGCTGGGGCTGACGGATAAACGCCACGCCTGGCCGGAGCAGCTCTCCGGCGGCCAGCGCCAGCGGGTGGCCCTGGCCCGCGCCCTGATTCACCAACCCCAGTGGCTGCTGGCCGATGAGCCCACCGGCAGCCTGGACGAGCACAACGCCGAGCAGGTGATGGCGCTGATGATGGAGGCGGTCAGGGAGACAGGCGCCGGCCTCCTGCTGGTGAGCCACAACCCCGCCTATGCCGCGCTGGCAGACAGGGTGCTGCGCCTCGAGGGGGGTCAGCTGGTGCAACTCAAGGGGCCACGCCATGATTGAATCCTCTCTTCCTGAGGGCATCACATGCTGCCGCTAAAGGCGCTGCTGCGGCTCTATCGCTGGCACCCCTGGCTGCTGCTGATGAGCCTGACCGGGCTGATGCTGGGGGTCTCCCTGGTGGTCGCCATCGACCTGCTCAACCACAGCGCCAAGACCAACTTCGTCGCCGCCCGCACCCAGCTGGCGGGGGATGCCAACTATCGGCTGGCCCCGAGCGGCGGGCTGGATGAGTCGCTCTACGTCAAGCTGGTGCGCGGCCAGCGCGAGCTGGACGCCATGCCCCAGGTGCACGCCTGGCTCAAAGACGAGCAGGGTCGCAGCTTCCAGCTGCTGGGGCTGGATCTGTTCAATCCCGGCCCCCTGGCCCCGCTCTTTACCCTGGCGCCCCAGGCGACGGAAACCCCCTTCGCCCGGACCGACAGCATCTGGCTGGCGGCGCCCGAGGCCGAACGCCTCGACTGGCGCCAGGGCCAGTCCCGCAGCTTCCTGCTGGGCGAGCGTCGACTCACCCTCAGCCTGGCGGGCACCTTCACCCCGGGCCCAGTGCCCATGGATCGGTTGCTGCTCACCGACATCGGCCTGGCGCAGCCCCTGCTTGGCAAGGACGGACGGCTGGATCGCATCCTGTTCAAGCTGACGGAGCCCCAGGCCCACGCCCTGCAGGCCGCCCTGCAAGCCTATCTCCCCAATAAGCCCCTGTGGCTCGAACCCATCAGCCCGGCGCTCGATGCCAGCCAGCTCGGCGATGCCCTGGCCCTGAACCTCAGCGCCCTCTCCCTGCTCGCCATGGCGGTGGGGCTGTTTCTGGTGTTCAACGCCCAGCGCTTCGTGCAGAGCGTGCGCCGCCCCCAGCTCGCCCAGCTGATCATCCTGGGGCTGCCACCGCGCCGTGTGCTGCGCTGGCTGTGGCTGGAGCTGATGCTGCTGGCTTCCCTCGGAACCCTGCTCGGGCTGCTGCTCGGCAGCCTGCTGGCCCTGGCCCTGATGGGGCAGCTGACCCAGGCGCTGGCGGATCTCTACGGCCCCAACCCCATCAGCCTGCTGCGCCTCTCCCCCATCAGCCTGTTCAAGGCCATCGCCATCGGCCTGCTCGGCACGCTCGCCGCCAACCTGCCCGGCTGGTGGCAGCTGCTGCGCCAATCCCCCTTGGCCCTTCGCGAAGGCAACAGCAGGCCCGCCAGCCACCCGGGACGCAGACGCCTGCTGGCGCTGGCCATACTGCTGCTGTGCGCGCTCTGCCTCGCCCTGCCCCAGACCGGCCTGCCGGGCGCCCTGCTTATCGCCGGCGGCTGGCTGCTGGCCATGGCGCTCTGGCTGCCGGACGCCCTGCGCTGGCTGCTAGGCAAGTTGCGCCGCCATGGCCGCAACGGCCTGACCGCCAGGCTGGCGGTGGCCGAGACCCAATATCATCTGGATCGCACCGCCATCGCCGTGATGGCGCTGCAGCTCGCCATCGCCGCGGCCATCGGCATCGGGGTCATGGTGTCGAGCTTTCGCAGCAGCGTGGAGATCTGGCTGAACCAGCGCCTCGCCGCCGATCTCTATGTCAGCGCCCCCAAGGGAGCGGCGAGCAGCAGGGGCAGCCTGAGTCAGACTACCCTGGACGCCATCCTCGCCAACCGGTTGGTGGAGCTGGCTTCGCGCCGCGCGGTCCGGCCCGCCCGCTGGCAGGGGGAGCCGATAGAGTGGGCCCAGATGGACTTTATTCCGCCGCTCCAGGCGGCCTATCCCCTGCTGGCCGGGCGCTGGCCGGAAAAACACAATGAGGTGCTGGCGAGCGAGCCGCTGACGGTGCGGCTCGGAGTCAGGGTGGGCCAGACGCTTGAGATAACGGATGAGGCTGGCCCACGACAAGTTCTGGTCACCGGCGTCTATCAGGATTACGGCAGCGACAAGGGGCAGCTCCTGCATGCCTTCGAGCAGGGGCCGGTGCAGTCCCTCGCGCTCTTTAGCAAGACGCCCGAGCGGCTGGCCGATGCGCTGCGTGCCCAGTTCGGCGAGCGGCTCAATCTGCTACCCGCCCCCGCCATCCACGCCGCGGCGCTCAAGGTGTTCGATCAGACCTTCGTGGTCACCGAGCTGCTCAAATTGCTGATCCTGGGGATAGCCTTCGTCGGCATCGGCTCCGCCTTCATGGTGCTGGGACTGGCCCGCCGCGCCGAATTGCAGACCCTGCAGAGTCTGGGCCTGAGCCCTCGCCGCTGCCGCCTGCTGCTGGTGTGGCAAGGGGCGGGTCTGGGGCTACTCACGGCGCTGCTGGCCCTGCCGGTGGGCTATGGCCTGGCCTGGGTGCTGATCGCCGTGGTCAACCCCCGCGCCTTCGGCTGGACCCTCACCTTCGAACCCGCCCCCGCTCACGCCATCACGGCCCTGCTGCTGGCGCCGGTGTGTGGAGCCCTGGCCTCCTGGTATGCGGCAAGGAGAGTGATATGAAGTGTTTACTGCGGGCCAACCTGCTGGCCGCCCTGCTTGCCGTGCTAGGCACCAGTGTTCAAGCCCAGGATCTCGGCAACCTGCTGGGGGATGGCGGCGATCACTTTAAAAAAGCGCAGCCGGGGCAGACAGTGAACTTGCCCGCCGATCATTCCGCCCACCCGGACTACCGATCCGAGTGGTGGTATCTCACCGGTAACCTCAAAGACGAGCAGGGGCGCGAATATGGCCTGCAGTGGACCCTTTTCCGTCAGGGCATGAAGCGGCAGATTGCCTCGGACAACCCCTGGCTCGCCCCCCAGCTCTGGCTCGCCCAGTTCGCCATCACGGATCTCGCCACCGGCAAACACTTGCAGGACGAGCGCACCAGCCGCCAGGGGCCTGGGCTGGCGGGCGCCAGTGGCGGCGACTATTGGCTAAAGGAGTGGGCACTGACGTCCGAGGGGGCGGCGCTGTTCCCGGCAGAGCTCAGGGTCGACAGCGAAATTGGCCAGCTCAGGCTGCGGGTGAGTGCCCGCAAACCCCTGGTGCTGCAGGGCAAGGCGGGCTACAGCGAGAAGAGCCCGGGCAACGCCTCCTTCTACTACTCCTTCCCACGCCTGGCGCTTACCGGCACACTGACCCTGGATGGGAAGACCCGCAAAGTCAGCGGCCAGGGCTGGTTCGATCACGAGTGGAGCAGCTCGGTATTGGCCGAGTGGCAGGCGGGCTGGGACTGGTTCTCCCTGCAACTTGCCGATGGCCGCGAGCTGATGCTGTTTCGCCTGCGCACCAAACCCGGTCGCGCCAATCCCGAAAACCAGCCCGAGAACCGCTACGCCATACTGATCGAGCGCGATGGCAGCAGCCGGGTGCTGTCCCCCGACAGCATCAGCCTCACCCCAGGCAAGACCTGGCGCGGCCCCAAGGGCCAACCCTACCCCATCGAGTGGCAGCTTAAGGTCGCCGATATGAAACTGCTGATCAAAGCCCGCCAGCCCGATCAGGCCATGACCGGTCGCTTCGATTACTGGGAAGGCGCGGTGACTGTGGAGGGAGATGCCCAAGGGTTGGGCTATCTGGAGATGACGGGGTATTGAGTGCCTTAAAAACCCGATCGGCGTCAAAAAACCTTTCACACCCCACATATCGGGCACATCTTAACTCAACAAGCTAAGGGACACTTGATATAATTCTCATATGGGCCTCTTTATTTACCTAGCAGCAAATGGCGTATATCGTCTGCTAACAAGCCCAAATAATTATCAGTGAAAGCCTGATACCTCTTTGCTAGTCACGCCTATTAAACAATCACTACAACATAACTATAGGATCCTTAATGAAAAATTCTACATTGCAATTTGAACAAGTAAAATTTGAAGGGTTAAAAAATATAAACGTATTAGTAGGAAGAAATGGAGCTGGAAAAAGTAGGCTTCTTCGCAACATAGATCAATACTGTCAAAATAATAATAAATATTTCGTTAGATATATAAGCCCCGAGCGGGCAGGTGTTTTTAAACGCGATGGGAATATAATGACAAACATGGAAAGCTATCCTAACTGGCTTGCCGATGTTAGAAGAAAAAATCAAGCTGACAATTTCAAAGCCGCATCTGCCAACCTTTTACGTGAAGTAGAGACCGCTTATCTGAGAAGAATGCAAGATGATCCGGAAATAAGACTTGACCCTACAAGAAACTTTCGAACAGAAAGACTAGACAGCATAAACAAATTGCTTGCTAACTTAACTGTTTGCCAAGAGGGATCTAACTTTGTTTTTAGAAACAACGAAGGTGAACTGGTTCAACCTGATGAAATTAGTAGCGGGGAATCTGAATCAATAGCTCTTGCAGTAGAAATAATGTATTTTTTTGACAACATAAGGGCTGACACATTAAATATTCTGTTATTGGATGAACCTGATGTTCATTTACACCCAGATCTTCAAGCTCGCCTTGCCTCTTTTTTAATAAAAATTGTTGATAGTGTTGATAAAGCCGTAAAAGACAATATTATTGTGATCCTTGCCACTCATAGCACCCCTTTTATTTGCGCATTGTCTCAATCAATTAATTGCGTTATTGGAACTAAAAACTTTAACATTAATAATGTTTCATTTGTTGAAGTGAGTGATCAACTCAAAAAAATAGCACCTTTCTTTGGGCATCCGCTTTCTTTAAGCCTAAGTCAGGATGTTATGCTTATCCTCGAGGGAGAGGATGATGAGCGAGTGTGGCAACAAGCCTCTCGTACATCTCAAGGAAGAATAAAACTATTTCCTGTCATTGCTAGCTCAGTAGATCAGCAGACGCAACTAGAAAATTTTACGGCTGAGCTTATTGAAAGTCTTTATGACAACCCCAAGGCATACTCTTTACGTGATGGAGATGGAGTTCAACACCCGTTGGATCCTATTCGCTCCGTTGTTCGATTCCGTCTTCAATGCTATGCCATTGAGAATCTACTGGTAACAGAACAGGCACTTCATAAATTAGGTACGAACTGGGAAGGTTTCCAAGAAAAAGCTAAGGAGTGGTTAGATAAAAATGAGCAGCATAAGGATTATAAGAACATAAACGACTTAATTATCTCACCGGATAGGCTTAGGAATATAAAAATAAAAGATATAAGGCAATTGATTTGTGCAATATCTGGTAGCACTAAGCCTTGGGAAGTTATAGTTGGTCAAGCACTAGGCGCCCTGGACCCGTTAAATTTACCACAAGGCGAACATGATCTCCCTATGTATATTGGTTTAGATACGACATCCATATTACTTACAGCATAGGTTTACACCATGGAATAATTAAAGGTTCATATCTCCCATATATAATGCATTCCATATCCACCCCGATATGACAATCGGGGTGTCTATTCATTTTTTTATGATAGCAATAATAATTTTTCTAATGCGGCGACAGAACTGAAATTAATTAGGCTTAGGCCGACCTACCTCTCTAATTAAGTGGAATAAACTGTCTGCGCAGACAGAAACGCCAGCGACTGCCGATTAAAGTGCTCCGGCTGCTCCACGTTGCAGACATGGCCGCAGTTCTCGATGATCGCAAGCTGGCTGTAAGCATCCCGCGCCACCTGCTCGCGCACCGGGGCGATAAACATATGATCCTCCTCCCCCATCAGGTAGAGGGTCGGGATCGGCAGGGCACGCTCGCGGAAGTAGCGCATCAGGGGGTTGACCTCGGTGGCGAGGCGGAACCAGCGTTTGAACTCCTGCTGGCACAGCTTGCGGGCCTCGCGCACGAACAGATTGCGGGACTCCTGATGGTGCTGGCGCGGCATGATGATGAAGGCGAACAGCCGGTAGAGCCACATGTAGGGCAGGATGTGCTGGCCGACCCGGCCGAGCTGCACCAGCGTCTGGGAGCGGATGTCGAGTCGCAGTATGGCGCCGCCGAGTACCATGCTCTTGACCCGCTCGGGGCAGAGCTCCGCCAGGCTGCGAATGAGGATGGTGCCCAAGGAGATGCCGACGAAATGGGCACAGGGAATGCGCAGATGATCCAGCAGCCGCACTATGTCTTCGGTCACCGCCCTGAAGCTGTAGTGACCCTTGACCACCTGTTGCAGCTGGTTGGACTGGCCGTGGCCGCGCAGGTCCAGCAACAGCACGTTGAAGTGCTCGCGATAGGCGCGCAGTTGCTTGAACCAGATGGAGGAGCTGCCACCGGCGCCGTGCACGAACACCACCCAATCCCGCTCGGGGCCAAGCTCAAAGGTCTTGTGGTACAACATCTTATGGGCTCCCGGGGGGTTGGGGGATATACTCGGCGAGCATATTAACAGAAGCGGCGCCCCGCTGAATATGCTGTCACTCATCATCGGACCAGCACGGAGTCCTGTATGACGCTCACTCTTTTGCGTGAATTTCTGCTCAGCCTGCCCGGCGCCACCGAAGATACGCCGTTCGGCCCTGAGTTCCTGGTCTATCGCATCGCCGGCAAGATGTTCGCGCTGGTGAACTGGCAGGCCGATCCGCTGACCATCAACCTAAAATGCGAACCGGAGCTCGCCCTGCTGCTGCGAGAGATCCACCCCGAGGTCAAACCCGGCTGGCACATGAACAAGCAGCACTGGAACACGGTTACCCTGAGCGACACCCTGGCCAGCGATCTTTGGCAAGGCTGGGTGCACCACTCCTATGAGCGGGTGGTGGCCGGTCTGCCCAAGGCCAAGCGGCCGCAGGCGCCGGCCCGATGAGCCCCCGCGAGATGAGCCACCCAGCAGGGCAGTCGGCCCCCCTGCAGATCGTGGCGCTGCGGGAGCAGCACATCCCCCAACTGATCGCGCTGTTCGAGCAGACGGTACGCGAGACAGGTCCAGAACACTACAGCCAGGCCCAGGTCGAGCAGTGGGCCCTCGGCGCCCATCACCCCGGCCTCGCCAGCCAGCTGCGCGAGCACCACGGCTGGGTCATAGAGCAGGCGGCCGAGCCGGAGGCCATCCCGCTCGGCTTTGTCACCCTGAGCGATGACGGTCACCTCAGCCTGCTCTATGTCGGCGCCGCCCATCAACGCCAGGGGCTCGGCAGCCTGTTGCTGGAGACCGCCCTGCTGGGGGCGCGGCGACTCGGCCTGCGGCTGCTGACCACGGAGGCCAGCGCCTTCAGCCACGGCCTCTTCCTGCGTCATGGCTTCGAGCAGGCCGGATTGGAAACCGTGGAGCGCGGCGGAGTCAGTTTTGTCCGTCATCGCCTCTACTGCCGCTTGCCAAGCTAGGTCCAGCCACTAAAATACGGCCCAATTCCGCATATCAATGAATGAAGGCAACCATCATGGTGGTAGAGAGCGAAGGCTATAACGCGCTTGTAGAGTATCTGGTCAAGAGTCTGGGGCTGTTCGAGGGCCAGCAGCAGGGCACGGGCGCCCAGAGCATCGAGGATCTGGTGAGCGGCCGGATTGCCGACAACCTGATGCGCATCTGCGAGCAGAATCCCCAGCTCGATCCCAAGGTGCGCTTCATGATCATGCAGGAGGCCGATGCCGTGGTCGCCGATCTGGAAGAGGTGCTCAGTGCCGTCTGGCTGCGGGCGCCGACCCCGGCCCAGCAGGCCTTCCTCGACGAATTCATCGATCTCATCAAGAACCTGTTCGACAGCGTCATCGGCTGAGCCGCCCCGGCGCCAGCCTCCTCACTCCCCTCAACGCACCAATGAAAAGGGCCGCCTCATCGGGCAGCCCTGCTTGCTATCATTTCCAATTCATCGCGCTTTTCTAAGTTGAATGAATATCGAGGCAAGAAATGTGTCTGGTCTTGGCTGCCATCCATGGTAGCTAGCTTGTTAGTCTAGTCGAAGTCCAATTAAGTTCCCGGCCATGACACATTTTTTAAAGATTCTTTTCAATCTGATGAAGAGAGCGTCATTCAACGCTCTTTTATACCGCCTTCAGCGATTCAGGCTCGGCGGCAGACAGACCCCGATCCCGCCCAGCCCGCAGTAGCCTTCCGGGTTCTTCTTCAGATACTGCTGGTGATAATCCTCGGCGTAATAGAAGGGCGCCAGCGGCAGGATGCGGGTGGTAATGGCGCGGACATCGCCGCTCGCCGCCATGGCCTGCTGGAAGGCGGCCAGGCTCTGCTGGGCGATGGCCTCCTGGCTCTCGTCGTCATAGAAGATCACCGAGCGATACTGGGTGCCGACATCGCCGCCCTGGCGCATGCCCTGGGCCGGATCATGCTGCTCCCAGAACAGCTTGAGCAGGTCGCCGTAGCTGATGACCTTGGGGTCGAACACCACCTGCACCGTCTCCGCATGACCGGTCAGCCCGCTGCACACCTCCTTGTAGGTGGGGTTGGAGGTCAGGCCACCCTGGTAACCGGCGGCGGTGGAATAGACGCCGGGCTGTTGCCAGAACAGGCGCTCCACACCCCAGAAGCAGCCCATGCCAAACCAGGCAACCGCCATCCCCTCGGGCCAGGGGCCCTGGGTCGGGTGGCCATTCACTGCATGCTGCTGGCCTATCACCAGCGCCTCGCGTCGTCCCGGCAGCGCCTCTGCCGGTGAAATAATCTGCTCCATACCACCTGTCCTTGTATAAAAACCCGTGCGACCACAGGGCTGACGAAGAGTCACCTCGAAGATAACAGTTTATGGGGCGGGATCAACCGAAGTGCGGCCGCCGGCGGGGCGCACCGCGGCCCCCGGGTCGGCCCTCCGTCGGCAGAAAATGGTAAAAGAAAACCGAAGAATCAATATTTAGTCTTGATTTGTGAATTTATTTTCATATATTGGGCGAATTGCTGTTTTTTTATGGAAGAAGCCTCAAGTGCGTGAACGCGAACCCAGCCTGGTCTATGCCTTTCGGCAATCCACCCCCTATGTCAATGTGCACCGGGGTGCCACCTTCGTGCTGATGATGGGGGGCGAAGCCATCTGCCACCCCAATTTTGCCAACATCGTCAGCGACATCGCCCTGCTGCAGACCCTCGGCATTCGTCTGGTGTTGGTGTTCGGCTCGCGCCCGCAGAATGACGAAGCGCTGGCCAAAGCCGGCATCGAGGCGCAATACCACAGACGTATCCGGGTCACCGACGATGAGAGTTTCGACATCATCAAGCAGGTGTGCGGCGGTTTGCAGTACGACATCACAGCCCAGCTCTCCATGGGGCTGGCCAACACCCCCATGCAGGGCGCGCGCATCAGCGTGGTGAGCGGCAACTTCGTCACCGCCCAGCCGCTCGGGGTGGACGATGGCATCGACTTCTGCCACAGCGGCCGGGTGCGCCGCATCGACGTGGAGGGGATCTGCCGCCAGCTGGATCAGCAGGGGCTGGTGCTCATCTCCCCCATCGGCTGCTCGGTCACCGGCGAGAGCTTCAACCTGAGCTCGGAAGAGGTGGCCCGGCGGGTGGCGGTGGATCTCAAGGCCGACAAGCTCATCTGTTTCAGCAGCACCCAGGGGGTGATGGACAGACACGGCGAGGCCATCTCCGAGCTCTTCCCCGAGCAGGCGGAAGAGCTGCTGGTGGAGCTGGAGCAGGCGGGTGAGGAGATGTCCGGTACCGCCCGCTATCTGCGCGCCGCCATCGCCTCCTGCCGCGGCGGCGTGCCCCGCTCCCACCTGGTGAGCTATCAGGACGATGGCGCCATGCTGCAGGAGCTGTTCAGCCGCGACGGCCTCGGCACCCAGATAGTGCGCGAAAGCGCCGAGCGGGCGCGCGCCGCCACCATCGAGGACATCGGCGGCATCCTGGACCTGATCCGGCCGCTGGAGGAAGAGGGCATACTGGTGCGCCGCTCCCGCGAGCAGCTGGAGATGGAGATCGACAAGTTCACCATCATAGAGCGCGACGGCCTCATCATCGGCTGCGCCGCCCTCTACTGCTTCATGGAGGAGGCGATGGCCGAGATGGCCTGCGTCGCCATTCATCCCGAGTACCGCAACTCCAACCGCGGCGATCAGCTGGTCGCCAAGGTGGCCGAGCGGGCCAAGCGGCTCGGCATCGCGCGCCTGTTCGTGCTCACCACCCGCTCCATCCACTGGTTCAGGGAGCGGGGCTTCGAGCCGCTGGAGGTGGAGGATCTGCCGGTGGAGCGCCAGCGCCTCTACAACTGGCAGCGCCGCTCCAAGGTTTTGTCCAAGACCATCTCGTAACTGATTGATCTTGTGTCGGGTTATTGCCAATTCTTAAGTTTTTTACAAACTCGATTGACAGTGCAATCCAGTGCAGGGTATTTCTTAATGCACTCCACCGCCTGCGGTGGAGCCAGAAGAGGAGCGCTGCCCAGGCAGCCCAAGGGAGGACACCAGCGTCCTGCGAACTTGGGTCAGGGGGAGTAGCGCCGAGACGAGGCGAGTGACTGGACATCGCCACGTCGGCTGCGGGGGCTGAATCCCCCGGGTTGTCATCGGTCGTGTGCATCCCACACCGCATTCACAGCGGGTTTGGTGTGGGATGGGCACCGCGGATGGAGTGCTTCTGGCCGGGATCCTTCGCTATTCCTGCCATTTTTCGCCTCCTCCTCTCTTTTGCCTGATGAAACCGGATTTTCACATTAAGACAGGAGTACATGATGAGCCCGATCAACGTCGCCAAGTTTGGCGGAACCAGTGTCGCCGATGCCGCGGCCATGAACCATTGCGCCGACGTGGTGCTGGCCAATCCGGCGACGCGGGTGGTGGTACTGAGCGCCAGCGCCGGTGTCACCAACCTGCTGGTGAGCCTGGCCCAGGGCGAGCTCGACGAGGCGGGGCAGGATGCCCAGCTGGCCAAGCTGGCCGGGATCCAGCACGCCATCCTGAGCGCACTGGGGGAGCCGGTCGAGGTGAGCGCCCTGATCCACGCCCAGCTCGGCGAGATCCGCACCATGGCCCGCCAGGCCAGCCAGCACACAGATGCGGAGCTGGCGGACAGGCTCATCGCCTGCGGCGAGCTGATGTCCACCCGTCTCTTCACCGAGCTATTGTGCCAGCGTGGCGTCAAGGCCCGCTGGCAGGATGTGCGCCAGCTGATGCGCACCGACAGCCGCTTCGGCAAGGCGAGCGTGGATCTCGCCGCCACCCGCGCACTCTGCCAGGCCAACCTGGGCCCCCTGCTCGGCGATCACCTCGTCATCACCCAGGGCTTCATCGGTTCCGATGCCGATGGCCGCACCACCACCCTGGGTCGCGGCGGCTCCGACTACAGCGCGGCGCTGCTGGCCGAGGCACTGGATGCGGGCAGCATCGAGATCTGGACCGACGTGCCCGGCATCTACACCACGGATCCCCGGCTGGTGACCCGGGCCCGCCCCATCCCCGAAATCAGCTTCGTGGAGGCGGCCGAGATGGCCACCTTCGGCGCCAAGGTGCTGCACCCCGCCACCCTGCAACCCGCCCTGCGACAAGACATCCCGGTGTTTGTCGGCTCCGCCAAGGATCCGGCGGCCGGCGGCACCTGGATCCGCGCCAGCACCCAGACCAACCCGCTGTTCCGGGCCGTGGCCCTGCGCCGTCAGCAGGTGCTGGTCACTCTGCACAGCCTCAACATGTTCCACGCCTACGGCTTCCTGGCCGAGGTGTTCGGCATCCTGGCACGGCACCGCATCTCGGTGGACCTCATCACCACCTCTGAGGTGAGCGTCTCCCTGACCCTGGATCACACCGGCAGTCAGAGCAACGGCGAACCCATCTTGAGCGACAAGGTGCTGGCCGAGCTCGGGCAGCTGTGCAAGGTGAAGGTGGAGACCGACTTCGCCCTGGTGGCGCTGATCGGTAACCGCATGAGCGAGGCGGCCGGGGTCGGCAGCCAGGTGTTCGACGCCATCCGTGACCACAACATCCGCATGATCTGCTACGGCGCCAGCGCCCACAACCTCTGCTTCCTGGTCAAGGAGAGCGAGGCGGGCCACATCGTCAACCGCCTCCACCAGGAGCTGCTCGACTGAGCCAAGTCCGGATAAGTGACATGAAATAACGAGAGGGGCCAAGGCCCCTCTCGTTATTTCTGCGCGGTCTATGGCATCGGCATCATGCCGAGGGGTCAGAGAACGGCAGCAGGTTGGCCTGGATCTGCTCGCGCAGCCCGGCCAGCTTGCCCATCAGTGCGGCCTGATCGAGCCCGGCCTCATCGGGCCCCAGGTTGTCGACCAGCAGGGGGAAATGTTGGCTCACCGCCCGCTCCAGCCAGTCGAGGCGGCGCAGGGTGAGCGGGCCACAGCTCTTGCCGCTGAGATCGTCCTGGATGTCGAGACTATGGCTGCGGTACATGTCGCGCCACCAGCTGGCGGCCAGCCCCTCCTCGCTCGCCAGCGCCGAGCGCCACTCCGCCTGCAAGCCCTGCAACCGCGCCAGCACGGGGGCACTGGCCCCCTCCCGGGTCAGATGCTGCAACTCTTCCCTTGCCCAGGCGAGGCAGAGCTCGCGCCAATGGCGAAACAGCGGCAAGGGATCGGCCTCATCCAGCCAGAGACCGGACAGGGTGCGGGTCTCCAGCCGCTCGGGCACATGAAACTGGGGGTCGGCCAGGCCGTTGGAGTTGAACTCGTGGCGCGGATCGAAGGGCCACATGTAGCCAAAGTCGAACACCGCTATCTGCTGGCCATCGTCGAGCAGGTTGCCCGGGCTCGGATCCCAGTCAAACCAGCCCCAGCGGGCCAGCTCCGCCTGGACCGCCAGCATCTGCGCCAGGTTGCGTTTATCCAGCTGGCTGACCGGGGCACCGCGCAACCAGGGGGAGACCAGTACCCCGGCCCGGGCTGAGCCGAAGCTGGTGCAGACTACCTTGGAGAGGATGGTGGGGTGCAGCTCGCGCAGGGCCTCGATCTCGCGGCGCCGCTCCAGCTCGGTGAGAAAGGCGGTCTTGCCGTCGGCATTGGCCACCAGGGAGTCGTGCCGACGCCGTTTCAGGCACCAGTGATGCCCCTCCACCTTGAGATGGAACACCTCGGCGGTGAGGCCATGGCGATAGATCTTGAGTACGGCCGGGTGAGCCTCGGTCAACCTGAGCAACTGCGCAAGCGGCAGGGGACAGTCCCGCTCACGGCCGATCCGGATCTCCTCTTTGCTCTCCAGCATCTGGAGCAATCTTGCCTGACGTGCCGCAACCTTGGGATTCATACATGTACCTCCAGCCATTATTGAGAGACTAAGCAGCAAGCTGGAGGCAGACCAGCGGCAAAGCGCCATGATGACGCTTTCATCACAGAATGAATTCGCCCCCTGGATCGGGATCACAATTTGCAAGTTGCGGCAGTCACACAATATTCATCTTTCGGTCATTAAATTGACATCAAGGAACAAGCCCATCACCATCGGGTCAAAATAGATGCAGTCGCACCGCAGCGACCCCACCCGCTCCAAGGATGAGCCCACTATGAATGCCCCCGTTTTCGGCCGCAGCTCGCCCCCGCCATCTCGTCTGGCCAGGCTGCTGTTTGGCCTGCTGGTCGCGCTGCTGCTGCTGACGCTCATCCTGCCGGTGCTCAACCCCGGCGGCTGGCTCGGCCGTGCCCAGCCACTGATCCTGGGGCCCGCCGATCAGCCGCTCGCCACCCTCAGCCGCCACAGCCTGCTCTACAAGAGTGACAGCCGCGGCCTCTATCTGGTGGTGCGCAGCCAATGGCAGCTGCTCAAGCCGTTGCAGGAGGGGGACAAGGTGCGGGTCGAGCTGCTCAACGACAGGGGCGAGCGCATCGATCAGCTGAGTCAGGCGGTGAACAAGCGGCAGAAATGTCGCAAGGATCGCTGCACCCTGGATCTCAACAGCACCCTGCGGGCGCCGGATGATGCCCTCGACAGCCGCTACCAGCTGCGCATCGGCCTGCTGCTCAAGGATCGACCCGAGAGCGGCGAGTACAGCCAGATCCTGCAGACCCTGCCGGAGCGCGGCTTCAATCTCAGCTACCTGATGACCAGCCTGCTGCTGGTGCTGCTGGCCAGCGCCCTGGTGCTCAGGGCCTTGCTGCCACAGCTGCGCCACAGCATGGCCTCGCGGGTGTTTGGCAGCCTGCTGCTCGGCAACCTCACCTTCGTGTTGCTGCACGGCTTCGTGGTGTTCAAGCTCGGGGAGTTTCTACTCTGGTCAGGATTTCGGCCCGAGCACTATTACCTGGCCTGGGGCAGCATGGTGCTGGGCTGGAGCCTCTGCGCCCTGGCGGGCTTCAATCTCTACATGGGGCTGGTGTTCACCACCCTGTCCGGCATAGGCCTGCTCGCCAACTTCATGAAGATCGCCATCTACGGAGTGCCGCTAGGAGGCGACGATCTCGGCAACCTGATGGCGCTGCTGCACATACTGCTCGATCAACATCCTGTGCTGCCGGTGCTGGGCGGCGTCCTGCTGCTGTGGCTCTGCTGGCGCTTTGCCCTGTCGCGCTGGGTGCTGCGCACCGTCGCCGCCACCGCCGCCTTCTTCGCGCTCTGCGTGTTCGCCACCCAGACCGGCAACAAGCTGCTGGGGGCCAATGTCCGCTACGTGGACAGGGCGGTCAATTATCACAGGGACATCATCCGCTCCGGCCCCGGCCTCTACCTGTTCAACCTGGTGGACGAGATGCTGCAAAGCGGCAACGTCTTCCGCTACCCCCTGCAGATCAACGAGCGTACCCCGGAGCTCGGTCACCGGGATCCCGTCCAGTCGGCCCTGGGCCCCTCCCCGCGCTTCGATCTGGTGATAGTGCTGCAATACGAGTCGCTCTGGCTCGACTGGCAAGGCAGGATCTGCGCCCCCGCCCCGACCCTGAGCCTGCCCGCCGGGGTGGCGCAGTGGCGCAAGACCATCCACTCCCCCACCACGGGCGGCATGACGGTGCTGGCGGAGTTCGAGATGAACACCGGCCTGCCGGTGGGCCTGCTCAAGCAGGGGGTGGTGCCCTACTACTATCTCTCGGCGCAGGTGCCCGGGCTCGCGCAGAGCGCGAAGAAAAACGGCTACAAGACCCTGTTCGCCCACCCCTATGTGGAGAAATTCTGGGGCCGCGCCAAGGCCATACCGGCGCTCGGTTATGAGGAGCGCTGGTTCGACACCCGCTTCACCAGCCTGGAGCACAAGGGGCTCTACATCTCCGACGATGCGCTGATCGATCACCTGCTCAAGCGCAGCGAGCAGGACAGCCAGCCGCTGTTCGCCTACGCGGTCACCATGCAGGGCCACGGCCCCTTCGACGGCAATCGCTATCAGGCCCAGCAGATCGACAAGGCCTGCCCGGATCAGAGCCCGGCCGATCGGCAGTTGCTCAACACCTACTACACCGGGGTGGTGGATGCCATGGCCTCCCTGGAGCGGCTGCTCAAGACGCTGGATCAATCCGGCAAACGCTACCTGGTGGTGGCCTTTGGCGATCACCAGCCGTTCCTGATGTCGGCGGGCAAGGGCATCCACGGGGACAAGCCGCCCCGCGACGCCCCCTACCAGATCCCCATGATGGCCTTCACCCGCGACGATGGCTCCCTGTCGCTGGCGCGCCAGTTTGACCCGGTGCGCCAGCTCTATCAGATGGGGCAGGCCACCCGCCAGCTGCTGGCAGGCGACCTCACCCCCATCCCGGAACTGGCACTGCTCCACCCGGTGCTGGGGGAGGAGAAAGGCTTCGATCCCTCGCCGCTGGTGCCGCAGATCCGCGCCAGCTTCCGAGCCGATGCATTGCCCTGAGTTCGATTGAGAGACGAGGTCCGCAGATCCTCGCAACACCTTCAGGGCCGATGCCCTGCCCTGATCCTGCCAGAAGGTGAAAGCAAAGAGGCCGCTGGTGCGGCCTCTTTTTGTCTCTGGCAAGCCCCCGTCAGCGCCACCAGGGCTCGCACAGGCTCAGGCGCTGGGCATCCAGATCCAGCTCGGCCTCGATACCGAGCGGCACCGTCAGCATGGGGTGGGTGTGGGCGCAGTCGAACTCCGCCAGGATCGGAAACCTGGGCTCTCCCACCTGCTCCAGCAGTATGTCGAGCGGCCGCTTGCCGCTGCCCTGGCCGTCGAACAGCTCGTGCTTGCCAAGCACCAGGGCCCCGATGCGCTCGAATACCCCGCACAGCTTGAGGTGGGCGAAGGATCGCTCCACCGTCTCCGCCGACATGAGGCTGTCTTCCAGCAGCAGAATGTCCCCCGTTTCGATCGCCGGCATATAGGGCGAGCCCCAGATCCCCGCCAGGGTGTTGAGATTGCCGCCGATCAGCCTGCCCCGCACCCGGCCGCCGCCCACCGAGATCAGCCGGTTCCGTTGGCACTGCTTGGCGCGGGTCTGCTGCTCCCAATCCAGCCGCTCCTCGGTCCAGTGCATCGGGGTTGGCAAGCGATGGGGCAAGGTTCGCTCCCCGGCGAGGCAGATCTCGGTGAAAGCGGCCAGAGTCTCATCCACCAGCGGTGGCAACTCGCCAAAGGAGGCCACCAGCGCCGGACCGTAGAAGGTCACCAGGCCGGTCTGGGCATGGATGCCGAGCAGCAAGGCGGTCACATCCGAGTAGCCGATGAGGATCTTGGGGTCTCTTCTAAGCGCCTCGTAGTCGAGATAGGGCAGCAGGGAGTTGGAGTTGCTGCCGCCGATGACCGACATGATGCAGCGCACTTCTGGATCCCGGATGAGCGCGTTGAGCTCTTCGGCCCGCGCCACGATGGAGCCGGAGCGCCAGTGATCCCGCTCCCCGGTCAGGCTGCCCGCCTGGAGTGCGAAGCCCTGCGCCGCCAGATACGCCTTGGCGCGGGCGAAGCGGTTCGGTGCCCAGGCGGTGGCCGCGCTGGAGGGGGAGAAAAAGCCGATGGTGTCGCCACGCTTGAGTCGCGTGGGTTTGATGGGAGTCATAAGGTCCGCTCCTTGGTCCTGCGCCGCCCTCTGGGTCTCGGCATGGGATAAAGGATCCATATTACGACATACAAGGAGACCAAAAATAGCGCCAAATGGCGACTTTCCGTCAGAAACAACAAAGCCGATGAGCGGCTCATCGGCTTGTCATCGAGACGCGGTAAGCGTCAGAGCACCACGGCGGTGCCGCTGATGCTGACCATCAGCATGCTGCCATTTTGCCCCACCACCTCGTAGTCGATGTCGATGCCGACCACGGCGTTGGCACCCAGTGCCTGCGCGCGCTCTTTGAGCTCATCGAAGGCGATCTCGCGGGCCCGGGCCAGCTCTTTCTCGTAGGCACCGGAGCGGCCACCGATGATGTCGCGGATGCCGGCGAACAGATCCTTGAAGATGTTGGCGCCGAGGATGGCTTCGCCCACCACTATGCCGCGGTACTCGCGAATGGCCTTGCCTTCCAGGGTGGGGGTAGTTGAGAGGATCATCATAAACTCCAGCTGAGATAATGGGTTCCAGACTACCCCAAAGCCGCGGCCGGCAACATACCCCCACCGCTAATAGCCAGTCGCTCGATAAGGCCTCTCGGCGCCTCGCGGGCACCGAGCCGCGGCCATAAAAAAGGAGAGGCCAGGCCTCTCCTTCTGTCACCTGGCGATCAGACGCCCGCTTAGTGCAGCTTCATGCTCGGGCGCAGCACCCGGTTGATGCGGCCCACCAGCATGATGAGGCCGGTCTTGATGTAGCCGTGCAGGGCGACCTGGTGCATCCGGTAGAGAGAGATGTAGACCATGCGCGCGAGGTAGCCTTCCACCATCATGGAGCCACGCATCAGGTTGCCCATCAGGCTGCCCACGGTGGAGAAGCGGCTCAGGGAGACCAGGGAGCCGTGATCGTGATAGAGGTAGGGCTTCAGCTCGCCACCGTTCATCTTGGCCAGGATGTTCTTGAACGCCTGGCTCGCCATCTGGTGGGCAGACTGGGCGCGCGGCGGCACGAACTTGCCATCCGGCTGCGGGCAGGCGGCGCAGTCGCCGATGACGAAGATGTTCTCGTCACGGGTGGTCTGCAGTGTCTCTTTCACCACCAGCTGGTTGATGCGGTTGGTCTCGAGCCCCGCAATTTCCTTCATGAAGTCCGGCGCCTTGATGCCGGCGGCCCACACCATCAGGTCCGCTTCGATAAGCTCCCCATCCTTGGTGTGCAGCCCCTCGCCGGTGGCTTCGGTGATCATGGTGGCGGTACGCACGTCCACCCCGAGCTTGACCAGCTCCTGGTGAGCTGCGCCGCTGATGCGCTCCGGCAGCGCCGGCAGGATGCGGGGGCCCGCTTCTACCAGTGTCACCTTGAGGCTGTCGGTGGTGAGGTTCTTGAAGCCGTAGGCATAGAGCTGCTCCACCGCGTTGTAGAGCTCGGCGGAGAGCTCGACCCCGGTGGCGCCGCCGCCGACGATGGCGATCTTCACCTTGTCGCCCGGCTGATATTCGGTGGCGAACTGCAGGAAGCGGTTCATCATGCTGTTGTAGAAGCGGTGCGCCTGGGACGGGCTGTCCAGGAAGATGCAGTGATCCTTGATGCCCTTGGTGTTGAAGTCGTTGGAGACGGAGCCGATGGCCATCACCAGCACGTCGTAGGCCACTTCCCGCTCATGCACCACCAGCTCGCCGTTATCGTCGTGGATCGGCGCCAGCACGATGCGTTTCTCGTCGCGCTTGATGTCGGTCAGGCTGCCCAGCTGGAAGTCGAAGCCGTGGTTCTTGGCATGGGACTGGTAGCTCAGGGCATCGATGCCCGCATCCATGGAGCCGGTGGCCACTTCGTGCAGCAGGGGCTTCCACAGGTGGGTGCGGTTGCGATCGACCAGGGTCACCTTGGCCTTGTTCTTCTTGCCCAGCTTGCGACCCAGGCTGGTCGCCAGCTCCAGACCGCCGGCGCCGCCACCTACAACGACAATATTCATCATGATGATTTTCCTTGGTTCCTCAAAACGAAAGGGAGCCATTGGCTCCCTAAAACGAAATCGGTTGACGTGATGGTTCAAGCTTCCTTGAAGGCCTTCATCCGCTGCAGATGATACGAGATGTTCTTGAATTTGTGAGTCTCGTGCTCATCCCATACGATGTCGTAATAGTTCTTCAATTCACGTTCAGTTTCGCGATTATCGCGGATTTCATCCTGAACGGAAAGGATACACAGGCAGTTTCCTGAATTTTTCTTACGAAATTCGGTTACACACTTGGTGCCGATGTCGTCGTACTCTTCCGGCCTGTCGATCTTGCCCTGCATGTTCTCTGCCGGGTGCAGATTGGGGTTGAAGATCACCTGTTTGATGCCGCACAGGAAGCCGATCCGCTCGCTCCAGTAGCCCCCCAGCCCCACCCCGCAGATCAGCGGCTTGGGGTCAGTGCTCATGTCGAGCTGCTTCTTCACTTCCTTGAGCAGATGGCTCATGTCGTGGCGCGGGTGCACCGTGCTGTAGTGAACGAAGCGCACATCATCATCGATAAACTGCAACTGCAGCACTTTCTCATGATTGCCGGGGCTGGTGGCATCGAAGCCATGCAGATAGATGATCATGGATAAGACCTCAGGAACTGTGTCGGTTCTATCGAAACTACCCCAGCGACCGGCCGTGGCGCCACCAAAACATCCAACTTTCTTGCTTTGGATCACGCCCCCAGCCGCCTGAAAACGCATTTCATCCGGGGGTTGTGGTCACTCGCGGACAAATCGACCCGATTGCGCCGCTGCCCGGCGGGCCTGACGAGAGAAAAACCCCGCCTCTCGGCGGGATCTTGTCAGCTGGCGAGAGGGCCCAGGCCTCAGCCCTGGGTCTGCTCGAAGCGATCCACCGCCGCGGCCACCAGCGCCAGGCTGCCCTGCCAGAAGGCCGCCTCACGGATGTCCTGCCCCAGGTGCTTGGCCACCAGATCCTCGGCGCTCATGCGGCCGGTGTCGCGCAACAGGGCGCGGTACGCCTCGGCCACGTTCGCCTTCCCCTGCGCCTGGCGGCTCATCAGCTGGTGGTAGACCCCGAGGCTGAACAGGTAGCCAAACAGGTAGGGGTAGTTGTAGAAGCCGAAGCCGGCGATGGAAAAGTGCGCCTTGGCGGCCCAGAACATGGGGTGATAGCGCGCCAGGCTCCCTTCGTACCAGCGGCCCCAGGCCTCATCGGTCAGGCTCTTGAGCCGCGCCGCCGGGACATAGCCCTGCTCGCGCTCGGCCACCAGCGCCAGCTCGAACTCGAAGCGGGCCGGGATGTTGACCAGGAAGGTAGCGGCGCCGTCCGCCTCGGCCCAGGCGATGGCCTGGCGCTGCTCCGGGTTCTGGGCCTGCTCGAACAGGGCGCTGCGCACCAGGGTCTCGGCGAAGATGGAGGCGGTCTCCGCCAGGGTCATGGGGTAGCCGCGCTGGCTCATGGGCAGATCGCGGATCAGCCAGTTGTGCCAGGCATGGCCCAGCTCGTGGGCGAGGGTGATGACGTTGTCCATGGTGCCGGCATAGGTGATGAAGACCCGCGGCTCCACCGGCTCGGCAAACTTGGTGCAGTAGGCGCCGGTGCGCCGGTTCGGGGTCGGCGCCGCGTCTATCCAGCCGCGCTCGGCCATCATGCGGGCGAACTCCCCCATCTCGGGATCGAAGCGGGCGAAGGCCGCGGCTATGATGTCGATGGCCTCCTCGAACGTTATGGTCCGGCTGACCGAGGCCGGGGGCGGCGCGAACAGGTCCTCCGGCCCCAACTCGTCGATACCGAGCTTGCCGGCCATCAGTGCCAGGGCGCGCTGGCCCAACCCCCGGGCTCTATAGGTCTCGGCCATCATGGTGTCCAGGGTGGCGCGCTCTATGTGGCTCTGGTGACAGGAGAGATCCAGCGCATCAAGCTGACGCACCTTGCCGCGCTGGCGGGCCAGCTCGAGGCGCCAACCGTTGAGGGCGTTGAGGATGGCAGCCACCGTCTCCTGCTCCCCTTCCCAGCCGGCGCTGATGGCATCGAAGGCCTCCCGGCGCAGGGCTCTCTCCGGACTGGACAGCAGGTTGCTCGCCTCGGCCAGCCCCCTCTCCCGCCCATCGATGTGCAGGCGGATCTTGCCCACCAGATCGTTGTAGAGGTTGCCCCAGGCGTGCAGGCCATCGGTACCGAGGCCGATCACCAGCTGCTCGGCCTCCACCGGCAGGCGCTGATCCTGCAGCCGGCGCTCGTGGCGCAGGCGGTAATCCTCCTCCCCCAGCAGCGGATCCTGCATCAACCGCTCGAACTCGGATTCAGGCAGCCCCAGCATCAGATCCTCCACCGGCGCCAGGGCCTTGAACAGGTCCGCATTGAGGGCGCGGGCACGGGAGGCCAGCTGCTTGGCCAGCGGATCCCGGGCATCCTGACTGCCCTGCGAGGCCGCCAGCACGGCGATGTTCCAGCCGATGTTGCGGATGCGCTGGGCGCGCAGGCGCACCTCGCGCAGGAAATCCTGCAGGGCATCGGCCTGCTCGCGCACCGCCCCTAGCCCATTGATGAAGCCGGTCAGCTCCTCGAGGCTGGCGCGGGCCAGGCTCATGTCCGCCTCCAGCATGGCGCTGTCGAGGGAGGGGTAGATGTGCTGGTTGTGCCACTGCTGTGGGTAGACTGGTTGTTGCATCAGACGCTCGTGATCGGAGACGGGCGCTGGCCCGTCATGAAATAGGGGTGGCCCCCAGCGAGGGCCACGATTAAGGGTTGCGGTGGACTATATCAGCCGCTCGAGGCGGCTGACCGCCGCCTCCACCTGGCGCAGGCTCTCCTGCCAGAAGGCGGGCTCGCGAATGTCGACGCCCAGGTGCTTCTCCACCAGATCCTCGGCGCTCATGCGGCCGGTGTCGCGCAGCAGCTCCCGATAGGCCTGGACAAACTCCTTCCCGGCCCGCTCCTTCTGGGCATAGAGCCCCAGGCTGAACAGGTAGCCAAACAGATAGGGGTAGTTGTAAAAACCGAGCTCGGTGATGGAGAAGTGGCTCTTGCTGGCCCAGAACAGTTCGTCATATTGGCTGAGGCTGTCACCATACCACTGCTCCTTCATGGATTTCATCATGCCGCGCAGCTCGCCGGCCCCCACATAGCCCTGCTCCCGCGCCGCCACCAGCGCCCGCTCGAAGTGGAAACGGGACGGAACGTCGAGCAGCAGGCTGGCGGCCCGCTCCCCCTCCAGCCAGGCGATGGCCCTGCGCTGCTCCATGTTGTCGGTGGCGGCCAACAGGGCATCGCGCACCAGGGCCTCGGCAAACAGGGAGGCGGTCTCGGCCAGCGTCTTGGGGTAGTCGCGCTGCGCCAGCGGCAAGTCCCGCAGCAGCCAGCTGTGCCAGGCATGGCCAAGCTCGTGGGCCAGGGTGATGAGGTTATCCATGGTGCCCTCGAAGGTGAGAAACACCCGAGGCTCGGCGGGCTCGGCATACTCGGTGCAATAGGCGCCGCTGCGCCTGTGTTCGCTCGGGGCCGCATCGATCCAGCCCCGCTCGGCCATCATGTGAACGAAGGCCCCCATCTCGGGATCGAAGCCGGCGAAGGCGTCGGCCACCAGCGCCAGCGCCTGCTCGAAGTCGATGTTGATAGGTGTCAGCGCAGGGGGCGGCGCATAGAGATCCCAGGGGGCGAAGTCGGTGATCCCCTGGGCACTCGCCATGGCGCGCAGGGCCCGCCGGCCCAGCTCCTTGTGGGCCTCGGCCTCTGCCATCAGGGTATCCAGCGTGCTGCGCTCGAGATGGCCCTGATGACAGGAGAGCGCCAGGGCATCGAGCCGCCGCCGCTGGCCACGCCGGCTGGCGAGCTCGTTGCGCCAGCCGTTGATGGCATTGAGGATGGCGGCCACCGTCTCCTGCTCCCCGGCCCAGGCCTGTTGAATGCCATGCCAGGCACTGGCGCGCCGCGCCCTGTCCGGGTGGGATAGCAGATTGTCCGCCTGGGCCAGCCCCATGGGTTCTCCCTCCACCAGCGGTCTGAGCCGGGCCACCAGGCTGTCGTAGAGATGGCCCCAGGCGTGCAGCCCATCCACCCCCAGCCCCTCGATCAGCTGCTCGCTCTCGAGCGACAGCCGCTGATCCTGCAACTGGCGATCGTGACGGATGGCATAGGCCAGCTCGAACAGCTCGGGATCCTGCAGCAGGCTGCGCAGCTGGGCCTCGGGGGCGCCCAGCCAGAACAGGGCCACCGGCTTGACGAGCTGGGCGAGGCTCGTCTGCAACTGCTGGCCGCGGGAGAGCAGCACCTTGGCCGGCTCGTCGCGACCGTTGCGGCTGAGCCGGTTGTAGGCATAGGTCTGGCTGTTCCACTCCAGCCGCCTCACCTCATCCGCCTGGCGCCGAATGGCCCGCAGCAGATGGCGCAGGGCGTTGATGTCATGGGTCTCTGGCAACTCGGCCAGCAGGGGGATCAAGGTAGACAGGAGCTGGTGGGCGTGCTGGAAATCGGCGTCGACGGCCGAGCAATCGGGGGCGGCATAGATGTGATCATCCAGCCAAGCGGTTGTGGTCATAACTGTCCTTATTGTTTGCATCCATGGCAGCTGGCTCCGTCTCTGTGGAGGGATGCCAGCCAGGATAGTACGAAGGGTGCCGGCGCTTGCCTAGCCCCCATTCGCGTCAGCAAACGGGACGCACGATGAGTGCGACGGCCCCTATCGGCCGCCTCACCCACGGCCGTTATTTGGCGGGCTTCAACTTGCTCACCAGGGTCATGGCCAGCACCAGCACCAGGCCCGCCACTACGCCGGCCACCGCATTGAGCAGGGTCGGCGTCAGGGCGGCCAGCACTGTGCCCACGGTTGGCAGGGTGGCCACGGCCTCGGCGGCTCCCTCCACCAGGTGATGGGCGAAGGGCCAGCCGTGCACCAGGATGCCGCCGCCGACCATGAACATGGCGATGGTGCCGACCAGCGCCAGCAGGTGCATCAGGCGGGGAGCCGTCACCAGCAGGCCGCGCCCCAGCAGGCGGCGCAGGGCGCCGGCGTCCGGCTTCTTCAGCAGGTGCAGGCCGATGTCGTCCAGCTTGACGATGAGCCCCACCAGGCCATAGACCCCCACCGTCATCAGCAGGGCGATGCCCGCCACCACCGAGATCTGCAGGGAGAGACTGGTGCCTTGGACTGTGCCGAGGGCGATGACGATGATCTCGGCGGAGAGGATGAAGTCGGTGCGAATGGCCCCCTTTATCTTCTGCTGCTCATAGGCCAGCATATCGTCCGGCACGGGCTCCGCCCCCGGCCCCGACCCCTCGTCGCCGTGGGGCAGGAACTTGTGGGCCAGCTTCTCCGCCCCCTCGAAGCAGAGGTAGGCGCCCCCCAGCATCAGCAGGGGGGTGATGAGCCAGGGCACCAGCACGCTGATGGCGATGGCGGCCGGCACCAGGATCAGCTTGTTGCGAAAGGACCCCTTGGCCACCGCCCACACCACCGGCAGCTCCCGCTCGGCGCGCACCCCGGAGACCTGCTCGGCGTTGAGGGCCAGATCGTCCCCCAGCACCCCGGCGGTCTTCTTGGCCGCCGTCTTGGTCATCAGCGCCACGTCATCGAGCACGCTGGCAATATCATCGAGCAGGGCCAACAGACTGGTTCCGGCCATATCAAGCATTCCTCATATCAGTGGTGAGAGCCCCTCGGGCAGATGGCCTGGCGACGACCTTGCTCATCAGGGGTTCCGCATTGCGGGCAAAAGATGGCACAGTGTAACGAGAAGCCGCCGTTTCGGCAGCACCCATAGCAGGGTCAATTGACCTTGTTTTACCCGCAAGCCCCTAGCCCAAGGAGTTCCCATGCAACCCTGGCAACCTCTGCTCGATTTCTGGTTTGGCGATGATGCCGACGACGCCGCTCGCGCCAACCGGCAGGCCCCGCTCTGGTGGGGCAAAAGCAGCGAGACAGATGCGCTGATCGCCAGCCGCTTCGGCGCGCTGGCCGCGGCGGCCGCCGCCGGCGAGCTGGCCCCCTGGGCCGAGGTGCCCGTCGGCCGGCTGGCGCTGATCCTGCTGCTCGATCAGCTGCCGCGCAACATCCATCGCGGCACCCCCGGCGCCTTTGCCCAGGATCCGCTGGCCCGCGAGCTCTGCCTGAAGGGCTTGTCGCTCGGGGCAGACAGGGCACTCTCGCCGCTGGGGCGAGTCTTCTTCTACCTGCCGCTGGAACACGCGGAGTCCCGGGAGCAGCAGGCTCGCAGCGTGGCGCTGTTCGAGGGGCTGGCGGCCGAGCAGGAGGGCAGCCCCGCCGGGGTCACCTTCGCGGGCTTCGCCGACTACGCCCGCCGCCATCAGGTGATAATCGAGCGCTTCGGCCGCTTCCCCCATCGCAACGCCATCCTGAGCCGCACCGACACGCCGGAGGAGGCGGCCTTCTTGCTGCAACCCGGCTCTGGCTTCTAGGCCCCACCGCAAACCGCAGAGATAAAAAAACGGGCCCACTGGGCCCGTTTCGCATTGCTTGGCTCGGGGGATCAGGCCGCCTCCGCCAGCGCCTCCTCTTTCTTCTGGTACGCCTGGGGCGAGAGCCCCAGCAGCTCCTGCACGGTCGATGCCACCGTGATGGAGGAGATGGTGCCCACCAGGATGCCGGCGAACAGGGTAAAGGAGAAGCCGTAGAGCGCATCGCCGCCGAACAGCAGCAGGGCCCCGACGGTGAAGAGGGTGGTGCCCGAGGTGATCATGGTGCGGCTGAAGGTGGCCTTGATGGCCACGTCCGAGCACTCGTGGATCCCCATCTGGGTGCGCGAGCTGAGCAGGTCCCGCAGCCGGTCCGAGATGACGATGCTGTCGTTGAGCGAATAGCCTATCACCGCCATCAGGCCGGCGATCACGTTGAGATCGAACTCGATGTGGAACAGCGCCAGCAGCCCCAGCGCCACCAGACCGTCGTGCAGCACAGAGACCAGGATGCCGATGGCCTGGCGCCACTCGAAGCGCACCGCCAGGTAGGCGGAGATGGCGAGCGATGCCACCAGCACCGCCAGCATCCCCTGCTGGAACAGCTCGGCGCCCACCTGGGGGCCGACTATGGTGGTGCGCAGCAGCTCCACCGGCAGGCCGAGCTGCTGGCTCAGCATCACCGCCAGCTCCTCGGCCGGCCAGGGCAGCTCGTGGGGCGGCAGCTTGATGAGCCACTCCCCCGGGATGCCGGCGCCGCCGAGCTCCACCGCCCCCGCCAGCGGGGCGCTCAGCAGGGCGTTGAGCTCATGGGCCTCCTTCAGGGTCTGGATGCGAAATTCCAGCAGTATGCCACCGGTGAAGTCGAGCCCGAGCGACAGCCCGTTGATGGCCAGCACGGCGACGCTCGCCACTGTCAGCAGCACGGAGATCCACAGTCCGATGTAACGCCAGCGGGTCAGGCCCATGGCAGCGATCATTCTCAGCATTGTTCTTCCCTCGACAGCAGATGGCTCGGGCTTCCCAGCGGGAAGCCGGTGGCGCGGAGCAGGCTCGAACCCACGGCGCTATGACACAGGCAACTCGTTCTGATCATGGTCATACCCTCAGCAGCTTGGCGCTGCTCTTGCCCCAGAGGGGGTTGATGATGGCGCGGGTGCCCCAGATGCCGGTCACCATGCTGGAGATGAGCCCCAGGATCAGGGTGATGGAGAAGCCCTGCAGCGGGCCTGAGCCGATGGAGTAGAGCACCACGGCGCAGATCAATGTGGTGATGTTGGCGTCGAAGATGGTGCGAAACGCCGAGCGATAGCCAAAGTCGATGGCGTTGGCCAGGCTCCCCCCCTCCCGCAGCCGATCCTTGATCCGCTCGAAGATGAGCACGTGGGTGTCCACCGCCATGCCGACGGTGAGCACCAGGCCGGCGATCCCCGGCAGGGTCAGCACGGCCCCCGGCAGCACCGCCAGCATGCCCACCTGCATCAGCAGGTTGGCGATGAGCGCCGTGATGGCGACCCAGCCGAACTTGCGATACCAGGCCATCATGAACAGCATCATGCCCGCCATGCCAAACGCCAGGGCGGTGAAACCCGCCTCTATGTTCTGCAGCCCCAGGGTCGGGCCGATGGAACGCTCCTCCAGGATCTTGAGCGGTGCGGTGAGGGCGCCTGCCCGCAGCAGCATGGCCAGCTCCTGGGCCTCGGGCAGACTGCCAATACCTGTGATGCGGAACTGGTTGCCGAGCGCCGTCTGTATGGTGGCGACGTTGATCACCTCGCTCTGGGCCCGCAGCTTGCCCTGGGCGTTGGTCTTGTATTCGGTGAAGACGGTGGCCATCGGCTTGCCTACGTGCTGGCGACTGAACTGGTTCATCTTGCTGCCACCCAGGCTGTCGAGCACGATATTGACCTGGGGTTGGCCCATCTCGCCCATATTGGCGCGGGCATCGACGATGTGCTCACCGCTCAGCACCGGTTTGCGCGCCAGACCGACCGCCTGACCGCTGCGATCCGCCATGAAGAAGCGGCTGTCGGCCTGGGCCTCGTAGAAGGCCAGCGATGCGGTAGCGCCTATCACTTCCTTGGCCTGCTTGGGATTGTGTACCCCGGGCAGCTCGATGCGGATGCCGTCCTGGCCCTGACGCTGGACCGAGGCCTCGACGATGCCGAGCTCGTTGATCCGCTTCTTCAGGATCGACAGGTTCTGGGTCACGGCGTTGTTGGCCAGCAGGGTGCGCTCGGCCTCGCTCATCACCAGCCGCAGCTCATTGCCGCTGCGATTGAGTTGCCACTGATCCTGCCGGGTACCGGCGGAATCCTTGATGATGTTGAGCCAGGGGGCCTGATCCGCCACCTCGGGCAGCGTGACTCTCACCTCCCCCTCGCTCACCCGGGCCACGTTGGCGCCGCGCAGGCGCGCCTCGCGGAACTGGGTGCGCAGCATGTCCACCAGGTTCTTGGTCTGGTTGTCCACCACGAAGCTGAGATCGACCCCGATCAGCAGCTGGGAGCCGCCGCGCAGGTCCAGCCCGAGCTTGATGGGGGCGGCGCCGAGCTGGCTGATCCAGGTCGGGGCATTGGAGTAGAACTCCAGGGTCAGGGCCGCGCTGTCATGACCCTGCTGCTCCAGCAGCTGCTTGGCCCTTTGCTGATCGGCCTGGCTGTTGAATACCAGCTCGACCCGCTCTTTCTGCTGCACCTGTTTGACCGGCTCTATCTGGTGATCGCGCAGCAGGCTGCGCTGCGCCTCGGTCAGGCTGGTCTGGCCGTGCAGGCCGAGGGAAGGCTGCTCACCGAAGAAGGTGGGCAGGGAATAAAACGCGAAGGTGAACAGCATGAGCAGCAGCAGGGCGTACTGCCACAGGTTCATGCGGTTCAGGGTGATGCGACTCTTTTTTCTCATGGCAAAGGCCTCTGTCGGGCGAAGGCGGCGGGCACGAAACCAGGGTTCGCACCACGCAAGAAAATTCAAATGAGATGGCGGGCCCGTTCACATGCGGTGAACAGGCTTTATGAGCGGCGATGAGGCAGTGCGGTAAGGCCAGACCCCATCGGGATCAGGCGAGATAACTCTGGGAGAAACGGTATTGCAGGTGCTGGCGTTGCAAGCGATGCCGGTGAATGGTGGCAAAGCGATCGCGGAAGCTGTGTTTGGGGTAGAGCAGGGCGGCGTAGAGCAGCAGGCCACACAGCAGCAGCAGGATGGCCTGCTGTGACCAGCTCATGATCAACTCGTAGACGACGCTCTTTGGCTGGTTGTCGCCGCGCAGGGAGTGCTCGAGGCGCAGCAGATGATTCTGGTGGGAGCCGACAAACTTGACGACACCGTCGTCGCTGTCGCTGGCGCCGTGGCTGGCCTGTACCAGCTCGGACTGATCTCCTGCGCCGGCCTCCGTCATCATCTGGCTCTGCTGGGCGGCGGACCGATGAGCGGATACCTTGAGCCCCTCCACCGAGACGGTAGAGAGCAACAGAGTGAGCGCGATGAGCAGGGTCATCGTCGCCAGTTTCACTTTGTCCAGCAGGCTCAAACGGTTAATTCCTGAAAAATAGAGGGGGCAAACTACCACAGCCCCCCGGATAGAACAAGGACGGCAGGCCTCGCGGCCTGCCGTCCTTGTCCCCTAGGGGACGCGCCATCAGCCGCCTTTGGTCATGGCCGCGAAGTCCTCGGCATAGTCCTTGAGCAGGCTATAGAGGTGGGCACGCTGGGAGAGATCCATCGACTGGCTGAGATCGCTGAGCCACTTGATGGTGCGCTGGCGGGACTGGTCGGTGTAACCGGTGAAGCGCCCGTCCATCAGGCCGTCCCCCTGTTGCAGCAGACGGGTCAGCTCCTTGCCAAAATCCGGGCTCTGGCGCTGCTTCATCAGCCGATCCAGCTCCAGGCTCCAGGCCCCCTGGAACTCCAGCCAGGGCCCCATCATCTCGTATTGCCACTCGGCCCATTGGGCGATCAGCGGCTCCTGGGCCGGCTTGACCCTGCCTATCCAGAACCGCAGCCGCTCGTTCATCTTCTCCCTGAAGCCCTTGAGCATCTCCTCCCTGGACTCGGTGGCGAAGTCATGCTGGCGCTCCTGCTGGCGCTTCACCCTGTCGGTCATGAAGTGGGCCACCTGGGCGTCGGTCAGGGTGCGAGCGAGGCGCACGGTGCGGGGGATGGCATTCTCCAGGGTGCGGGTCAGGCTGCCCTGTACCTTGTCGAGATGATACTCGACCTGGACCGGGCTCATGGGGCTCGCCACCGCCTTGGCCAGGGCATCGAGATCCCTGGCGTAGATGGGCAGCTCATGTTGGCGGTGCCAGGCCATCAGCCCCTTCACCTCGCTGTCGAGCAGCTTCTTCTGGCTGCGATCCAGGGAAAAATAGTCGTCCAGCTGCCAGACGATGGCCGAGTCGAGCCAGTAGTAGATCACCCGGGTCGCGCAGCCCGTCAGCAGCAGGCAGAGCAGCAGCAGGCTCCAGCTACGGGGTTGACGCCATGAGAATGTGGTCACCATGCATGCCTCCAATTCGTTGAAAAAATAAGCGTCATTCGATGCACTCGAGCCAGTCTCACTCCAGACGTTGGCGGTGGCGGTCGATCAGGGTCTGATAATCGGGGCCGGCTTGTTGCTCCGCCATCAGCAGGCCCCACAGCAGGGCGATGTAGTCAACCCATGGCAGGAAGGCGTCGGCCTGAAATCCCTTGCCATTGAGCAGCTTATGAGTGCCTCCCCTGTCTTCAAGATAGCAGTTCTCCAACTGACTCTGCTGCTCTTCGCTCCAACCGTGGGTGCGCACTATGCTGGCGAGCTCGAACCCCGGGTGGCCGGCGGCGCCATACTCCCAGTCGATGACCCAGGGTCGGCTGCCCAACAAGTTAGCCGGATTGAGATCGTGATGGCAAGGGAGCCAGCAATCGTCCGGCTCGCGGCTGGCGAGCAGGCCCCGCTCCAGCGCCGGCAACCAGGCCGGCACCTGGGCCAGCCTGGCGCGATAACCGGCGCTGTGGGCCCGCACCGCCATCACCACCCGGGGCAGCGGCAGCCGGTGCAGGCGGCGCAGCGCCTCGGCCAGCAGGCGGGGCTGTTCGGCTGGCGGCGGTGGCGCCACTTGCCAGTTTGGCTCGTCGCACCAGTCCAGCAGCATCAGACCGGAGGCCGGATCGCTGTGATGGCACGCCAGGGCCAACCCCTGCCCCACCGCCCCCTGGTAGAGCTGCCATTCGGTGGCCCGATCGATACCTAGCCGCACCGGATCCGGGTGACCGAGCCGCAAAAAGTAGCTGAGCCCCGAGGAGAGGCGCAGCCGGTAGTTGCAGTTGGTCAGGCCGAGGGCTAAGGGCTCGAGCTTCCCCTGCCGCCAGGGGGCCGGCAGGCGGTTCAGCAGTTCGAGCTCGGCCAGATCGCCGGACTGGGTCCGCGCCGCAGCGACAGCTTTGTGCAGATTACCGGGCTGTTTGTTCACATCACCAAGCTTCTTGTTCACATCACCAACCGAAAGTGGAGGTCTTCGCCTGCTTGCGGATCTCTTTCTGATCGGCCCACAGCAGCTCGCCGTTTTGCAGATCCATCAGGTTCATGGTCATCTGGTAGTAGACGTCCTTCACCTTGCCGTTGTCCTTGACGATGCTGGCCAGGTTGCCATAGACCATGTAGCGGGCGCCGGTCTGCTTGCCGAGCCGCACCATGGAGGCGGAGTCCACCATGCCGCTGCTCTGCTGATACTCGAGCTGCTGCTTGACCGCGGCCACCTTGCTCATGTCGACGAAGCGGAACTTGCCGGCCCGCAGCAGCTTGGTGCGCATGGTGTCGGTGATGGCCTCGGTGTCGATGTGCTCCGAGGTCTTGTTGCGGATGCTGTCCATAAACAGCACGGGACGGCCCGCCGCGGTGATCTCGCCGGTGGCGGGAGAGCTCAGCATGGAGTCCGCCATCTTGTCGGCGATGGCCTGCAGATCCGACGAGCCGTAATCCACGGTCACCGTCTCGGTTTCGGTCGGATCGCCATAGCTGACGGTGGTGCTGGAGCAGCCGCCGAGCAGCAGGGTACCGCTCAGGATCAGCAGGGCATGGTTCATTTTCATCAGTTCGATTCCTCAATCACTTCGCGTACATAGACCCTGTATCCCTGGGCGGTCGGGTTAGGCGCCAGGGCCGACAGGGTGCGGCTCTGGTAACCGTGCAGCTTGATGGGGGTCCAGCCGCGACCATCGCTGACCAGCTCCTGGCCGCTGCCATCATACCAGTAGAACAGGTATTGCAGATGGCTGTCCCCCGAGCGGCTATTGGCCAGGATCACGTTGACCTGCAGCAAGCCATTCTGCTCGCGGCGGCTCTGCTCGGTCAGGGAGACGTCGAGGCCGCTGTTGTGTGTCTCCAGCTGGGCCGCGCCCCCCGCCGGGGCATAGAGCGCCACGCCGGCGGTGTTGGTGGTACAGGCTGACAACAGCAGCATCAGGCCAAGGGCCGCACCATGGGCTTTCATCGTATTCTCCTTATCGACCGCCAAAGGTGGCCATCGGTGGCTGCCCCGCAAGGGGCATAAATCACATCGGGTGTGGCCGCTAGAGCGGCAGCACCCGGGTCGTCAGGCCGGCACCGAGCCGCTGCACCCACACCAGGGTGGTGCGGCCGCCATGGACGGTGAGCGGCAACTCGCGGCGGGCACTGCCCGCCCCCAGCTGGAGCCGCACCTCTCCGGCCGGCAGCATCCCCTGCCAGCTGGAGGCCTGGGCCGGCAGCGTCAGCCAGCTGCGGGTATCTGCCCGCTCCGACAGGGTGTTGAAGATGCCGACCATGATGTTGCCCACGTCTCCCCCCTCCTTGGCGGCGCTGCGCCGCAGCTGCTCCTTGGTCAGCAGCCGCAGCGCCTGCCGGGTCAACATGCCCGGCAACCGCTCCTGCAGATCCTTGGCGGCCAGCGCCCCTAGCTGGACCAGGGGGCTGGTCTGCTCCTGGCGGCCGCCCACCGAGACCAGCAGCGGCCCGCCGTCGCTGGCCCGATTATCGTAATAGGGCACCGCCACGGTAAAGGTCCGAAAATCGCCGCCCGAGGTGGCGATGGGCAGCGGCAGGAACAGCTCCCGCCGCGCCGGGATCAGGCCATCTTCAAACAGCACCACCAGCTGGCCCTGATCCTTGAGCAGTGGCGGCGCCTTGCGACCGACGCTCTTCTCGGTCTCCTTGAGCTCATCGGTGGAGCCGCGCAGCCGCGCCAGCCGCAGCAGGGCATCCTGCAGGCTCCGGTTGTCCGGCGCTATCTGGTAGCCGCGCTGGTAGTCGACCCAGGCATCGTTGAGCTCCCCGGCCGCCTCATAGAGGACGCCGGAGAAATAGAAGGTGTAGGCGTTCTGGAAGCCGTTCTTCACCTGACCTATCAGGCGATCGAGCTCGGGGGCCCCGCGCGACATGAGCTGGCGCATCTGTTGCTCGGTGCTCGCCTCCCGCCCCTGCCGTTCGGCCTGCCGCACCTCGGCGGCCCGCGCCTTGAGCGCCCGCTCCTGCACCTGATTGGCGCGGCGCACCTCCACCAGGGCGCCGTCGGCATCCCCCCGTTGCAGGTAGTTCAGCGCCAGATAGTGGTGCAGCATGGTGCGCTCGTAGTCGGGCACCCGATAGGCCATGGTCTGATCGTTGGTGAGCAGGCTGCCCGCCTGGGCCAGGCCGCGGCTCAGCCGGTACTCGGCCTGGTTGTCCTCCCAGCCGAGGCGACCGTCGGCGGCGGCGAAGGCCTGCTTGCTGCCGGCATCCTGGCCGGCGAGCCAGGCGATACGCCCCTGCTCCAGCCGATCCAGCACATAGCTGTCGTCCCCCAGTGTCGAGTCGCGAACCTCGGGCAGCGCCTCGGCGGCATGACCCAGCAGCAACTGATTGCGCAGCGGCACCATCTGATCTGAATAGGAGACGAAGAGATCCTGCCAGTGGGAGGCGCAGCCCCCCAGCAGCAGACCGGCCAACAGCAGGCCGGTCAGTGGGGCGGGACGGATCACAGGCTGAGCAGAGGGCCCAGCGGCTGGCCACCGACCAGGTGCATGTGGATGTGGTAGACCTCCTGCCCGCCGTGGCGGTTGCAGTTCATGATCAGGCGATAGCCGTTTTCGGCGATGCCCGCCTCGCTCGCCAGCTTGCGGGCGACGGTGAACATGCGACCGAGGGCCAACTCATGATCCGGCTCCACGTCGTTGACGGTGGGGATCAGCACATTCGGCACTATCAGGATATGGGTCTTGGCCTTGGGCTGGATGTCGCGAAACGCGGTCACCAGATCGTCTTGATAAAGGATGTCGGCGGGGATCTCTTTGCGGATGATTTTGCTGAAAATGGTTTCTTGCGCCATGGGTAACTCCTTTATATGAAAAAGAAAATTTAACACAAACCTCAAGCGACTCCCAAAAATACCGCCGTGGTCCGCCAAGTGTGACACAAGCCGATATTTGGCACAGCCGTTGTCCCAATCCCTTCAGTTATTGTTAAAAATACCGATAGTCAGGGGGACGTCCTCCGTATCATCGACGCCTCGCCCGCACAGGGTGGAGTGCAGGGTACCAAAAGGACGGGGTACTCAGGCAAGGGACTTTTGCATAGACAGCGGGACAATAATGAAACAAACCATGTCAGACCTCTCGATCTTACAGAGAGTCTATTTAGGCTTTGCCATCCTGGTCGCCGTGATGGTGGCCACCTCGGTGCTGACGTTTCGTAGCCAGAGCGAGCTCAATCAGGCGCTGGATCAGGTGACGCAGCAATCCATGCCGCTGGTGATCGCCAGCAGCCAGACCCAGATAAGCCTGCTCAGCGCCAACAAGTGGCTCACCGACGTGCTGACCGAGCAGGACACCAAGTTGCTGCAGGGGGAAGTGGCCGAACTGCAACAGGCCAAGCAGCAGGTCGACAAGATGCTGGCCAGCCTCAAGCAGCAGGTCGCCAGCCACCCAGAGCTGCAGGGGGAGATGGCCGCCCTAAGCCAGCTGGTCGATGACTATCTGCGGCTGACCCAGACCCTGCCCACCGAGCACGAGGCGCTGCTCACCCGGCTGCACAAGGTCAACCAGGCCAAGGGCCAGTTCCAGGTCAGCCTGCCCCAGTTCAAGAAGAACCTCGGCGACATGATGGTCACCGTCGACGACAGTTTCATCAAGATGCTGTCCGAGACCCTGACCACCAAGCTCTCCGCCATCGAGCTCTCCACCATGGATGCCCTCAACCAGAGCATCCCCGCCCCCATCGAAGCGGCGCTCAAGCGCAACAAGATGCAGATCGAGGGCTTCAACAGCACCATCAAGGATCTGCAGGGGGAGCTCAAGGATTTTGACAACAACATGGGCCACTACGTCCATGGCTTCGTGCGCGACACCACCGCCACTGAAGGGGTGCTCGCCCAGTACCTGGCGCTGATGAAGCAGCAACAGAGCATGCGTGAGCAGAGCAAGCAGGCGAGCCAGCTCATCGTCAGCATCCAGAACAAGCTGGAGGGGATCACCGCCCAGAGCCAGCAGCTGATGAACGCCAGCATCAAGGCCTCCGATCGGGTGCAGACCCGAAGCACCCTGACCCAGGGGATCAGCATAGTCATCGCCATCTTCGTCGCCATCCTGGTGGCCTATACCCTGGGCAAGGCCATTCGCCGCCCGCTCAAGGAGCTGCTGCGGGTGCTGACCGAGGTGACCCAGGGCGACATGACCCAGCGGGTCGGCTTCAAGAGCCAGAACGAGTTCGGCCAGCTCGGCAGCCAGATCAACCTGCTGATCCAGCAGATGGGGGATGTGCTCCGCCAGCTCTCCCAGGCGTCGAACCAGCTCAACAGCGCCGCCCACGACAACCGCCACACCACCGAATCGGTGCGGGCCGATCTGGAGAAGCAGCGCCAGGAGACCGCCTCGGTCGCCGCCGCCATGACCCAGATGGAAGCCTCGGTGCGGGAGGTGGCCCAGGCCGCCAACCAGACCCTGGAGCGGGTGCAGGATGTGGAGAAGGCCTCGGAGGTGGGCCGCAAGGTGATGGCCGGCAACATCACCACCACCCATCAGCTGGCGGGCAAGCTGCAGCAGACCGGTGCGGTCATCGCCGATGTGAGCGCCATGAGCGGCCAGATCGGCAACATCCTCGACGTCATCCGCGGTATCGCCGAGCAGACCAACCTGCTGGCCCTCAACGCCGCCATCGAGGCCGCCCGCGCCGGTGAGCAGGGCCGCGGCTTCGCGGTGGTGGCGGACGAGGTGCGCAACCTGGCCGGCCGCACCGCCCAGTCCACCAGCGAGATCCAGACCATGATCGAGAACCTGCAGCAGGGGGTCGCCCGGGCGGTCGACGTGATGCAGGAGTGCTCCCGCGAGATGGACAGCTGCGTGGATCAGAGCTCCCAGGCCAACAACGCCATGGAGGAGGTGCAGGGCATAGTGGTGCTGATCAGCGACATGTCGAGCCAGATCGCCTCCGCCGCCGAGCAACAGCAGGCCACCAGCGCCGACATCGCCACCAACCTCAACCGCATCTCGGACATCTCGGATCTCAACTATCGGGGCATAGAGCGGGTGGCCGAGACCAGCCAGCAACTCGACAGCTTGGCCGAACAGCAGGAGGGGCTGGTGCAGCGCTTCCGGCTCAGCGCCTGAGCTTTACCGGGCGTTCTGTAACCAAAGAGAGGGGCCTGCGGGCCCCTCTCTCGTGACGCCGCAAAGCGCCTGGCGCGAAAGTCGGATCCCGATCACGGACAGGGGCGCACCGCTGCGCCAGCATGGGCCATCGACCTCTTTTGACCCCCTCGGCCAGGCCGAGCCCAGGATCTCGCCATGATCTCCCTCAGCCAGTTGCTGCTGTTTGCCGGCGCCGCCCTCTTGATGGCCCTGACCCCCGGTCCCAACATGCTCTATCTGCTCTCCCGCTCCCTCTGCCAGGGGCGGATGGCGGGCATCATGTCCTGGTGCGGTGTGGTGCTGGGCTTCAGCGTGCATATGCTGTGCGCCGCCATCGGCCTGACCGCCCTGTTCATGACGATCCCGCTGGGCTATGAGCTGCTCAAGGTGGCCGGCGCCCTCTACCTGCTGTGGCTCGCCTGGCAGGGCATACGGCCGGGAGCCCGCTCCCCGTTCGAGCCGACCGCGCTGGCGGCCCAGTCCCCCGGCCGGCTGTTCCTGATGGGGCTGCTCACCAGCGTGCTCAACCCCAAGGTGGCCATCTTTTACCTGTCGGTGCTGCCCCAGTTCATCGCGCCGGACGCGGGATCCGTGCTCAGCCAGAGCCTGCAACTCGGCACGGTGCAGGTGCTCATCAGCGCCGTCGTCAACCTGATGGTGGCCCTGTCCGCCGCCCGCCTCGCGCTCTGGTTCGCCCGCCACCGCCTCTGGCTCGCGGTGCAGCGTTACGTGATGGCCACGGTGCTGGGGCTGCTCGCCGTCCGTCTGCTGGCCCAGGGCCGCAGCTAGCAAACCCCGCCCGGCCCCAGACAACAAGAAGGCTCCCGTAGGAGCCTTCTTTGATTGGACCTTCGATGCGGCCAATGGGCCACATCAGGGTTCAGGCGTAGGCGATGGCGCCCTTGCCGACCCCCTCATAGGCCACTATCTTCACGAACTTGTCGCCCACCTGTTGCTTCACCTCGCGGGCGATATGGTGGGCCAGCAGCTCTATGGTGGTGTCGGTGTCGATCATCTCCACCTCAGCCGCCGGCATGGCGAGCTGGAACAGACCCTGGGGCGCCATGTACTTGAAGCCAAGGTGATGCTCACCCAGCTCGGCCTGCGCCAGCTCGCTTAAGGCCAGTTCGTTCAAGGGGACCTTGTCCTCCTCGGTGCCGAGGTAGATGTCGGCCCAGCGCTCGGCCCAGTTCAGCTCGAGCTCCCCATCCCGCTCGCCATCCACCAGGATCTCGATGGGAGAGCGATGGCCGTGGGCGATGCGCTGGCAGTTGCCATCGTGCTTCTTGAGCCCGTGGCTGTAGTGATAGAAGGCGCCGTCGAGCCGCTCCTGGCGCAGGGTCAGCGCCAGATCCTTAATGTTGTCCGGCAGCCGCTTGGCCAGTACCGCCAGCAGATAGCGGGTCACCGACTCCTTGTCCACCTGGGGCGCCGGGATGAAGGCGAACGCCTGGGACGGGCAACGCAGGTGGATGGAGCGCTGGGGGCGCAGCAGATCCACGGTGCACTCGCCGTCGTCCAGGGGGTGGATGTGCACCAGGGCGCTCTCGGTCGGCACCAGCAGCTTGTGATCCACCTCTTCATCGATGATCGACTTGATCAGCTTCTTCACCCGACCAAAGTCCAGCAGCATGCTCATCTCGTTGAGCTCGCCGCTCATCTCGATGTCCACCAGCCAACTCTCCCCCACCATGCCGCGACGCTCGCACAGGTAGCTGGAATCGATCACAGTCAAATCTCTAACAAATAACTTCATCACTCAGGCCTTGCTACAGAGAAAGTGCAGTTTGCGATATTATGACCCCGGATTATCGGCAAAGGAACTGGAACCCCCCATGAACAAATTGCTTATCAAGAATGCCACCCTGGTCAACGAAGGCCGCATCTATGCTTCCGACGTCTTGATCGAGGGTGAGCGGATCGCCCGCATCGCCCCGGACATCAGCGCCCCCGATGCCGTGGTGATCGATGCCGCAGGCCGTCACCTCATCCCCGGGATGATCGATGATCAGGTCCATTTCCGGGAACCTGGCCTGACCCACAAGGGGACCATCGCCAGTGAATCCCGGGCCGCCGTCGCCGGTGGCACCACCAGTTTCATGGAAATGCCCAACGTCAATCCCCAGACCACCACCCTCGACGCCCTCGAAGCCAAATACCAGATAGCCGCCAACTCCGCCGCCGCCAACTACAGCTTCTACCTGGGTGCCACCAACGACAACCTGGAAGAGATCAAGAAGCTGGATCCCAAGCAGTCCTGCGGCATCAAGATCTTCATGGGAGCCTCCACCGGCAACATGCTGGTGGACAACCAGGAGACACTGGCGGCCATCTTCCGCGAGAGCCCGGTGATGATAGTCACCCACTGCGAGGACACCCCCTCCATCAAGGTGCTGGAAGACGAGGCCCGTGCCAAGTGGGGCGAGGATGTGCCGATGCGCGAGCACGGCCGCATCCGCAGCGCCGACGCCTGCTACAAATCCTCCAGCATGGCGGTGGGGCTGGCGAAGCAGTACGGTGCCAAGCTGCACGTGCTGCACCTGACCACGGCCAAGGAGCTGTCGCTCTTCACCGCCACCCCGGATCTGAAGGATCTCAAGGACAAGAACATCACCGCCGAGGTGTGCGTTCATCATCTGTTCTTCAACGAGGCGGACTACGACACCCTGGGCAGCCAGATCAAGTGCAACCCGGCGGTGAAGAGCGCCGCCGACCAGCACGCCCTGCTGGATGCGGTGCGCAACGACGTGCTCGACATCATCGCCACCGACCACGCCCCCCACACCTGGGAAGAGAAGCAGAACAGCTACTTCAAGGCGCCGTCCGGCGTGCCCCTGGTGCAGCACTCCCTGCAGGCACTGCTGGAGCTCTACCACAACGGTGTCTTCTCGCTGGAGACTATCGTCAAGAAGACCTCCCACGCGGTGGCCGAGCGCTTCCAGGTGCAGGATCGCGGCTACATCCGCGAGGGTTATTTCGCCGACCTGGTGCTGCTGGACCTCGGCAAACCCTATGTGGTCAACGACAGCAACCTGCTCTATCTGTGCGGCTGGTCGCCCTTCAATGGCTACCGTTTCCAGAGCACCATAGAGATGACGCTGGTCAACGGCCAGATCGCCTGGCAGAACGGTCAGGTCACCGATCAGGTATTGGGCAAGCGGCTCACCTTCAACCGCTGACCTTTGCTCGCGAGCGATGCCTGTCACTCGTGCCAAACGGCCGCCCATCGGGCGGCCGTTTTCATGCCGGACGGCGAATTGGCGCCGACAAAATGAGCGACTGGTCACACTTTGATCCGAGGTTGCTCGTAAAGCAGACGAACGCACTCAGGAGTGGATTTCCCCTGTTGACAGGATCGGGGCATCTCCATAAACTCCCTCCCCGTCAGCCGAGCTGACTCCGTCGGTGTGTAGCGCAGCCAGGTAGCGCATCTGCATGGGGTGTAGAGGGTCGGAGGTTCGAATCCTCTCACACCGACCAAATTCCCCGAGAAAGGCCTTGTCTAACGACAAGGCCTTTTCTTTTTGTGCTCCCCTGCCTCTTTTTGTGTTCCCCTGCGTGGCCGCGCCGCGATTGTCTCGCCCGGTGCTTTGTGCTGTAGTGATGCCGTGTTTCGCCAACCGGCTTGCAAACTAGATGTCGCGTATTGCCCCCCTCTCCCTCGGTTCCCGCCTGTGCGGCCTGCTGCTGATCGGCCTGCTGAGCGGCTGTGCCACCCCCTATGACAGCGAAAAATCCTTCTGGAACGGCCGCACCGGCTTCTCCCAGACCCAGCTCGGCACGGATCGCTGGCAGCTGGAGTTTGTCGGCAACGAGCTGGTGGACAGGGAGACGGCGCGCAAGTACGTGCTCAAGCGCGCGGGGGAGATGGCGCTGGCACTGGGGTACGCCTGGGTGCAGGTGCATGAGCTGAGCGTTTCACGAGATGCGGTCAGGGTGACCCCCGCCCGCCCCCGGTTCGGCTTCGACGAGTATGAGCCCGACACCTTCATGGACGAGATGCATGTGCAGCATGTCACCTCGGCCCTGTTGATCTTCTCCCTCGCCCAGCGCGCAGTAAACGAGCAGAGTCTCGAAGCTATTTATATTGCAAATGTAAAAATAAACAGTGATTAATATAGATTAATTGCAAGATCTATATCACATACAACTAATAACAACATAAAGTTCTGCCATAAGCCGCTGGATTTCCCTTTCGTGATTAGGCATTCTGCCAGCACACCGGCTGTCAGGATTCCATGGCCCGGATCACAAAAACGGACTGAGGTGGCCCCCCGCCACCTGTACACGCACTGCACACAGAGACACTGGGACTCCCCCATGAAAATGAATAAGTTGACGGTTGCCATCCTCATCGCGATGTTGCTTGGCATTTTTACCGGTCAAGGTTACCGCCTGCTGGCGCCCGCTCAGGCGGCTGATTTCGCCAGTGACATCACCATCTTGACCGACATCTTCCTGCGCCTGATCAAGATGATCATCGCCCCCCTGGTCTTCACCACCCTGGTGGTGGGCATCGCCAAGATGGGCGACACCCGCACCGTGGGCCGCATCGGAGTCAAGACCCTCGGCTGGTTCATGCTGGCCTCGCTGATGTCCCTGACCCTGGGCCTGATCATGGTGCACCTGATGCAGCCGGGCGTGGGGCTCTCCCTCTCCCTGCCCGATGACACCGCCAGCTCCGGCGTGGTCGCCAGTGCCCTCTCCCTCAAGGACTTCGTCACTCACGCCATTCCCAAGAGCGTGATCGAGGCCATGGCCACCAACGAGATCCTGCAGATAGTGGTGTTCTCCCTCTTCTTCGGGCTGGCCGCCGCCGCCCTGGGCGATGCCGCCAAACCCGTGGTCAAGCTGATGGCAAGCAGCGCCGAGATCATGCTGAAGGTGACCGGCTACGTGATGAACTTCGCCCCCTTCGCGGTGTTCGGCGCCATCGCCGCCATGGTCGCCAAGGAAGGGCTCGGCATCCTCGCCACCTACGGCACCTTCATGGCCCAGTTCTATCTGGCCCTGGCCTGCCTCTGGCTGCTGCTCATCGCCATGGGTAGCCTGTTCATCCGCCGCCGCATCCTGACCCTGCTGTCCATGATCCGCGAGCCCATACTGCTGGCCTTCTCCACCGCCAGCTCCGAGGCCGCCTACCCCAAGACCCTGGATCGGCTGGAGAAGTTCGGCTGTGACAAGCGCATCGCCAGCTTCGTGCTGCCCATGGGTTACTCCTTCAACCTGGACGGCTCCATGATGTACTGCACCTTCGCGGTCATGTTCATCGCCCAGGCCTACGGCATCGAGCTCAGCATGGCCCAGCAGATCACCATGCTGCTGCTGCTGATGGTCACCTCCAAGGGGATGGCCGGGGTGCCGCGCGCCTCCCTGGTGGTGATCGCCGCCACCCTGAACCAGTTCCAGATCCCGGAGGCCGGCATCCTGCTGCTGCTCGGCATCGACCACTTCCTCGACATGGGCCGCTCCGCCACCAACGTGCTGGGCAACGCCATCGCCGCCAGCGTGGTGGCCAAGACCGAAGACAGCCTGGGAGAGACCCAGCCCGAGGGCGAACTCGCCAAGGCTTGAGCCAACTCCACCCAGCAAAAGGCCCGCAGATGCGGGCCTTTTGCTGGGCGGTAATCAGCACCAACGCCGCACCCGCCGGCAGTACTGCACATAGGCGATGCCGAAGCGGGCACGCAGGGCGCGCTCCTCCGGCAGGATCTGAAAGCGGGTGAGCCAGCCCAGCAACAGCAGCGGACCCAGCCAACCCCAGAGGCCGCCGAGATAGCAGGCCAGTGCCATCAACCAGCAGAGCAGCCCCAGATACATGGGGTTGCGGCTGAGGTGATAGACCCCCTGGGTCACCAGCACCCGGCACTGTTGCAGGCGGATCGGATTGACCGTCGTGCGCTGCCGATGAAAGTTCAGCAGCGCCCCGCCCCCCAGCAGGGCGCCCGCGATCAGCAGGCCGCCAGCCAGGATGAGCGCCACCCCGCCCCCCCTCTCATCCCCCCGCCCCAGCCACATGGCAAGCGCGATCACGACAAACAATAACAAGGGTGGGATACGCAGCTCGAAACGCATATTTTCTTCCTGCAACATGTGCCACAAATGGCGCCATTACGATACACTCGCAGCGCCGGTAGCTGGGCAAAAAGTGACAAAGATCATCAGCATAGCAACATGCAGCCCCAGCGACACCGCGTCTCGCATCAACCGAGATCATCCTCAACACGAACAATAAGAAGGAATCACCTCATGCACAAGCAAACCCTGCTCGCGACCCTGATCTTCGGCCTGCTCGCCGGCCAGGCCGTCGCCGCCCCCTACCTGCCACTCGCCACCGATCTGCGCAACGGTCAGGAGCAGACCGCGACCAACGCCTGGCTGGAAGTGGACTTGGGTGCATTCGAACACAATATCCAGACCCTCAAGGATCGCCTCGGTGACAAGGGGCCGCAGATCTGCGCCATCATGAAGGCCGACGCCTACGGTCACGGCATCGATCTGCTGGTGCCCTCGGTGGTCAAGGCCAATATCCCCTGCATCGGCATCGCCAGCAATGAAGAGGCCCGCGTGGCCCGTGAGAAGGGCTTCGAAGGCCGACTGATGCGGGTGCGCGCCGCTACCCCGGCCGAGGTGGAGCAGGCGCTGCCCTACAAGCTGGAAGAGCTCATCGGCAGCCTGGAGAGCGCCAAGGGCATCTCCGACATCGCCCTGCGCCACAACACCCAGATCCCGGTCCATGTCGGCCTGAACTCCGCCGGCATGAGCCGCAACGGCATCGATCTGCGCCAGTCCGGTGCCAAGGACGAGGCCCTGGCCATGCTCAAGCTCAAGGGCATCACCCCGGTCGGCATCATGACCCACTTCCCGGTGGAGGAGAAAGAGGACGTCAAGCTGGGGCTGGCCCAGTTCAAGCTGGACAGCCAGTGGCTGCTCGAGGCGGGCAAGCTGGATCGCAGCAAGATCACCATCCACGCCGCCAACTCCTTCGCCACCCTGGAAGTGCCGGACGCCTACTTTGACATGGTGCGCCCGGGCGGCCTGCTCTACGGCGACTCCATCCCCTCCTACACCGAATACAAGCGGGTGATGGCGTTCAAGACCCAGGTTGCCTCGGTCAACCACTACCCGGCCGGCAACACCGTCGGTTATGACCGCACCTTCACCCTCAAGCGCGACTCCCTGCTCGCCAACCTGCCGCTCGGTTACTCCGACGGCTATCGCCGGGCGCTGAGCAACAAGGCCTATGTGCTGATCCAGGGCCAGAAGGTACCAGTGGTGGGCAAGACCTCCATGAACACCATCATGGTGGACGTGACCGATCTCAAAGGGGTGAAACCCGGTGACGAGGTGGTGCTGTTCGGCCGTCAGGGGGATGCCGAGGTGAAGCAGGCGGATCTGGAGGAGTACAACGGTGCCCTGCTGGCCGATATGTACACCATCTGGGGCTACACCAACCCCAAGAAGATCAAACGCTGATCGGCCATCTGATATGAAAAAAGGGCTCCCATGGGAGCCCCTTTTATTGGTTCTAGATGGCGCTGCGCTTAGGCAGTCTTTTTACGGGTCACCCAGAGGCTCAACCCCATCGAGCTCAGCAGGATCAGGGCCACGACGCCCAGGGCGATGTCACTCAGGGGGATCTTGAGCAGACCCCGCCGAGATTATTCACGCCGCCTTTTTACGGGTCACCCAGAGGCTCAATCCCATAGAAGTCAGCAGGATCAGCGCCACCACGCCCAGCGCTATGCCGGTGGGGATCTTGAACACCTCCAGCAGCAGCATCTTGACCCCGATGAACATCAGGATCAGCGCCAGCCCGTATTTGAGCAGGGCGAAGCGCTCGGCCACCCCTGCCAGCAGGAAGTACATGGCACGCAGACCCATGATGGCGAAGATGTTGGAGGTCAGCACGATGAAGGGATCCGTGGTCACCGCGAAGATGGCCGGGATGCTGTCCACCGCGAAGATGAGATCGCTCACCTCCACCAGCACCAGGATCAGCAGCAGCGGTGTGGCATAGCGCACCCCGTCACGCCAGACGAAGAAGTTCTCCCCTTCCAGGCTTTCGGTCACCTTGAAGCGGCGGCGCATCCAGCCCAGCAGCGGGTTGTTGCCAAGATCCGGCTCCTTGTCGGCGGCCCACAGCATCTTGACCCCGGTCAGCAGCAGGAAGGCGCCGAACAGGTAGAGGATCCAGTGGAACTGCTCGATGAGCCAGCTGCCGGCGAACACCATGCCGGCCCGCATGACGATGGCACCCAGCACCCCGTACAGCAGCACCCGGCGCTGCAGCTCGGCCGGGATGGCAAAGTAGCCGAACAGCATCAGCCAGACGAAGACGTTGTCCACCGCCAGCGCCTTCTCGATGAGGTAGCCGGTGAGGAACTCCAGCCCCTTCTGGTTGGCTATTTCACGGCCTGCGCTGTGATCCAGCCAGAACCAGATGGCCAGGTTGAACAGCAGCGCCACGCTGATCCAGACCAGGGACCAGATGCCCGCCTCCTTGAGCGACACCTTGTGCGCCTTGCCACCGCCGACAAAGCGGATGTCAATCCATAACAGGGCCAGCACTATGCTGAAGAAACCGGCCCACATCCACCATTCACCCATTTTCACTTCTCCCAGAAACGACAAAACCCACGACCGAGAGGCGTGGGTTTGCGTTTGGAGCAGATACACCTTGCCTCTCGGCAAGGTCTCACTTACAGCAAAAATATTGCTGCCCGGCTGCCGGGTGCACTGCAGGAAATGGGTGCACCGTAATGACGACAAACCGGCGAGAAGTTACTCCCCTTGTGCGGCGGATAGTATCAGCCTCGAAAGATAACGCCAAGAGGCATCTTATCCGCCACGGCAAAAAATCGGGGCGCCACCTGGGCGCCCCGCATACTCATCTCAGGCTCAGAGTGGATCCACCTTGAGACAGGAGACCGCGTGGTCAAAGTTCCCTTCCAGCATGGGCCTGGTCTTGGCACACTCGGGGCCGGCCACCGGGCAGCGGGTGCGGAACACGCAGCCGGACGGCGGGTTCATGGGAGACGGCAGATCCCCCTCCAGGATCTGGATGACCTTGCTGCGCTCCAGGTCCGGATCCGGAATGGGCACCGCCGACATCAGCGCCTTGGTGTAAGGGTGCAAGGGGTTGGCGAAGATCTCCTGGCGAGTGCCAAGCTCCACCGCGTTGCCCAGATACATCACCAGCACCCGATCCGAGATGTGCTTCACCACCGACAGATCGTGGGCGATGAAGATGAGCGACAGCCCCATCTCCTTTTGCAGGGACTTGAGCAGGTTGACCACCTGGGCCTGGATGGAGACATCCAGCGCCGACACCGGCTCGTCACAGATGATCATCTTGGGCTCCAGGATCAGCGCCCGGGCGATGCCGATGCGCTGGCACTGACCGCCGGAAAACTCGTGAGGATAGCGGTTCACCAGGTTGGGCAGCAGCCCCACCTTGGTCATCATGGTGCGCACCTTCCCCTTCACCTCATCCCGAGACAGCTTGGGATAGAAGGTGATGAGCGGCTCGGCGATGATGTCGCCTATGGTCATGCGCGGGTTGAGGGAGGCCAGCGGGTCCTGGAAGATCATCTGGATCTCCTTGCGCTTCTCCCGCAGCGCCCCCTGATCGAGCTGGGTCAGATCCTGGCCCAGCCACACCACCTTGCCGTCGGTGGCAGGCACCAGGCCGATCAGCGCCCGTGCGAAGGTGGACTTGCCACAGCCGGACTCGCCGACCACCCCCAGGGTCTCCCCCTCGTACAGGCGCAGGGTCACCCCGTCCACCGCCTTCAAGGCGGAGGGTTTGGCCCAGGGCCAGGCCTTGTCACTCTTGATGCTGAAGTGGACCTTGAGGTCGGACACTTCCAGCAGCAGTTTCTTGTCAGTACCCATTTAGTTTGCCCCCTTGATCATGGCATCCGATACCCAATGGCAGGCCCGTGTCCGTCCGTCGCCGAAGGGGGTCAGGATCGGGGATTGCTGGCCACAGATCTCGTGAGCCCGGTGGCAGCGCTCCTGGAAGGGGCAGCCGACGGGCAGACGCAGCAGGTTGGGCGGATTGCCCGGGATGGTGGGCAGCACTTCCCCCTCGGTGTCGAGACGGGGAATGGCGCGCAGCAAGCCCTCGGTGTAGGGATGACTCGGGCGATAGAAGATGTCGTTGACCCTGCCGTACTCCATGGTGCGGCCGGCATACATCACCAGCACCTTGTCACAGATGCCGGCGACGACGCCCAAGTCGTGGGTGATCATGACGATGGAGGTGTTGAACTCGCGCTTGAGCTCGTTCATCAGGGTCATGATCTGGGCCTGTACCGTCACGTCCAGCGCCGTGGTCGGCTCATCGGCTATGAGCAGCTGCGGGCGACACAAGAGTGCCATGGCGATCATCACCCGCTGGCGCATGCCACCGGAGAATTCGTGGGGGTACATGTTCATCCGCTTGCGCGACTCGGGGATCTTCACCGCATCGAGCATGCGTACCGACTCCTCGAACGCCGCCGCCTTGCTCGCCCCCTTGTGCAGCATCAGCACTTCCATCAGCTGATCCTTCACCTTCATGTAGGGATTCAAGGAGGTCATGGGGTCCTGGAAGATCATGGCGATCTTCTCGGAGCGGATCTTGTTGAGCTTGGATTCCGGCAGATTCAGGATCTCCTCGCCCTGAAACTTGGCCGACCCGGTGATGATGCCATTCTTGGCGAGCAGCCCCATGATGGCAAAGGCCGTCTGGGACTTGCCGGAGCCGGACTCGCCGACGATCCCCAGGGTCTCGCCAGCCGCCAGGGAGAAGTTGAGGTCGTTGACCGCCACCACATTGCCGTCCGGGGTCTTGAACTCGACCCGCAGATCTTTTACATCCAGTAATTTCATATAAACACTCCTTATCGATCTTTCGTGACGCTTTCCTGCCGATCCTTCAGACGCTATTAGCGGTCCTTGGGATCGAGGGCGTCACGCAGACCATCCCCGAGGAAGTTGAAGCAAAACAGGGTCACCACCATGAAACCGGCGGGGAACAAGAGTTGCCAGATGGCCACTTCCATCGACTTGGAGCCTTCATCCAGCAGGGCACCCCAGCTGGTCATGGGTTCCTGCACGCCGAGCCCAAGGAAGCTCAGGAAGGATTCGAACATGATCATGCCCGGCACCAGCAAGGTGGCGTAGACGGCCACGATGCCGAGCACGTTCGGCACTATGTGACGGGTGATGATCTTCCACTTGGAGACGCCACAGACGTGGGCCGCCTCGATAAATTCCTTGCTCTTGAGGCTCAGGGTCTGGCCTCGCACGATCCGCGCCATGTCCAGCCAGCTCACCGCGCCGATGGCGAGGAAGATGAGGGCCAGGTTGCGACCGAAGAAGGTCACCAGCATGATCACGAAGAACATGAAGGGGAAGGCGTTGAGGATCTCCAGTACCCGCATCATCAGGCTGTCGACCCGTCCGCCGATGAAGCCGGAGGCCGCGCCATACAGGGTGCCGATGACCACGGCCACCATGGCGCCCATGATGCCGACCATCAGCGAGATGCGGCCGCCGAGCAAGGTGCGCACGAACAGATCGCGGCCCAGGCTGTCGGTGCCGAAGTAGTGACCCGCCTCCATGTCAGGGGCCGATTGCATGGCACCCCAGTCCGGATCGTCGAAGGTATATTGGGACAGATGGGGCCCGACTATCACCGCCAGACCGATGATGGTCAGGATGATGAGGCTGGTGAGAGCCGCCTTGTTACGCAGGAAACGGCGACGGGCATCCTTCCACAGGGAACGCCCTTCCACCACTTCCACTTTCTGGGCGAACGCCTCGATGGCTTCGCGCTTCTCAGTTGTGACAACCATGATGTACTCCCGACTTAGTAACGGATCTTGGGATCGATGACGGCATAGAGGATATCGACCACGGCGTTAAAGGTAATGGTGAGGGCGCCGACCAGAATGGTCAGACCGAGCACCATGGAGTAATCACGGTTGAGCGCACCGTTGACGAACAGCTGACCGATGCCCGGCAGGCCGAAGATGGTCTCGATGACCACGGAGCCGGTGATGATGCCGACGAAGGCCGGGCCCAGGTAGGAGACCACCGGCAGCATGGCCGGCCGCAGCGCATGGCGCAGTATGATGTGACGCAGCGGCAGGCCCTTGGCGCGGGCGGTGCGGATGAAGTTGGAGTTCATGGTCTCTATCATGCTGCCGCGCATGATGCGCGAGATGGCGGAGATGTAGTACATCATCATGCCAAACACCGGCAGCACCATGAACTGCACCCCTCCTCCCTGCCAGCCCCCGGCGGGGAACCAGCCAAGGTAGATGCTGAAGAAGAGCACCAGCAAGGGCGCCAGCACGAAGCCCGGGATCACCACCCCGGCCATGGCCGACGACATCAGCAGATAGTCGATGATGGTGTTCTGTTTGAGCGCCGCTATGGTGCCGAAGATGGCCCCCAGCATCACCGCCAGCACGAAGGCCGCCGAGCCAATCTTGGCTGAGACCGGCAGCGCCTGGCTGACCAGATCGTTGACGCTGAAGTCCTTGTACTTGAAGGAGGGGCCCAGATCGCCTTGCAGCAGGTTGCCCAGATAGGTGAGGTATTGCACGCCGATGGGCTTGTCCAGGCCGTATTTGGCCTCGATGTTGGCCAAGACTTCCGGCGGTAGGGCGCGTTCGCTGGTAAAGGGGTTGCCAGGAGCGAAGCGCATCATGAAGAAGGAGACGGTGATCAGGACCAGCAGGGTCGGGATCGCTTCCAGTAGACGTTTAAAAATGAATTTCAACATAGACATTTCCTGTCCTGTACTGCTTCCAAAGGGTCGCGGTTGTAATAAAGGCCCGCCGTCTGGCGGGCCTGCTTGTTATGCGACTTGTTGCTTTACTCAGTGAGCAATGATGTACATGTCTTTGCTGTAGAGGTTATCCAGCGGGTTGGCCGGGTAGCCGCCCACATAAGGCTTGACCATACGGGAGGTCACATACTGGTAGATGGGTGCGATCGGCATGTCCTTGGCCAGGATATCTTCGGCCTGGACATAGAGCTTGTTGCGTGACTCTGCATCTACCTGATTGCGCGACTCGGCCATCATCTTGTCGAAGGCAGCATTGGAGTACTTGCCGTCGTTGTTGCCGTGGGTGGTCTGCATCAGATCCAGCATGGAAGAGGCTTCGTTGTAGTCGGCGATCCAGCCACGACGAGCCACATCAAACTGACCCTGCTTGAGCGTTTCCAGGTAGGTCTTCCACTCCTGGTTCACCAGGCTCACCTGCACGCCCAGCTTCTTCCACATGGAGGCGACGGCCACGGCCACCTTCTTGTGGTTGTCGTCGGTGTTGTAGAGCAGTTCAAACTTGAGTGGATTGTTCGGGCCGTAACCGGCCTCGGTCAGCAGCGCTTTGGCCTTGGCATCACGCTCGGCCTGGCTCAGCTTGGACCAGGCCGGTGCCACCGGCTTGAAGCCGTCCACAAAGTCCGGCACCAGGGCATAGCCCGGGGTCTCGCCCTTGCCCATCACCTTGTCGGCGATCACGTTGCGATCGATGGCATAGGTGAGCGCGGTACGCACCCGCACGTCGTCATAGGGTTTGCGCTTGGTGTTGAAGGTGTAGTAGTAGGTACCCACGTAGCCACTGACCTGCACCTCACTCGGGTGCTCCTTCTTCATCTGCTTGAAGCGCTCGATCGGCATGTTGTAGGTCAGATCGAGTTCACCGGCCAGATAGCGGTTCAGCTCGGCGTTGGTGGACTGGATCGGCAGGTAGGTGACCTTGTCGACCACTGTCTTGGCGTTGTTCCAGTAGTTGGGGTTGCGCTCGACATCGACGCGCTCGTTGACGACCCAATCCTTCAGCTTGTAGGCACCGTTGGAGACCATGTTGGCCGGCTGGGTCCACTTGTCACCAAACTTCTCGATCACCGCTTTCGGTACCGGGTAAGTGGTGGTGTGGGATAGCATGCTGACGAAATAGGGGATCGCTTTTTCCAGCTGCACTTCGAAGGTGTAGTCGTCTGTGGCCTTCACTCCCAGGGTATCGGCAGGCTTCTTGCCAGCGATGATGGCACTGGCGTTGACGATGGTCGGAAGCTCCATGTACCAGGCATAGGGAGAGCCAGTCTTGGGGTTGACTGCACGCTGGAAGGCAAAGACGAAATCATGGGCGGTCACCGGCTCGCCATTGGACCACTTGGCATCTTTGCGCAGGTGGAACACGAAGTGCTTGTTGTCCTTGGTTTCCCAGGACTCGGCGACGCCGGGCAGGGTCTCACCCTTGGGGCCTGAGCTGACGAGACCCTCGAACAGGTCACGCAGAATATTGGATTCGACCGTTCCTTCGGTCTTGTGCGGATCCAGGGTGGCGGGTTCTGAACCGTTACCTTTCACCAGAGACTGCTCGGGGGCGAGCTTGGTGCCAGCGGGGACATCTGCGGCCTGAGCCAGGCTGGCCCCACCGAATAGCGCAGCCAATAAAAGGGTATTTATCATTGTTTTTTTATGAGTCATTTCCATTTACTCCAACAAGAACATTCCATGCATTTGCCATAAGTGCGAGCCTGAGGTCGCAATCAGCATAATTCCCTGTCATTTCTGATAATGCAACATATATCATCAGAGCTGGTGCTAAGCCTTGGTCAAATAAACAGCTTTTAAGCCATTCCCTAGCATTTAAACAGGCTGGTTTGGTGCTTTTATATACAGCCCCGCCCGATTCTAGGAAATGGCTAACAAAAAAGAAACAATAAAAAGCCGGTCACTGGGACCGGCTCCGACAAAACAGACCTGAATCACATCAATCCGGGGAAGACGCCCTTGACGCCAGCCACCATGATCTCGATGCCAAGAGACATCATGATGAGCCCCATGATCCGGGTCACCACGTTGATGCCGGTGTTCCCCATCAGTTTGAACAACAAGGGGGCGGCACGGAAGATGAGCCAGGAGCAGTACGCAAAGGCCATGGCCACCACGAACATGCCCAGCAATTGGGGCCAGGTTTTCTGGCTGGCATAGACAATAGAAGAGGAGATAGCCCCGGGCCCCGCCATCAGCGGCAGCGCCAGCGGCACCACGGCGATGGATTCCCGCGCGGCCAGTTCGCCCTTCTCCTGCTTGTTATGCTTCACCTCGCCCAGCTTGCCTTGCAGCATGGACCAGGCGATTAGAGTGATCAGCGAACCACCGGCGATGCGAAATGACGCCAATGAGATGCCGAAACTATCCAGGATCAGCTGCCCCATGCACATGGAGACCATCAGGATCACCACCACCGCAATATGGGCCGTGGTATTGGTCTTCATCCGCTCTTCCGGCTGCATGTGGCCCGTCAGGCTGACAAAGACCGGCAACAACCCAAGCGGGTTGATGATCGCAAACAGACCAACGAAAAATTTCAGATACAAAGAGACGTCAATTGCTGCCATAGGCGCCATCCAGAATCAAACGGGGCCACATGGGCCATCCCAACAAAAACTGTGCGTAAATTTACACCATGCTCATGACCTTCACCAATCAAATAATCTCACCCTTTCCGTGGCTTTTCAGTTAGTTCCTCTAATGAATCGACATAATTCAACATATCGAGTTGTTAATGCCAGCCTGGTGAAATTAACATTTTGGCAAAATTCATTAGCGCTTTATCTGACCACCTTGTCTTGTCACGATATTTTGCATCGCAAAAAGAGACATTTTCATTGATTGATATGGAGCCAAGTTGCAATGAAACCGGATGCGCAGCCCCTTGGCGCGGCGGCTCTCCGACTCGCGTTGCCAACTGATTATCGACGATCTCTGTCCTAACATTTTGGCCCAGAGTCAGGATCAGGGTCGAACGGAAATCACACTATCGCATGTCAACCCGTGCCGGCATCTTCTGCTGTGACCGCCGAGGGCCAGCAAGCGGCCCTTTGGGTGTACTGATGGATGAAAAAAACACGCTTTTTTGCCGCAAACAACGGTAACAAGGTAAGGGGCTACCGCGAGATGATCGCCTTCGAATCCAGCGCGCCCCTGACCCACTCGGGCCGAAGGCGCTCGAGATCCCTTGGCGCATCTTCACTAACCATTTGAAAAATTAAACATATCCCTTAATTAATGCAGGGATTATCGCCGCCAGACCCCGCCCTGCTTGCAGATCGCCTCAACCGATCTACATATATGAAACAAAATTTCTTTTGTTCTTTTGTTACATATGATCCAGATCAAGTTTTTCTGCAGCGACCCCGCTCTATAATCGACTCAGAAAGCAATTTAGTAAGGCATGTAAATACCCCGTTGTGGTGATTCTATCCTTGACAGGAAGGCTATAATTGCCGGGCATTGCCAAGGTCTTACTAAACAGTTTTCAAATCATCAGGAGATAAACATGGCAGTAACCAATTTGGCTGAACTGGATGCACTGGTTGCCCGCGTCAAAGAAGCACAGCGTGAATTCGCCAGCTTCTCGCAAGAGCAGGTAGACAAGGTTTTCCGTGCCGCCGCCCTGGCCGCCAGCAACGCCCGTATCCCCTTGGCCCAAATGGCCGTGGCAGAGTCCGGTATGGGTATCATCGAAGACAAGGTTATCAAGAACCACTTCGCCTCCGAATACATCTATAACGCTTACAAAGACGAGAAGACCTGCGGCATCCTGAGCCAGGATGACGAGATGGGCACCATGATCATCGCCGAGCCGGTAGGTATCATCTGCGGTATCGTTCCGACCACCAACCCGACCGCTACCGCGATCTTCAAAGCCCTTATCTCCCTGAAGACTCGTAACGCCATCATCTTCTCCCCGCACCCCCGCGCCAAGAACTCCACCAATACCGCTGCCAAGCTGGTACTGGATGCAGCCATCTCCGCCGGTGCACCGAAAGACATCATCGGCTGGATCGATCAACCCTCTGTTGAGCTGTCCAACGCGCTGATGAAGCACAACGACATCAACCTGATCCTGGCCACCGGTGGCCCGGGCATGGTGAAAGCCGCTTACTCCTCAGGCAAGCCTGCTATCGGTGTAGGTGCGGGTAACGTGCCGATCGTCATCGACGAAACCGCCGATGTGAAGCGTGCCGTCGCCTCCATCCTGATGTCCAAGACCTTCGACAACGGTGTGGTCTGTGCGTCCGAGCAAGCGGTCATCGTGGTTGACTCCATCTACAACCAGGTGAAAGAGCGTTTCTCCAGCCACGATGGCTACATCCTGTCCAAAGATGAAGCTGACAAGGTACGTAAGGTGCTGCTGATTAACGGCGCGCTGAACGCCGACATCGTGGGCCAGCCGGCCACCAAGATCGCGGCAATGGCTGGCGTGACTGTGCCTGCCACCACCAAGATCCTGATCGGTGAAGGTCTGGAACTCTGCGCTGAAGATGAGTTCGCTCACGAGAAGCTCTCCCCGACGCTGGGTATGTTCCGTGCCAAAAACTTCGAAGACGCTGTTGATATGGCCTGTGACATGGTCAACATCGGTGGTATCGGCCACACCTCCGGCCTGTACACCGACCAGGATCGCAACGCCGACCGCATCAGATACTTCGGCGACAAGATGAAGACCGCCCGTATCCTGATCAACACCCCCTCCACCCAGGGCGGTATCGGTGACCTGTACAACTTCGCTCTTGCTCCTTCCCTGACCCTGGGTTGCGGCTCCTGGAGTGGTAACTCCATCTCCGAGAACGTCGGTCCCAAGCACCTGATCAACAAGAAGACAGTCGCAAAACGGGCAGAAAATATGCTGTGGCACAAACTTCCGAAATCCATCTATTTCCGTCGTGGCTCCCTGCCGATCGCCCTCGGTGATCTGGAAGGCAAGAAGCGTGCAATGGTGGTCACCGACCGCTTCCTGTTCAACAACGGCTATGCCGACGACGTGGTTCGTCTGCTCAAGAAGCTGAACATGGAAGTGGAAGTATTCTACGAAGTAGAAGCCGACCCGACCCTGTCCATCGTCCGCAAGGGCGCCGAGATGGCCAACTCCTTCAAGCCGGACGTTATCCTGGCGCTGGGTGGTGGCTCACCGATGGATGCGGCCAAGATCATGTGGGTCATGTACGAGCACCCGGACACCGCGTTCGAAGATCTGGCCATGCGCTTCATGGATATCCGCAAGCGTATCTACAAGTTCCCGAAAATGGGCGTGAAGGCCGAACTGGTCTGTATCACCACCACTTCCGGTACCGGCTCTGAAGTCACCCCGTTTGCGGTAGTCACCGACGACGCCACCGGCATGAAGTACCCGCTGGCCGACTACGAGCTGACCCCGAACATGGCCATCGTCGATGCCAACCTGGTCATGAACATGCCCAAGTCCCTGTGCGCCTTCGGTGGTGTGGATGCGGTCACTCACGCCATGGAAGCCTACGTTTCCGTACTGGCTAACGAATACTCCGATGGCCAGGCACTGCAAGCGCTGAAGCTGCTGAAAGAGTATCTGCCGTCCAGCTACCAGAACGGTGCCAACGATCCGGTTGCTCGCGAGAAGGTGCACAATGCTGCGACCATCGCCGGTATCGCATTCGCCAACGCCTTCCTGGGTGTCTGTCACTCCATGGCGCACAAGCTGGGTGCTGAATTCCACATTCCGCACGGCTTGGCTAACGCCCTGCTGATCAGCAACGTCATCCGCTACAACGCGAACGACAACCCGACCAAGCAGACCGCGTTCTCCCAGTACGATCGTCCGCAGGCTCGTCGTCGTTACGCCGAAATCGCCGACCACCTGGGTCTGACTGCGGCCAGTGACCGTACCGCTGCCAAGATCGAGAAGCTGCTGGCCTGGCTGGACGAGCTGAAAGCGACCCTGGGCATCCCGGCCTCCATCCGTGAAGCCGGTGTGAACGAAGCCGACTTCCTGGCCAAGGTTGACCAGCTGGCCCTGGAAGCCTTCGATGACCAGTGCACCGGTGCCAACCCGCGCTACCCGCTGATCACCGAGCTGAAAGCCATTCTGATGGACACCTACTACGGCCGTCCCTTCACCGAGGAAGCTCAGGTAGCGACCAAGGTGGAAGCCAAGGTAGAGACCAAGGTTGAAAGCAAGAAAAAATCCAAGGCCTGATAACTGGCCTTGTGATAGAGAGCCCGCGCACCTGCGCGGGCTTTTTTATTTGTCTATCTGTTTAATTTTGCTAGCTTGTTGGTAGGCAAACACGAAACAAGAGCTAGCCAATGGCGCTGATCCAAGCCTCCATCGAGCAGTTAAGAATCGGCCACTACATCCATCTCCCCACGGGATGGACCAGTCACCCTTTCATGTTCAATGCCTTCAAGATCCGCGATCAGCAGCAGCTCGACATCATCCGCCACCTCGAACTCACCCTGCTGATGGTGGATCCCACGCGAAGTGATCTCCCGGTCGAGCCCCTCTTGCACGGTGATGCGATCCCCGTGATCACTCAGCCCCTTCCCCTCGACGAGCCCTTCCTCCCCGAACCAGCCATGTTCGACGAGAAGGCCTTTCGCCGCTCCCTGCGCGCCGCCGACAAGGCATTCGGCCAATCCCTGTCCGAGCTGCGCGATGCGCTTGGCGCCCTCAACCTCAAGCCGGACGAGGGGCTGGCCCACACGGCGCAGATAGTGCGCGATGCCGCCGCCCGCATGGCCGCCCACGAGGGGCCGCTGGGCTTGCACCTGATCCGCAGCCAGCACACGGATATCCTGCTGCAGCACAGCCTGAGCGTGGCCTTCATCGCCATGCTGATGGCCCGCGAGCTGGGCATGAGCCCCGTCGAGATGGAAGAGGTGGGGCTGGCCGGGCTAGTCCACGACATTGGCGAGCTCAGGATCCCGAGCCAGATCACCCAGAAGCGGGGGGAGCTCAGCCGCGCCGAGCTGAATTTTCTCAACATGCACCCCCAGTACGGGCTGGAGATGCTCAACCATCTGCAGGCATTTGAGCCCAGGATCCGCCAGGTCGCCCATCTGCACCACGAGCGACTCGACGGCAGCGGCTTCCCGCTCGGCAGCAAGGGGGCAGAGATCCCTCCCCTCGCCCGCCTCATCGGCCTGGTGGATTACTACGATGAGCTGCTGCACCCGCGCAGCAGCGCCACCCCGGCGGCGCCGAGTCAGGCCATAGCCCAGCTCTACAAGCAGTCCCAGAAGAAGTTCGATCAGGATCTGGTCAAATTGCTGATCAAGGTGCTGGGGGTCTATCCACCCGGCTCCCTGGTTCGCCTCGACGACGGCTTGGTGGCACTGGTGCTCTCCACCGAGCCCAGCATGCCGCTCAGACCCAAGGTGCTGCCCTACTGCAAGGCGCAGCGCCCGGAAGGGGTACCGATGATCGATCTGCGGGAGGACGGGAGAGCCATCACCGCCTGCATCAGGCAGGAGGAGCTGGACGAGGGGCAACGGCTGTTTTTCAACCTGACCCGGCGCTTCTGTTACTATTTCGCCTTCTGAGTTATCCCCAGAAGCTGGGGATAACTCATTGGACAAACCTGAATAATTGCCCAATCCCCCTCAAAATGGTCCGCTATTGAACCTGAATAAAAAACGCCCAGCCAGAAGGCTGGGCGGAGCATGCTACCTCCGTGTAGCGTATCCAGCGGATACATTCATGCTCTCTTCAGCAATACCAAGCCTGTATCGATTACACAAATATCAATTTAACATGCTGATTTTATATGGTTTTACTCCAGCATTCTGGCAAACTGCTCGCCGCGATACACCCATTGCCCGAGACGGAACAGGATCCGGATCACAAAACGCCGCGCCGGGGCCACTGCGCGGCATGGTTTTAAAGGAACGTTTTTTATGCAGTTAGTCCTCTCCCTGCTGCAGCAGATGAGCGTCAGCCTGGTCATCGCCTACCTCTTTTCCAAGAGTCCGCTGCTGCGCCCCCTGGCCAACTACTCGGTCAGACTCCCCCACAAAGTCTTGATATACGTTATTTTTTCCTGCTTCTGCATCCTCGGCACCTATGTCGGGCTGGACATAGATGACGCCATCGCCAACACCCGCGCCGTCGGTGCCGTGCTGGGCGGGCTGCTGGGGGGTCCGCTGGTGGGCTTTCTGGTGGGACTGACCGGTGGCCTGCACCGCTATACCCTCGGCGGATTTACCGATCTCGCCTGCGCCATCTCCACCACCTGCGAGGGCTTGCTGGGTGGCCTGGTGCACTGGCGACTGATGCGGACCAACCGGGTGGATGCCCTGTTCAAACCCCGGATCGCCTTCTTCACCACCCTCTACGCCGAGATCTTGCAGATGGTCATCATACTGCTGGTCGCCACGCCCTTTGAGCAGGCCCTGCAGCTGGTGCGCACCATCGCCACCCCCATGATCCTGGCCAACTCCTGCGGGGCGGCGCTCTTCATCAGCATGATCCGCGACCAGCAACGGATGTACGAGAAGTTCTCCCGGGTCTTCTCCGCCAAGGCGCTCACCATCGCCAACCGCACCGTCGGCATCATGACCCAGGGCTTCACCGTCGAGGCGAGCAACAAAATCGCCCGCATCGTGCAGGAAGAGACCGGGGTCGGCGCCGTCGCCATCACGGACACTGACAAGATCCTGGCCTTCATCGGCACCGGCGAGGATCACCACAAGCCGGGCACCCCCATCACCTCGGCCATCACCCTGCAGGCCATAGCCCGGAACAAGGTGCTGTTCGCCGACGGCAACCGCCAGCCCTATCGCTGCAGCATCTCCCCCCAGTGCCAGCTCGGCTCGGTGCTGGTGATCCCGCTGCAAGGGGACAAGGGGGTGATAGGCACCATCAAGCTCTACGAGCCCAAGAAGCGATTGTTCCTCAAGATCAACCACACCCTGGGGGAAGGGATCGCCAACCTGTTGTCCCAGCAGCTGCTGAGCGGCCGGCTGGAGCAGCAACAGCGGTTGCTGGTGCAGTCCGAGCTCAAACTCATCCAGGCCCAGATCAACCCCCACTTCCTGTTCAACACCCTCAACACCATCAGCGCCATCACCCGGCGCGACCCCGAGCGGGCACGCCAGCTGCTGCTGCATCTGTCCCGCTTCTTTCGCAAGAACCTCAAGCGCCAGAGCGACATGGCCACCCTGCAGGAGGAGCAGGAGCACTGCCAATCCTACCTGGAGATCGAGCAGGCCCGCTTTGGTGAGCGATTGACAGTGCAAAACGAGATCCCGCCGCGGCTGGGCCAGCTGCAGTTGCCGAGCTTCACCCTGCAGCCCCTCATCGAGAATGCCATCAAGCACGGCATCTCCACCCTGCTGGAGCATGGCCGCATCCGCCTCTACGCGGAGGAGACCCCCGAGCAGGTCAGGCTCTGCGTCGAGGACAACGCCGGTGCCTGGCAGGGAGATCTGACGGGGGACGGGCTCGGCATGAACATAGTGGACCGCCGCCTCAAGAGTGCCTTCGGCGATCGCTTCGGCCTCAGCGTCCAGTGCGAGCCGGAGCAATGGACCCGGGTCTCCTTCAGCATCCCCAAGGCGCCCCGGCCCCCTTCCAAGGAGATAACATGATCCGCATCCTGATCGTCGATGACGAGCCCTATGCCCGCGAAGAGTTGGCCGAGCTGCTCGGCACTGACCCCGATATCGAGATCCTCGGCGCGGCCGCCAACGCCCTTGAGGCGCTGCCGCTCATCCAGCGACTCAAGCCGGACGTGGTGTTTCTCGACATCCAGATGCCCAAGCTCAGCGGCATGGAGCTGGTAGCCATGCTCGATCCCCTGCCCCGCATCGTGTTCGTCACGGCGTTTGATGACTATGCCATCCAGGCCTTCGAGGAAAACGCCTTCGACTACCTGCTCAAGCCGGTCGAGCCCATCCGGCTGGCCAAGACGCTGGCGCGCCTCAAGCAGGATCTCACCCCGCAGTCCATCACCTCGCTGGCGCCCGCCATTCGCCACATTCCCGGCTACCTGCACAACCGGGTGCGGCTGCTGCCCATAGAGCAGGTGGAGTACGTCTTCTCGGATCTCGGCGGGGTGCACGTCGCCTGCCAGGGGGAGCTGTTTCACACCCAACTCACGCTCAAGTCGCTGGAGGAGAAGACCCCGCTGCTGCGCTGCCACCGCCAATATCTGGTGGCCCCACACGCTATCTTCGAGATCCAGTTGCTGGAGAATCAGCTGGCCCAGATCGTCACCCAAAGCGGGGCCAGGGTGCCGGTCAGCCGCCGCTACCTCAAGGAGCTGAAGGATGAGTTAGGCCTGGAGTGAGATGACCTGAGTGTGCGCCGGCTCACAGTCGGCAACCGCTCGGGTCGCCATGTCGCCGCTCACCACCTTTACCTGCCGTTAACAGAAGAGCCCACTTAGACTGACCGCGCACACCATAAAATAACAATGCTGGAGCGTAACAATGATCTGGTTCTTCCTCTGCGTCGGCCTGCTAGTGGCTGGCTATTTCTTCTATGGCAAGTTCATCGAGCGGATATTTGGCCCGCAACCCGAGCTCGCCACCCCCGCCATCACCATGGCCGACGGCGTGGACTATGTGCCCATGTCGGACAAGAAGGTCTACCTGGTTCAACTGCTCAACATCGCCGGGGTCGGCCCCATCTTCGGCCCCATCCTGGGTGCCCTGTACGGCCCGGTCGCCATGCTCTGGATCGTCTTTGGCTGCATCTTCGCCGGCGCGGTACACGACTACTTCTCCGGCATGCTGTCGGTGCGCGCCAAGGGTGCCTCGGTACCGACAGTGGTCGGTGAGCACCTGGGCACCACCGCCAAGCACTTCATGAACCTGTTTGCCGTGGTGCTGCTGATGCTGGTGGGCGTGGTGTTCGTGCTGAGCCCGGCGGGCCTGCTGGCGAACCTCACCTCCACCGATCTGGTCTACTGGATAGTGGCGATCTTTGCCTACTACATCCTCGCCACCATAGTCCCCATCGACAAGATCATCGGTCGCTTCTACCCCATCTTCGGCGCCCTGCTGGTGTTTATGTCGGTCGGTCTCATCATCGGCCTCATCGTCTCCGGCAAAGGCTTCTACAACACCGGGATGGACTTCTCCAACCTGCACCCGACCGAGCTGCCGCTGTGGCCGCTGCTGTTTATCACCATCGCCTGTGGCGCCGTCTCCGGCTTCCATGCCACCCAGTCCCCGCTGATGGCGCGCTGCATGCAGAACGAGAAGTCCGGTCGCTTCATCTTCTACGGCGCCATGATAGGTGAAGGGATCATCGCCCTCATCTGGTGCACCCTGGGTCTCTCCTTCTACGACAGCACCGAAGCGCTCAACGCCACCCTGGCGAGCGGCGGCCCGGCGGCCGTGGTGCACGAAGTCTCCACCAGCCTGCTCGGCACGGTCGGCGGCATCCTGGCCATCCTCGGCGTGGTGATCCTGCCCATCACCTCAGGTGACACCGCGTTTCGCAGTGCCCGCCTCATAGTGGCGGACTTCCTGAAGCTGACCCAGAAGCCCATGGCCAAGCGACTGCTGATCGCCGTCCCCATGTTCATCCTCGGCTTCATCATCTCCAAGGCGGAGTTCGGGGTGATCTGGCGCTACTTCGGCTGGGCCAACCAGACCACCGCCGTCATCATGCTGTGGGCCGCCGCCGCCTACCTCATCAAGGAAGGCAAGCTGCACTGGGTCTGCACCATCCCCGCCATGTTCATGACCGCCGTGGTGTTTACCTATCTGGCCAACGCGCCCATCGGCTTTGGTCTGGCGATGGACATCTCCACCATCATCGGCCTGGTGTGTACCGCCGTCATCACCCTGGCCTTCCTGATCAGGTTCAGGCCATCCCGGCTGAGTGCGGTGAAGGAGAACTAACCCGCGTATCGCACCCAAATAAGAAGGCCCGGCATCGCTGCCGGGCCTTCTCGTTTTCCCTCTGCATTCACCCCTGTCTGGCCGCCGGACGCGCCTCTGCGGGGGCCTCGGCCGGGGCCTGATACCAGTGCTCTCTGGCCACCAGCACCGCCTGCTCCGGCTGGGCGATGAAGTTGGGGGACATGATCTGCACCCCGAACTCATTGAACACATCCTGGATGTGGCCATGCAGCTCCGTCTTGGCCACCGCGGGCAACAAGCCGTTCTTCATGCGCACCTGCAGCTCGTACTCCACATACCAGTCCTGCAGGTTGAGCTGGCGCACCAGCGGTGGTTCGGCCTGATTGAGCTGCTGGCAGCGCCGCGCCGCCAGCTCCAGCATGGCGTGCACCTGGCGCCAGGGGGTGTCGTAGCCGATGGTCACCTTGGTCAGCAGGGCGACCCCCTTGTCCCCCGCCAGCCGCGTGAGATTGGTCACCCTGCCGCCGACCACCACGGCATTGGGCAGGGTTACCTCGTGATCCTGACGCGTCACCAGCTTGGTCGAGAGGGCGTTGAGCTCGGTCACCATCCCCTCCACCTCGCCGATCTGCACCAGATCACCGGGCCGCAGGGCGCGGGAGTAGATGAGCACCAAGCCGCTCATGGCATGGTTCATGATCCCGGCCGAGCCCAGGGTCACCATCAGCCCGAAGAAGACGCTGATCCCCTTGAAGGCGTCGGAGTTGGCGCCGGGCAGGTAGGGATAGGCCACCGTCAGGGCGAACAGCCAGATCACCACCGAGAGCAGCCGCCGGGTGGCGCCTATAGTCTCGGCGTGCAGGCCCTGCACCCGGAACTGGCCGCGCTCGATGCGATCGAACACTATGGCCAGCATCCGGATGAAGAAGCGGGTGATGACGATGATCAGCAGCACCGTTACCAGCCCCGGCATGGCCGCGATCATACCCTCCAGCATGTCGCCGCACAGGGTGAACAGGGAGTCTCCCAGCCGCTCGCTCCAGGCCCGCGTTTGCGGAAAGAGCCCCAGCACATAGGTGAGCCAGCCATAGGTGAGCGCGAAGATCAGCAGCAGCGTCAGCAGACTCAGCAGGCGAGCCTCGACATTGCCCGCCACCTGGCGCCACTGATGGGGGATCAACCCCCTCTGCAACAGCAGGCGGTTGGCGAGCCACTTCTTGACCAGCCGCAGCCCCTTTTGCAGCAGCCAGACCAGGCCAAAGAAGAGGGCACTGGCCAGCAGGGTCTTGCCGACGGCCTTGAGCAGATAGGGGGCTGAATGCAGCTCAAGATACTTGATGCGGACCTCATCCAGGCGCAGCCGGACCCGCTCGGCCGCCTGATCCAGCGTCAACTCATCGAATTCGTCCAGATCGCCGGCCAGCAGCACCAGAATGCGCTTGCCGTTCACCATGAACTCCCGGCTATCCTGGCCGACCCGAGTCCCCTTGGCCAGGGTGACGGGCGAGTTCAAGTCGCCGGGCGCCATGGCCTGGAGCCGCTCATGGACCAGCCGCACCCTGGCCGCCCCATCCAGGCTGCCATACTTGGTCTGCAACATGACGATGGGCTCATGGAGCAGGATCAGGGTCTGTGACCGCTCCTGCTCGGTGGGCGCCATCCTGGGCTCTGCCGCCCAGCCGATCCTTGCCGACAACAGGCTGACCAGCAGCAGCCCTCCCCATAACAGACTCATCCAGCATGGTCTTTTCATCGCTAACTCATCTCCTTGAGCTGTGACATCCGAATCCCTTCTCCCCTTTGATTTTACAGAAAGAAATTCATCGTGCGCGGTTTATGACCAGCCAATGAACCGAGGCTGTACCGGAATGTCAACACTCTGATTGCAGTCTTGCGCTGACGTAATATGCTGTCATCATGCACCAGAAACTATGGGTGCAAGTCAGTGTGTGACCTTGCAGCCTCGATTGGAGACATTAATGATACCTGATTACATACTTACCTACGTTGCCCTCGGGATATTGGTGTTTGTCGTTCTGGTCATGTTCTACGGTGTAATCGTTATTCACGATATCCCGTATGAAATTGCCAAACACCGCAATCATCCCCATCAGGATGCGATTCATGTGGCGGGCTGGGTTAGCCTGTTTACCCTGCATGTGCTCTGGCCCTTCCTCTGGATCTGGGCCACGATTTATCGCCCCGATCGGGGTTGGGGTTTCAATCAGCGTCTGGAAAAAGACGAGAATGAGATCTCCACGCTCAAGCAAGAACTTGCCGCATTGCAAGCCCGTATGGCAACGCTCGAACAGACCGAAAAGTAGGTAATATTTCATGGACTTGCTACTCATTCTTACCTATACAGCCATCTGTGTAGGGATTTTCAAGATCTTCAAGATCCCGCTCAACAAGTGGACAGTGCCGACGGCCGTGCTCGGTGGCGTCTTCATCATAGGGGCGCTCATCGTACTGATGAACTACAACCATCCCTATTCTGAAATGTCGCGCAACTACTACGTCTCCACCCCCATAGTGCCTCTGGTGAAAGGCCGCGTCAGCGAAGTTGATGTCAAGCCCAACCAGAAAGTCAAAAAGGGAGATGTGCTGTTTCGCATCGAGTCAGAACCCTTCGAGCAAAAGGTCGCCAGCCTGACGGCGCGGCTCGACTCCAATCAGGATTTCCTCAAGGCACTCGGTGCCAGACTCCGTTCAGCCAGCCTGGATCGCGATCGTGCCCTGGAACTGGTACGCCGCGGCATCGGCAAGCAGCGTGACCTCGACGTCACCCAGGCCAACGTGGACGACATCGTCGCCCAGCTGGATCAGCAAAAAGCGACCATCAATGATCTGCAGGCACAGCTCAACGAGGCCAAGTACGCGCTGGAGCAGACCGTGGTCTACGCCCCGAGCAATGGTCACGTCGTCCAGCTGGCGCTGCGCCCCGGCATGATAGCGACCCCCTACATGTATCGCCCTGTGATGACCTTCATCCACGAGGACGATACCTCTTATGTCGGCTGGTTCTGGCAAAACAGCATGCAGCGACTGGCTGTCGGCGATGAAGCCGAGGTGGTGATCGACGGTATCCCAGGCAAGATCTTCAAGGGTGAGGTACAAGCCGTGATCCCCGCGATCGCCTCGGGTAACGTGCAGGCCAACATAGGTTTGCTGGATCAGACCTCAGCCCAGGTGCCGGGCCGTCTGCCTGTCCTCATCAAGATCACCGACCCCGAGTGGTCCAAGTATCAGGTGATCGCGGGCTCGAGTGGCCAGGCCGCCATCTACACCGATTATTTCGAACATGTGGCCATCATGCGTAAGATTCTGCTGCGCATGGGTAGCTGGCTCAACTACCTGTTCCCCTTCCACTAAGCAAGATTGCACTCTCTCGGCGGGCCAGAATCATTCTGGCCCGCTTCCTTTGGCGGCGAGACGCCCGTCACCACCTTGCCCCATATCACTTCTGCCCTCTCACGCCTGCCCGCTGCATTTTGGCGGCAAGATCCCTATAATGGCGCCACCTCGCACCGACCAGTCTCCTCATGTTCGTTCTCAGACCCTATCAGACAGACGCGGTCAACGCCGTCATCAAGCACTTTCGTCAACGTCCGGATCCCGCCGTGGTGGTATTGCCAACCGGCGCCGGCAAGAGCCTGGTGATCGCCGAGCTGGCCCGCAAGGCCCGTGGCCGGGTGCTGGTGCTGGCCCACGTCAAGGAGCTGGTGGAGCAGAACCACGCCAAGTACGAGGCCTGGGATCTGCGTGCCGACATCTTCGCCGCCGGGCTGGATCGCAAGCAGGCCAGCGCCCAGGTGGTGTTCGGCTCGGTGCAGTCGGTGGCCCGCAACCTGGCTGCCTTCGATGGCGCCTTTTCGTTGCTCATCATCGACGAGTGCCACCGGGTCTCGCTCGATGATGACAGCCAGTACCATCAGGTGATCGGCCATCTCAGAGCCACCAACCCGGCCCTCAAGATCCTCGGCCTCACCGCCACCCCCTACCGGTTGGGGCTGGGCTGGATCTACCGGCGCCACTATCACGGCATGGTGAAGAGCCACGGCGAGCGGCTGTTTGGCGACTGCGTGTTCGAGCTGCCGCTGCGCTACATGGTGAAGAATGGCTACCTGACCCCGCCCCGGCTGGTCGATGCCCCCATAGTCCACTACGACTTCAGCAAGCTGGTGCCACGGGAGAACGGCCTGTTCAGCGAGGCGGATCTCAATGGCGAGCTCAAACGCCAGCAGCGGGTCACCCCTCATATCCTGAGCCAGGTGCTGGAATACGCCGCCGATCGGCAGGGGGTGATGATCTTCGCCGCCACCGTCGAGCACGCCCGCGAAATCCAGGGCCTGCTGATGGCAAAAGAACAATCTGCGGCCCTCATCACCGGCGAGACCCCGGGCCCGGAGCGGGATGCCCTCATCCACGCCTTCAAGGCGCGGGAGATCAAGTTTCTGGTCAACGTGGCGGTGCTCACCACCGGCTTCGATGCCCCCCATGTCGATCTCATCGTGATGCTGCGCCCCACCGAATCGGTGTCGCTCTATCAGCAGATCGTCGGCCGGGGCTTGCGCCTGTCGCCGGGCAAGGCCGATTGCCTGGTGCTCGACTACGCCGGCAACAACTTCAACCTGTTCGCCCCCGAAGTGGGGGAGCCCAGGCCCCATGCCGGCACCGAGCCGGTGCAGGTGCCCTGCCCCGCCTGCGGCTTTGCCAACACCTTCTGGGGCAAGACCGACGAGGATGGCAAGGTGATCGAACACTACGGCCGCCGCTGTCAGGGGCTGTTCGAGGATGACGAGGGCAACCGGGAGGAGTGTGACTACCGCTTTCGCGCCAAGATTTGTCCCGCCTGCGGCGCGGAGAACGACATCGCCGCCCGCCGTTGCCAGAGCTGCGATCAGTTGCTGGTGGATCCGGACGACAAGCTCAAGGAGGCGCTCAATCTCAAGGATTGCATGGTGATCCGCTGCGCCGGCCTCACCCTGGCTGCGGGTCGTGGCAAACAGGGGGAGCGGCTGGAGGTCACCTACCACGATGAGGACGGGCTGACCTTGACCGAATACTTCGGCTTTCACTCCCCGGCAGCACGGCGCTTGTTTCAACAGCACTTTGTGCGTCATCATTGGCCCGCCCCGGGCCTGGAGCCCGAATTCACCACCCTGGACAGCGTGCTGGCGGCCGACACCCAGTTTCGTCATCCGGATTTTGTCATCGCGCGCAAGTCCGGGCGCTTCTGGCAGGTGAAAGAGAAAATTTTTGATTATCAGGGTCGATACCGTACCGCAGACACCCTGAGTTAGTGCCCGCTTCTTGCTGGCAGCTGAGAGAGCGAGTCATTGACTACCAGGGCCGATGTCGTACCGCAGACACCCTTAGTGAGTGCCTGCTCCTGGCGAGCGGGTGAGAGAGTAAATGGTTGGTTATCAGGGTTGGCATCGCACTGCCGACCCCTTCGTCAAGTTAGAGGATCTTATGCAGCGGCTGTTGATTGGTTTTTGTGCTCTGTTTTCCATGGTGGCCCACGCCACCCCGCTGACCCCGCCCAAGGGGGGCCAGTACGCCATCATAGTGCAAGGCAACGGCGGGGTTGAATTCGCCCGTCACGCCGACGACATGATAGCGCCCGCCTCCACCATGAAGGTGCTCACCGCCCTGGCCGCCCGCCTCGAACTCGGCGCCGACTTCCGCTTCGCCACCGACGTGCAGGCCCAGCCCGGCGCCAAGCAGGGGAACGTCATCAATGGCGATATCTGGATCAACTTCGTCGGCGATCCCACCCTGTCACGGATGGATCTGGTGGCCCTGTTCAAGCAGCTCGGAGTCACCCGCATCCAGGGCAATGTCTACGTCAACACCGGCGCCTACAACGGCTACGAGCGCGGCAACGGCTGGTCCTGGGGGGATCAGACCCTCTGCTTCGCGGCGCCTGTCTCCTCCGTCATCATCGACAAGAACTGCGCCTACGGCACCATCACCGCCACCCAGATTGGCAAGCCGGCCATCGGCAACGTGGCCACCGGCGTGCCCATCGGCATAGGAGCCGACAACGTGGAGGTGATGAGCTATGGCGACATGGCGCGCCAGTTCTGCGCCCTGGAAGTGGACATGGCCAAGGGCAACTTCTATGAGCTCAAGGGCTGCATCAGCCCGAACAAGGAGCCGCAGGGCCTGCGCTTTGCCATCCACGACGTGGAAGCCTGGGGCTGGGACAACATCCGCTGGGCCATGAACCGCGCCGGGATCAGCCACGACGGCCTGCTGCGCGTCACCCACAAGGCACCGGTCGGTGCCGAGACCCTGGCCACCCACTACTCCGTCTCCCTGCCCGTCATGCTGAGCAAGATGCTGAAGAGGTCGGACAACCTCTATGCCGACACCTTCCTGAAGACGGTGGGTCGCCACTATTACAACAAGCCGGGCAGCTACCGCAGCGGCACCATGGCGGTGCGCGCCATCCTGACCAAGAACGGCATCGATCTCGGCAACGCCACCCTGGCCGACGGCTCGGGCCTCTCCGCCCACAACCTCATCAGCGCGCGCCAGATGCTGTCGGTGCTGAACTTCATCCAGAAGAATGATGCCCAGCTCGACTTCATCAAATTGCTGCCCAGCGCACAGGTCGACGGTACCCTGGCCTGGCGCCGCAGCGTCACCGCCCCCATGATGAAGAACAAGGTGCATGCCAAGACCGGCACCATCACCGGCACCTCCAACCTGGCCGGTTTCATCGACACGGCGAGCGGTCAGCGCAAGGCCTTCGTCATGTTCCAGCGCGGTCTGTCCCAGGATCCGGCCACCCACGAACGCTACCGTGCCAGCAAGGCACCCTGGCCCTGGACCGGATTTGAGAAAGGAGTGCTGGAGAGCATCTACCAGCAGCAACCCATCCAGATTGCCGAGCAATAAATCGGGGCCCTCATTAGCCCTGGACTGTGTTTGAGAGGGGGCTGCTGGAAAGCATTTACCAACAGCAGCTCTTTCAGATTGCCGAGCAATAAATCGGGGCCCTCATTAGCCCTGGACCGGGTTTGAGAAGGGGCTGCTGGAGCGCATTTACCAGCAGCAACCCATCCAGATTGCCGAGCAACATGCGGCTGGCTATCGAAGATGCCGAACATGGGTATCGGCAATTTCCACTTTGACTGACCCTGAGGCGGGGCTATGCTGTGCCCTGCCTCATATCACGGAGAAAAAAGATGTTTGTAGAAATTTTTGGTCGTCCCGGTTGCCCCTATTGTGTCCGTGCCAAGCAGATCGCCGAGCAGCTGGTCGAAGAGCGCGACGATTTCGAGTTCCGCTATGTGGACATCAACGCCGAGGGTCTGACCAAGGACGATCTGGCCGCCAAGGCGGGCAAGCCCGTTACCACTGTGCCGCAGATCTTCCTGGATGAGCAGCACATCGGTGGCTGCACCGATTTCGAGGCCTATGCCAAGGCCAATCTGGGCCTCTGATCCCAGCATCATCTGCATATAAAAAAGGCGCCCTCTGGCGCCTTTTTGCATCATGGCCACCGCCACACTGGCTCAGTCCAGCGGAGTGAAGCGGCTCACCACCGCACCCTGATGCTCGATCCACTCCATGAACATGGCGACGGGGCGGGCATAGACGGCCCCATCCTGCTCGGACTGGTAGATGACCAGCGACTCCTGGGTTTCGGTATGAGTGGCCAGGGTGAGAACCCGATAATGGCCTCCCTTGAAGTGACGGTAGCGACCGGGTGCGGGTGCGCGCATGGCAATGCCTCGATGAGATGATGAAAAAGCCCGTCGGACGAGGTCCCGAGACGGCCAGGACCAGGGGCTGACGCCGGTTTCCTGATCCAGCCAATCGTGCCAGATGGGATGAATATTTCAATACACTAGGGCGGCCTGGTGAAAGCATTCCTCATCTTTCACTGGTTTCTCGCCAGACAGACAAACGATCCTGCTGAAATCAACAAATTGGTAACCCTGTTTGATGGTGAAAAATCAGGGATTTATTCCAGAAATAAGATTGTTCTAGCATTCAATTCTGTGAAGAATAGGGGCAAAGAAATTAGATACTAAAACTCGCTTTCTGCCAACGCGCCCCCAGGGGAAGGAATCACGCTCACCATGTTCACTATCGACAAGTCGCACAAGCTCGACGATGTCTGCTATGACATCCGCGGCCCGGTGCATAAAGAGGCTCGCCGTCTCGAAGACGAAGGCCACCGCATCCTCAAGCTCAATATCGGCAACCCGGCCCCGTTCGGTTTCGATGCACCGGAGGAGATCATCAAGGATGTGATCCTCAACATGCCCCAGAGCCAGGGCTATTGCGACTCCAAGGGGCTGTTCTCGGCCCGCAAGGCGGTGATGCAGTATTACCAGCAGAAAGGGATGCGCAAGGTCGACATCGATGACATCTACATCGGCAACGGCGCCAGCGAGCTGATCGTGATGGCCATGCAGGCGCTGCTCAACAACGGCGACGAGATGCTGGTGCCCTCTCCCGACTACCCGCTGTGGACCGCGGCCGTCACCCTCTCCGGCGGTCATGCGGTGCACTACCGCTGCGATGAAGGGGCCGACTGGCATCCGGATCTGGACGACATCCGGGCCCGCATCACCCCGCGCACCCGCGGCCTGGTGCTGATCAACCCGAACAACCCGACTGGCGCCGTCTACGGTAGCGAATTCCAGCTGGAGCTGATCGAGATCGCCCGCCAGCACAACCTCATCATCTTCGCCGACGAGATCTACGACAAGATCCTCTATGACGACATCTCCCACACCAGCGTCTGTACCCAGTGTGACGATGTGATGGTGGTGACCTTCAACGGCCTCTCCAAGGCCTACCGTGCCTGTGGCTTCCGCCAGGGCTGGATGGTCATCACCGGCCCCAAAGGCCGTGCCAAGGGCTATATCGAGGGGCTGGAGATGCTGGCCTCCATGCGACTCTGTGCCAACGTGCCCATGCAGCACGCCATCCAGACCGCGCTCGGTGGCTACCAGAGTATCAACGAGCTGATCCTGCCGGGCGGCCGGCTGCGTCGCCAGCGGGACAAGGCCTGGGAGCTGCTCAACGAGATCCCGGGGGTCTCCTGCGTCAAGCCCAAGGGGGCGCTCTACATGTTCCCGCGCCTGGATCCCAAGGTGTACGACATTCGCGACGATCAGAAGATGGTGTTCGACCTGCTGCAGCAAGAGAAGCTGCTGCTGGTGCAGGGCACCGGCTTCAACTGGCCGGCGCCGGATCACTTCCGGCTGGTGTTCCTGCCCCGTGAAGAGGAGCTGGAAGAGGCCATAGGCCGCCTCGCGCGCTTCCTCAGAGGCTACAAGCAGTAAGCCCCGCACGTCACAAAAAAGGCTCCCGAGGGAGCCTTTTCTATTGCGCCCATCCCTGGGCCGCGCCAACAAAAAAGCCCCGTCTGTGACAGACGGGGCTTTTTGCAGGCCGGGAGCGGGAACCGCCCCGGCCCAGGGTCGGTTTACAGCTCGACCACGTCGAAGCGCACGTCCGGATTCACATCCGCATCGTAATCCACCTCGTCCAGACCGAAGCCAAACAGGCGCAGAAACTCCTGCTTGTAACCGGTGTAGTCGGTAAGCGTGGACAGGTTCTCGGTGGTGATGGAGGGCCAGAGATCGCGGCAGGTCTGCTGCACGTCGTCACGCAGCTCCCAGTCATCCATGCGGATGCGGGCCTGCTCGTCCAGCACCAGCTCCTCGCCATAGAGGCGGGTGCGCAGCATGCGGTCGACCTGCTCCATGCAGCCTTCGTGGATGCCCTTCTCTTTCATGATCTTGAAGGCCATGGAGATGTAGAGCGGCATCACCGGAATGGCGCTGGAGGCCTGGGTCACCACGGATTTCAGCACGGCCACGTGAGCGGTGCCGCCCTTGCCGGCCAGATCGCCACGGATGGCGGTGGCGGCGCGGTCCAGATCTTCCTTGGCGCGGCCCAGGGTGCCATGCCAGTAGATGGGCCAGGTCAGATCGGTACCTATGTAGGAGTAGGCAACGGACTTGGCGCCGTCGGCCAGCACGCCCGCGTCACGCAGGGCCGCCATCCACAACTCCCAGTCCTGACCGCCCATGACGGTGATGGTGTTCTGGATCTCTTCCTCGTTCGCCGGCTCGACGGTGGCGGTGATGATCTGATCCTTGTTGGTATCGATGGCGGTGGTGGTGTAAGTCTCGCCGATGGGTTTCAGGGCGGAGCGCACCACTTCACCGGTATCCGGCATCTTGCGTACCGGCGAGGCCAGGGAGTAGACCACCAGATCGATCTGGCCGAGATCGGCCTTGATGAGTTCGATCACCTTGGCGCGGCACTCGTTGGAGAAGGCATCGCCATTGATGCTCTTGGCGTACAGGCCGGCCTCTTTGGCCGCCTTGTCGAAGGCGGCGGAGTTGTACCAGCCGGCGGAGCCCGTCTTGGTCTCGGAGCTCGGCTTTTCGAAGAAGACGCCAATGGTGGCGGCGCCGGAGCCGAAGGCAGTGGCAATGCGCGAGGCCAGGCCGTAACCGGTGGAGGCGCCGATCACCAGTACCTTCTTGGGACCATTCTCGATGGTGCCCTTGGCCTGGGTGTAAGCAATCTGGCGACGAACATTGGCTTCACAACCGACCGGGTGGGTGGTGGTACAGATAAAGCCGCGAACCTTGGGTTTGATGATCATAGGGGGTCTCGACACCGTTAAATGAATGAAATCGGGGCATAAGATACCTCATTGTGGCCCGTTATGGTGCTCTGATGTGTTGAACTGCCTGGAAAACCGGCAAAGTGCCGTCGCCCACCGCGAAAAATGAAAAATCCGTTGGTGCAAGACAACACCCTCAACCCAATTGGGTGTATCAACCTCAGCGACCTGGAAACTACCCAGTGCGAAAGCCGTTTAAAGAGGGATAAAAGGCCGGTGAATCAACACAGGCCCAGTGATAGCACCGGCCTGATAAAATGCCTTCTGGCCAATGGCCACCCCTCGCACCACTACCACGCCACCGCGAGCAGCGCCCCCGGCAGGATGAAGCTGTGTCTGCCAATAGTGGCAGCGCGATGGTCTGGGTGCGCCTCGGCATAGTCTTGGCCAGGGCCACCAGCTGGCGTTCCAGCTGCTTGACCTCGGAGGCCAGCAAGCGTTCCTGGTCGGTCAGCACACGGCCTGCCCGGCACCGGCTTGCTGTTCAGCCCGCAGCTGCGCCAGCTTGTCACGGGAGAGCACGCTGGCCAGTTCGAGCTGGGTCAATGCCTCGGCGGATTGGTTGAACTGCGCGATCAGTTCCAGCTGCTGGCTTAAGCCATCCAGCGTTTGCGCCAGGCGGGTGGTCTCGGCTGCGGTCTCATCGGAGATGGGGCCCAGCTGCTGCACCTCTCCCGCCAACGCGGCCAAGTCTTCCCGGCCGGTGACCTTGGCCGCCAGCTCAAGGGCGAGTTTCAGGTTGGAAGAGGTGGACATGAGGCATTCCTGAGAGATTCAGAGTTGCCCTATTGTGAAGGGATGACAAAACGGGAGGGTTTATGACGAATTACAGAGACCCGTCACAGGAATACGGCAAACATCTCATTACTCTACACAGTTAAAATTATTGTTTGGAGAGAACAATGCATTGGCTTAAACGCATTATTTTTGGCTGGGATAACACGACCTCAGAACCAGTACAAGAGAAGCAGATAATCCGTCTAGACGATCAGTCGTATCATTCCAACAACGACATTATCTCCGGTATGGAGTTCTCCGCAACCCTGAAGATCAGAACGCCCCTAAAAGCTCTCAAGCATCACGGTGAAATTTTTGATGGCCCACCAAGTCAAACACCTGACTATGGCTCGCAAGCTGACGGCATTTGGACCTTCCAAACGAGTTCATTTCGTGAAATTGGCATAGCGATTGATGAACCCGAGTTCACTCACGCTTCTGACATAGGCCCAATTGAACCATCTCGATATATTCCATTCTTGATCCAGTTCAGAACCATCGTTGAGGGTAACTTGGCTCATGAAGAAAAACTTATTCAGTTAGCCTCACTTCCAAAACACTCTCCCCTATCTAAAGAGATATGGTGCAAACTTACGAATAACTATGAAGATTTTCCTGCATCATTCTTCTATCTCCAGTTCACCATTCTTCCAGGTATTGGAAGACAATCGGCGAAAAGACTTTATGAGTATGGATTTAGCACTACTATTGAGATAGTTAACGCAAGCATTCCGAAACTTACTGCGGTGCCTGGATTAGGCAAAGCCACTGCGACAAAGATTAAGGCATTTAAATTTTATAGTATCGAGTAGTAATGTCTGATAATTAAAATCAAAATCACTTCGTAATGATACTTAATTGAGGTCTGAAATTACCCATGACCAGCATAAATTTCCATCCAATTTTATTGGACACTTGGCATTCCATACTAAGCATTCTTAACTCTGCTTTTATCAGCGCTTTCTTTTCTTCCTTGGCAGGTGCTGGTCTCGGTGTCTGGGGTGCCCAACGGTTCACTGAACGCACTACAAGGCGAAAAGAATTATTGGATGCCTTAAGGCAAGTCAACGGCTTGATTGTTTTAGGTGCCACCATAGCAAATCAAGCCATGCGCTTAAAGAAACAGCATATTGAACCACTTTCGATAACCTACTTCGAGGAAAGAAAAAGAGCAGAGAATCTGAATGCTGCCTATCTGCATGGTAGTGCACCTGAGAAGATTTACTTTAAACTTGAAATGATGCATATCACTCCACTCATCACCCCCATCGAGGCACTCAAAAATATAACGTATTCTGCACGGTTAATGCCTGGTAGAGCTCTAGCTTTAGTCTCTATGGTGGAACAATCACTTACAGAGATGTCTCACTCAATTAAAGTCCGATCTGAGCAGATTGAAGTATTCAAGAACCAAGAAATGCCTACAGTAATCTCTGTGCAAAACTATTTTGGACTGACTCGAAGAGATGGAAATACTGATGCGCTATACCATGATTCCATGGTAGCTATCAGGGAATATACGAACGATGTGATTTTTTTTGCAGTCGAACTTACAGAAGATCTTCAAATACATGCAAACAAAATTCATGAAAAACTCATCCATTTAACCAAGGATGTTGGCAATGTAAATACTGTAGATTATTCTACCCCTCGACGGCTAGGCATCATACCTCCCAGAGAGAATTATGAAGATTGGTTGTCTGGGTTCAAAAGTCATGACTGAATCAATACAGCTTCGCATATCCATTTCTAAGATAAGCATGAAGTGATGATATCCTATTTATTCGATTTCAAAACGGCGGGTCTCCCCGCCGTTTTCATTCCCCAACCATCACACCGTCTCCGGTCGGTCCACATAGAAGGGCGCGGTCTCACCGTCCAGGGCCAGCAACTCCCCCCTCCAGCTCGATCTCGATGGGCTTGTCGCTGAGGAAGTCCACCGCCTTCTTGGGGCCAGGCTGGCGCGGGGCACAATCAGGATGACGGACTCTCCACCGATCACGCTGCGCCCATCCAGGGTCAGCTTGGCCTTCACCTCCGGCTGCACGTTGCCGGCGATGCGGGTGCCTGTGACTGCGTTGTAACTGCCGCTCACCGTCACCGGACCACCGTCTGCCACCGCCCCGGCCTTGGTGGCGCGCAACAGCCCCAGGGCATAGTTGATCTCGAAGTCGGTGCCGAGCACCAGAGCAGTGGCGCCCTCCTTCACCACCAGGCCGGTGGCCGAGAGGTTGGTCTTGCCCAGGCTCACCCACTTGGGGTGCGCCGGCAGGGTCAGCGCCATCTCGGTCAGTGTCCCCGCTCCCTGGTTGATCGGGCTCTCCAGCCCAGGTGGGACCAGCGGGATCTCGCTGGTCTTGATGGTGACAGTGGCGGGCTTGGGTACGAAGTAGGTGCCCCGCTATTAATTACATGTTCTTCACACATATTAATTACAATTTTAAAGTTTCATTTTCAAAAACATTAATATAACTTCGCAGCATCTAGGCATCAATTAAAGGGTTGACACAGGACCCTCGTCTGGGTATTTTTTTGCTCCTGCATATTGTTATGCAGCACTTAAAATGACTGTGACTTGATGTTTTAAGGAGATGAGATGGCAATCATAGACTCAACAACTCAAGAGTTCCAACGCTTTATTAAGAACGGTGGCTCACTGACATTTACCGTTGATGCTCGCGATATCTCTGTTAGTGATTTCGAAGAGCTTGATAGCATCAAGCCAATTCTCTGCAGTGGCTTCGAAATCCCTCCGGCTCTCGTCATTCATGACCCGCTGGAGAAGACGGTGATACATAAATATGGTGACGAGTGGACTAACATAGTCGAGGAAATATATAGCCGAGATGGGCGCATTGTTTACAAAAAGCAGCCCTCTGGCCAATTCCTTGCTACATGCACCATCCCTGCCAACGCCTGATATAAAGACTCTCTGGTTATGTAAAGTAAAACCCCGCCATGGCGGGGTTTTACTCGATGTGAGCAGCACCACTCTTGCTATCCAGACAATCCAGGCTGATACCGGGGCCCGATCAATTGCCACTGCTCCGCCACTACCGCATGGGTTTAGGGCAGCCCATGTTGGCGACCCAATTTCGCTATGTTGCGACTGTTGAACTCATCCCGGATAGCCCTATCTCGCAACGCCACCTTGGGATGATCCCCGCTGGGGATATAGTCAACGCAACCACCCATACAGTGCACCTCTGCCAGCACCGGCTCACGGGCTGGGGCAAGCAATAGGTACAATATGACGCAGGGCCGCGCGACCGGGCCGATAGCCCGAATGTGACGGTGGATGGACTGGCATTTCGATTGGATTTTGTACTGTTTTTCCCACATAGCTCGTCACTACTCTGGAGCACCTTGAAGTGATGGGCCTTATGAGAGCCACCGCACAGGCAAACCGGCTGGCAACGCCAGAACACCTTCATAAACTGTGGCAATCTGTCATGAAGCGGCTCGCCGCAGCGACTACTGTTTCAGATACCCGATGCAACCGGCAAGTCACCTGCCCAGGCTTGGTTGTGCAGGCACCGCATTCAAGGAGGAGTCCATGTCACGCATTCTGGCCATCTGCCTCACCAGCCTGGTTCTCACTGCCCCGCTGGTTACCCAGGCCGCCGTCTATCAATGTACAGTCAACGGCCGCATCAGCTTCAGCGACATCCCCTGCAGCGGTGACGCCAAACCCATGGACTTGCGCGTCTACACCCCACCGGTCGAGGCGGTGGCAGAGGCCAGCAAGCAGACCCAGGAGATAGAAAAAAATCTGGCCGACAGCCAGAAGCAGCGCCAGATTGCGACCCTGCGCGCCGAGATGGAGGCCAAACAGCAGAAGATGAAAGGTGAGATCGCCAGGTTCAACGGGGCCACGACATCCCAGACCGGCGAGCCACTCTCCGCCGCCGAGATACAGTCCCTGACCCGCCGCCATCAGAGCGACATGGAGGCCCTGAACAAGCAGATCACGACCCTTCAGCAGCAGAAATAGACAGGCTCAGGTGCCAACGTCGGCGCCTGAACCTGCAAACTGGAATGAAAAGGGGGAGCCAAGGCTCCCCCCTTGCTACTCCCCTCAATACTGGGTTTCGAAAGCGGCCTCGGTGACCCCGGCCGGCAGCGCCAGGGCGCCGGGCGTGGTCTTGCTGACCACCAGCCTGCTGGCCAGGGTGAAGGTCAGCGGCGCTATGGCCGACACCTCGCTGGACGGGGCCACATACAGCTTGTAGGTCCCGGGCTCGATGACCCACTCGCTGTTGAGGTTGTCGAAGCTGGCCAGCCAAGTGGCCGGGATCTCGAAGCTCAGCGTCTCGCTTGCCCCCGCCGCCAGCAGGCCGGTCTTGGCGAATGCCTTGAGCTCGATGGCCGGCTTGCCGAGGGTGCCCGCCGGCGCGGCCACATAGACCTGGGCGGCCTCCTTGCCCGGTACATCGCCACTGTTGTACACCGTCGTCGTCAGGCTCAGCTTGCCCCCTTGCTCGGTGAGGCTGTTGGCCGTGATCGCCGTGTTCTTGTAGTCGAAGCTGGTGTAGGAGAGTCCATAGCCAAAGGGATAGCTCACCCCCTTGCCGAAGGTCGCATAGTAGCGATAGCCGACATAGATGCCTTCGTTGTAGTAGTGGGTATCTATGGTGCCATCACCGTCGGTGTCGGTACCTGGGAAGCCCTTGGACGAGGGCACATCTGTGTAGCTGAGGGGGAAGGTCTGGGTCAGCTTGCCGCTGGGGTTGACGGCCCCCGACAGCAAGTCGGCCACCGCATTGCCCGCCTCCTGCCCCGGCATGTAGGCCAGCAGTATGCCGTCTACCTTATCCTGCCAGGCGCTGGTGTCCATGACGCCACTGATGTTGAGCACCACCACCACCTTCTTGCCCTGGCCGTGGAAAGCGGTCGCGATGTCGTCGATCAGGCTCTGCTCCACATCCGACAGCTGGTAGTCGCCCTTCAGGTTCTGGCGATCCACCCCTTGCATGGAGTTGCGGCCCAGGGTGATGACGGCGACGTCATTGCTGGCGGCGTAGGCGCCGATGTCGCTCGGGCTCAGCGCCGGCTCCGGGCAGCTCACCACGGTGGAGATGCCACCGAAGTCGCTCGATGTCTTGTTCGCCTCGAAGAAGCTGCGATAGAACTCCTTCAGCCCGGCATCGACGGCGAACTGCTGTGCCAGCCCGTCCACCATATTGACGGTATGGGCCGCGTTCACATCACCGCTGCCGGCCCCGCCCTTGAGCGTGTTGATCTGGGTGATCCCGAAGGAGGCGACCTTGCTGCCCTTGGTCAAGGGCAGGCTGGCCTGGCTGTTTTTCAGCAGCACCATGCCGTCGCTGGCCGCCTGCCGGGAGAGGCGAGCATGGCCGTCGAGATCCGGCGCATTGCCGGCCACATAGCCCTGGTTCGATGGCATCTTCAGCACCTGGGTCAAGATCCGCACCGCCCCCTGCGCTATGGTATCGGCGCTCAGATCCCCGGCGGCATAGGCCTCCTGCAGGCCGGTCAGGGCATCCCCGTAACCGTATGGCAGGGCCGGACCACCCGGTTCAATCAGGTCGTTGCCCGACTTGATCATCGCGGCATAGCTACCATCCCCCGACCACCAGTCGCTCATGACGAAGCCCTCGAAGCCCCATTCGTCCCGCAGCACAGCGGTGTTGAGATCGGCCCACTGCCCGGTGTAGGTGCCGTTGACCTTGTTCATGGCGGTCATCACCGCCCAGGGGTTGGCGTGCTCCTCCGCGTATTGGAAGCCCCGCAGATAGATCTCCCGGATGGCTCTTGGGGAGATGATGTTGTCCACGATGGAGCGCGAGGTCTCGGCATTGTTGGCGATGAAGTGCTTGATGGTGGTTCCCACCCCCTGGGCCTGCGCCCCCGCCACCTCGGCGGCCCCCATCACTCCCGACACCAACGGATCCTCGGAGAAGTATTCGAAGTTGCGACCGTTGAGCGGGTCGCGCTGGATATTCATGCCGGGTGCGAGCCAGACATCCAGCCCGTACTCCTTGATCTCGTTGCCGATGGCGACCCCCACCTGCTTGACCAGGGCCGCATCCCAGGTCGAGGCCAGCAAAGTGCCCACCGGGAAGGCGGTGCCATAAAAGGTGCCCGCTTCCCCGTCCCGGGTCGGCGTGATGCGCACCCCGGCAGGCCCATCCGCCAGCTTGCTGGCCGCGATGTCCAGACCCGACTCGGCGTTGTAGACCCCGTTGATGTAGCCCACGCTGCCGGGCACATCGCTCTTGAGGTTATTCAGGGCATCCTTGTTGGCCACGAAGGCGCCATTGGCAAACACATAGCCAGGCCCCACCAGCATCCCCAGCCGCTCCTCGGGCGTCATCTTCTGCACCATCCCCTCGGCGAGGGCACGGTAATAGGCGTTATCTTTGTTGACCTCTGTCTTGGCGCTGGAGCTGTTGTCATTGCATCCTTGCGCCACCAGGGCCACTGCGATGGCAATGGCAACCCCACTCCATCTGTTGAGGTTATTATTATGTTTCATATGATTCCCTTTCATTCCATGTTCAGGTGAACAAACAAGCCAGAATAGCCTGCGCAGCGTAGCGCGAAGACAAGGGTGCCCGCTTTGCATCCGGGAGCGGGAATTGTGCATGGCGGTGGTGATATTCAATATCACCACCGCCATCACAGCGTTACATTTGGTTACAACAACAGACGTTAAGTTTCACTGCATTTGATCTGACGCGCAGTTATCTCACCGGGAAGATGCCTTAATCGCGCAGCGCAGCAGGATGCTGCCTGGCCAGCACAATAATACTTATCAGGCATGAAGGGACTTATATGGGGAAGAGCGTTTCCAATATTATCGCCAGATCGACGCTGCATTTCCTGCGCGAAAATGGCGTTAATACCGATGCCATCCGTGCGCAGTGTCAACTCAGCCAATATGAGCTGGATAAGAATGATGGCCGCCTCTCGGACAAACAGCATCTGCGCTTTATTAGAGAGACGGAGCCATATGATTTCCTGTGGCAAGAGCGCATGCGCCAAACCGATGCAGATGACCAGATCATCAGCGGGGCCTACGCATTATTCCCGGAGCTGGTGGGTTATTGCCTCAATCAGAAAAATGCCGAGGAGGCGGTGCTCGGCTATATCCGCAACCGGGTCATCATCGGCAACTGCGACAACTTCGTCCTGCGCAAAGAGGGGGAGCATCTCGCCATCGGCTATGTCGAGGAGTCAGGCATGCCGCAGCGCAACTACTCCGCCATCGGCAACTTCATGCTGCTCAGGGCCCTCGTCCGTCTCTATGCCCCCACCACCGAGAGCGCCGTTTCCCTGCGCGGGAACGATGAGCGCGGGCGCAAGCGGCTCGATGATGCCTTCGGCTGCCACTGCCAGTTTGGGCAGGAGGCCAACATCATCTACTTCAAGGGGGCCGATCTGGCCAGCCCGGCCGAGACCTATCTGCCCCTGCTCAACAAGAATCAGCACCAGCTGATCACCCGCAAGGTGGCGGTGCTGGAACATGAGCAGGGTTTTTCATCCCTGATCTATTCCCTGCTCGATGAGGTCATCGAGAATGACCATATCCAGGATGAGACCAGTTTCATGGATCATATTTGTGCCGTCATGGGCATGAGTCGCTGGACCATCAATATTCGCCTCGGTCAGGAGGAAACCAATCTCAGCCTGCTATTAAAAAAGGTGCGAATAAATAAGTCCTGTCGCTGGCTGGCCGAAACCAACCTGAGTATTCAGGATATCAGCGAACGGCTGCGTTTCTCTTCCCTCTCGGTATTCTCGCGGTTCTTCTCGACCCATATGGGTTCTTCTCCCCTGCACTATCGGCGCCGGCTCGGTCAGCGGATCTGATGGGCCTCATATAAATAGATCTCATGTAAATGGGTGTGACGCCGATAATCTCGCCCCCAGGCCTGCAATCATATTCCGAATGGCACCATAATTGTGGGGTGCCAATTGATGCGTATTTATGGCTGCATCCTGCATGACCGGGAGATCACCCTGTGATTATCCGACCACGCAGGGGCTAGCCGATATTCAAGTCTCCTCACCCAATAAATTAATCGGCACTGAAAATTAAAAATACAAAAAGTTCACCGTAATTCGAGTAGGGTTCATGGGATAGCGATGCTATTGTTAATTTACTCAGATTACGGTCAGTCTGTCATTCAAGGGTCTCATGGAGGAGCTCTGTTATGTTCTGGAAACGCACAACCAGCAAGGAAGCGAGTGAACAGGCGGCAAGAGTGATGGAGCTGGGGGCCTTCGAACAAGCCATCCAGTCTCAGGTTCCCTACATCCAGTTTACCCCGGCGGGCATAGTCACCTTCGTCAACGACCTGTTCCTGAAGATAGTGGGCTTTCAACGGGAGGAGCTGATCGGCAAGCACCACAGCGCGCTCTGTTTCCCGGAAGACGTCAAGACCCGTGAATACGAGAGCCTGTGGCAGGATCTGCGCGGCGGCACCGCGCGCAATGGCCGCTTCATCCGCCAGTCGAAGTCCGGCAAGGCCGTCTGGCTGGAGGCCACCTACTTCCCCATCATGATCGACGGCCGGGTGGCCAGGGTCGCCAAGGTCGCCTCCGATGTGAGCCCGCAACAAAGCTCACTGGAGCGCACCCAGGCCCTGCTGGCGGCACTCGACAAGTCGCTGGCGGTGATCGACTTTCAACCGGATGGCACCGTCATCACCGCCAACCAGAATTTCCTCCACTGCTTCGGCTACCGGCTGGAGGAGGTGGTCGGCAAGCACCACCGCCAATTCTGCGATCCCGAGTTTTATCATAAGAACCCCAACTTCTGGCGGGATCTGGGCTCGGGCAACATCAAGTCAGGGCTCTTCATGCGGTTGGGACGCCATGGCGAGAAGATCTGGCTGGAGGCGACCTACAACCCCATCTTCAACCACGAGGGCAAGGTGGTAAAAATCATCAAGCTGGCGAGCGACATCACCGAGCGGGTCGAGAAATCCATCTCTACCCGTGAGGCGGCCCAGAAGGCCTGCGCCATCGCCAGCGAGACCGTCTCGAGCGCCGCCAAGGGGCGCGAGGTGATCGACAAGGTGCTGGAGACCTCCCGCCACATCAACACCTCGGTCAACGAGGTCAGCATGCAGATAGATCTGCTCAATCAGCAATCCAAGAGCATCGAGTCCATCATCTCGACCATCAGCGGCATCGCGGATCAGACCAACCTGCTGGCACTCAACGCCGCCATCGAAGCGGCCAGGGCCGGGGAGCAGGGCCGGGGCTTTGCGGTGGTCGCGGACGAGGTGCGGCAACTGGCCGCGCGCACCTCTAGCTCCACCAACGAGATCGTCTCGGTCATCAAGCACAACTCCGACATCACCTCGAAGATCACCCAGACCGTCTCCATCGTCTCCGACAAGGCGGTGGCGGGACAGGAGCAGGCCAACATCGTCTCCAGCGTCATCAAGGAGATCATCGAAGATGCCAACTCGGTCTCGGACACCGTCAAGAGCCTGTCCATCTAAGCGCTGGTCACAACAAAACACGGGGCCTGTCCCCGTGTTTTTGTTTGCTGGCTGGGCTAGCCGTTATTCAGTTCGCGACTCAATCCTCCCCCTGCAGGTAGCGTCTGGCATCCTCGTCGGCCGATGCCAGGGCCGCCTCCCACAACTCGGCGATGCGCAGCCCCTCCTCGCCCACCGCCTCCTCCTCCAGCGCCTCCAGCGCCCTCGCATCGGCCAGGGTAAAGGGATGGTGGGTCAGCAGCGTCTGCGCCCTCGCCAGTAACATCATGCTGTTCATCGCTCGGCTCCTCACTCTCTGCACGCTTGCGCCATGCGGCCACACTGCTACTCAAAATGTAGCCAAGGTAGCCAACAAAGGGCCGCTGACCAACTCAGTCCGCGCGATGAACAGGGGACAAACCCCGGGTCTATGATGACGCCTCTGCCGCAGGCCTAAGCCACGACACCGGCCTGGGCACGGTCACCGTACCGGGACAAGATCAGGGAAAAAGGAGGGAAAGGGGCACGGCGCCCCCCTAAATTGGCCATCCGAATAATAACCATGCGGCCTTCCGGTTGTCTAAAGGCACCTAAAATCAGATAATACGGTCGCCTTCATACCGGATAACCCATCTCCCATGACTGAGTACCTGCTTTTACTGGTCGGCACTGTCCTGATCAACAACTTCGTGCTGGTGAAGTTTCTCGGCCTTTGCCCCTTCATGGGCGTCTCTGGCAAGCTGGAAACCGCCATCGGCATGGGACTGGCCACCACCTTCGTGATGACGCTGGCCAGCGCCTGCTCCTATCTGATGGAGCACTATATTCTGATCCCGCTGAACATCGCCTACCTGCGCACCCTCGGCTTTATCCTGGTGATCGCGGTGGTGGTGCAGTTCACCGAGATGGTCATTCGCAAGAGCAGCCCGACCCTCTATCGCCTGCTCGGCATCTTCCTGCCACTCATCACCACCAACTGCGCCGTGCTCGGCGTGGCGCTGCTGAGCATCAACGAACGCCACAACTTCATGCAGAGCATCATCTACGGCTTCGGCGCGGCGTGCGGCTTCTCGCTGGTGCTGATCCTGTTTGCCGCCATGCGCGAGCGTCTGGTGGCCGCCGATGTGCCCACCCCCTTTCGCGGCGTCTCCATCGCCATGGTCACCGCCGGGCTGATGTCGTTGGCCTTCATGGGCTTTACCGGCCTCATCAAGATATAGCGCTATGACCCATATACTCTTTGCCATCCTGGTGCTGGCCCTGCTGGCCCTGGCCTTCGGCCTCATTCTGGGCTTCGCCGCCGTCAAGTTTCATGTCGAGGCGGATCCCATCGTCGATCAGCTCGACGCCCTGCTGCCCCAGACCCAGTGCGGCCAGTGCGGCTATCCCGGCTGCAAGCCCTACGCCGAGGCGCTCGCCAACGGCGATCAGATCAACAAGTGCGTGCCCGGTGGCGATGCCACCATGCGCAAGATAGCCGACCTGATGGGGGTCGAGCCCCAGCCGCTCGGCGGCGGTGACGAGGCGGCGGTGCCCATCAAGAAGGTGGCCTTCATTCACGAAGACAGGTGCATAGGTTGCACCAAGTGCATCCAGGCCTGCCCGGTCGATGCCATCCTCGGTGCCACCAAGGCGATGCACACCGTCATCGTCAGCGAGTGCACAGGGTGCGATCTCTGTGTCGACCCCTGCCCGACCGACTGTATCGAGATGATCCCGGTTCCGACCACGGTCGATAACTGGAAATGGGATCTGGCCAAGGTCACCATTCCGGTCAAGATAGTGGAGTAACCATGCAGTCCTTGCTCGAACGCATCAAAGCCGGCACCCTCTGGGATTTTCACGGCGGCATTCATCCTCCCGAAAACAAGCACCAGTCCAGCCTGACACCTGTGATGGACGCGGGGATTCCTCCCCAGCTCATCATCCCGGTGCGCCAGCACGCGGGCCCGGCCGGCGATCTGCTGGTACGGGTCGGTGACAAGGTCAAGAAGGGTCAGCCGCTGACCCGCTATGACAAGGGCCGCATAGTGCCGGTGCATGCCTCCACCTCGGGCACCGTCACCGCCATCGACCTCCATACGGTGGCCCATCCGTCCGGTCTCGACGATCTCTGCATCACCCTCACCCCGGATGGGGAAGATGCCTGGGGAGTGCGCGACGCTCGCCACGATTACTGGAACCTGGAGCGGGGCGAACTGCTCGAGCGCATCCAGCAGGCCGGTATCGCCGGCCTCGGCGGCGCCGTGTTCCCGACCCACAGCAAGCTCGATGGCCGCGGCCAGCTCACCGAGATCCTGATCGTCAACGGCCTGGAGTGCGAACCCTACATCACCACAGATGATCGGCTGATGCAGCAGTATGCCGACGAGATCATGGACGGCATCCGGGTGCTCAAGCACCTGCTCAAGCCCAAGCTGACCCTGATCGGGGTGGAAGACAACAAGCCGGCGGCCATCGACGCCCTCAACCGCCATGCCACAGACCCGGATGTGCTGGTCAAGGCAGTGCCGACCAAGTACCCCTCCGGCGGGGCCAAGCAGACCATAGAGCTGCTCACCGGACGCCAGGTTCCCAAGGGCGGCCGGGCGGTCGACATGGGCATCATGGTGCTCAACGTCGCCACCGTGTTTGCCATCAAGCGCGCCATCATCGACGGTGAGCCGCTGATCGAGCGCATCGTCACCCTCACCGGGGATGCCTTCAAGAAGCCGGGCAACGCCTGGGTGCGCCTCGGCACACCGGTGCGCTGGCTGTTGCAGCGCTTCGAGCTGCAGCCGGAGGCGGATCAGCGCGTCATCATGGGCGGCCCCATGATGGGCTTCACCCTGCCCCACGCCATGGTGCCCGTGGTCAAGGCCACCAACTGCCTGCTCTCCCCCACCCGGGCCGAGCTGCCGCCCCCCGGCCCCGAGCAATCCTGCATCCGCTGCAGCGCCTGTTCCGACGTCTGCCCCGCCAACCTGCTGCCGCAGGAGCTGTACTGGTACAGCCGGGCCAAGGAGTACGACAAGGCCGAGGGGCTCAACCTGTTCGACTGCATCGAGTGCGGCGCCTGTGCCTGGGTCTGCCCGAGCGAGATCCCGCTGGTGCAGTACTACAAGATTGCCAAGGATGACATCCGCGAGGTCCACGCCGAGGCCGAGAAGGCCGAGCGCGCCAAACAGCGATTCGAGGCCAAGCAGGCCCGCTTCGAGCGGGAAAAAGCCGCGCGCGAGGCCCGCCATGCAGAGGCGGCGGCCCAGCGCCGCCAGGCCATGACGACAGCGGGTGGGGAAGACCCAGTCGCCGCCGCCCTGGCCCGTCTCAAGGCCAAGCAGGCGGCCACCGCCACCGCCGCCGGCGCAGAGGCGCAACCGGACAACGCCGCCATGATGGCGGCCCGCGAGGCCCGCAAGCAGGAGGCGCTGGCCCGTCGCGCCGCCAAGGCCAGCGATGGCGACGAAACGGTCGCCACCATCACGGCGGTGACGCCCGAGGCAGATCCCAAGAAGGCGGCCATTGCCGCCGCCATCGCCCGTGCCAAGGCCAAGAAAGCCGCCCAGGCTGCGGGGGAAGTGATCGCCGAGCCCGAGGCTAACACAGCCGAGGCCACTGTGACCGAACCGGCTCCCGTCGCCGAGGTCGATCCCAAGAAGGCGGCCATTGCCGCCGCCATCGCCCGTGCCAAGGCCAAGAAGGCCGCTCAGGCTGAGGGGGAAGCGGCCGAGGCCCCGGCGGTCGAACCGGCCCCCGCTGCCGACGTCGACCCCAAGAAGGCGGCCATCGCCGCCGCCATCGCCCGTGCCAAGGCCAAGAAGGCTGCCCAGGCTGCGGGGGAAGCGGTCGCCGAGACTGAGGCCAACACAGCCGAGGCCCCGGCGGTCGAGCCGGCCCCCGTCGCCGACGTCGACCCCAAGAAGGCGGCCATCGCCGCCGCCATCGCTCGCGCCAAGGCGAAGAAACTGGCCGCCGAGGCTGCCGCTCAGGGCGAGACAGAGTCAGACCCACTTTCCGACAAGAGTCACTGATCCATGTTCAATATCGCGAGTGCGCCGTTTGCCCATAACCGCAAACAGACCCAGACCCTGATGTTGCTGGTGATCCTGGCCTGTCTGCCGGGCCTGCTGGCCCAGATCTGGTTCTTCGGCTGGGGAACCCTGATCCAGATCCTGCTGGCGCTGGCGACGGCGCTGGGCAGCGAGGCGCTGGTACTCAAACTGCGGGGCCGCCCCGTCAAACCGGCCCTGCTGGACGGCAGCGCGGCGCTGACCGCCGTGCTGATCGGGCTCTCCCTGCCCCCCCTGCTGCCCTGGTGGATGCTGGTGCTGGGCACCGCCTTTGCCATCATCATCGCCAAGCACCTCTATGGAGGGCTGGGCCAGAACCTGTTCAACCCGGCCATGGTGGCCTATGTGCTGCTGCTGGTCTCCTTCCCGGTCCAGATGACCAGCTGGTTGCCGCCGTCGAGCATAGCGGCCTATGACCTTGGCTTCGGTGACGCCGTCTCGGTGATCTTCACCGGCTTCAGCCTGGACGGCTACAGCATGCTGCAGCTCAAGCAGGGGGTGGATGGCCTGACCATGGCCACGCCGCTCGACACCCTGAAGACCGGCCTGACCCAGGGCCTCACCGCCAGCGAGGTGATGACCCACAAAGTGTTCGAGGGCTGGGGCGGCATCGGCTGGAACTGGGTCAACTTGTGCTATCTGCTGGGGGGCCTGTTCCTGCTGCAGCAGAAGGTGATCCACTGGCGCATTCCGGTCGCCGTGCTGGGGGCCTTGCTGCTCTCTGCCACCCTGGGCTATCTGGCCACGCCGGACGCCACCGCCACCCCCATGCTGCACCTGTTCAGCGGCGCCACCATGTTGGGGGCCTTCTTCATCGCCACCGATCCGGTGAGTGCCAGCACCACCCCGCGGGGCCGGCTGGTATACGGCGTGCTGATCGGCGTGCTGGTCTACCTCATTCGCCGCTACGGCGGTTACCCGGACGCCTTCGCCTTCGCGGTGCTGCTGGCCAACCTGTGCGTACCGCTGATCGACAGCCTGACCCGCCCCAAGGTCTATGGAGCGCGCCGCAAATGACCTCATCTTTGACTTCTCATCCCAGCGGAACCGGAGCCACAACATGTTAAAGAGCATGCGCAAGAACGGCGTGACCCTGGCCCTGTTCGCCCTTGGCTGCACCGCCATGGTGGTGCTGACCAACGAGCTGACCAAGGACCGCATCGCCCACCAGCAACAGCTGGAGAAGCTGCGCACCCTCGAAGCCCTGTTGCCGGAGGGGAGCTATGACAACGATCTGGTGGCCAGCTGCAAGCTGGTCAGGAGCCGGGAATATCTGGGCAGCGATCAGCCCATGCCGCTCTATACCGCGACGCTCAACGGCGAGCACTCCGGCTATGCGCTGGAAACCGTGGCCCCCGACGGCTACAGTGGGGCCATTCGCATGGTCGTAGGTACCGATGCCAAGGGCGCCGTCAGCGCGGTGCGGGTGCTGGCCCACAGGGAGACCCCGGGTCTGGGCGACAAGATCGAGCTGAAGAAATCCAACTGGATCGACAGCTTCGTCGGCCGGGTGCTCAATGCGGACAACGACGCGAGCTGGGCGGTGAAGAAGGATGGCGGCGAATTCGACGCCTTCACCGGCGCCACCATCACCCCTCGCGCCGTGGTCAAGGCAGTGAAGAACCTGCTGCTGTTGCAGCAACAGCACCCGGAGCTGCTGCGTGACGCCCCCCCCTGCGACACAGCCCCATGATCCCGGTCGATAATGAACCGAGATGGCACAGATTGACGGCCGAAGCCGGCTACTCGAACACAGCGGAGCCAACAGATGGAACAGATTGATGTGATTGACGATCAGGGTCTCGCCAGCGAGAGCAATGGCCGTCGCGAAGAGCTCAAGGAGCTGATGCTGCAGGGGCTGTGGAAGAACAACCCCTCCCTGGTGCAGGTGCTGGGCTTGTGCCCCACCCTGGCGGTCTCCTCCACCTTCACCAACGCCCTTGGGCTGGGGCTGGCGACCATGGTGGTGCTGATCAGCTCCAACCTGGCCATCTCCCTGGTGCGCAACTGGGTGCCCAAGGACATTCGCATCCCGGTCTACGTGATGATCATCGCCGCCCTGGTGACCAGCGTGCAGCTGCTGATGAACGCCTACACCTATGGCCTCTATCAGGCGCTCGGCATCTTCATCGCGCTGATCGTCACCAACTGCGTCATCATAGGCCGGGCCGAGGCCTATGCCTCCAAGAACCCGCCCCTGCTGGCGGCCATCGACGGCTTGATGATGGGGCTCGGCTTCACCCTGGTGCTGCTGGTGCTGGGGGGGCTGCGGGAGATCATCGGCATGGGCACCCTGTTCGACGGTGCCGATCTGCTGCTGGGAGACTGGGCCAAGTCACTGCGCATCGAGCTGTTCCACGCCGATGCCAGCCTGCTGCTGGCGATCCTGCCGCCCGGTGGCTTCATCGGGCTGGGGCTGCTCATCGCCGGCAAGAATGCCATCAATGACTGGATGGGCCGCAAGCAGAGTGCCGACAAGGCCCACTGCAGCGTGCCGGCGGCCGGTGCCCGCGCCACCCAGCTCTAATGCTCTTGCGCCAGGACAGACCCGAGAATCGATGAACAATCAAAAACGCAGACAGATTCTGGAGCGGCTGCGGGACAACAATCCCCACCCCACCACAGAACTCAACTTCAACTCGCCGTTCGAGCTGCTGATCGCCGTGCTGCTGTCGGCCCAGGCCACCGACGTGAGCGTCAACAAGGCCACCGACAAGCTCTATCCGGTGGCCAACACCCCGGCCGCCATGCTGGCGCTCGGGGTGGACGGGGTGAAGCAGTACATCAAGACCATAGGCCTGTTCAACACCAAGGCCGAGAACGTCATCAAGACCTGCGCCATCCTGCTGGAGCGCCACGGCGGCGAGGTGCCGGAGGACCGCGAGGCGCTGGAGGCCCTGCCCGGTGTCGGTCGCAAGACCGCCAACGTGGTGCTCAACACCGCCTTCGGCTGGCCCACCATCGCCGTCGACACCCATATCTTTCGCGTCTCCAACCGCACCGGCTTCGCGGTGGGCAAGAACGTGGATCAGGTGGAGGAGAAGCTGCTCAAGGTGGTGCCCGCCGAGTTCAAGCTGGATGTGCACCACTGGCTGATCCTGCACGGTCGTTACACCTGCCTGGCGCGCAAACCCCGCTGCGGCTCCTGTATCATCGAAGACTTGTGTGAGTACAAAGAAAAGGTCTACCCGGAGAGCTGATCGATGAGGCGCCTGCACAACATGCAGCCGCACGAGCCTCGTGATTCGGCCTCTGTTATCAACGATTTGTGTGAATACAAAAGAACCACTACCCGGAGAATTGAGCAATGAGAATCCTGCATACGATGTTACGCGTCGGCGATCTGCAACGCTCCATCGATTTCTACACCCGCGTGCTGGGGATGAAGCTCTTGCGCAAGAGCGAGAACAGCGAATACAAGTACACCCTGGCCTTCGTCGGTTATGGCGACGAGAAGGACGAAGCCGTCATCGAGCTCACCTACAACTGGGGCGTGAGCGAGTATGAGCTGGGCTCGGCCTACGGCCATATCGCGCTGGAAGCGGACGACATCTACGGCACCTGTGATGCCCTGCGCGCCGCCGGCGCCAAGATCACCCGCGAGCCGGGCCCGGTCAAAGGCGGCACCACCGTCATCGCCTTCGTGGAAGATCCCGACGGTTACAAGATTGAACTGATCGCCAAGAAAGACGCAGGCGCGGGCCTCGGCCAGAGCGTCTGAGTCACACCAGTACCCTCCCTTGCATGGAGGTGAATAAAAAACGGGGCCCAGGGCCCCGTTTTTTATGCTCGAGATTTCTGCCGTGGCAGCCAGCCATCAGGCCAGCCGGAAGCGGCCTATGGTCTGGCGCAGACCCGCCGCCAGCTGGCTCAGCTCCAGGCAGGCGCGGGCGGTGTGATCCGCCCCTATGGCCACCTCGTTGGAGGATTCATTGATCCGCTCCACGTTGCGGCCGAGCTCATCGGAGACCGCGTCCTGCTCGCCGCAGGCGCTGGCGATCTGGATCCCCTGGCCGATTGTCACAATCGGCCCGCCAGCGTGGACAAAGGGGAGCGCCGGCGATGTAATGGAGCCCTCGTCTCCCTTCGCCTCAAGGTCTTGTCCATGGATAACGCATCGACCCTCCCCCCTTCCTGGTCCATTCAACTGCGCGAGCAGATGCAGGCCCGCCCGCTCACCGCCTTCGGGTTGCTGATCGCGCTGGTCGCCGTGCTGCTGCTCCTGCTGCAGAGCCTCGTCATGCTGGCGACCGGTGACATCAGCCCGGGGGTTCGTTACGGCCTCATCGGCGGTGTCGCCGGTTTCGCGGCCACCGCCCTCGGCGCCCTGCCGGCGCTGTTTCTGCGCGCTGTGCCCCAGCGGGTGGAGGACGGCATGCTGGGTTTTGCCGCCGGCATGATGCTGGCGGCCAGCGCCTTCTCCCTGCTGCTGCCTGGGCTGGAGGCCGCCGAGGGGATCACCGGGGACGGTTTTCTCGCCGCCGCCGTGGTGGTCGCGGGCATGACCCTCGGGGTGCTGCTGATGCTGGGGCTGGATCAGTTTACCCCCCACGAGCATGACAAGACCGGTCCCTGCGGCCCCGGCCATGAGAGCTGCTCCCGGGTCTGGCTGTTCGTGTTTGCCATCGCGCTCCATAACCTGCCGGAGGGCATGGCCATCGGGGTCAGCTTCTCCCAGGGGGACATGGCGGTGGGCCTGCCGCTGACCACCGCCATCGCCCTGCAGGACATACCGGAAGGGCTCGCAGTCGCGCTGGCCATGTGCGCCGCCGGTTTTCGCCCCTCGGTCGCCGTGCTGGTCGCCATCGGCAGCGGCCTGCTGGAACCGCTCGGTGCCCTGCTCGGGGTCGGTCTCGCCAGCGGCATGGCCCTCGCCTACCCCATTGGCCTGGGACTGGCCGCCGGGGCCATGCTGTTCGTGGTCTCCCACGAGGTGATCCCCGAGACCCACCGCAACGGCCACCAGACCCATGCCACCCTCGGCCTGATGGCGGGCTTCGCCCTGATGATGACGCTCGACACGGCGCTGGGTTGAGGCGCGGATTGCCGGTCGGGGGAGCGGGCTGGTTTATTTAGACGCCACACCGGCCTCCCCTGCCCGCATTCGACCACCGGCACTCGGCGCCGCCCTTATCTTTTGCTATGATCCGCGCCAACTTATTCGGCCCAAGGGCCATAGAGACGAGGTAGAGGATGAAAGTAGGTATTATCGGCGCCATGGAGCAGGAAGTGGCCCTGCTGCGCAGCCAGCTGAGCGAACTGACCACCCTGCAACTGGGCGGCTGCGAGTTCTATCAGGGCCGGTTGGCCGGTAAAGAGGTGATCCTGACCCGCTCCGGCATCGGCAAGGTCGCCGCCAGCGTCGCCACCGGCCTGCTGCTGGAGAAATTTGCCCCGGATTGCGTCATCAACACCGGCTCCGCCGGCGGTTTCGCCCAGGACCTGCACATAGGTGACGTGGTGATCGCCAGCGAGATGCGCTTCCACGACGTGGACGTGACCGCCTTCGGCTACGAGATGGGCCAGATGGCGCAGCAGCCCGCCGCCTTCCCCTGTGACGAGAAACTGATCGCGCTTGCCCAGAGCTGCATCGCCGAGCAGGGCAAGCATCAGACCAAGATCGGCCTCATCTGCACCGGTGATCAGTTTATGTGCAAGCCGGACGCCATCGCCAAGGCCCGTGCCGACTTCCCGCAGATGCTGGCGGTCGAGATGGAAGGGGCCGCTATCGGCCAGGTGTGCCACATGTTCAAGGTGCCCTATCTGGTGGTGCGCGCCATGTCTGACATCGCCGGCAAGGAGCAGGTGGAATCCTTCGATGCCTTCATCGAGGTGGCAGGCCAGCACTCGGCCGAGATGATCATCAAGCTGCTCGGCAAGCTGTGATCGACGCCGCCGCCCTGGCACCCATGGCCGCCTCGCTGGTCTCGACTACGGCGGCCATGTTAGTGGGCGCCGCCCTGCTGGAGTCTATCCTGCCCTGGCCTGCCCGCTTTCGGCTCGGGGCCACGGTGCCGCTGCTGACGCGGCTCGGTCGGCGGGTCTATCGCCCCGACGGCTCGCCCAGGCAACAAACCCAGGCGGGGCTGCTGGCCCTGCTGGTGGTCTGGCTGCCCTGCGCCGCCGGGCTCTGGGCGGTGCGCAACCTCTCCCTGTCCGAGCCCCTGTTCGATCTCCTGTTCCTGCTGCTGATGCTGGAATCACGGCCGCTGCGGGAACTCGCCAAGGCGACCCGGGTGCTGGCGACTCAGGAGACGCTGGTCGTGGCCCGCCTGCAGGCGGCGCCCTGGCTCAAGCGCGAGACGGGGGCGATGTCGGTGATGGGGCTGAACAAGGCGGTCAGCGAGAGCTGCGTGCTGCGCCTGGTCGGCCAATGGGCCGGCCCCTTGCTGGGCTTCGCCCTGGCGGGCGTGCAAGGCGCCCTGCTCTGGCGCCTCGCCCAGCTGATGAATCAGGGCTGGAGCCCGAAACAGCCGCAGTTTGCCTATTTCGGCCGCCCCGCCGCCGCGCTCTATCAGGCACTCTGCGCGCCCGCCATCCTGCTGCTGGGGCTGCCGCTATTACTAACCCAGTTGCGTCAGCTGGGCAGCCGGCTGCGCGCTGCCCTGCACTGGCCCTATCCGGCCATGGGCTGTCTGCTTGGCCTGCTGGCTCACGCCTGCGGCAGCCGACTGGGGGGCCCCCGCTACTATCAGGGGCAGCTAGTGCGCTTTCCGGTGTTTGACGCACACGCCGAACCCGCCGCCGACTCGCCGCAACGCCTGCTCCGGCGCCTGCTGCTGACGGGCTGGGGCTGGCTGGCGCTGGCGCTGCTATTGACCCTGCTGGAGCAATTCCATGGCTAGTATCTTCAGCCCGCGCACCCTGGGCGCGCTACTTTGCCTGCTCTGTTGGCCGCTGGCCGGGCTGGCGCAGACGCCGCAGCGCATCATCAGCCTCACCCCTCATCTGACCGAGCTGCTGTTCGATATCGGTGCCGGGGATCGCATAGTCGCGACCGACGATGCCTCCGACTTTCCCCCCGAGGCGCAGGCGAAGCCGCGGGTCGCCAACTACCGCAGCATCAACCTCGAGGCCCTGCTGGCCCAGAAACCAGATCTGGTGGTGGCCTGGCGCTCGGCCCAGTCCCGCATGCTGGCCCCCGTCGAGCAGCTCGGCATCCCCATCTTCTATTCGGAGCCCACCGACTTTGCCTCGCTGGCCGACGAGATGCGCCGCCTCGGCACCCTGCTCGGAGTCGAGCAGCAGGCTAATCGTGAGGCCGATGCCTATCTGGCGCGGCTGGATGCCCTGAAACAGCGCTACGGCCAGCCCAAGCCGGTCTCGGTGTTCTACCAGCTCTGGACCCCGCCGCTCACCAGCGTCAACGATTCGACCTGGCCGGGCCAGGCCATCGCACTGTGCGGCGGCACCAACGTGACCGCCGCGGCCAAGACCCCCTACCCCCAGATCGGGCTGGAGCAGGTGATCAAGGCCAACCCGCGGCTTATCCTGGCCGGCAGCCGGGATCCCGCCGTGCTGACCCACTGGCAGCAGTGGTCCATGCTGGATGCCGTCAAGCACCGGCGGCTCGCCCTCATCAACCCCGATGAGCTGCACCGCTTCACCCCCAGGGCCCTCAACGCGGTGGAGCAACTGTGCAAGGAGATCGCCCGGAGCAACCCGGCCTCCCCCGCCTGACCCCTGCCTCCCTCCGCGGGTCATCCGTCCGATGACCCGCCATTATATGTGGCATAAAATATGCTTCCAATCTGCCAGATACTCACTTCATAACGGGACAATGACATGTTCAACGGAAAAACGATCCTGATCACCGGCGGCACCGGCTCCTTTGGCAAGAAATTCATCGAGACAGTCCTCTCCCTCTACACCCCGAGCAGGTTGATCGTCTATTCCCGTGATGAACTCAAACAATTCGAGATGCAGCAGCGCTTCAACCATCCCTGCATGCGTTACTTCATCGGCGATGTGAGGGATGCCGAGCGGCTCAACATGGCCATGCACGGCGTGGATTTCGTGGTGCATGCCGCGGCCCTCAAGCAGGTGCCGGCCGCCGAATACAACCCCATGGAGTGCATCAAGACCAACGTGGGTGGCGCGGAGAACGTCATCAAGGCGGCGCTCAACAACGGGGTCGAGAAGGTGATCGCCCTCTCCACCGACAAGGCCGCCAACCCGGTCAACCTCTATGGCGCCACCAAGCTCTGCTCCGACAAGCTGTTCGTCGCCGCCAATAATATGGCGGGCAAGAACCCGACCATCTTCTCCGTGGTCCGTTATGGCAACGTGGTGGGCTCTCGCGGCTCGGTGGTCCCCTTCTTCGACAGGCTGATCAGAGAGGGTGCCAACCATCTGCCGATCACCCATGCCGAGATGACCCGCTTCTGGCTCACCCTGCAACAGGGAGTCGACTTCGTGTTGACCAACTTCCAGCGGATGAAGGGAGGGGAGCTGTTTATCCCCAAGATCCCGTCAGTGCGCATCACCGATCTGGCCAGCGCCATGGCGCCGGAGCTGCCGCAAGAGATCGTCGGTATTCGCCCAGGCGAGAAGCTGCACGAGGTGATGTGCCCGGCCGATGACTCCTATCACACCTTCGAGTTCAACGACTATTACGTGATCTCCCCCAGCATCAGTTTCACCAGTCGCAACAATGACTTCGCGGTCAATGCCCTGGGGGAGACAGCCACCCTGGTCGAGCCCGGCTTCGAATACAATTCCCTAAACAATCGGCACTTCCTGTCGATAGACGAATTGAAGATGATGAACCAGCAGGTGCTAGCCGAATGATCCCCTATGGACGCCAATCCATCACAGATGAAGATATCGATGCCGTCGTTGCCGTCCTGAAGTCGGACTATCTCACCCAGGGTGAGGCGGTGCCCGCCTTCGAACAAGGGCTGGCCGACTATTGCCAGGTCCCCCATGTGATCGCCTGCAACAATGGCACCACGGCGCTCCATCTGGCCTGCGCCGTGCTGGAGCTGGGGGCCGAAGATTGGGCCTGGGTCTCGGCCATCAGCTTCGTCGCCTCCGCCAACTGTGCCCGCTACTGCGGTGCTCAGGTGGATTTTGTCGATGTGGATCCCGAGACCGGCAACCTCAGCGTGGCGGCCCTGCGGGAGAAGCTGAGCGCCGTCCAGGGAACCTCCCGCCTGCCCAGGGTGCTGGTCGCCGTGCATCTGGCGGGCCAACCCTGTGATCTGAGCGAGATCGGCGCCCTGTGCCGGCAATATGGCATTCACCTCATCGAGGATGCCTGCCATGCCCTGGGGGCCAGCTATCAGGATATCCCCATCGGCAGCTGTGCCCACAGCGACATGACCGTCTTCAGCTTCCACCCGGTGAAGCCCATCACCACAGGGGAAGGGGGCGCCGTCACCACCCGTGATGCCGCGCTGGCCGCCAAGCTGAGGCTCTATCGCAGCCACGGCATCACCCGCGATGCCGAGCAGCTGGACTCCCCCAGTCCGGGTGGCTGGTACTATGAGCAGCAGGTGCTCGGCTTCAACTATCGGCTGACCGACATTCAGGCCGCGCTGGGCCTGAGCCAGCTCGGCCGCTTGTCCCACTTCATCGACCGGCGCCAACAACTGGCTGCCCGCTACGATGAATTGCTGACCGAGCTGCCGCTGCGACCGCTGCGTCAAGACAATGACCGTAGCTCCGGCTACCACCTCTACGTGATCCGGGTCGCCGACCGGGATCAGGTGTTTGCCCGGCTGCGCGAGGCCGGCATAGGCGTGAATGTCCACTACATGCCCATACCGGCGCAGCCCTATTATCGCAGTCTGGGGCAGGATCCCGTCGATTACCCCGGCGCCCAGGCCTACTACCGACAAGCCATCAGCCTGCCTCTGTTCCCCAGCCTCTCATTGGCCGAGCAGGACAGGGTCATCCAGACCCTGGAGCGGGTGTTATGCGCCTAGCCCTGGGCACGGTACAGTTCGGGCTCGCTTACGGCATCAGCAACCAGGCAGGACAGGTCGGTGATGATGCCCTCGACGATATCCTGACGCTGGCTCGCCAGCTGGGCATCGATACCCTGGACACGGCGCAAGCCTATGGCAATGCCGAGTCGCGGCTCGGCAGCCGCCACAGCGCCGACTTTCTGCTGGTGGACAAGCTGGCCCCCGGTATCCTGGCCAGCGAGGTCGCTGCTTCCGTCGACAACAGCCTGCGCCAACTGGCACGCCCGAGGCTGGATGGGCTGCTGCTCCATCGCGGCCAGGACGCCAGCCCCGCCCTGTTCGAGCAACTGATGGAATTGCAGCGACAAGGCAAGGTGGGCAAGCTGGGGGTGTCAGTCTACTCCCCTGACGAGCTGGATCTGTGGTTGAGCCAGGGCTACCCATTGCAGCTGGTGCAACTGCCCGCCAACCTGCTCGACCAGCGCTTCCTGCGCACGGGCTGGCTGGACAGGTTGCAGGCGCTGGGGTGCGAGATCCATGTGCGCTCCCTCTTCCTGCAGGGGCTGTTACTGATGCAGCCAGCTCTGCGACCCGACTATTTTCAGCGCTTCGCCCAGCCACTGACAAGGCTGGATCACTGGCAGCCCCATCTTCCGCTTCTCGACAAGGCGCTGTCACTGATAGCGGCCCTGCCCCAGGTCAGCCGGTTCGTGGTGGGGGTCTGCCATGCCCATGAGCTGGCCGCCATCGCCGCGGCCTATGCCCGGCGGCAGACATTGAGTGACACCGAGCTGGCCGGCCTCGCCTGCGACGAGCCCGGCCTCATCAACCCGGCACAGTGGAAGTCATCATGATCCTCGGAATCCTACAGGCCAGGGCGAGCTCCAGCCGGCTGCCAGGCAAGGTGCTCAAACCCTTGCTGGGCGTCCCCATGCTAGCCCGCCAGATTGAACGACTGAAACGATCGACCAGGCTGGATCAGCTGATGGTCGCCACCAGCGACCAGGCCGACGATGAGGCCATCGCCCGACTGTGCGCACAGCTGGACGTGCCCTGTTTTCGTGGCCCCCTGGACGACGTGTTGCAACGCTTCCATCTGGCCGCGCAACCCTTTGATCCCAGCCAGATCGTCAGGCTCACCGGCGACTGCCCGCTGGCGGATCCAGAGCTCATCGATGAACTCATCGAATTCCACCTGCAGGGTGGCTATGACTACAGCAGCAACTGCTGGGATCCCAGCTACCCGGATGGCCTGGACGCCGAGATCCTGAGTGCCGCCACCCTGCGTCTGCTGGCAGCGCAGGCCCAGAGCCCGGCCGAGCGAGAGCATGTCACCTATTACATCCGCCAACATGCCGAGCTGTTCAAGATAGGCAGATTGAGCCGCACGCCGAGCCTGGCCCAACTGCGCTGGACGGTGGACGAGCCCGCCGATTTCGAGCTGGTCGAGCAGATTTACCAACGCCTCTATCCGCTCAACCCTGCGTTCAGCACCGGGGATATCCTCAGCCTGCTGGCCCGGGAACCACAGCTCGCGACCCTGAACACCCAACACCGGCGCAATGAAGGGCTGGAAACATCTCTGGCCAAGGAGAAGCACTCATGACCTCACGTTATCAACATTCAATGGCACTCTCTGCCCGGGCCGAACAGAGCATTCCCCTTGGCTCCCAGACCTTCTCCAAGAGCCGTCTCTGCTTCCCCTACGGCGCCGCTCCGCTGTTTATTGAGCGCGGCCAGGGCGCCAGGGTGTGGGATGTGGATGGCAACTCGTATCTGGACTTTGCCAGCGGTCTGCTCGCCATCAGCCTCGGCTATTGCGACCCGGATGTGAACCAGGCCGTGCTGGAGCAGCTCAACCTGGGCTCCATCTTCTCGCTCCCCCACCGCCTGGAAACCGAGGTGGCGGAGCAACTCATCGAGCTGATCCCCTGCGCCGAGATGGTCCGGTTCGGCAAGAACGGCACCGATGCCACCTCCGCCTGCATTCGCCTCTCCCGCGCCGTGACCGGCAGGGAGCGGGTCGCCGTCTGTGGCTACCATGGCTGGCAGGACTGGTACATAGGCTCCACCACGCGCCACCTGGGGGTACCCGAGTGCGTGCGGGAGCTGACCCATCGCTTCGATTACAACGATCTGGCGTCACTGCGAGCGCAACTCGAGGCCCATCCCGGGGAGTTTGCCGCCGTGATCCTGGAGCCGATGAACGTCGCCTGGCCCACCCCCGAGTTTCTGCCCGGCCTGCGCCAGCTGTGTGACCAGCATGGCGCCCTGCTCATCTTCGACGAGACCATCACGGGTTTTCGCTTCCATCTGGGCGGCGCCCAGACCCTGTTCGGCGTCACGCCGGATCTGGCCGCCTTCGGCAAGGGCATGGCCAATGGCTTCCCCATCTCCGCCGTGGTGGGCCGTCGCGATCACATGCAGCGCATGGAGGATATCTTCTTCTCCGGCACCTTTGGCGGCGATGCCATCGCCCTGGCCGCGGCCAACGCCGTGATCAAGAAGATGCGCAGCCTCGATGTGCCTGCCCGACTGGCCGAACGGGGTCAGCCCCTGCTGGACGGACTGGATAGCCTGTTGCAGACACTGGATGCCCCCCAATGGCTCAAGACCGCCGGTCACCCGAGCTGGAGCTTCCTGCTGATCGGCGATTCGGCCAACAATTCCAGCTGGCTGCTCAAGAGCTACTTCATTCAGGAGCTGTGCAAACGCGGCATCCTCAGCCTGGGTAGCCACAACATCAACCTGGCACACAGCGAACAGGATATGAGGACGCTGCTGGATGTCTATGCCGAGGTTCTGCCGGAACTGATCCGTCTGGATGCCGACAACGCCATCCATCAGGCCCTGGATGGCGAGCCGATCCAGCCGGTGTTCAAGGTGCGTTGAGTGCTGCCGCTGTGGATTTTCAGCGAAGGGGATAATGAGCGGGGTCTCGGCCATCTCAGTCGCTGCAGTGCCTACGGGGCGGCCTGGCGGCAACAGGGCGGTACCGTCCATTGGATGGTCGAAGGCGATGAGCTGGCGCAAGCCTTGCTCAAGGGTGAGAGCGTCAGCTGGGGCAGCTGGGGCAGCTGGCAACAGCAAAGCGTCTCCCCACGGCAGGCGGTCGCCATCGTCGACTCCTACTCGGCGAGTCTGGCCACCCTCGAGAGTATCTCGGCTGGCTTCCAGCGGGTCATCTATCTCGATGACACCGAGCGCCTGAGCTACCCCAGGGGGTTGGTGATCCATGCCAGCCCCGGCACGCCCAGCCACCAGTCGGGCGCCGCCAGCTGGCAATGGGGGCCTCGCTGGCAACCCCTGCGCCCCCCCTTCTGGTCCCTGCCTGCCCGTACCCGGGTCGCCGCCCGCATAGAGCGCATCCTGATCATCATGGGAGGCACAGATGTGCGTGACCTGACCCCAGGCTTGGTGGCCTGGTTGCGCCGGCATAGACCCGAGACTGAACTGGAAGTCGTCACCCGGGAGCCCGACCCGCGCCTTGAGGGGTGCAGGCAACATCACCGCCTCGACGCCGAGCAGATGGCCGGCCTCATGTCTCGCTGCGACATGGCCATCAGCAGTGCCGGACAAGTCACCTATGAGCTGGCGCGCTGCGGCCTGCCGGGCATCCTGATCGGGGTCGCCGACAACCAGGCAAGCCAGCTGGCCGGCTGGTGCAGCAGTGACGCTTTTCTCTCGGCGGGTTGGTGGCACGAACCAGCATTATTCTCCCGACTGGAACAGGGCCTGTCCAGGCTGGCGCCAGCAGATGAGCGCGCCAGACGGACCCTCAGGCTGCAGACGCTGATGGCAGGAAATGGAACCCTGGAGGCACTCTCATGGCTCAAGCAGACATAGACCTGCAACGGCACTTCAGCCTCGCAGGGCTGGAGCTCATCCCCTTCGCCATGCTGGACGAGCCGCAGATAGTGGCGGTCTGGCAGATGCGAAACCATCCGGAAATCGCACGCTGGATGAGCACGGGGGGCAATATCAGCCTAGAGGCCCATCGCGCCTTCATGGCGCGCCAGCAAGATGAAAGCCGCAATCTCAACTACCTCTGCCAGGACGCGCAAGGGATCCTCGGGGTGGTCGCCCTGCACCGGCTGGACTGGCAAAATCGGCTGGCCTGGCTTGGGATCTATCGCAATCCCTGGCGCACCGACAAGGGGCTGGGGATGCGTCTGCTGGCCGCCATCAACCAGCTGGCATTCGAGGTCGCGCGCTTGCACACCCTCAAGCTGGAGGTCGCGGCGGACAATAAAAGAGCCATTCAGGCCTATTTGAGGGCCGGTTTTTGTCAGGAAGGCGCCTGGCGGGAAGCGGTCTACCGACCCCATACCACACATTATGTCGATCTCTTGCTCATGGGGATCACCGAACAGGAGTGGAGACATCCATGAACCCAAGCAGGGCTCAAGCCATCAATCCGAAGCGATGCTTCATCATCGCCGAACTCTCGGCCAACCATGGCCACTCACTGGACAAGGCCCTGGCGACGGTGCGCGCCGCCAAGGAGTGCGGTGCCGATGCCATCAAGATCCAGACCTACACGGCCGATACCATCACCCTGGATTGCGACAATGAATACTTCCAGATTAATCAGGGCACTATCTGGGATGGCACCACGCTATACAAGCTCTATCAAGAGGCCTATACCCCCTGGGAATGGCATGCCGCCATCCAGGCCGAAGCAGAGAAAGCAGGGCTTGTCTTCTTCTCGACCCCCTTTGACTTCACCGCCGTCGATTTCCTGGAGAGCCTCGATGTCCCCCTCTACAAGATCGCCTCGTTCGAGATCACCGACATTCCGCTGATCGAATACGCGGCCAGCAAGGGCAAGCCGATGATCATCTCGACCGGCATCGCGACCCTTGCCGATATCGATGCGGCCGTGCAGGCCTGCCGCCGCATGGGCAATCAGGATATCACCCTGCTCAAGTGCACCTCTTCCTATCCCGCCCCGGTGGAAGAAGCCAACCTGCTCACCATCCCCAATATGCGGCAGACATTTGGCGTCAAGGTGGGATTGTCGGACCATACCCTGGGGCAGGCCGTGGCCATGGCCGCCGCCGCCCTGGGTGCCGAGGTGATAGAGAAACACTTCATCCTGGATCGCGCATTGGGTGGCCCGGATGCCTCCTTCTCCATGACCCCAGCAGAATTTGGCCAGATGGTGGCGGGCGTAAGGCAAGTGGAGGCCGCACTGGGTGAGATCAGCTATAGCCTCAACCCCAAGGCCGAGCAGAACCGTCTGTTTTCACGTTCGTTGTTCGTCTGTGAGGATATGAAGGCGGGAGAGGCGTTCACTCCCCGTAATTTGCGATCCATCCGACCCGCTCACGGGTTGCCCCCAGTCCACCTTCCCTCCCTGCTGGGCCGCTGGGCCAGCCAGGATATTCAGGCCGGCACGCCGCTGGCCTGGTCATTGGTTTCCCAAGCTGCCGAGGAGCGCTAGATGCAACAGAAGAACGTCTTCATGGCACAAGAAGGGAATGAGTGGTACGAGCGAAACAAGACCGCCATTCTCGGCAAGTCGCTGGCCAGCGATCCCATCTTCAAGGCGCTGCACTATCTGGCGGTCAAACCCGCCCGGATCCTGGAGATAGGCTGCGCCAATGGCTGGCGACTGGCGCAGCTGGCCGAGCATTATGGTGCCCGCTGCTATGGGGTGGATCCGTCGGCAAGTGCCATCCAGGATGGGCTCTCTCGCTATCCAGGGTTGCATCTCTCCGTAGGGACCGCCGATTGTCTGCCCGAGATAGAAGCCGTCGATCTCATCATCTTCGGCTTCTGCCTCTACCTGTGCGACCCACAGGATCTGTTCAAGATTGCCGCCGGCAGCGATGCCCTGCTGGCCGATCGGGGTCTGATGACCATCATGGATTTCAATCCTCCGGCGGGCCACTATCGCAACGACTACCAGCATCACGCCAATCTCTTCAGCTACAAGATGAACTACGGGGAGCTGTTTGGCTGGCACCCTGGCTACCATCGTCTGTTCGAACACGTGCAGCATCACGATGGCGGCGCCGAACTGGAGCCAGATGCGCTGATCTCGGTACAGATATTGCGAAAGGATGCGAGGCTGCTCGCGGCGCAGAACCCCTACCCCAAGAGATAAAAATACCGACCCCAGGGTCGGTATTTTCATTTTCTGCTCTTACTTTCTGAATGCTTCGGCTCTTATTTCCGGAACAGTGCCATCACTTCGTTATCAATCATGTCGACGCTGTCGAGTGCCCTTGGATACATCTCCCTCGCCTTGGCTAAAAACTCCAGCCAGAGATCGATGGCGGGTTTCATCAGCACCAGCGTCTCCTCTTCACCCTCGAATGAATAGAGAATGGAGCTCAACAGGGTGAACACATAATTCATCGACCCTACCATGGTCTGGGAAATATGTTGCTGCCGGGTGGCGGCGATCTGGGAGAGATAGCCAAAGTTACGCAGCATCAGCTGATTCAACTCATTACGAGACCTGAAGTCCTGTTGCCATTCGGCCATCATCTTGTCGATGAGGATATTGAAGAACTCGATATCCAGCAAGGGTTCAAAATCCTGCTTTGACAAGGGAATGGGGGCGCAGAGCCCGGCGATCTCCTCGAGCAGCGCAGGCTTGTCGACCCGATGGAGCAGGCTTATTTCTGCACTCAGCAAGGCTCTGGCGTGCTCAATCTTGGCACCATCGCTGCAGTTGAAGCATCGAACATCTTCATTCGCAGCCAATACCTGCTCTATCACGCGGCGGGAGGTGTCAAACATGGCGTTGCTGATGACGGTGCCATCAAAGTTCCCTGCACGCCGCCACTGGCTGTCGCCATACATCAGGTCGCCAAGGGCCCCGGCATTTTCCTCATTGTTGTAATAGGAGCTGAGCTTCGAATGATGGTGTCCCTTGTGCTTGTAGCCATTATCCAGGCCGAACAGATAAAGGTTCTTGAAACCGAGGTGAGTGGGCGCGCTGACACCGATATTGCCCACCAGAGGGTTGACACCGCCAAGGGCGGCACAGGCTTGCCAGCCTGGGAAGTAGTTCCGATAGAGCACCACCCCTGGCTCACTGAGCTTGAAGACAAGTGCCGATTGATTGAAGAGTGTCGCGCAATCAGGATGGATCACATCCGTACTCAAGAATAAAACATCCCGCAGATATTCAGGGTCATTCAGGTTGACCAGGAAGTCATAGACTATCTTGGTGCGTTCGGTTTCCACGTGAATATCTGGCTTGATGCCCACCTTGTGCAATGCCGAAATAGCACTGCCACACGAGATCAAAATAGCCTTGTCTTTATTCTCCCTGATGACCGCGATTGATTCATCCAGCGAGGGGCCATTGGCAATGATGAAGACGGGGGTCCGGTGATATTCTGGCGCGACCCTCTGGTCTTGTTTCAAAAAAGGGACCGCACGTTCGATATTGTTGATGGTGTGAGACAAGGCAATCAGGTTGTCATCGAAGAAGCCCCATCCCATCACCAACAGATAATATTCTTGCTGCACCTTCTCTATCAGTTTCCTTATCTTGTCGTTCTGATATCCCCACATGATGAAGGCATTGGCGATAAGGAAAGAGCCACGACTATGAATGGCCGACGAGAAGTCCTTCACTATGGTCTCTTCATCCTGCCCCAACAGGATGTGCAGCCCCAGATTTTCCTGATGCAAATAAGCCAGCAGCGGTGCCCAATCAAAACAGAATAGCGACCCGTAGAAGAGATCCAGATCAGGTTCAAACAGGAACAGAGTACCGATCTTGCACCGCTCATAGAGATAGCCGAGGTGGTAACCCAGACCCACCCCGAAGATAAGGGCGCTGGGTACCTCGAGGGGAACCCGGCTCAACATGTCTTCCCTGGTAGATATGTCGTCCAGATAAGCATTCAGTTTGTTGAGGTATTCCACATGCATGAAGCCCAGTGGATTGGCCTCTTGACTGAAGGAGAACTTGGATAGCCCCCCCTTCTCCATGAACTCCTTAACCAGGGTCTCGCAGATGAGATAGGGCTCGGCGCCATACACGGCGACGTCATCATCGAGCCAGGCCAGATTGGGCTGGCCATTTTCACTACAGAAAAATCTGAAGGGACGAGCGGGTTGATAGGCTTCATACATGTCCGCAATATGGGGAATATATTGGCGAAAGGCCGCCATATTCTGCGCAAAGCGAAGCGGTAACGCCGCCGCCATGGCCACTTCCTGCTCTGCCTGTTGTTGCAGTCGCAGCGCCTCCTGTTCAGCTTTTGCCAATGCAGTATCAATATTGACGGACATCAGAACTCCTTGCTGTTCACTCGATAGGCTTGCCCGGCCTTGTTGGCCCGCCCGACCTGGGTCAGCTGTTTAAAAACGGCTTGATGATGGCTGATGGCCAGGGCTTTCATCTGCTTTTCTTGAATGGAGAGACTTGTGGCCAAGGCGGCGATGTCCTGTTGTTGCAGAGGATCATCTTTTGCCAATTGAGCCAGACGAGCGATCAAGGCCAGACGCTCATCCATGCACAATAACGCCTCGTCGTATCGCTGCTGTTGCAACAGCGCCTCCATTAAACTGGCATTTTCCGTCAATGCCTCATCGAGGGAGGCTGACGTGACGTTCACAGCTCACCCAGCTGTTGTCTCATTTGGTAGCCTTGCTGCTTTTCTGTCTCCGGCAGTTGATCCCAACCGGATTTGATTGTCACCATCAGCCCCATGACCTCATCGAGGGGGGCGCTATCGCGTGCCAGACTGGCATCCCAGATACGCTCATCCATATAGGAGTAGAGTCCATATAGATCTTCGGCCATGGTGCCCTGGCTCATGTCGAGTGCATCCTGCAATCCATGCAACAGCCCTTGCGCCTTGGAGACTGCAATGGATTTTGCCTCCATATCATGCCGCTCAATGGCACCCTTGGCCTGAGCCAGTCGCTCGAGAAAGCCTTGCATCATGAGCTGAATGACACGGTGAGGATCGGCAACCGCCAAATCAGCCGTGATGCTGGTTGCCTTATATGCCTTCAGATTACGGTTGTACATAACATGAGTCCTCGTAATATCACGCTCAATCAATTCTTATTGTTTATTTGTAACGACGTCAGGGCGGATGCCGAGTTATTCATTTTAACAAGCAGGGCATCCAGGCTGCCGTATTGGGCTCGCAAAGAGGCTTCATATTTTGCCAGCTGCGCGCTGGCCGTCGCCGTTTTTTGAGTGAGGCTGCGTAAATCTGAATTCAACACATCTTCTCGTTGTGCCAGCATGCCGCCACTCTTGGTGTACTCTTTCAACCCTGTGTTCAGGGTGGCCGCCAGGCCCTTGTCCCCACCAAACAGCGCTACAACCTGGTCGAAGTTCTTGTCGACGGCCTCGCCAAACTTCGTCTTGTCGAGAGACAGCTTGCCCTTGTTATCCATCTTGACGCCGATCTCGAAGATGGTGGAATAGGTACCGCTGTTCTGGGAAGGGCTGACCAGTAGATTACTCATGAAAGATTCGATGGCTCGGGTGGTCGAATCACCGGCCAGGGCGCCACCATCATCCTGCTTCACCCCCCCCACGAAGGTGCCACGCTTGCCCAGGGTGCCCATGCTGTCTTGCAGGGTGTTGTAACCGTCTACGAACTGCTGGACAAGTTCCTGAATAGAGGTCTTGTCGGTCGTGATATCGACCTTGTTTGACTTCAGTGCTCCCGGCGTGGTGCTGTCTTTGTCCAGGTCCGAGACACGCAACACTGTTATCTTGAGATCCTGGACGGAGTCGTCAAAGGTATTGGTATCGCTCTTGAGGGTGTTGCCATCCACGATAATCTCGGCACTTTTAGCCGGCTGTGTCTGCTTCATGACACCGCCCCCCGCCTCGAAGATGGGGAGCCCAGTGATGGTCAGATCCTTGCCATCCCCCGATACACCGGAGTCAATCATCAGCTTGGCCTTGCCATCGGCGGTATTGACGATGTTGGCACTGAGGCCAAAGTTGTCCCCATTGCTGTTGATGTTCTTGCGGATGTCTTGCAGGGTATCGCCGGCTTTCACATCCACCTTGAAGGTCTTGCCGCCGGCGCTGAAAGTCAGCTGACCATCCTGGGTGACCAGCGGGGCAGTCGAGCTGTCGAAGGTCCCTTCCTGACGACTCGTCTGCGCCAACTTGTTGACGGTGATGTTGTATTGACCGTTGGAAGCGCCTGACTTGCTCTCCACCTTCAGCACGGGATCGTCCTTGCTTTGGGTGATGTTGATGGCGCGCTTGTTGAAAGCGCCGGGGGCACTCAGTTTGTCGAGGATGTCGGTGAAGGCGGAGAGTGAGGATTTGAGCTGGCCTATGCCAGACAAGGTGATCTTGGTACTGTTTTGTTTGGTGATGATCGGTTGCTGCAACTGGGCTTTCTTCGCCGCCACACTCGCCGAAATCACGCTTTCAAGATCGAGTCCAGAACCCGCCCCTGCAGAGGTAATCGCCATACATCCTCCTGTCTATCAACTTAAAAAATAGGGTCACACCTGACCATCGAACAGCAGTCCCGGGAGACTGGCCGGATTGCTACTCGCCTGCTCCATAGCCTGTAACCTCTTGTTCATCAAGAGCATTTCCTCACTCGGGATCTGGCGAATAACCTGCTTGGTATCCGCGTCTATCACCTTGATCACCGGTTGTTCGAGTTCGGGGACCAGAGTGAAATTGATTGTCCATCCCTTCAACTTGCTCAAACTATCCAATCTTTCTTGCAATTCTTGGGCCTGTTTTTCTATATAGGCCTTATCTATACGCGACTCTGCTGGTTTGGTATGCGCCGGCGGATCCTGCGATACCCTGGCTGTCGGCTCGACACTTGCCTGTTCGACCGAGTTATCCCCACCTGATGCGGGAGAAACAGTCATGGCGGCCTGAGGGCCGCCATGTTGAGTGAGCGTCGAAGTAACAGAAGGCAAGGTTATCGATTCATTGACCATCTGCTGCTCCTTATATCAGTGGCTGAAGATGGTACCGGCTTAGCCCAGCAGCGACAGGGCCGACTGCGGACGCTGGTTGGCCTGGGCCAGGATGCTGGAGGCCGCCTGTTGCAGAATATTCTGCTTGGTCATATTGGCGGTCTCAGTCGCAAAGTCTGCATCACGGATACGGGAGCGCGCGGCACTGACGTTTTCCGAGATGTTGGACTGGTTGCGAATGGTCGAATCCAGCCGGTTCTGCACCGCACCCAGCTCGGCACGCTTGCCATCCACCACACCCAGCATGGAATCGACGGCAGCCAATACGTTTTGAGCCGCGCTCTGGGTGGCAATGTTAATGCCACCTGCACTGCCGCCAACGAAAATAGCTGACACCAGCACGGTACCGCCAGTGGCGGTCGTGATTGACGTGCCCGCAGCAGCGGCAATGCCCGAGATACTGAAGCCTGCAGACTGATTCAGGCTAAAGCCGATGGTCTGGTTGGCATCGGCGCCCACCTGGAAGGAGCCGCTGTAGTTGCCATCCAGCAACTTGGTGCCGGCGAAGGTGGTGTCTGTAGAGATGCGGTTGATCTCCGATCCCAGCTGATCCACTTCCTTTTGCAGAGCCTCGCGATCCTTGGCGGAGTTGGAGCCGTTGGCGGATTGCTGAGCCAGGGTGCGCATGCGCTGCAGCATGCCGGTCACTTCATCCATGGCGCCTTCCGCGGTCTGCGCCAGGGAGATGCCGTCGTTGGCGTTGCGGTTGCCCTGATCCAGGCCATTGACCTGGGAGGTCAGACGGTTGGAGATCTGCAGACCCGCCGCATCGTCCTTGGCGCTGTTGATGCGCAGACCGGACGCCAGGCGGGTGTACGAGGTATCCAACGACTTGGTGGTGTTCATCAAGTTACGCTGGGCGTTCAATGATGAAGTGTTGGTATTGATAAACATGGCCATAAAAGATTTCTCCTGATGAACAAGAAACTGCGGGCTCTGCTTGTGTCAACACAGTCAGGATCCCACCGTTCAGATGGACAGCTTGAACGGGTCTGTACCATCTGGCGGGTCCTCTGTTTGAACGGACATCAAACCCGCAGTTGCGCAAATGTTGGACTTCCGAACACCCCTCATTTTGCTTCACATTCTGTAGCGGCATTTTCAACAAAAGCTTTAGGAGATTTATTGCCGCCCTCATCAACCCAGAGGTAAATACTCGCCGCCCGGCGTGATCTGGTTGACGAAACATCACACCGTAAGACCGCTCTGATACGGAGAATAGGCAGCGCGATTGCGGATCAGGACTAGATAGGGAATGGCATGATTTGTGCTTTCTTTATAGGGAGCCGATTTCTCGGCACCCATAAGAAAGGCCGACAGTGTCGGCCAAAGAAGAGCTTACGCTCAGGAGAACAACCTCGAGGGTGACAGAGTGAACGATCTGCGCAACACTCGAGGGGTATACCAATAAGAGAATCATGCTTTCGATAGAACAAGGCGTAAATCCGAACACCCCGTTGTTCCATCTTTCTTACCAGGGCGGCCTGAACAACCGCCCTTTTCTTTTTCTTGGAACTTATCGAGTTAGCCCAGCAGCGACAGGGCCGATTGCGGGCGCTGGTTGGCCTGCGCCAGGATGCTGGAGGCCGCCTGTTGCAGAATATTCTGCTTGGTCATGTTGGCGGTCTCGGTCGCAAAGTCTGCATCACGGATACGGGAGCGCGCGGCACTGACGTTTTCCGAGATGTTGGACTGGTTGCGAATGGTTGAATCCAGCCGGTTCTGCACCGCACCCAGCTCGGCACGCTTGCCATCCACCACGCCCAGCATGGAATCGACAGCGGCCAGCACGTTCTGAGCATTGCTCTGACTGCTGATGCTGATACCACCGGGATTGGAACCGCTGGTGAAAATGGTTGAAACCGCGGTAACGATAGAGCCCGCAGGACCACTGGTAAAATTGGACGCCGCCGTCGCAATCCCAGAAATACTGAAACCACCGACCTGACTCAGACTGAAACCTATAGTCTGGTTGGCATCGGCGCCCACCTGGAAGGAGCCGCTGTAGTTGCCATCCAGCAACTTGGTACCGGCGAAGGTGGTGTCTGTAGAGATGCGGTTGATCTCCGATCCCAGCTGATCCACTTCCTTCTGCAGAGCCTCGCGATCCTTGGCGGAGTTGGAGCCGTTGGCAGATTGCTGAGCCAGGGTGCGCATGCGCTGCAGCATGCCGGTCACTTCATCCATGGCCCCTTCCGCGGTCTGCGCCAGGGAGATGCCGTCGTTGGCGTTGCGGTTGCCCTGATCCAGGCCATTGACCTGGGAGGTCAGACGGTTGGAGATCTGCAGACCCGCCGCATCGTCCTTGGCGCTGTTGATGCGCAGACCGGACGCCAGGCGGGTGTACGAGGTATCCAACGACTTGGTGGTGTTCATCAAGTTACGCTGGGCGTTCAATGATGAAGTGTTGGTATTGATAAACATGGCCATAAAAGATTTCTCCTGATGAACAAGAAACTGCGGGCTCTGCTTGTGTCAACACAGTCAGGATCCCACCGTTCAGATGGACAGCTTGAACGGGTCTGTTCCACCTGGCGGGCCCTCCGTTTGAACGAACATCGGGCCCACAGTTGCGCAAATGCTGGATTTCCGAACCCCCCTCATTTTGCTTCACGTTCTGTAACGGCAGTCCCATCAGAAGCTTTAGGGTGACCCTATCAATAAAGAGGTTGTATATCTCCATCTTGAATAAAGTGATGGCAAAGAGGGCTCTTTATCATCCCCTGGCACCCTGCACTTAATTCGCAATCTAAGGCTGATATCAGGTATCAACGGGGATAGTTAATACGCTCTGATTTATGGTTCATCGTTTTACCGGTACCAATAAGAAAGCCGACAATGTCGGCCAAAGAAGAGCTTGCGATCAGGAGGACAGCCTCGAGGTGACAGTGTGAACGGCTGCCAACCCTCGAGGCGATATATAATAGGATCTCTCTTTCGAGAGAATAAGGCGTCAATCCGAACACCCCGTTGTTCCATCTTTCTACCAGGGCGGCCTGAACAACCGCCCTTTTCTTTTTCTTGGGACTTATCGAGTTAGCCCAGCAGCGACAAGGCCGACTGCGGGCGCTGGTTGGCCTGCGCCAGGATGCTGGAGGCCGCCTGTTGCAGAATGTTCTGCTTGGTCATGTTGGCGGTTTCGGTGGCAAAGTCCGCATCGCGGATACGGGAGCGCGCGGCACTGACATTTTCCGAGATATTGGATTGGTTACGAATGGTCGAATCCAACCGGTTCTGCACCGCACCCAGCTCGGCACGCTTGCCATCGACCACTTCCAACATGGAGTCGACTGCCGCCAGGACATTTTGAGCATTGCTCTGACTGCTGATGCTGATACCACCGATGTTGGAACCGCTGGTAAACACACTGCCAACCGGCGCGCCACCTGCTGCAGTCACCGCAGTCGCAATGCCTGAAATGCTGAAACCGCCAGCCTGGCTCAGGCTGAAGCCAATGGTCTGGTTGGCATCGGCCCCCACTTGGAAGTTGCCGCTGTAGTTGCCATCCAGCAACTTGGTGCCGGCGAAGGTGGTGTCTTTGGAGATACGGTTGATCTCCGATCCCAGCTGATCCACCTCTTTTTGCAGGGCCTCACGATCCTTGTCGGAGTTGGAGCCGTTGGCGGATTGCTGAGCCAGGGTGCGCATGCGCTGCAGCATGCCGGTCACTTCATCCATGGCCCCTTCTGCGGTCTGCGCCAGGGAGATGCCGTCGTTGGCGTTGCGGTTACCCTGATCCAGGCCATTGACCTGGGAGGTCAGACGGTTGGAGATCTGCAGACCGGCCGCATCGTCCTTGGCGCTGTTGATGCGCAGGCCGGATGCCAAGCGGGTGTACGAGGTATCCAACGACTTGGTGGTGTTCATCAAGTTACGCTGCGCGTTCAATGATGAAGTGTTGGTATTGATAAACATGGCCATAAAAGATTTCTCCTGATGAACAAGAAACTGCGGGCTCTGCTTGTGTCAACACAGTCAGGATCCCACCGTTCAGATGGACAGCTTGAACGGGTCTGTTCCATCTGGCGGGTCCTCTGTTTGAACGGACATCAAACCCGCAGTTGCGCAAATGTTGGACTTCCGAACACCCCTCATTTTGCTTCACATTCTGTAGCGGCATTTTCAACAAAAGCTTTAGGAGATTTATTGCCGCCCTCATCAACCGAGAGGCAGATAGTCGCCGCTCGGCATGATGCGGTTGACGAAGAATTGCGCCGTAAGACCTCCCTGATGTGGAGAATGCACACAGGGATTGCAGATCAGGGCTAGATCGAGAATGGCATGGTTTGTGCTTTGTTTTATGGGACGTCAGTTTTCTGGCATCCATAAAAAAGGCCGACAGTGTCGGCCAAAAAAGAGCTTACGCTCAGGAGAACAACCTCGAGGGTGGCAGAGTGAACGATCTGCGTAACACTCGAGGGCGATACCATTAAGAGAACTTCTCTTTCGATAGAACAAGGCGTAAATCCGAACACCCCATTGTTCCATCTTCTTTACCAGGGCGGCCTGAACAACCGCCCTTTTCTTTATTCTTTAATTACCGCTTAATTCTGCAGCAGGGAGAGTGCGGACTGCGGACGCTGGTTGGCTTGCGCCAGAATGCTGGAAGCCGCCTGTTGCAAAATGTTCTGTTTGGTCATATTGGCGGTCTCAGTCGCAAAATCTGCATCACGAATACGGGAACGCGCGGCACTGACGTTTTCCGAGATATTGGACTGGTTGCGGATGGTGGAATCTAACCGGTTTTGCACCGCACCCAGCTCCGCACGCTTGCCATCGACCACAGTCAAAAGGGAGTCAACTGCGGCCAATACGTTTTGAGCAGCGCTCTGGGTAGCGATGTTAATACCACCAGCACTGCCGCCAACGAAAATAGTTGACACCAGCATAGCGCCAGTAGCAGTCGTGATTGACGTGCCAGCTGCAGCCGCAATTCCGGAGATGCTGAAACCATCGGCCTGGCTCAGGCTAAAACCGATAGTCTGGTTGGCATCGGCCCCCACCTGGAAAGTACCGCTAAAAGATCCATCCAGCAGTTTGGTACCCGCAAAGGTAGTCGCGCTAGAGATACGGTTGACCTCAGCCCCCAGTTGATCTACCTCTTTTTGCAAGGCTTCACGATCCTTGGCGGAGTTGGAGCCGTTGGCGGATTGTTGGGCCAGGGTGCGCATGCGCTGCAACATGCCGGTCACTTCGTCCATGGCGCCTTCTGCGGTCTGCGCCAGTGAGATGCCATCGTTGGCGTTGCGGTTGCCCTGATCCAGGCCGTTGACCTGGGAGGTCAGACGGTTGGAGATCTGCAGACCGGCCGCATCGTCTTTTGCGCTGTTGATGCGCAGACCTGAGGCCAGCCGAGTGTAAGAGGTATCCAGGGATTTGGTGCTGTTCATCATGTTACGCTGAGCGTTGAGCGATGAAACGTTGGTATTGATATACATACTCATGACTATTCTCCTAAGCTATTAAATTTTATCTTTAATTCACTCAGGCTTTATTTTGTTCGTGCCTGATATGTTTAGTTAACGGCGCTCTTTGGTGAGACTTTAATTTGTTTTTTACAGCCTTCATGGCCGTAATTGCCGCCTAACCTATATATCGGCCTGTATTTCTCAGCCTTGAGAAAAAAGTTCAGGATTTTTTGTGGCGACTCCGAAGCCGCCCTCCTCGGCCAAGAGCCGTCTCTCCCTCCCGATGGGTGGGAAACGGTCATTTCGCCGGCACCTCCTGACCGCCAGCCCCTGGAAACTGGGCCTGGCTCCCATTTTTACACTCCAGGATTGCTCACTCGCCTGACTTGCCCCTAAAATCGCCGCCCCATCATCTATCGGACGTGAGTTGTTCTCCATGCAGACACTGGTTGAGCAGATTGTTTACATCAGCGACATGTTTGGTACTGCGGTCTTCGCGTTCTCCGGGGTACTGGTGGCCGGCCGGCTGCGCATGGACGGCTTCGGTGTCATGGTCTTGGCGGCGGTGACCGCCATCGGCGGGGGCACCATACGTGACATGATCCTGGGGGCCACCCCGGTATTCTGGGTGCGCGATCCCCTCTATATCTGGGTGGTCATCGCCACGGCGCTGATCGGCATGTGGATGGTCAAGCTGCCAAGGCGCATGCCCTGGTACGTGCTGCCGGTGGCGGATGCCTTCGGCCTGGCCCTGTTCACCGTGATCGGCGCACAGAAGGCGCTGAACTTCGGCACATCGGGCCTGATTGCTGTGCTCATGGGCACCATGACAGGGGTGGCGGGCGGCATGATCCGGGATGTGCTGGCGCGGGAGGTCCCCATGGTGCTGCAGAAGGAGATCTATGCCACCGCCTGCATCCTGGGGGGCATCCTCTACACGGTGGCGCTGGAGTGCGACGTGGACAGGGTCGCCGCCATGCTGATCAGCATGCTCGGGGTGTTCGGTTTGCGGGTAGCGGCCATCTACTGGCACCTGTCGCTGCCCACCTTCTCGCTGCAACGCCACTGAACCCGCCCTGGATGAGCGATATCGCACTCCCGGACAGGTAGCATTGAACCAAGCCGGCTTTTCTGTTGTCATACAGTGGTCGTTTTAAGCCGGAATACCTCATGCAAAAACTTGGGCTCATTACCACGCTAGTTCTGATGACGGTGGCGGCGGCTCATGCCAGCGCACAGGTCCTGTTCGGCCGCCTGGCCTCGACGCCGGTGCAGCAGTTCAACCAGCAGATCCGTCAGGCGAATAGCAGCCAGCAGGGCTGGGTCAACGACTATCGTGAAGTGGCGCGACGTTTCGTCGGCCATAGCGACGTTCCCAGTCGCATCCACGCCCAGCAACTGGATAATGATCTGGTGCTTTCGGTGGCCCTCGATGGCAACAAGAGTGACATGATCTATATCCTGACCCTGTTCCGCAGCAACAATCTGTGGCAGATGCGTCAGGCCGAGATGGGCTGGCGTTGCCAGGGCCAGGAGACATTTACCCCTGTGCCCTGCCCCTGAGCGGCTACCTCTGTGAAATAAAAAAATCCGGCACTTGGCCGGATTTTTTTATTTGGCGGCAATCCCACCGTTAAGGGCGATAGACCTTCACATTGTCAAAGCCCTGCTCCTTCAGATAGAGCGCCTGCAGCTTGCTCATCACGCCGCGATCGCAATAGAGCAGATAGGTCTGCTCCTTGGGCAGATCACCAAAGGTGGTCGCCAGCTTGAAGAAGGGCAGATGTATCACCTCGCGACCTTCCACCACCAGCGGCTTCTCATCACGCTCATCGCTGGAGCGGATGTCCAGAATGACTTCGCCTGCGGCCAGCTCCTGGGTGGTCTCCACCTCTTGCACCTGAGCTGTGGTCTCCTCGCCGATGCGGCGGATGTCGAGATAGCGCGCCTCGCTCACCACCTTGTCCAGGATCGCGAAGTCGAAGTTGCCCTCTTCCGCCTCGATGTTGGACAACACGGCCTTGATGGTCGGCTTCTTGGAGATGACGCCGCAATATTCCGGCATGGTCTCGGCGAACTCCAGGGTACCGATGCGGCGCGCCTCGCTGATGATGTCCGGCTTGTCCCAGGTGATGAGCGGACGCAGGATCACCTTGTCGGTCACCCGGTCGATCACATTGAGGTTGGTCAACGTCTGGCTGGAGACCTGACCCACGCACTCACCGGTCACCAGCGCCGGGATCTGGAAGGTTTCCGCGACCTGGCCGGCGGCGCGCATCATCATGCGCTTGAGCACCACCCCCATCTGACCGTTGTCGATCTTCTCGAGGATCTCGGCCACCACTGGCTCGAAGTCGATGGCGGTGAAACGCACCTTGTGGGAGGCACCGAACTTGCTCCACAGGTAGTAGGCCACCTGCTTCACGCCGATCTCGTGGGCGGCACCGCCCAGATTGAAGAAGCAGTAGTGCACCCGGCAGCCGCGCTTGATGAACTGGTAGGAGGCCACGCCGGAGTCGAAGCCGCCAGAGATCAAGCTCAGCACATCTTCCTGGGTCGCCATGGGGAAGCCGCCCATGCCGTGGTGCACGGCGCTGATGATGTAGAGTTCATCATTTTCCACCTCCAGATTGACCTGGACATCGGGCTTCTTGAGGCGCACACCGGCGGTTTCGCAGTGCTGGTTGAGACCACCGCCCACGTAGCGCTCAAGCTCCAGCGAGCTGAAGTCGTGCTTGCCGACCCGGCGAGCCCGTACGCAGAAGGTCTTGCCCTTGAGGCGATCGCCCCAGACCGCACGGGTCTGTTCGAAGATGTCGTGCAAGTCGGTGAAGTTGCTCAGTTTCACTTCGAGGAAGTACTGGATGCCGGGGATGCAGGCCAGGGTCTCCAGGTACTGGGCGTGGAACTGATCATTGCGGGAGCTCACGACCAGCTTGTCCCAGTCCATCCGTACGCGGGCATCGTCGTCGAAGCGGCGCAACACGTTACGGATGTTGCCCTGCAGCATCTTGGTGAAGCGCTGACGCACTGACTTGCTCTTGATGGTGATTTCCGGGAACAGCTTGATAATGAACTTCATGATGATGACTCGGGTGGCCTCGATTTAAGGGCGCGAATTATATCAGAAGTTTAGGGTCAGCGCCTACTGGCTGAGCACCGGCTCACATTTCCCCACGCAATGTTTGCGACGCGGCGGCGTTCTTGCGTATATTCCCGAGCCTGCGCCTTGGCAACATGCTCGACAACAGATCGATTCGATGAAGACCTATATCTACTACCCCGGCATGGAAGTACGGGATGAGCTCTGGCTCAAGTTTGCCCTGATCTACCTGGAGCGGCTCGCCTTCGTCTTTACCGTGAGTGAGAAGAGCGGCCTTACCGCCCTGCTGGAGCGCCTGCGCCAGCAGACCGATCTGCTGGCCGAGCGGCCGGATGCCAGCTTCTTTGCGGCCATCACCCCGCAGCTGGAGAGCCAGCTCGGCGGCCTCCTCGCCCCCGATTTCGCCCGCCACAAGGTATTTGGCAACCGGGAGCTCATCGACCGCTGGCGTGCGAGCTCCAACCACGACTGCTTCTGCCCGGCCCAGGCCGGGCTGGAGCGGCTGCACGGTTTCTGCCTCGCGACAGGCTTCGCCAGCCAGGACGAGGGCGGGATCAGGATGGCGCGGCGCTTCGCGAATCTGCTCTCCATGCGCCTCGCCCGTGAGTGGGCACTCGCCAATGAGGGGGCGCTCATCACCGATCACGACTACCTGGATCGCCTGTTGCATCTGCTGGAATCCCGCTACCACCACAGGGGCGGCCAGGATTGCTTCCATCTCGAGATCCCGTTGCAAGTACCCACTCACCTTGGCGAGATAGCCTTTGACGAGTTGATCGCCCTGCGCGCCCGCAGCGGCTTTCGCCAGCAGCTGGCCGAGTTTCACCAGGCGCTCGATGCCCTGCTCGCCATGCTCGGCAGCGGTTATGCCGAGCCCGCCGTGCTGACCCGCTTCGAGCAGGCCCAGCAAGGGCTCAATCTGCTGCTGGGGGGCGAGACCCGCAGCCTGCCGCTCACCACGCTGATCAGCACCGGCTTGCCGGCCATGGCGATGATCCATCGGCTCAAGGAAAGCCATCCGGACACAGGGCTCGTCTTCCACCCCATCAAGAAGAGCCACTTCCACCAGCGCAAGAGCCAGCACTTCTTCACCCGGCTCGGTCAGGTCAAGCCCTGACCCACGCAGCAGCCCATATACCCTCACTCGACCGGGTCGGGCCAAGTCCAGCGAAAGTCCCTCCTGCTCAGGAGGGATTCTCCAGTCGAAACTCGATACGATCGCTATTGCCCGCCTCGTCCACCACCACCAGCTGGTAACGACCCACCTCGCTCAACACCTGATCACCGTCCCAGCGCAGCCGTTGGCCGTTGAGGAACCAGTGCGGCTTGCCGATCCCCCCCAGCACCCTGGGCTGCAGACGATAGCGCTGACTGCGGATGAGGTTGCCCTCCCCCAGGGCCACTATGCGAATCGGCGCCTGCAGGTCCGCCTCCCGCGCCTCCCCGGCGCAGCCACCGGCGAGCAGGGCCCCGCGCCGCTCGGCAGGATCCCGCCAGGGCTCCAGCGACAGGGGCCAGAGCGCCCGCCAGGCCGAGTCACTGGCATTGCCGCAGCGGGCCAGGGTCGGTTTGCCCTCCGCCGTCAGCGCGACCTTGCGCAGCGGCGACGGCCAATCCATGGGATCGGGCAAGGTGGGGGGATCCCGCTCCTCCAGCAGCCAGGCGCGCTGATGCTGCAGGCAGGCCTCCGGCAGGGTGGCGCGCTCACTGCGCCCCAGTGGCCAGCAGATGTTGGCCTCGCTGACGGTATTGGGTTGCACCGGCAAGGGGCTGTTATCCCCGAGCCGTGAATAGACAGAGAGCAGCAGCGGTATGGCCGCACTCTGGCCGTAGAAGCCGGGCAAGGGGGTGCCATCGGGACGCCCCAGCCAGACGCCTAGGGTCCAGCGACCGGACACCCCCAGCGCCCAGCTGTCGCGATAGCCGTAGCTGGTGCCGGTCTTCCAGGCCAGTCGGTTGACCCGGCCGGTCGCCTCGCTGGCGAAGGGCTGATCCGCCCGCCCCTGGGCGCTCAGGATCTGCCAGATGATCCAGGCGGCACCCGGGCTCAGCAGGGGGCGCGAGATGGCCTGCTGGCCCGCCTGCCAGACCGGCATCGCCACCTGCCCCTGCCGGCTGAGGGCACTGTAGAGCGCCACCAGCTGCTCCAGCCGGATGCCCGCCGCCCCCAGCGCGATGGCGGGATTGGGTTTGTCGGAGAGCGCCAGCCGCACGCCGGCGTTGTCCAGCCGGTTGACCAGGGTGTCGGGGCCCAGCGCCTCCAGCACCTGCACCGCCGGCACGTTGAGGGATTGCTGCAACGCCTGGGTCAGGGTGACCGGCCCCTGGAAGGCGCCGCTGAAGTTGGCGGGCCTGTAGTCAGAGCCGAGGCGCGGCGCATCGGAGAGCAGTGAGCCCCCGTGCACCAGCCCGGCATCCAGCGCCAGCCCATAGATGAACGGCTTGAGGGTGGAGCCGGGGGAGCGGATCGCCTGCACCATGTCGAGGTAGCCGTGGCGCCGCAGGTTGCCGTACTCGGCGCTGCCCACGTAGGCGCGCACCGCCATGGTCCTGTTGTCCACCAGCAAGAGCGCCGCCGAGGTCTGCTCCGGGAAGCGGCGGATATAACTCTCCACCCGAGCCTCCAGCCAGCGTTGCAGATCCCCGTCTATGGTGGTGTGCACCAGGGCGCCCGGTTGGCTGCTGGCGGCGAGGCGGGCAAACAGCGGCGCCTCCATGGGGGTGAAATGGCCCCGCGCCAGCACGGGCTCGATGCGCCCCTGAGTCCAGACGTTCTCGGGCCAGGCCCCCTGCGTGACCAGCCGCAGCATCACCTTGTCGCGGGCGGCGCGCGCCCGCTCGGGGTGGCGATCCGGGCGGTAACGGCTCGGCGCCTGGGGCAACACCGCCAGCAGGGCGGCCTCGGCATGGCTGAGTTTGGCCGCGCTCTTGCCCAGATAGGCGAAGCTGGCCGCCTGCACCCCCTCCAGATTGCCACCGAAGGGGGCCCGGTTGAGGTAGACGGTGAGCAGGGTGCGCTTGTCATAGTGCCACTCCAGCTGCAGCGCCCGCGCCATCTGGCGCAGCTTGCCCGGCACGCTGCGGTGATAGGGCTCGATCAGCCGGGCCACCTGCATGGTGAGGGTCGAGCCGCCGGAGACCGCCCGCCCATAGCGCAGCCACTGCCAGACCCCGCGCACCATGGCGACCGGATTGACCCCGGGATGTTGCCAGAAGTGGCGATCCTCGTAGCCGAGCAGCGCCTCTATATAGCGGGGGGAAACCTGCGCCAGGGTCACCGGGTAGCGCCACACCCCGCTGGTGTCGGCGAAGGCTCGCAGCGGGCGCCCCTGCATGTCGAGCACCACCCGCGCATAGGCGGGATCCAGCGGTGGCGGCGGGAAGAGGCGATCCAGCGTCGCCAACAGCAGCAGCAGACCGCACAGGCCGCCGCCGGTGATCCGCAGCCAACGGGGCCAGCGTGACCAGGCACGCCACCCCTTGCGGACGAGCGCCAGACCCCGCTGGTTGGCCGGACGGCTCGCGTCCGGCGATGGGGCCTTATTCAGAGATGATCACCTCGTGGATATCCTGTCCCACCGCGCGCAGTTCGGGGCGGTACATGTCCTCCACCTGGGTCGGCGGCACCCGATAACGGCCCGGCGTCACCGCCCGCATCAGGTAGACCAGCTGCTGGTTGCTTCCCTCGCTCAGATCCAGCGCCGCCGTGTAGCGATCGTCTCTGTACTCCTGATGCTTGAGGTAGTCGTTCCACTCGCTCTGCCAGGCCGGTTTGCCTTCGATGCTGAGCTCCTCCAGCTTGATGCTGTTGCCAAGGGCCGGATTTTCCAGCTCGAACCCCGCCGGCAGCATCTCCACCAGCAGGGCGTCGGGCACCGCCTGCTCGCTCGCCACGTTGAGTCGCACCACCACCAGATCGCCGACCCTGACCTTGGCGGGATCGAAGCGCTGACCCTCGGCATTGAACCAGCTGCGGGTCACGCTCATCCCCTGGCTGATACGCTCGGGCGCCTGCTCCGGGTAGCCGATCAGGGTACGCTGCACATAGAGGGAGCCCTTGCCCTCGTTGGTGACACTGGTCACCCCCAGCGCCTCGGGCGCCCCTAGCTGCGCGCTGGCCCGGCCGGCCAGGGGTTGCCCACCGGTGGCCGAGCCCAATTTGGCCTGCCAGTCGGTGGCGGGATCGGCCTGCGCCAGCCGCAGCAGGGCGAGCCGCTCCTGGGTGCTGAGCCACTGACGATGGGCCAGCACCTCCGCCAGCCTGGCGCTCAGCTCGGGCCAGCGCTCGGCGGCCAGCCGGTGCTGGCGCAGCAGAGCGAGTTCGAGGGCCTCGTCCCGCAGCGGCGAGCCGTAATCCCCCAGATAGTCATCCCCGCGCTCGACGCCGAGCGCCTGGGTCAACGCCTTGGCGGCGCTCTGCTCATCCCCCATGGCCGACAGGGCCAGGGAGAGGTGCAGCAGCGGCAGGCCGGAGCGGGCGTGATCCGCCTGCTGCTCCCAGATGAGGCGCAGGGTGGAGAGCGGTGCCTTGCCCACCCGCGCCAGCACGAAGGCGCTGTAGGCCTGATAGGCCAGGCGGCTGTGCTCGGGGGCTCTGCTCCAGCGCTCGCCATACTGGCTGTCGGTGAGGTAGCTCTGCAGGCGACCCAGCGCCTGATTGAGCATGGCCTCCGGCACGGCCTCGCCGGCCTCCTTGCGGGTCAACAGGTAGTCGGCGGCATAGGCGGTGAGCCACTGCTCCTCATCGGAGCGACCATCCCACAGGCCGAAGCCGCCACTCGGCAGTTGCAGCCGTTGCAGACGCTGCAGCAGGGCCCGCTGCACCTCGGCTTCGCTCAGCGGTTTCTCTGTCTTGGGCAGATTCTGTGACCAGGCCTCCCGCTCGGCGGCGGTGCTGAGCTGATAGGGCCAGGCACGCGACAGGGTCTGCTCCAGGCAGGCATAGGGGTATTGCGCCAGCGCCTGCCACTGGGCCGCCGGATCCCAGGGCGGGGTACCGGAGAGACTCAGCAGCCCTTGCAGATTGGCGGGATCCAGCCCCGCCAGCTCAGTCTGGGCAAAACTCATCTGCTGCGCCGGCACCAGCATCTGGTAGCGCTGGCGCGTCTGCGCCGGCCAGGGGGAGCGCAGTGGCAGCGACCAGTCGCGGCTCACGGCAAAATCCTTGCCGCTGGCGGCCAGCTGCAGGCGGGCCACCCCGCTCGCCCCGGTCACGGTGAGCGGCAGCGTCAGCCAGCGCTCCTCGCCATTCTTGAGGTTGAGGGTCTCGGGCAATTCGCCGCCCGCCTGCAAGCCACCACTCAGGGTCCAGGCCAGCGACAGGCTCTGATCCGCACCGCTCATGTTGCGCAGCTGCACCAGGGCACGGGTCTCATCCCCCCTGGCACCGAAGCGCGGCCAGCCTATCTCGGCCACCAGGGGGGCCACCACCTTGACGGCGCGCTCCGCCTGGCCGACCTGCTGCTCGTTCCAGGCCAGCGCCATCAGCGCCAGCTCACCGTTGAAGTTCGGCAGATCCAGCGGGATGCTCGCCTTGCCCGCCTCATCGAAGCTCACCTCGCCACTCCAGAGCGCGGCGATCTCGACCCGGCTCTCCAGCGCCCCGCCTTTCTTGAGGGCCGGCGCATCGCCACCGTAGCTGAGGCGAGCCAGCTTGCCATCCTGAGGCGGGATCACCTGACCGTAGTTATCGAACAGATCCTGGGCGAAGCGCTTGCGCCCGAAGAAGATCTCGAACGGATCGAGGGGCTTGTAATCGCTGATGTTGAGCACCCCCCGATCCACCGCCGCCAGCACCACCCGACCCTGGCTGTTCGGCGTCGAGGCCACCGCCACCTCGAACCGGGTGAGCGGCACCGCCTTGTCCGGCGCACTCAGGGTGAGCTGCAGGCGACGGGACTCTCTATCCAGCACCAGAGGAACCAGACCGACAGATCGCAGACTCTGCACGCTTTTCTGGCTCATTGGCACCGACTCGCTGTCGGGGGCGGCGATCTGCGCCGAGATATGCAGGTCGTGACGTTGCCAGTCGGGGCTGACGGGGATCTCGAACTCGCCGCGCCCCTCCTTCAACTCGATGCGCTGCCACCAGCGCAGGCCGTCGCCATCCTCCACCAGCAGCAGCCCCTTGCCGGGACGGGGAGCGACCAGGGTTACCCTGGCCTTGTCGCCGGCCTGATAGGCCCGCTTGTCGAGGCTGATGGCAATCTTGTCAGGCCGCGCCTGCTCGCCCCCACCGCCCCAGGTGTAGCTGCCGATCTCTACCCTCAGGCTGGATTGATGGCCCTGGCTGTTTTCCACCTCGAGCCGATACCAGCCAGCGGCCAGTGGCAGGCTGAGCCTGGTCGGCTCCTTGCCATCCAGTTGCAGGCTCTGCTCCTGCTCCAGATAGGGCTGGCTGTTGAACTCATACTTCCACCCCTCCCCACCCGCGTAGTGCCAGTAATAGTCCCGATACTCGTTGATGAGGCGCACCTTCACCTCACCGGCCACCGGCTGGCCCTGCTCATCGAGGTTGAGGATCTGGAAGGGCAGCGGCGCGCCCCCCTCCACCCTGTCTGCCACGAAGTCCGCCTTGAGGGCCGGCCACTGGCTCCCCTCGGGCCAACCATACTGGGTGCGGCCACGATTGACCGCACGGCCACCCGGCTCGGACAGGGACACCCGATACGCGACCTCGAGCGGCCCCAGCGCGGCTACGCTCTCCAGCTGATCCCCCAGGGCGACCTGCCCCTGCCCCCTCTCGTCGAGAGTCAGGCTGACGGGTTCCAGCTCCCTGATCTGCTCGCTCAGCAGCACATCCCCCAGGGTGAAGCCCTGCCACTGGGTGAACGGCATCTGGGCACGACCTATCTTCACCTCCGCCTTGGCCTTGGTGCCGCTGGCGGGAGCGCCGTAGAGGTAATCCCCCTGCAATGGCAGCGTCAGTGCCGCTTCTTGGGTCAGCAGCTCCCCGTCCGGTCCGCGGCCGAGCTGCAGCTTGAGCCGCTCCGGCAGGAACTCCTCCACCAGGAAGGGCCACTCGAAGCGGCTGCCGGCGGCGGTCTTCAGGGTGATGTTCCAGCGCCCGAGCGGCGCATCCTCCGGCAACCGCAGGCCGTAATGGGCGGCGCCAAGATGGTCCGGCAGCAGCCGCTTCTGCTCGAGCAGCTGACCGTCCGGCTGTTTCACCTCCAGCTCCACCGCCATGCCCGGCAGCAACTGGCCATCCTGCCCCTTGAGCAGGATCTCGCTGTCGAGCCGCTCGCCGGGACGATAGAGATCCCGGCCGCTGAACAGATAGAGTTGCTGGGCCTGCCAGGGCTGGGTGCCCAGATCGAAGGAGGAGAGATCGAGGGCGGCGCCGTCGAGACGTAGCACCGCCAGATGGCTGCCCTGCTCCGCCAGCAGCAGACGCGCGCCCTGCACCTGTTCGAAGCGGCGATGGCCCTGGGTGTCCGAGCTTTGCACCTGCAGCCGGTTGCCCTTCTCATCGAGCAGGGAGAGCTGCACATCCTTGAGCGGGGCGGCGCTGGCGAGGGAGCTCACGAAGACTTCCAGCTGATCCGGGTAGCGGCGGGCACTGAGCCCCATGTCGCTCACCGCGAAGTAGGTGGTCTCCTTGCGCCAGCGGTAGTCACCGAGGGGCGACATCACCGCAAAATAGACCCCGGCCTCGGCCAGCTGCGGCTCCTTCACGTTGATGAGGCGAGTCTCGCGGCGGTTGGGATCCAGCTCAAGGGCGTAGCGGCCGCTGAACACCCGCTTGGCACGGGCCGTGATCTGCTCCAGCTCCCAGTTGCCCATACCGGCACCGGGCCTGTATTCGGCGAGAAAACGCGGCAGATAGTCGGCGTCTATCCGGAAGAAGTCGATGTTGACCTCATCCACGTTGACCCCGTTGATGGGCAGGCGCAGCTCCTGGCGCAGCGGCAGCACCATGCCGCTGGCGGCGAAGGAGGCACCGGCCTCCAGCGGCCGGGTCTTGAGGGTCCAGCTCTGGGGCGCAGGGCCCAGGCCCGCCTTGAGGGTCACCTCATAACTCTTGTTGGGCTGAACCTGCGGGAAGTAGAGGGTGCGACCATCCTCGGCCAGGATCCAGTCCCCCTGCACCTGCTTGCCCCCCTCGGTCACCCCGAGCCAGGCTTGCCAGCTCGATCTCGGCGCCAGCGGACCGGAGAAGACCAGCGCCAGCGCCGGTGCATCCCGGTACTGGCGGGCATTGGCCTGGCTGATCTCGGTCGGGGTGCCCTCCTCCTGCCGCGCTGCGGGCGCCTGAGCGGTGGGCTCGGGCTTGTCAGGGCCACAGCCTGCCAGGACCAATACCGCCAGCAAGAGCGCAGGCCAGGGGCGCGACAGATGCAAGAAGCGGGAAACGAGGTTGGAATCGGAGAGGTGCATAGGTTTGGTCCCGGATTGGGTTGCCGCATTCACGGCATAATGGCCAATAGAATAAGGGATCCGGACCGGGTAACACAAAACCCATTTCGGGGTGATCCGCACCGATAACAGTAAGCATCACCCCATGTTGCTTTTAAACAAGCGAAATTTACACATAACCCATACGAATCTCCTTGTTAGATAACTATTTTATAGTTAATGATGTCCACCAGTTTTCTGAACCCAAGCTAAACTGGGAGCTATAGATCGCTTGTGCCGATTTTGGCTACTCTTTATTCTCTGCGCTCGACTACGGGTCGAGCCCAGAGAAGAGAAGAGATGCACAGCGCGAGGTGGGGTAAACACTTAATAATTATGATGTTATCTTGACCCCACCCTGCAGTGAGACTTATCTGTTCCATGGATGAAAACAGGTGACGAGACTCTACAAAACACTCATCTCCATATTGAAATACTTTCTAGCTTATTTTATTGCGACTGCAGTTATCCGCAGGCCTGGACTTAGTGCTGGTCACGGATGGTTGTGCACTCATTACTGATTGGGATAACACCACAATGGAAAATAACGATCTGTCCGTAGTCGAAAAAAGGTTGGTTGCCAGATTCCTGGATATGTTCATCAAGTTCGGTCTTATCCTGGCATTGGGCTCTTTCTGCTTTACCGTATTCTCCCCCTTCATGAACATGATGTTGTGGGCCCTCATTCTGGCGGTCACCCTCTATCCGCTCCACCAGCGTTTTGCCACGCGGCTGGGCGGGAAACAGGGCAAGGCAGCGACCCTGCTGGTCCTGCTGGGAGTATTGCTGATCGTCGCCCCGACCGTCGCCATGCTCAGCTCCCTGGGTGACAGCGTCAGCACCCTGGTCGACAAGGTGAACAACAACACCCTGGTGATCCCGGCACCTTCCGCCAGCATCGCCGAGATCCCGCTGGTGGGTGGAAAAGTGCACGCCATGTGGCTGAAAGCCTCGATGGATCTGCCCAGCCTGATCAACAGCTACCGCCCGCAGTTAGGCGATCTCGCCAAGCAGGTGGTGGGCATGCTGGCCAGCATGGGTGGTGGCTTGCTGGGCTTTGTCGCCTCCTTCATCGTGGCCGGCATCATGATGGCCTGGGGTGCTCCGGGCGCAGTCAGTGCCGATCGCATCGCCATGCGCATCACAGATGAACGCAAGGGGCTGGCGCTGACCAAGCTCTGCACCAGCACCATCAGGGCCGTGGCTCAGGGCGTCATCGGGGTGGCCTTCATCCAGGCGCTGCTGGCGGGCATCGTCATGTCACTGGCAGGGATCCCGGGCGTCGGCATCTTCTTCATCCTCGCCCTCATCCTGGGCATCGCCCAGGTGCCTGTCATTCTGATAACGGGTCCGGCCATCGCCTACATGTGGGCGACCGGGGATAACGGTACCGTGGCCAACATCATCTACTCCGTTCTGCTGGTCATCGCAGGCATGGCGGACAACGTGCTCAAGCCGTTGCTGCTTGGCCGTGGGGTCGATGCCCCCATGCCGGTAGTGCTGCTGGGTGCTCTTGGCGGCATGGCAACCAGTGGCATCCTCGGGATGTTTATCGGTGCCACCCTGCTCTCCATCGGTTATCGTATCTTCATGGCCTGGGTCAACGAAGGTCCGGCTGCGGCGGATAAAGTGGCTGCGGATAAATAAACGCATGATCCCCGATCGTTACCTTATGCGCCCCCTGCTCACAGGGGGGGCATGTCTGTTGCTGAGCGCCTGTACCGTGCTCGGCCCGGACTATCAGCCCCCCCAGGTCAAGGAGATGGCGGGCTGGCAAAGCGCCAGCGAGAGCCAGTTCAAGGATTCCCCCCGCGCCGCTGACTATCGCCAGTGGTGGACCCAGTTAAATGATCCCGTGCTGAGCGCTCTGGTCGAGGAGGCCCTGGTCAAGAATCCGGATGTGCGGATCGCCGGCCTGCGCATCCTCGAGGCCCAGGCCCAGCTCGGCATCGCCGAGAGCCTGCTCGGTCCTCAAGCCACGGTCGCCAGCGGGGAATGGCTGCAAGCCGGCCAGACACGCAACGGCCACAGCACTTCAGGAAGCAGCTATGGCGCCGCCTTCAACCTGGGTTGGGAGCTCGATTTTTGGGGCAAGTTCCAGCGTGGGGTGGAAGCGGCGGATGCCAACTACTTCGCCACCCTGGCGCAGTACGATGACATCCAGGTCCTGATGATCGCCCAGGTGGCCCAGCTCTATGTGAGCATACGGACAGTGGAGGCCCGCCTTGAGATCGCCCACGAGAACGCCCGTATCCAGCAACGTAGCCTGGAGATCACCGAGCGGCTGTTCAAGAGCGGCAACAACGCCGAGCTGGACGTGCAGCAGGCCAAGACCCAATACCTGGGGACCCTCTCCAGCATTCCACAACTCGAAACCAGCCTGCGCCAGAGCCAGAATGCCCTGAGCACCCTGCTCGCCAGGGTGCCAGGTCCGCTCCCCGAGATGCTCCCCGGCACCGGCGTGATCCCGCAGGGCGAGCTCGCGCTGGTCGCCGAGATGCCTGCCGATCTGCTGCGCCGCCGTCCCGATGTGCGGGTGGCGGAGCGGCAGCTGGCCGCCCAGTCGGCGCTGATCGGGGTGGCCGAGACCGAGCTCTATCCCTCCATCACCCTGCTCGGCACCCTGGGGGTGAGCGCCACCGGCGGTGGCAGCGAGACTTTCTCCTGGGCTGCCGGCCCCGCCATCAGCTGGGATCTGCTGGATCGCGGCCGCCTCAGCAATCAGGTGCTGGTGCAAGATGCCCGCTTCCAGCAACTGCACGAACGCTACCGCGACACCGTGTTCCGGGCGGCCCGCGAGGTGGACGACTCCGCCGTGGCCTATGCCAACGGCCAGGATGAGATCGAGCTGTTGGGCCAAACCGGCGCGGCGGCTCGCCGCTCTCTGGATATCGCCAACACCCAGTACCGCGAAGGGATGGCCGACTTCCAGCGGGTACTCGATTCCCAGCGCGCCCTGTTCAACCAGCAGGAACGGCTGGTCAACAGCCGCGGCGCCCGGATGCGCGATCTCATCACTCTCTACAAGGCACTGGGTGGCGGATGGGAACAGGGGCGACAGCGTCCCCTGGTGACGCCAGAAGTCGATGCCCAGTTCAGGACCAACTCAGATTGGGCGCCCCTGCTCGATGCAACTCAGCCCCAGCCCACGGCTCAGAAGGTAAAATAGAATGACTGACAGTTCCGCTTCCCCCGGCCAGGCCAGCCGCCGCTCCACCCTGGGGCTGCTTGGGCTGATCGTCCTCCTGTTGATCTGGTATCTGCTGGCCGATCGGTTGACGCCCTACAGCTCCCAGGCCAGGGTGCAGGCCTTCGTGGTCCCCGTCGCCGCCGAGGTATCGGGCCAGATCCGCCAGGTCTATGTGAAGGACAATCAGGACGTGTCGGCAGGGGCCTCCCTGTTCGAGATCGATCCCGAACCCTACGACATCGCCCTCGCCAAGGCGCGCTCCGACTACCAGACGGTGCTCAGCAGCGTCAAGGCGAGCGGTGAAGGCATCAAGGCTGCAGAGGCAAGCCTGCAGGCCATGCGCGCCGCCTATGACAATGCGGCCAAGGATGCCGATCGCCAGGAGCGCCTCTATCGGGAAGATCCGGGTGCCATCTCGGTCCGCCGGCTCGAGGTCGCCCAGGCCACCCGCGAGACGGCCAAGAGCCAGGTGGCCGCGGCCGAGGCCGATGTGCGCCGCGCCATCGAGGCCGCAGGGGTGAACGGTGAGAACAACTCCCAGTTGCTCAGCGCCCGCTCGGCGGTGCACAAGGCGGAGCTGGATCGGAAGAATACCCTGGTGGTGGCGCCCGGTAGCGGCCTCATCACTGACCTGAGTACCGACGTCGGCCAGTTCATCGGCGCCGGCGCACCGGCCATGACCCTGATCGCCATCCACGACGTCTGGATCTCCGCCGATCTGACCGAGAACAACCTGGCCAACATTCAGCCTGACGATGAGGTCGCCATCCTGCTCGACAGCCTGCCCGGCCGTATCTTCAAGGGCAAGGTGCGCAGCATCGGCTACGGGGTGGGTGATGGTCAGAGTCAGCCGGCGGGGTCGCTGCCGACGGTGGACAACAACCGTGACTGGCTGCGCCAGGCCCAACGCTTCCCGGTCAAGGTCGCCTTCACCGAAGACGATCTGCCACCGGTTGCCGCGCTGCGGGTCGGCGGTCAGGCCGACGTGCTGGTCTATGCGGATGAGGGCGGGCTGATGAACCTGTTGGGCGCCCTCTACATTCGCCTGATGAGCCTCTGCTCCTTCCTGTACTGATGAGCCCTATGCATAACGGAGATCGTGCGGTACTCAGGATTGGTGTTGGCATCGCGCTCGCCACCCTGATCTGCTATGGGCTGGCCCTGCCCATGCCACACCTTGGCTGCATCATGGCCTGGGTGGTGCTGTGCCGCCCGGGGGAACCGCTCGCCCTGCGCAAGGGGCTGGTCGGGGGGATCATGCTGCTGGCCATCATGGTCGGTGGCGTCTTGCTGGTCCCCCTGCTGACCCACTATGCCCTGGCGGCCGTGCTGCTCATTACCCTGCTGCTCTATCTGCTGATGCAACAGTCGATGGCCGGCAAGGGAGCCTCCGCCATGCTGCTCATCATGGCCATCACCGTGATCCCGGTGGCGGGCCTCATCGAGCAGACGCTGGCCATCTCCATCGCTCAGATGATGGGGGTGGGGATCCTGATCGGCACCCTGGTCAATCTGCTGAGCCATGCGCTGTTCCCTCCCCAGCCCACGGCCGCCGCCGCGGGCAAGGCCCCCTCTCGCCCCGAGCAGCCGACCCGGCTGGCGATGCGAGCCGTGGTGATAGTGCTGCCGGTCTGGCTGCTGGCACTCGGCAACCCGGCCTTCTACATTCCCGCCGTGATGAAGACGGTGGCACTGGCGCAGCAGAGCACCTCAATCAATGCCAAACACGCGGGCAAGGAGCTGGTGCTGTCGACCCTGATGGGTGCCCTGCTGGCCTTTGTGCTCTGGATGGGGCTCAGCATCTGGCCCTCCCTGCTGATGCTGGTGTTGATGCTGGGCCTGATGACCCTCTGGCTGGCCAGGCGCCTGGTGCGGTTGGTGCCGGGTCGCTTCCCGCCCTCGTTCTGGAGCAATGCCTGGATCACGGCGCTGATCCTGTTTGGTCCGGCCATCGAAGACAGTGCGACCGGCAAAGACGTCTGGCTGGCGGCCGCGATGCGGTGCGGCCTGTATCTGCTGGTGGCCGGTTATGGCTGGTTGTGCATCGTGACCCTGGAGCGCTGGTGGCCCGTTGGCCGACCGGCGGCAGAAACACAGATAGGAGAGTGATATGTTATCCATTTTACTGGTCGGCATCCCCGTTATCCTGGCCAATATGCTGCTGCAATCCGCGGTGTCCGTCGGCGGTATTCGCTTCTACATCAATCACTTCCATGAACGGGAAGGGGTGCTGGCCGGGGTGTTGGCCCTGTTTGGCATCATCATCATAGTGCTGACGGGCAACCTGCTGCAGATCACGCTCTGGGGCGCCCTGTTCCTGTGGCTGGGGGAGTTTGCCACCCTGCAGGAGGCCATCTATCACTCCGGGGTCAACTTTGCCACCCTGGGCTATGGCGACATCGTCATGAGCGCACAGTGGAAGCTGCTTGGCCCGCTGGAGGCGGTCAACGGCGCCCTGATGATCGGCCTGTCCGGCGCCAGCATGCTGGCGGTCCTGCAGCATCACATTCGCAAGCAACTCGGCCAGTAGTGCCACGAATAGCGCCTCTCGCCGGGCGTTCGAAAACATAAAAAAGAGGGGAGCCAATGGCTCCCCTCTCTCATTTCAGGTGGCTTGGGGCCGACCGCTCGCCCGTGCCCCTAACCTCAGCTCGCGGCGATCTGTTCGGTCGCGGTGGCGGAGCCCTTACGCTTGATCTCCCGTACCAGCAGGGTGGAGAGGGCACTAAGGGGCTAATGCCGGAAATGGGCTTCCATTGGAAACCTTTAATCCTTCATCAGATTGGGCGAACACGAGGGGGCGGGTTTCTGATGGCGTGAAATTTCGTTTGGGCCGGTTTTGCAGTATTCTTGCCATCCGACAGTTGTTCAACAGGATAGTGCCAGTTCATGTCGTCTACCGCGCTCAGTCACCTCCCCTCTGCCAGCCAGGCACCGCTGTTTTTTCGCCTGGACACCCGCAGCCAACGGCTGGTCGCCCTGACCGATGTGATGCAGACCCCGCTCCACTGGCTGGATGAGCCCAGGAGCGCCTGGCCAAGCCAGTTGCCGGATGCCCTGCGCCTGCCCGTAGAGCAACGGCTCGCCAGCGGCCAGGGTGGCAAGTTGCTGGTGCGCTTCGCCGATCAGCAGTGGCACATCTCGCTCTCTCACGAACAGGACGCCTTCTGGCTCATCTGCCTGCAGACCCAGCGCCATGAGAGTGCCGCCAATCTGGCGTTGCAGTTGCCACGGTTGAGCCAGATGGCCAGCCAGCAGCAATATGCGGCCATGCTGGAGAGCCTCAAAGAATGCCTTGGCGCCGATCGGCTGATCCTCTGGCACTACCAGGCCAACGGCCCGCTCGGCAGCGAGCAACTGAGCCCGGTGTTCAGCCTGGGGGTTGATTCTCTCGGTGCCATCCGCGGGGATAGCCGCTATATCCGGGCCCTGCGCACCCGCGGCGCCTTGAGTTTCTCGGAGGCGGCCCATCAGCCCATGCTGAGCCAGCACTATTACCTGGCCGATACCCAGGTCAGCTCCCGCCTGGATGGCGCCCTGCTGGAGCAGGAGAAACTCATCGGGGTACTCAGCCTCGAATATGCCGAGACGACCCAGCTCGGTGAGGAGGTGCTGCAACTGGTACGCCACTGCGCCCAGCTGCTGGGCCACTGGCAACCGGCACAGGCCGAGCCTGAGCCTTCCCTGTCGCTGCCCGCCGAGCTGGCCAGCAAGACCGGCCACGACTATTGCCGCGCCCTGATCGGCTGGGCCATGGCCAGCAGCGGGGCCCGCATCGGCTGGCTCGGTGAATACCAGCCGAGGGGGCAGGAGCTTTGGCTGATCCCACACTGCGTGCACAAGGATGGCGCCTTCGTCTCCCGCAGACCGGTCAATATCAACCTGGGGCCGGGTCAGGATCTGTTCCTCCATGGCCAGGCGCTCTATGTGGAAGACCTGCCCCTGCGCTACCCGCAGGCGACCCGCCTGCTGAAGACCGAGGCCAAGGCTTACGTCGGCATCCCCCTGGCCATAGGCTCGGCCTCTCCCCTTGGCCAGCTCACCCTGTTGCTCGACGCCCCCCTTGCCGACCCCATGCCCCTGCTCGATGCCCTCAACAGCCAGCGTGAACGCGCGGCCATCGAGCTGCAGCGCCTCGCCAGTGACGATGCCCTGCGCCTGGCGGAGGTGGCCTTCAATACCCACGATGGCTTGCTGGTGATGGATGACAACGGCATCATCCTCAAGGTCAATGCCTCCTTCACCCGCATCACCGGCTTTCGGGACGATGAGATGATCGGCCTTCACTTCGAGTCGCTGCGACCCACCTACTATGGCGACAGCCTGAGGGACGAGGTCATCTCGGCTGTGCTCAGGCAGGAGTTCTGGCTGGGCGAGGAGCAGTGCCTGCACAAGAGCGGCCACCTCTTCCCGGTGCGGCTCATGGTGAGCGTGGTCAAGGATGGGGCCGGCGGTATCTCCCATTTCGTCTGCAGCTTCTACGACATCACCGAGGAAAAAGAGGCGGCCCGCCACATAGAGCAGCTCGCCTATTACGATGATCTGTCCGGCCTCTACAACCGGCGCAGCCTGAACGACATCCTGCAGCGCACCCTGCTCGCCCCGAGCGGACAATGGGGCGCCCTGCTGCTGCTGGATCTCGACAACTTCAAGTCGATCAACGACTCCCTCGGCCACGCCTGCGGCGATCTGCTGCTGCGGGCCGTGGTGGAGCGGCTCAAGTCCCTGCCACAGGAGAATCTGGTGCTGGCCCGCACCTCTGGCGACGAGTTCGCGCTGCTGTTCACGGCCCTGGGCCAGGGCTATGTCACCGCCAAGATCCTGGCGGAGCACTTCGCCCGCGAGTTGATGGGGATGTTCCGCAACCCGTTCGATATCGACGATAACAAGCTGCACTGCAGCGCCTCGGTGGGGATCAGCCTCTTCTGTGACGAAGACCGGGATCATATGGTCCTGATGCAGCAGGCCGATACCGCCTCCCACATGGCCAAGCGCTCTGGCCAGGGCAGCTATGTCTTCTTCAGCGAGGCCATGGCCGAGAAAGAGAAGAACAAGCTCTCCCTGAACAACCAGTTGCGCGACGCCCTGCGCAACAACGAGCTGGAGTTGCACTATCAGCCCCAGTACCGGGTCGACAACGGCGCGCTCTCCGGCGCAGAGGCCCTGCTGCGCTGGCAGAAGAGCGACGGTACCATGGTACCCCCCGGTGAGTTCATCCCCATCGCCGAGGAGACCAGTCTCATCCAGGAGATAGGCTACTGGGTGATGAAGACCGCCTGTGCCCAGTACAGTTTCTGGCTCAACCAGGGTCTGGTCATCCCCCATCTGTCGGTCAACGTCAGCGCCCGCCAGTTCCACACCGCCGGTTTCGTGCAGCAGGTGGAGTACATTCTGCGTGATACCGGGGTGCCTCCCTCCCGCCTGCTGCTGGAGGTGACCGAGTCAGTGGTGCTGGAAAACCGGCTGGAGAGCATCGCCAAGATCCGCCAGCTCAAGGCTCTCGGCCTCCTGATCTCCATCGATGACTTCGGTACCGGCTACTCATCCCTCGCTTATTTACGCGATTTGCCGGCAGATGAGGTCAAACTGGATAGAAGCTTCATCCAGACGCTGGTCCACAGCGAACAGGACAGGGCCATCGTCAAGGCGATCCTGGATCTCGCCCAGGTATTTCGCTTTACGGTGACCGCCGAAGGGGTGGAAGATGAGGAGCAGCTCAAGGTGCTCAAGCAGCTGGGCTGCCAGCACTACCAAGGCTTCCTGACCAGTCGCCCGCTCACGGTCAAGGCGCTCGAACGGTTGCTGGGGGCCCCATCCCCGGGCTAAACATGTAGGATTTATAGGGCTTTATGTAATAAAATAACGGCCTGCTCGAATCATTGGAGTCGTCTATGTCAGTCATAAACCGGATCCCTGCCGTTGAAACCAGCGGCTCTGCCGAGAGTTGCGGAAGCACGCACCGGAGCCCTGCCGCCAGCGATGCCAGCAGTACCGATGTTATTGGCCGGATCCATTCCGTTGAGACCTGCGGCACGGTCGACGGCCCCGGCATCCGATTTATCGTGTTCATGCAGGGCTGCCTGATGCGCTGCAAGTATTGCCATAACCGGGATACCTGGGACACTCAGGGCGGCCGCGAGGTCACTGTGCCCGAGTTGATGAGCGATCTCACCAGCTATCGCCACTTCATGAATGCCTCCGGCGGCGGCGTCACGGCCTCCGGTGGGGAAGCCATGCTGCAGCAAGAGTTCATCGCCGAGCTGTTTGCCGCCTGCAAGGCACAGGGGATCCACACCTGCCTCGATACCAACGGCTTCGTACGCCATTACGACGAGCTGCTCGATCGGGTACTCGACAACACCGATCTGGTGCTGCTCGATATCAAGCAGATCAACGACGACAAGCACATCCCGCTCACCCACGTCAGCAACAAATACACCCTGGAGTTTGCCCGCTATCTGGCGGCAAGGGGCCAGAACATGTGGATCCGCTACGTGGTGGTACCCAGCTGGTCCGACGATGACGAGAGCGCCGAAGGCCTCGGCCAGTTCATCGCCAAGCTGGGGGACTGTGTCGAGAAGGTAGAGCTGCTGCCCTACCATGAACTCGGCAAACACAAGTGGGACGTGCTGGGTGATCACTATGATCTGACCGGGATCAGCCCCCCCAGCAAGGAGACCATGGACAGAGTCCAGGGCATCCTCGGCAAGTACCACCCCAACGTCAAATACTGATGACAAAGGGCTGACTCGGAAGGGGCAGCCCTTTTCTTCACCCGGGCCATCCTGTCGATACGCTCGTCTTTCGTTCATCCGCTGAGGATTCGATGCCAAGGAAGATGCCATGACTGAAGGACAAGTCGCCGCCCTCCTGCTCTGGCTGGTGCTGCTCATCTTCAGCCTGCGGGGCTCCCTGCTGCGCACCCTGCATGACCACCCCCTCTATCAACACCTCTGCCTGGGCGGTGCCATCGCCCTGGTGCCGCTCTGGACCCTGCGAGCAGGCCTGCATGAGGGGCTGGAGATCCATTTTCTCGGCCTCACCAGCCTGACCCTGCTGCTGGGTTGGCGCCTCGCCCTGCTCGCCCCCTGCCTCACCCTGCTGATCCTCGGCTACTTTGGCATCACCGATCTGGCCGATCTGGGCTGGCAGGCACTGATTGGCATAGGCCTGCCGGTCGCTACCAGCTGGTTGCTGTTTCTAGCGAGCTGGGCCTGGCTGCCCCGCCACCTGTTCGTCTACCTGTTCGTGGCCGCCTTCCTCGGCGGCGCCCTCAGCATCACGGTCAAGATGATCGCCAGCGCCCTGTGGATGGGGCTGGATGCGCGCTATAGCTGGCAGGTGATAGGCGCCGACTATCTCTCCATCTGGCCACTGCTGCTCTTCCCCGAGGCTCTGCTCAACGGCATGGCCATGACCCTGCTCGCGGTCTACCGGCCTCACTGGGTCAACACCTTCTTCGATCGGGAATATCTGGGAAGATAACGCCAGATCTGGCGTGCATCGACACAACGTCTGGCGTGAACCATGCCACGCCGGCACCTGCGGTCTCGCGATGGGGATAGCAAAAGCCCCTGCTATTCAGGGGCCCGATTGCAAATCCCACAACTATCTAAAATCGATATTCGATATGCAGGGTGTGGCTGTCCAGCGAGGGATTGTGATCGTACATTTTCCCATTGGACATGTGTTCGTACTGATAACCAATCATCCAGTGGGCATCGAAGAGATAGCCCAACCCCAAGCCCGTCGACAGCTGGAATGGGCCACCGTAGTCCTTGAAGCCATTCCCCCGGTGCCCGTACTCATACGGACTCAACCAAAGCAACTCAAATGGCATCCAAACCACCCAACTGCTCATCTGGCACTCGGCCCGAGCCCCCGCTCCCAACCTAGCGCCTACCTCCCCCCCGACATCCAAGATGCCGCCACGAGCCCCCAGACCAAACTGGCAACCTGACTCACCCCATTGCCAAAACATATGGTGATACTTGATATCTGCGGTAAATATGTCCTGCTTTTCATTTTCGGCCGGTGTTCCCAGCTGCACGGCGACGATATCGTCCTTGGCCATTGCCCCTGTGCTGGTAACCAACAAAGCCAGCAATCCTGAGAGCAAGAGAGTGTTAGCGTCCATGTCCCCTCCTACATCATCCTTGTTATGGTGCCATCAAAGTGTCAAATGGGCACACATCAGGAATAGTCTGTAGAAAAGAGTTTTGTCAATCAGATGTAACAAACTAAAAAAACCTAATCTTTTAGGAGAATGGTCTACATATATCCAGCTATAGGTCAGAGAATCAGATTAACTCATCATGATTGGTCGTTATTTATACATATGACGAATTTTTTATAAATCATAAAATTGATATTAATGCAAGGTGAGTGTGGAGCTTAATTTGAATATGGTGATACCGGTTGCATATTTAGAAGAGAATTTTCTGGTACCTATACGAGTAGAATTAAATGTAGTTCAAAACTGAACAAGATCTGAACAAAACCACTAAAAAACCTTCTTTAACAATGCATTATGATGTTATACCAATGTTTTGTGACTCAATATGGCCTGTTGACTCAATCGCGCCTCATGGGTACTATTCGCATCCAATTAATCAGCCGTGATATACGTCACAAGTTGGCGTACGTGAAGCGCGGATAATAACTTACCTTGGTAAGCCAATTCTCCGGGTCATCATTTTCTTCAGCCTCTGATTTATGAAGTTCCTACATTTTTCTACGTTTCTCGTCCGGAGCAATGTAATTTCCGTGCGGTAGCTATGTCCTTCGCAAAATTAAATTTAAACATATTGGCAGCAATTGGTGTTCTATGTCGTTGCAACCACCACGCTTTATCCTAAGCAGCCTCTCCTATTCATCCATAGGGTGAGCACAGGCCTGCCACTCGTGATAGAGTCAGGCTAGTTTCCGCCTACGCATTTTATGATTAAAAATCGCACATCTTTATTCTGTCTGCTCAACATCGCGTTTCTCTAATGGTATTCACGGATGCAACCTCTATGCAGGCTAGGGGAGTATTAAAGGCAAACTTCAGCAGCTATCGCATCAGATTTGCTTGGATGATCATGGCTCTCTTCATGGCCGCGACATTTTCGTGCAGCCACCTGCCTCGATATGATTATCACTGAACCTCCAGGCAGAAAAGCTTCCAGCAATAATAGCAACATAAATTTTACATATTGAGTTTCGACTCCATGGGAAATATTGACACATGAACTACGCAAGCCGATTCCTGGCGATCTCGCTAGCTCTACAGATTGGTGGCTGCGCATATGAGCCAAAACAGGTCGAAGCATCTCGGCCCCTCGTCAATCCGATAGCCTCTTCCGAACTACAGGTCATGCCCGCAAACCTGCAACAGTCTCTCGATACCCTGCCCCAAGGGGCCGCGCTCAGTACCAACAGCGTCACCTTCACATTGGGCCAACGCTATGTATCAGCCCTGGGGCGTGAATGTGTTGAACTGTTGTTCAACAACATCCAAGGCCATTCACAAAGAAGCGCAGCATGCAAGATCGAAGAACAGTGGTATCTGATACCCCAATTGGAACAAGCATCTATCGGCAACCTGCTTGCTGAGCAATAAACGTGAAGGTATGTGTTTTGAAGAAAATGAACATTCGTCAGCTGGGTACCCTCCTGTTTCTCGTCAGTGCCTCCTGTACATCCATGGCTGCCGTCGCATCAGACCTGGCACAATCAAACGGACAGTCATTTGGCTATAGCCTTTCGGGTAATGCAGGTGACAGCAGCAGACCTCAGCTTGGCGGTCAGTCAGCCTTGAACGCTCAAGCCAACACGAATTCCACGACCGGCAGCTTTACTCAACAGAATCGGCAGGGAATGCTGCTGCCGGGTGAGTCAGATGTACGGAAGTTACTGCCGCAATCGGAGGCGGGGCTACCGCCGCCCTATGGCGCCAACCTGTTTGCTGGGGGATATGAAACCGAACGCAGCGATGGCTTGAACGACAATTACCTGATCGCACCAGGGGATAAGCTGAATATCTGGATCTGGGGAGCTGTCAACTTCTCCAATGTCGTGACCGTCGATAATCAGGGCAATATTTTCATTCCTGATGTCGGGCCGATCAATGTCAAAAATGTGCCCGCCAGCCAAATCAACAACCTGGTAACCAGCAAGATTGGCGACGTGTTTACCAACAACGTCAATATTTACGTCAATCTACTTACGACTACCCCAGTCAGCGTGTTTGTTACTGGTCCTGTGATCCGCCCAGGCCAATACGCAGGCCAATCTTCCGATAGTGTGCTCTATTTTCTCAAACGGGCGGGTGGCATCGACTCGGAGCGTGGTAGCTACCGTCAGATAAAGATTTTGCGCCAAAACAAAACTATCCAGCAGATCGATCTGTACGAGTTCATGCAGCAAGGCCGGATGCCCAAGCTGTCGTTGAAAGATCAGGATGTGATCCTGGTGGAGCCGCAGGGACCGATGATCAATGTGGCGGGCAAGGTGCGAAATCCCTTCCGCTTTGAATTGAAGAAGCGCAATACACAAGGCTCTGAGCTCATCGACTATGCTCTTCCCCTTGCCAAGGTGAGCCACGTCGGGGTCATAGGTGATCGTCCCAACGGCCCCTTCTCTATCTATCTTCCGTACAAAGATTTTGCCCGAGTCCAACTCAAGGATGGGGACAAGGTCCTGTTTAACGATGATATGCATGCCCAGGTCTACGATGTGCAGGTCACCGGCAGCTATATGGGTCCCTCTTATTTCACCGTTCGTAAAGAGACCAAGCTGCACGATCTGCTCAATCACATTCCTATCGATCCCCAACTGGCCGATTACCAATCCATCTACCTGATGCGAAAGAGCGTCGCGGCCAGGCAAAAAGAGATGCTGGATGAATCACTCAACCGGCTGGAACGTAGCGTATTCACCGCGCCAGCAAGTTCGGATGGGGAGGCCGCCATCCGCGCCAAAGAGGCAGAATTGGTCATGCAGTTCGTAGACAAGGCTCGCAAGATCCAGCCCCTTGGCAAAGTCGTGGTGGCAGATAAAGGCATCATTGCCAACATTCAGCTGGAACAGGGCGATCAAATCGTTATCCCGAACAAGACCGACCTGATCCAGGTGGGTGGCGAAGTACTGATGCCACAAGCCGTGGTCTACAACGCCAATGCCGACCTCGACGATTATGTCGCCTGGGCGGGTGGATTTACCGAACGTGCGAATGACAAGCGCATCGCGGTGGTACATGCCAACGGGCTGGTGGAGTTTAAAGGTCAGGGTAGTGTCCAGGCAGGAGATCAGATCCTGGTCTTGCCGAAGGTTGATAGCAAGACCATGCAGTCAGTCAAAGACATCACCCAAATCATCTATCAGATCGCCGTGGCGGCGGACGTAGTTCTTAACTAACCCTCCTCCAAAGACAGACTCGCCCGGTGGCGAGTCTGTCATAGGGTAAAACGACTCAATGCATAAACCCATTCTCAATCAAACACCTCGAACGCCCTTGCAGGTGCTGCGCGATGTGACCTTTGGCCTGCTGATCCGTGAACTGAAAACCCGCTTTGGCAGTTACCGGCTTGGCTATGCCTGGGCCCTGCTCGATCCCTTGCTGATCATTGGTGCGTTCAGTCTCATTTTTGGCATGCGCGGCCATAGTGGTTTCGGGGGGGCGCCGGCGCCGCTGTTTATTACCGCCGGCTATTTGCCTTTTATCTTTTTTAAAAATGTTGTAGGCAAACTGCAATCCGCGGTCAGTGCCAATATGGGGCTATTCTGCTATCGGCAGGTGACCCCTTTCTCCACCTTTGTTGCCCGTTTTATGCTCGAAACCATGATTGGAATGATGGTGGGCATTATTCTGGTGCTGGGGCTAATCTGGTTTGGCTTTGATGCCATCCCGGCCGATCCCTTGCAAGTCATCCTTGTCTATTTATTGTTAATGGTGTTCTCGTTTTCCCTCGGCATCGTCTTCTGCGTTATCTGCACGCTATTTCAGGAGGCAGACAAGTTCCTCGGTCTGCTGATGATGCCGCTGATGTTTATCTCTTGCGTGATGTATCCACTGATAAGCATACCTGCTCAGTATCAACACTGGTTCTTGTGGAACCCGCTGGTGCATGCCCTTGAGCTGATCAGAAGTGGCTGGATCGCGGGTTACAGCAGCCCCAATGTCAGCGGAGCTTATCTATCTGGCGTCACCTTGCTGCTACTGACCTTTGCCATGAGCAGCTATCGCCTGAGCCATCGCCGGCTAATTGCCAGTTGATCGCCAATGAGTGCGGAATAAGATGATCATTCTCGACAATGTAACCAAGTATTATCCGACCAAGTTTGGCCGCAACTATGTGCTGCGTGATGTAAGTATCGAGCTACCACGGGATCGCAATATCGGTATTTTGGGCATCAACGGCGCGGGTAAATCTACTCTGCTACGCCTGCTGGGGGGTATGGATATGCCTAACCAGGGGAAAGTCACTCGCCAATGTCGCGTCTCTTGGCCCCTCGCTCTAGGTGGCGGCTTTCAAGGCAGTATGACCGGACGGGAAAATACCCGCTTCGTCTGCCGCATTCACGGGGTGCGCGATACCCTGTCAATAGAGGAGTGGGTCAAGGAATTCTCCGAAATAGGTCAACATTTCGAACTGCCCATCAAGACCTACTCCAGTGGCATGAAGTCCAAATTCTCCTTTGCCGTCAGCATGGCCTTCGACTTTGATATCTATCTGACCGATGAGATCACCTCGGTGGGGGATGCCCGCTTCAAACAGAAATGTATCGACGTCTTCAATCAAAAACGCCAAACCGCCAGCCTGATCATGGTATCGCATGACATGAAAAACCTGCGCCAACAATGTGACATGGGTATTTTGCTGCGCAATAGCACATTGGAAGTATTCGACAATATCGATGACGCCATCCGCATCTATCAAAATCTATAAAAGCAACATCAAACATGACTCAACCTATCAGACCCGCCAGACCATCACGCCTCGCGCGTAAACTGCGCAAGCTCAGTAATGAGCCAAAGCGTTTCTTTATCGACTCCAGCGGTTTTCAGATTGCTCATCGCTCCTGGCAGCAGAGCCTCAAGCTCGGCAGTTTTCTTTGGGTGCTAGCCTGCTTTTCCATCGCCGTACTCTATTTGGGGTTCATCGCCTCTGACCGTTACGTGAGCCGGGCAGATATAATTATCAAGCAAGCTGATCAAATCAAGATGTTACCCGATGCCCTGTCGATGCTGGGTATTGGTGGCAGTAATCATCAGGATGTATTGTTGACTCAGGATTATCTAAAATCTTGGGATCTGTTAGCCAAGCTGGATGAAGAGCTTGACCTAAAATCTCATTACCAGAGCGATAAGGCAGACTATTTCTCTCGCCTGCCAGAGAATGTCAGTCGGGAAGACTTTATCGAGTATTATCGCAATCATCTGACGCTGCGCCTGGATGAACTGTCGGGTGTGCTTACCATCGAATTGCAGGCATTTGATCCCGAATATGGTCAACGTGTTGTCGGTCTGATGCTCAAAGAGTCTGAGCGTTTTATCAACAAACTGGGGCATCAGGTCGCGCTGGATCAGCTGGCGTTTGTCGAGAAAGAGGTCGATCGGGCCTATCAACGCGTGCAGGATGAAAAAACCAAGGTGCTGGCCTTTCAAAACAGCCATCAACTGATCAGCCCGGAATCCACCAGCAGTGCCCGTCTTGGGGTGGTCAGTCAGATCGAGGCCGAACTGGTGAACCAGCAGGCTCAGCTCAAACAACTGCGCAGCTATATGAGAGAGAACGCCCCCGGCGTCATCTCGGTGCAGAGCAGAGTCAATGCCTTGACCAGGCAGCTGGAACAGGAGCGAGCCAAGCTCACCGGTCTTGATAAAGATGCGATGAACGAAATCACCTCAGGGTACCTGGATGTGCAAACCCAGGCCACCTTGGCTGCGGATCTCTATAAAACCGGTCTTATCAGCCTGGAACAGGCCAGGGTCGAGGCTTACCGTAAACTGAAACACCTGCTGGTCATCAGTCAGCCGACCCGGGCCGAAGATGCCGAATACCCTCGCCGTCTCTACAATCTGGCCACCGTAGGCGTACTGCTTCTCCTCTTCTATGGACTGGTTGTAATGGGTCTCGCTACCCTGCGTGAACACCAAGACTGACGGAAAACTAATGTCAAATCGATTGGCTCGGTAGATGGGGACCTCATCTGCCCGAATACCATCTTAATGGGCAGTAAGTGCATCGTGCGCCAAATTACATAAACCTGTCGGTGGTTTTATCCAGAAATCAGATACTCAAAAAACAATGAAATCATCATCAAGCCAAGTAGTGAGACTTTCATATTCACCTCAGTCGACACCGAATCATTGTATTTATTTTAAACGTTATAACTCTACCATAAGAAGTGACTGTGCCAGCAAGGAGACTGGCTGTGGTGTAAGTCTGCATGATATTATTCAATACGTGATTAATTTAAAATAATATGCGCATAGGGATAATTTAAAATGATTAAAAACCAACAAACGGTTGATATCCGTAATTTTTATGATGATGTTCCTTTTGATGGGGATATAATAGATAGCATCAAGCAGACATTTCAACAACAGGGCGATACGTTACTGAGTCTGGCTGCCGAATTTAACAGGGCCCAATACAAATTGGCTCTCTCATTGATGATCCAGTGTAAAGGCCATGTCATTATTTGTGGTATGGGTAAATCAGGTCATGTGGGGCGAAAAATATCTGCCACATTAGCATCCACCGGGACCCCAAGCTTTTTTGTTCACCCGGCAGAGGCATTTCATGGCGACTTGGGCATGATCACCCGTGATGATGTCGTGATATTGATCTCTAACAGTGGTGAAACTGATGAGATTTTAAAACTCATTCCCTCTCTTAAGAATTTTGGCAATCGCGTGATTGCTATCACAGGTGGGTTGCAATCAACCTTGGCCAAAAACGCAGATGCAGTGCTGGAAATCAGGATGCAAAGTGAATCCTGCCCCAATAATCTTGCTCCAACCACATCCACTACTTTGACCATGGCAATCGGTGATGCACTGGCATCAGCCTTAATGAACAAGCGCCACTTTATGCCCAACGATTTTGCCAAATTTCATCCTGGTGGCAGTCTGGGCCGACGTTTATTGACTCGGCTAAAAGATGTGATGAGTCAGCGCCTAACCAAGGTAACACCGATAGCACCGCTTAAAGAAGTCATCGTCGGCATGACACAAGATCAACACGGTATTGCACTGGTTATGGAAGAGCATAACCTGCTTGGGGTAATTACTGATGGTGATTTACGAAGAGCTATGACACGTCAAGATTTCGATTTGGACACATTTAAAGCAAAAGACATCATGACACAAAGCCCGATCACTGCCTCCCTGAACTCCATGCTTAGTGATGCAGAGGAATTGATGCGCAACCATCAAATCAAGCAACTACTGGTGGTGGATGATGCCAATCTGCCGGTAGGGGTTATAGATTTTTTCAACTAAGTTAAGACCTTGGGTGATACATAGCTAACGACGATACGTCTTATATCCGAGGGGGGGATATCAACATGGATGGCTTCCCCTACACGCTCCAAAAGATTGATAGCCTGAAACTGACCTGAATACATACCTAGCGCCATCCAGCTCTATCGGGAGTCGGTCAAGGTACGCCAGAAGGAGATGTTGAATTCCTCACTCAAGGCGCTGGAAGCCAGTATTCTGACTGCCCGCTCCTCTTCCGAGGGGGAAGCCAAGCTGCGCAACAGCGAAGCCCAACTGCTGATGCAGTGGGTTGAGCGCGCCAAGGATATTCAACCCAACGGGCAGGTGGTGCTGGCCAATCGCACCAATATGGAAGATGTGCGACTCGAACCGGGCGATATCATACGTATTCCGCGCCAGACCAACCTCATCATGGTACACGGCGATGTCATGTTCCCGAATGCCATCCTGATGGACAACAAACGTACCGTGGCCGATTACATCAATCTGGCCGGCGGCTTTACCCAGAAAGCCAGCAACTCCCGTATTCTGTTGCTGCATCGTGATGGCACCTTCAGCCAGATCGAGAAGAGCGATCTTGAGAACAAAGAAATAATAATAAAACCAGGTGATGAGATCTTCGCCCTGCCACAGGTCGATACCAAGTCACTGCAGATCACCAAGGATATTACCGAGGTGCTTTATCAAATTGCCATTTCGGCACGGGCATTAGTTCTACTATAAAAAGGAAAAGAGATGACTTTGGTCATTAATCATGTGATGTCAGCAGAGATCTCTAGCGGAATATTCTCTGATCTTCTGTCTTACTACAAATCATTTTGTGATAGAGATATTAAGATAATTGAAACTGTAAAACCTATTGAGCGAGCGGATATCTATCATTATCATCGCCCTCACTTAGAAGATAAGCTAAGGAAAGACTCAGTAGTAACAGTTCATCATGATTTAAATGATACTGATAAGTGGCTAAGTTATGACAAATTCCATGATCGTTATGCAGAGGCCTCTACCATTTTTTGTTTAAATAAAACCCAAGAAAAACATCTTCACAAAAAAGGATTGACACACACAAAAGTTATTCCACATGGATATAATAAGAAAATATTTAGTAACATTTCGGTACCAAAAATCATTAATGGTAAAGTTACCATTGGGATAGTTTCTAAACGGTATGGTAGGAAAGTGAAAGGGGAAGCATATCTCCTAGAATTATATAAGAGACTAGATTCGGAAAAGTTCAAATTCATATTTGTTGGTGCTGATAGAGGTATCTCTTCATGGAAAGCCAGAGAATATGGATTTGAAACAGAATGCTTTGAACGCCTTCCATATCTCTGCTTTGGTGATTTATATAAGCATTTGAATTTTTTGTTGGTAACCAGTTTATATGAAGGTGGCCCTGCCAATATACCAGAAGCAATTGTGTCCGGTACGCCGATCATATCAAATCCCATTGGCATGTCTAATGATTACATTCAACATGGTGTAAATGGCTTATTTTTAACTGGAAATGTAGACCATGACGCAGATGTTATTTCTTCATATGCTGAAGAGAACTTTTATAAACGACTTTCATTAGGCGCAATTAAGCAACAAAAGACGGCAAAAACTTGGGAAGAAGTAATGAAGATGACTTCGACCGAGTACAAAAAAATCTCAAAAGGATCTGTCTAAATGAAAGACATAAGCATTTTGTTCCCTGACAGCGTACATTTTCATGAACGTAATTTTAAAAGCTTGTTTGATTTAATCGCCCGTCATGCAATACCGCATACTTTTATAAAAGATAGAAACTCTTGGGTAGCTGCATACGGTGATTATAAAAATCTCAAAGATGATTTGATCGTTTATTACAATAAATTAAAAGTGCTGGACACCAATGAATTAAGTGAGTTCACGGTCAAAGGAATTAACTTATTTGATGTTTGCCGAAATGAGGCTTTGACTTTCTTTCTTCCAAAGCAGTCATTCAGAGAAAAAATCAGTGGTGTTCCCAATAATAAAGACCTAATAAGTACAATGTACTTGGTAAATAAAGAAGTACTACTGTTAAACTTAAGTGCAGCATGGTCTTGGCTAGATTACTGGGGTGAAAAATTATCTCAATTTAAAAATCATACATATGCATGCATTTTTTCAGGAGCTCAGATATACAATGCTGCATTACTGGAGATATTAAAAACGCATCCAACGACACCTCTAGTCATGGAGCACTTTTTCACAGGCAATGAGTATTACATCGAAGAAAAATATGAAGCCATACCCAATAATACAAATTTAAAGCATGCGAATGTTTATAAAACAGTTGATGTCGAAGAGCTTGACTTTGAATTAAATAGAACAAAGATAAAATCCATAAATAAAGTTATTTTATCAAAAAATAAAAATGTTACTCAACCAACCGGTGACTTTATTATTGAGAACAATGGGAAGAAAGTAATTTCAATAATAGGTCAGGTAGTTAATGATTTCTCCATAATATGTACAGCTAAAAAATATCTATCATCTATAGATTTTTATATAGAACTGATTGAACAGTTATTAACTGATGAAAATAACTTTGTTGTATTTAAGGCTCACCCATGGGAGAGACAAAAAAATAATGTAAAATCTGCCATGACTTTGGACTGCATTGCAGATTATGTATCTAAGTTGGATGGTGATAAATCAGCAAGGGTGTTTTTAACTGAAGACTTCAACTTATCAGACCTTATAAAACAGTCTGATCATATAGTTACTCTTTGCTCTCAGTCGGCAATTGAGGCCGCATTTTTAGGTGTCAAGCCAATACAACTCGGCCAAGCTTTTTATGGCAAGAAAGGCTTCACCTATGATTTTGATACTATTGATGAGTTCATATCTGAACTTAATAGCCAAAATTTAAGCAAAACACTTTCATTGGACGAATATAAATCACTAGAATTATTTTTGATTAAATTCCTAGAAAAAAGCTTAGTATCTGTACATAAATCTGGAATTCTGTCTCTAGAAAAAAAGCTGAAAAAAATCCCTCATATCTCCTTGGTTAAAGCAGCACCATTACCACCAAAAAGCAATAACAGAATTGTAATATCTGTACCGCATTCTAGTGTGACGAAAAAAAAGATAGATAAATTGAAGAGAAATCCTAAAAAATTCTTTATCGATTCCCGCTATCGAATATTTAATTTCATTGGAAAGATCGCATTTAAATAATGAATGAACTAATCCACAAAAATAAAAAATACGTGTATGAGAAGTATGGTCACGATCGACTGCTTATCATATTGAATACTCACAACCAAGGGGATAGATACTTTGGTTATACTTCTCTAACAAGCGCACCTAAAAGTGATCTTCTTTTTATAACTGATCCTAATAATGGCTATTATTTAGATGATGATCAAGGGCATACTTATGCTGAATTGTTGGCCAATATCTCCAGTTCGTACAATATAAATAATGTTTGTATTTTTGGTACATCAATGGCTGGGTATGCAGCACTGCTTTTTGGCTCAAAACTTGGCTTTCACATTATTGCATCAAACCCACAACTTGACTTTGACATTACATATAAATTGTCTTGGGAGAACCTCAGGGAATCTTTAGATAAGATTACGAATAAAATAAACATTAAAGATGCAATAAGAAATGAATATAATGGCGGAAATATTTTTTTCATCTATGGCGAGCATAGATTGGACCTTGCTAACGCTGAAATATTCAAGTCTATCGACCTAAGTGAAAGACTAGTAATGATGAAGAAAGTAAAAAGTCTAGAACATGGTTTCTTTATTAAAGATCTTAATAATTTATTTTATATTCAAGAACAATTAATCTCTTTTAAACAAGAACTATAAGGCTATATTATGTTTTTAATCGCGGGCCCCTGTGTTATTGAATCCGAGCAACTGGTTATGGATGTTGCAGGTCGAATTAAAGAAATCACCGATAAACTGGGTATGGAATATATTTTCAAATCCAGCTTTGACAAAGCCAATCGCAGCTCTACCGGCAGTTTCCGTGGCCCGGGTATGGAGCGTGGTCTGCAAATACTGCAGAAAGTTAAAGAGACCTATGGCTTGCGGGTACTCACCGACGTCCATGAAGATACTCCGGTAGAAGAAGTTGCCAGCGTCGTCGATGTCTTGCAAACACCAGCCTTCCTGGTTCGCCAGACCAACTTTATCCAGCGGGTGGCTCGCTGCGGCAAGCCGGTCAATATCAAAAAGGGCCAGTTCCAGGCCCCTTGGGATATGGAACAGGTCGTCAAAAAGTGCCATGAAGTAGGTAACCAGAATATCTGGTTGTGCGACCGTGGCACTTCGTTTGGCTATAACACCCTGATCTCGGATATGCGGGGCTTGCCGATCATGCGCCGCACCGGTTGCAAAGTCGTGTTTGATGCAACTCACTCAGTACAGCAACCGGGTGGCCAAGGTGCCACCAGTGGGGGCCAACGTGAATTCGTGCCCGTCTTGGCTCGTGCTGCCATCGCCGTCGGTGTGGATGGTCTTTTTATGGAAACCCACCCAGAACCAGCCAAGGCACTGAGTGATGGCCCCAATATGTTGCCTCTCTCTGTCATGGAAGAGATGCTGACCGTATTGGCTGAGCTCGATCAGGTCACCCGTGCCCACCGTTTTCTGGAAGATGCGCTGGTCTAAGTGCTTAGACTCAGACATTATTTCCATCTTATATAAAAAGAGGGGGTACCTGCGGGTGCTCCTTTTTCGTTTTTGATCGAACTGAATTTCTGGATCTCATATGTCGTACAAGATTGTAATTCCGGCCCGATATGGCTCAAGCCGTCTACCAGGAAAACCACTTGCACTGATCCGTGGACGCCCCATGGTGTGGCATGTTTGGCAACGAGCATTGGAGACTGGTATTCCCGCTACCGATATCTGGGTTGCAACCGATGATCAGCGCATTTATGACGCCGTTGCAGCATTTGGGGCAAATGTACTCATGACCAGTGTTGACCACTGCTGTGGCACCGACAGGCTGGCTGAAGTGGTTGCGCTACGGGGATGGGATCAAAGCGACATTGTGGTCAATGTTCAGGGTGATGAACCTTTATTGCCCGCTCATCTTATCCAACTGGCAGCAGATACACTCGCTGCGGATTGTGAAAGCGGCATTGCCACACTGGGTTGTCCTATCGTGGATTTTGAGCAAGTCATGGCCCCTCAATGTGTCAAAGTAGTGACAAATATGGCAGGCCAGGCACTCTATTTTTCCCGAGCGCCGATCCCGTGGGATCGAGATAAATTCACACAGTTGCAGTCTACCGAAATCCACGCTGTTCAAGACGGCATTATTGCTCCACATTGGCTGCGCCATATCGGTCTATACGCCTACCGCGTCAATACGCTAATGGCGCTTAGCCATCTGGCTTCCTCTCCTCTGGAACAGCTGGAATCACTAGAACAGTTGCGAGCGCTCTGGCATGGCATCAAGATCGCCGTTGCCCGTGTTGAACAAGCACCTCCACACGGAGTAGATACCCCAGCTGATCTGGCCCGTATCCAACGCCATTTCGAATCTGAGGTTGTAACGGCAGAATGACGATTTGGGTCGGCAGCAAGGGGATATATGCCCGCAACCATCAGATTGCACCTTTGCTTGGTCAGGTGGTTGCACGTTATACGTCACAATCACGACTGATGTCTGGTGATCTGTTTGCGGGCTGGGGCCAAAAGGCCAACACCCGTCAGATCAAGCAGCAGGCGCAAGAGTTGGGCTTGCCCTATTGGCAGTTGGAAGATGGCTTTATCGGTTATATCGGCCATCCCGCCAAGGGGGGAAAGGCGGTGTCGCTTATCGCCGACCCCGTCGGTATTTATTACGATGCGCGCCAGCCCAGTCAGCTTGAGCAGTTGATTGCTACTCCAGTAGATGGCGCCCTGCTTGAGCGGGCACAGCGACTGATAAGTGAACTGGTGCGCCTCGGGGTGACCAAGTACAACTGCTATGCCACGCCCCCTGCCCCTCTCTCTTCCCATCCGTCGGCCAGACTATCTACCAGTAACAAGGATGCTGGCGGATTGCCAGCGGCGCTGGCCCAGCGTCTGCTGCAAGACGCCAGACCCAGGGTGCTGCTGGTGGATCAGGTGGCGGGGGATCTCTCCATTCCGGGGGCGCTCGCCAGTGAGGCGGACTTTGTGGCCATGGTGGAAGCGGCGCGCCGCAATCACCCCAATGCCCGCCTGCTGCTGCGCACCCACCCGGACACCCGCTTTGGCAAGAAGAGTGGCGTGCTGGCCCGACTGCAACTGGATGATGTGGAGGTCGTTGCCGATCACTGTCATCCCCATGCCCTGCTCAAGATGGTGGAGGCAGTCTACACCGTCTCTTCCCAGCTCGGGTTTGAAGCCCTGCTGCTCGGCAAGCCGGTCTATTGCTTCGGCATGCCGTTTTACGCTGGCTGGGGCCTGACCCATGACAGCAAGCAGTGCGAGCGACGTGGCATCCACATCTCGCTGGCTCAGCTGGTCGCGGCGGCGCTTATCCGCTACCCACGTTATCTGGATCCCGTGCTGGGTCAACGCTGTGAGGTGGAGGAGGTACTGGCCATCATATCCCGCCAGCAGAAGGCCGCCCCTCGCTGGAGCCGGCTCTATCTGGTGGGCTTCTCCCTGTGGAAACGCGCCTTTATGCAGGCGTTTTGCCATCACCTGGCCGACGAGCTGCATTTCGTGCGCAAACCGCCCAAACGCCTGACCGGCGATGAGCAGGTGTTGGTGTGGGGCAGTCGCCACCCCGATCTCACCTCGGCCATCCGGGTGGAAGATGGCTTTATCCGCTCCAAGGGGCTTGGCTCCAATCTGTGCCGCCCCTCTTCCCTCTCCCTCGATCCGGTCGGGATCTATTTCGACAGCCGCACACCAAGCGGGCTCGAGCAGTTGCTCAACTATCAGCAGCTGACCGAGCAGGACGTTAACCGGGGCGCGGCGCTGATCGAGCTGCTCCGTCAACACAGAGTCAGCAAATACAATGTCGGCGAGCCGCAACACTACCAGCCTCCTGCCGATGGTCGCCCGCTGGTGCTGGTGGTGGGCCAGGTAGATGGCGATGCTTCCATCCTGACCGGCAGCCCGTCCATTCGCAGCAATGAGCAACTGCTGTGGGCCGTGCGCGCCGCCAAACCCGAGGCCCATATTCTTTACAAACCCCACCCGGATGTGGTGGCGGGCAATAGAGCAGGCGCCATTTCGGCTGAGTGTCTGGCGGAGTGTGTCGACAGCCAGGTGCTGGATATCGGCCTCACCAGCCTCTATCCCCATGTGGATGAGCTGCATACCATGACCTCCCTGAGCGGGTTTGAGGCGCTGGTGCAGGGGGTCAAGGTCACTACCTGGGGCCAGCCTTTCTACAGTGGTTGGGGGCTGACGACCGATGCGCATCCCCCTCTGCGGCGTCAGCGCAGCCTGCCTCTGGCGGCGCTGGTCTACCTGACGCTGGTCGCCTATCCGCTCTATATCGATTGGCAGACCGGCCTCTGGATTAGTCCGGAGCAGTTGATCCGCCAACTGGCAACGCAGGGGCAATCCGCACCCCGGAAATCGAGTCGCTGGCAACGCTGGCAGATCAAGCTTGGTTATCTGACACAGACCCTATTGCAACGTCCCTCCCTCCCCCAGTTCATGAGATGAGCCGTACATGAAGATTTTGTTGTTGCAAGGACCGCTCGGCCCCTTCTTTAAGACCCTGAGTCAGACCCTGAGCGAGGCTGGCCACGAGGTTTACAAGATCCATTTCAATGGTGGGGACGAATGCTGGCCCTGCGTGGGCCATAACGAACGCTTCACCGGCAAGCCAGAAGCGTGGAATACCTTTTTCCGCCGTTTTATCAAGCGCCATCGCATCGACAGTCTGATCTGCTACGGCGATTGCCGCTATTACCATCAGCAGGCTATTCGCATCTGCAAGTTGAAGAAGATCGCCGTCTGGGCCATGGAAGAGGGCTATCTACGTCCCGACTATGTGACCCTGGAACCGGGGGGCGTCAATGCCTTCAGCCCGCTCTATGCAAAACGCGATAAGCTGACCGGGATACGCTGGCCAACACCGTATAAAGCACCATTACAGGTGGGCAAGACTTTCGCCCGCCGCGCCTGGTATGCCAGCCGCTACCACATCAGCAAGAGCCTGCTGCACTGGCGCTACCCGTATTTTGTCAATCACAGGCCCTGGAACCTCTATCAGGAGGCCAGGGGCTGGGTAGCGGGCGGCGTGGTGAAGTGGTGGCACAAGTGGGCCGATCGCAGCCTGCTCAAGGCGCTACCCCGGTACAAGGGGAAAATCTTCTTCGTCCCGCTGCAGGTCACCGAAGACTTCCAGATCCGGGAGCACTCCGACTTGGGCGGGGTGGAAGAGATGGTCGCCCAGGTGATGAACTCCTTTGCCCAGCATGCCAGCAGCGAGGACGTCTTGCTGTTCAAACACCACCCCATGGATCGGGGTTATGTCAGCTATCAGTCCCAGATAAACCGGCTGATGACACTGCTCGGCTTGGAGGGACGGGTGTTTTATGGCTACGAGTTGCCCCTGCCCACCCTCTATCCGCTACTCAAGGGAGTCATCACCATCAACAGCACGGTTGGTCTCTCCGCCCTGCTGCACGATGTGCCGACTTACTGCATGGGGCGCGCCCTGTACGATCTGCAGGGTCTCACCACCCGTGGCACCCTGGAGCAGTTCTGGCACAAGCAGAACCCGGTCTGTCGTAAAGCCTTCGAGCGGATGCGTCAATCCCTGCTCCATCTGACCCAGCTCAATGCCAGCTTCTATCGCCATCTGGATATCAGTGCCATGGCAGTGGTGCAGAAGATCCACCAGCACAGCGAGCAAACCGTTCCTTCCAGGCAAGGCAAGCACTCGCTGGTTTCCTCCGGCGTTGTCGGGGCCATCGGTGCGCTGAGTGCCTTGGGTTTCATGGCCGAAGAGATGCTGACACCGATGGCCATGCTGTAAGCCATTCCTACCCATAAAAAAAAGCCCGCAATATGCGGGCTTTTTTGTCTCTGCTTTATACGCTCCATTACACGGAGCGGGGGCGCAGGTGGGCGTGCCAGCGGGTCTCCCACTTCTTGAACAGCCAGACGATGACGAAGGTCAGCAGCATGTAGAGCAGGCCGGCGGTCAGGAACGCCTCGAACGGGCTGTAGTAGCGGGAGTTGATGATCCGCGCCGCGCCGGTCAGGTCGACTATGGTGATGATGCCCGCCACCGCCGAGCCCTGCAGCATGAAGATCACCTCGTTGCTGTAGGCGGGCAGCGCACGGCGGAACGAGTTCGGCAATATGATGCGGGTGAGGGTCTGCCAGCGGGTCATGCCGAAGGCGTTGGCCGCCTCGATCTGCCCCTTGGGCATGTTGAGCACGGCGCCGCGCACTATCTCGGCGGTGTAGGCACCGGTGTTGAGGGTGAACGCCAGCAGGGCACAGAACCAGGCCTCGGAGAACAGCTCCCAGGCGACGCTGTTCTTCAGCCACTCCCACTGGGCGGCGCCGTAGTAGATGATGAACAGCTGCACCAGCAGAGGGGTGCCGCGGAAGAAGTAGATATAGGCCCAGATCGGCCCCTTGATCAGCCAGTTGTGACTGTTGCGCAAGATGCCCATGGGCACCGCCAGCGCCAGACCCAGCGCGAGGGACGCCGCCACCAGCAGTATGGTGGTGTATAGGCCCTGCCAGTAGGTGGGCCACTCATCGAGAATGATTGAGAAATCCATGGCTTACCTCGTCTTTATCGCATAGTGACGCTCGGCCCACTTGAGTGCCGAGGTGGAGACCGCAGTGAAGATCAGGAAGATCAGGGCCACCGCCATGTAGAAGGTGAATGGCTGCTGGGTCGAGCCCGCCGCCAGGGACGCCTTGCGCACCATGTCATCGAGCCCGATGATGGAGACCAGCGCCGTGGTCTTGAGCAGCACCAGCCAGTTGTTGCCAAAGCCCGGCAGGGCGTGGCGCATCATCTGGGGGAACAGGATCCGCACAAACACCTGGCTAGCGCGCATGCCGAAGGCACGGGCCGCCTCCAGTTCGCCCTTGTCCACCGCCAGGATGGCGCCGCGGAAGGTCTCGGTCATGTAGGCGCCGAAGATGAAGCCGATGGTGGCCACCCCGGCCGCGAAGGGGCTGATGTCGATGTAATCGGGCAGCAGGGAGACCCACTCCTGGTTCGGATTGCTCTCCAGCAGCCAGTTATTGTAGGTCTCGTTGACCCAGGTACAGAGGTTGTTGATCAGCACCTGGCCGCCAAAGAACAGCAGCATCATCAGCACCAGATCGGGGATGCCGCGAATGACGGTGGTGTAGCCGGTGGCGATGCCGCGCGCCCACTTGTAGGGTGAGAGCTTGGCCAGCGCTCCCAGCATGCCGAGCAGCAGAGCCAGCAGCAGCGAGGCCAGCCCCACCTCCAGCGTGACCCAGGCGCCCTCCAGCAGGGAGGTTTCATATCCTTTCAAATCAAACATATGCAGCTCCATCGCAACTAATTGAGTGGGCTCGCCCTTCCCAAGCAGAGGCTCCATATCCTTTCAAATCGACCACATGCAGCTCCATTGCAACTGAGCGGGCCCGTAAACTCCCCTGGGGAGGCCACGGGCCCGAAGACTACAGACGGGGATCAAACTGTCTGGATGACTCGCCGTGAGCGTCTCATCCTGATCCGTCGTAGACGGCGTTCTTACTCGCCGTAGACGTCGAAGTCGAAGTACTTGTCGTTGATCGCCTTGTACTTGCCGTTGGCGCGCAGGGCCAGGATGGCGGCGTTGAATTTATCCTTCAGATCCTTGTCCGCCTTGCGTACCGCGATGCCGGCACCCTCGCCAAACCACTTGGGATCGGTCAGTTTCGGGCCGACGAACTCGAAGGCATCGCCCCCTTCCTTCTTCAGCAGACCGTCGCTGATGGCGGCGGAGTCGGCCATCACATAGTCAACCCGGCCGGATTTCAGATCGAGATAGGCCTCGTCTGCGGTGCCGTAGCGCTTGATGGTGGCGTTGGGGAAGTTGTCGGTGATGTAGGTGTCCATGGAGGTGGCGCGCTGTACGGCGACTGTCTTGCCGTCCATGAAGGCCTTGTCGAGCTGCACTTCGGTGCCTTTCTTGGCGGCGAAGCGGGCCGGAATGTGCTGGTACTTCTGGGTGAAGTCCACCTTCTTCTTGCGCTCTTCGGTGATGTCCATGGTGGCGATGATGGCGTCATACTTGCGTGACAGCAGCGCCGGGATGATACCGTCCCAGTCCTGCTTGATCAGGGTACACTTCACTTTCATCTCTTCACACAGGGCGTTGGCGATGTCGATGTCGAAGCCTTTCACCTCGCCACTTGGCTCGGTCCAGGAGAAGGGAGGATAGGCCCCTTCCACCCCGATCCGCACCTCTTTCCACTCCTTGGCCATCAGGCTGCCGGAACACAGAGCAGTCACCACGGCGGTCGCCAGCATCAGCTTGTTCATGTATCTCTCCTTGATAAACACGTCGATCGTTGAAAACGAAGATTGTTGAATATTGAAATCCCGCCCATCAATAGATGGAGGAGATGAATTGCTTGAATCGTTCCGACTTGGGATGGGCGAAGATCTCCTTGGGATTGCCCTCCTCCTCCACCCTGCCCTGGTGCAGGAACATCACCTTGTTCGACACGTCGCGGGCAAACGACATCTCGTGAGTGACCACCAGCATGGTGCGCCCCTCTTCGGCCAGCTCGCGCATCAGCCCGAGCACCTCCCCCACCAGCTCGGGATCCAGCGCCGAGGTGGGCTCGTCAAACAGCATCACCTCGGGCTCCACCGCCAGGGCGCGGGCGATGGCCGCGCGCTGCTGCTGGCCGCCGGAGAGGTGACCGGGATAATAGTCACGCCGCTCCCACAGGCCGACCCGGTTGAGCAGTTGCTCCGCCTTGGCGATGGCCTCGGCACGGGGCACCTTCAGCACCTGGATAGGCACCTCGATGATGTTCTGCATGATGGTCATGTGCGACCAGAGATTGAAGCTTTGAAACACCATGGCCAGCCGGCTGCGAATACGCTCGACCTGGCGCATGTCCTCCGGCAGCCGTTCACCGGCCCGGTTGGCTTTCATGCGAATCAGCTCGCCATGGAGTGATACGGTGCCGGAAGAGGGGGTCTCCAGCAGATTGATACAGCGCAGAAAGGTCGACTTCCCCGAGCCGGAGGAGCCGATCAGGGAGATCACGTCCCCCTTGTGGGCCGTCATGTCGATGCCCTTGAGCACTTCGTGGGTGCCAAAATATTTGTGCAGTTCACGAACTTCCAGTGCGGCAACGTCGCTCATCCATTACAACCTTGTCTGTCCCTAGACGCCGCTACGGCGCGACTCCACCATCGCAAATTTAACAAAAAGTTAACCGATGGCAACCTTCAGCGAAAATATCATTCAGGTAGTTAAAAAACAATACAGAACCGAGGTATTTAGTGGTTTATCTGTATTTTTATTGGCCTTGACGGTATTTTTCAGCACTTTGTCTGCATAAAATCCGCTTTTCACCACCTCTGAGATACCGCCTTTTTATACCCGGAACGCACCAGTGGCAAGAAGATTCAGCCATTTCAGTCAGAAGCCGTTCAGAGTCACTTTATTCATACCTGTTCAGTCGAACAAAACGCACTTTTTTCGAAATGGAATTGATTTCATTGGCGATGACGACCCGAGGCCAGGGCACTTCGGGAAGGGGGCTTCGCAATGAAAAGGTAACAATCCGATAAAAAAAGGGCCGAATGAAACATACAAACTCATGGATATATGACTCTTGGCCCATAAGTAGTGGTAATGTGTCGTTTTCCCAGTTTTGTGACCGAGGCCCCAATGTTGCTGAATGTGTTGCTGATCCTGCTGCCGCTGGTGATTGGCTATCTTGTCCCCCTCTCCTCCACCCGGCTCATCAAGCTGATCAATCAGTCCCTCGGCAAGATGGTCTACCTCATCCTGTTTCTGATGGGGCTGGGGCTGGCCTATGTGGAGAACCTCGGCAGCAACCTGGCGGTGATCTTCAAGGTGGCCGGGGTGATGCTGGCCGCCATCACCGCCTGCAACTTGCTGGCGCTCTGGTGGCTGGACAAGCGCAGCCCGCCGACCCACGAGGCACCCGATGCCAGGATGCCGAGCAAGCTGCATCTGTTGTGGGAGTCCCTACAGCTCTGCTTCGTGGTGCTGGCAGGGGTCGGCCTCGGCCTGCTGGTCGATCTGCGCGCCCTGCCCATCGACAAGTGGAGCGAGTGGGCCCTGATGCTGTTGCTGCTGCTCATCGGCATCCAGATGCGCAACTCCGGCATGCGGCTGCGCCAGATCCTGCTCAACCCCTGGGGCATGAAGATAGCCGCCACCGTCATCCTCAGCAGCTGGCTCGGCAGCCTGCTGGCGGCCCAGTTGCTCGACATGCCGTTCAGCCATGCCCTGGCGCTGGCCTCCAGCTTCGGCTGGTATTCGCTGTCGGGCATCCTGGTGGCCGACAAGCTGGGCCCTGTGCTCGGCTCCGCCGCCTTCATCAACGATCTGGGGCGTGAACTCATCGCCATCCTCATCATTCCCATGCTGATGCGCCGTCACCCCTCCGCCGCCATCGGCTATGGCGGCGCCACCGCGCTGGACTTCACCCTGCCGGTGATCCAGAAGTCCGGCGGCATCCAGGTCGTGCCGGTGGCCATCGTCTCCGGCTTCATCCTGAGCCTGCTCGGCCCCATCCTGATACTGGCCTTCCTCGCCATCTGAGCCGGGCCTGCCACGGCCCCTCCCTGCGCCGGCGGATCTGCCGCCAGCCCGAAGCCATAGGCAAGGGCCGGCAGATCCGCTAGGCTCAGCCACAGTCCCCCTCAGCCACGGTCAACGCCCGCCCCCATGAACTATCTGGCTCACCTGCATCTGGCCGCCCACACCCACAGCTCCCTCACCGGCAATCTGCTGGGAGACTTCGTCAAGGGACCGCTGCCCAGTGCCCTGGGTCCCGCCTTTGACGAGGGGATCTGGCTGCATCGCAAGATAGATGCCTTCACCGACGCGCATCCCGAACACAGGGCCGCCGTCGGCCGCTTCGAGGCGCCCTGGCGCCGTTTTGGCGGCATCCTGGTCGACATGCTCTATGACCACTGGCTCTGCCGGCACTGGCAGCAATTTACCGCAGAGCCCCTGCCCCGCTTCCTGAGCGAGAGCTATGGCCAACTGCTGGCGGATCACGTTCTGCTGCCGGACGGCCTGCCCCTGCCCCTGCGGCGGATGGCGGAGCAGAACTGGATCGCCTCTTACCACAGCAAAGAGGGGCTGACCCGCGCCCTCAATGGCATAGGCCACCGGCTGCGCCGCCCGCTGCCACTGGGGGAGGCGCTCAGCACCCTGGATGAGGCCAAGTGGCGAGCCTGCGAGCAGGGCTTCCTGCGCTTCTACCCCGAGCTGATCCTGTTCAGCGAGCATCAGCTGACGGCCCGTCGCCACGGCGCGCCGGCATAAAAAAACGCCCCATGCGGGGCGTCTCGTCAGGGCTGAAGCTGGCCTATTCGGCCTGATCCTTCTTCTTGCGAATGCTGAGGCCCAGCTCACGACCGCGCAGGCGGGCGTAGTAGATGGTGCCGACGAAGGCGAGCGTAGTGAACACCAACTCCACCACCGCCAGCGCGCGCTCCCCCTCGTCCGTGGTGATCAGGGTCAGGGCATGGAGGAAATAGGGCATCAGCACGAAGTTGCCCCAGGCATGGGTATAAGGGTTGCCTTGCGCTATGCCCTTGAGCGGGAACAGCAGCGGCACGGTCCAAATAACCGGCAGTAGCCAGGGGTTGAGCCCAGGGTGGGGCGAGAGCCACAGGTGCCACAGGATGACCCAGGCCAGCAGGCCGAAGAAGCCGACCAGGGTCAGCAGGCGGGCGAAGCGAGTGGTCACTTGAGGATCTCCAGCACCTGCTCCGGCGGGCGACCGATGCGGGCCTTGCCATCGCGGATGACGATGGGGCGCTCGATGAGCTTGGGGTGCTGGTGCATGGCGCTAATGAGCGCATCGCCGCTCTGGGCGGCCAGTTCCAGCTCCCGATAGAGATCCTCCTTGGTACGCATCAGCTGGCGGGGATCCTCGAACCCGAGCTGCGCCAGCAGGGTCCGAATTTGTGCCTCGCTCGGCGCCTGTTCCAGATAGAGCACCACCTCAGGGGCGATCCCGTGCTGCTCCAGCAGGGCCAGGGTTTCACGGCTCTTGGAGCAGCGCGGATTGTGGTAAATTTGGGTCTCGCTCATGGTAACTCCCTGATTGAACGCAAGATGGGACAAGAAACGGCGCTATTGTAGGGGAAACGGATGCACAGGGTAAGCGCAAGGGGACTGGAAATGAAACGAATTTGTTGGCTGTTTGTGGCCACTCTGCTGGGGGCCTGTTCGCCGCCCCCCGGCTTCACCGATGCCGCCGGCAAGCAGGTTGCGCTGGCCGAATTCGCCGACAAGCCGCTGCTGGTCAACTACTTCGCCCCCTGGTGCGCCCCCTGCCTGCGGGAGATGCCGCTGCTCGCGGCGCTGCAGCGGGAGGGCAAAATCAGGGTCATCGCCATCAACTATGATCCGGCCTCCCCCGCCGAGCTGACCGAGCTGGCCCAACGCTACCGGATTGCCGTGCCCCTGATGATCCCCCTGGATGAGGCCAGCCTGCCCTTCCCCCGTCCGAGCGCGCTGCCCACCAGCTATCTGCTCGATGAAGAAGGACGGTTGCAAGAGACCCTGCAGGGGGAGCTCGACGAAGCCAAGCTCGCCGCCCTCAGCGCCTGGGCGGCGAGAGGCCGATAGCGGCTCGGCGCTTGCCTCGTCGAGGGCATGTCGGGGGGCACAGGGCTGACCAAAAAGAGAACGGGGCGCACCCTCGCAGGCACACCCCGTTTCATTGTGCTATCCCCTGGCCTATCAGCCCTTCAGGCTGTCCAGGTCCTTCTTCGCCCGCTCCAGCTGGGTGATGCGGGCCTCGATGCGGGCCAGGGTCAGCTTGTCGCTGGTGGTGCCACGGGCCACGATCAGCTCGTCGATGGCGGCCTGATAATCCCCGCGCAGGGAGAGCGTCTCCGCCCTGGCCATGTGCAAGTCCGTCATCCGTCCGGCCTTGCGATAGGCATCGGACAGCAGGCTCCAGGCCAGGCTGTTCTCCTCGTGCTCCCGGGCATAGGGGTCGAGGATGGCGATGGACTTCTTGTAGTTCCCCGCCTCCAGATAGGCGTTGCCGAGGTTGACCACCACCACCTCGTTGTCCGGCATGCGGGTGCGGAACCGCTCCAGCCGGGCGATGGCCTGGGCGCTGCGCCCCTTGGCGAGATCGATGTCGGTCAGGGCATCCACCATGAACAGGTCTTCGGGATGGCGCGCCGCCAGCTGCTGCATCAGGGCATCGGCCTCGTCGGTGCGCTTGAGCTGCAACAGCACCAGCGCCTTGCCGTAGAGGGCGGCATCCTTGAGGGGATAATCCCCCTTCTGCAACCGGCTGTCGAAGTAGGTGAGCAGCCCCTGTGGGCTCTCAGTGCCGTAGCGCACCTGGATGCGCACCTTGGCCAGCCAGAAGTCGAGGCTGGGGGGCAGGGTCCGTTGCCCATAGCTGCTGGCACGGGAGCGGGCCTCGCTGATCCGGGTCTCGGGCAGCGGGTGAGTGAGCAGCATCTCAGGCGGCTTGCTGGCGTAGCGGTACTCGGCCGCCAGCTTCTGGAAGAAGGTGGCCATGCCCATGGGATCGAAACCGGCGTCATACAGGGTCTTCATGCCGATCCGGTCCGCTTCGTATTCGTTGTCGCGGGTGTAGTTGATGGCCGACTGCATCGACAGGCCGAGCGTCGCCTGCAGGGCGGCGATACCGGCGGTGGGGTTGATCACCGCGAGTGCGATGGAGCCCACCAGACCGGCCAGGGTCATGGCCGAGCTGCTGGCCTGCGCCTCCATGTAACGGGCGATGTGGCGCTGGGTCACGTGGGTGATTTCGTGGGCCAGCACCGAGGCGAGCTCGCTCTCGCTGTCGGCGTAGAGGAACAGCCCGGTGTGCACCTTGACCCGGCCCCCCAGGAAGGCGGCCGCGTTGATGCTGGGGTCGTTGATGAGGAAGAAGGTAAACGGGAAACGTACCCCATCGGCGTTGGTGAGCAGGCGCTGACCCAGATCATCGATATACTCGCTCAGCACGGGATCGTCGATGATGGGCAAGCCCGCCCTGGCGAAACGCATGAAGGCATTGCCATAGCGCACTTCCTGCTCGATGGGCAGGGCTGCAACTCCGGCGGTACCGATGTCGGGCAGCTGGTTGCTCGCCTGGGCATGGAAGGTGGCCCCCATCAGGGAAACCAGCATGGGAAGCGATGCCATCAAGGGGGAAAAACGGGCCACGTTATCTCTATCTCCATCGGAAAAGGCTCTGGCAGAATACCCTTGCCTATCAAGGCTCACAAGCGTTGTTTCATACTGGTATCACGGCCATAATGGCGGCCACTGCGCGCGATGGAGCCTCCCCTTAATATGGAACAGCAATGGGAACAGCTCGACCTGACCCCCTGGCGTTGTCCCGAGCCCCTCATCCGGCTCAAGCTCTGGCTGCGCCGCGCCCAACCCGGCCAATCCCTGCACATCCTGCTGGGAGATCCCGGCTCAAGACAGGACATACCGGCCTGGCTGCGTCGCCAGGGCCATCAGGTTCTGCAACTGCAGGAGTCCGAAGCCTGCCTCTCTTTGCAGCTAGTCGTCGGGGTCATGCCGTCGTCATGATCCCAGTAATGTAAGGAAGCTCCGATGTTAGAAGTCTTGAAGCGCTGGTATCAGACCCGTTTTTCCGATCCGGCTGCCGTCACCCTGTTCCTGCTGCTGGTGTTCTGCTTCGCCGTGCTCTGGCTGTTCGGCGATCTGCTGGCGCCGCTACTGGTGGCGCTGGTGATGGCCTATCTGCTGGAGTGGCCGGTGATCCGGCTGCAACGGGCCGGGCTCTCCCGCACCCTGGCCACCAGCCTAGTGCTGCTGCTGTTCGTCGCACTGACCACCATGGCCCTGCTGGGGTTGATCCCGACCCTGGTGAGCCAGGGCATCAACCTGGCCAAGGAGGCGCCCGCCATGCTGGCCCACGCCCAGGACTATGTGCGTGGGCTGCCGGATAAATACCCCGACGTCGTCGACATCAGCCTGGTCGAGACCCTGATCGACAACATCCGCCAACGCATCCTGACCGGCGGCGAGCAGCTGGTGAGCGCCTCCCTGAGTTCGCTGGTCAATGTAGTCGCCATCCTGATCTACGTCATCCTGGTGCCGCTGATGGTGTTCTTCATGCTCAAGGACAAGCAGGTGCTGATGGGCAGCCTGCGCCGCTTCCTGCCGCGCAACCGCACCCTGGTCAACCGGGTCTGGGTGGAGATGAACGATCAGATCATCAACTACATCCGTGGCAAGGTGATCGAGATCCTCATCGTCGGGGTGGCCACCTACATCCCCTTCGCCCTGATGGGACTGCGCTACTCGGTGCTGCTGGCGGTGGCGGTCGGCCTGTCTGCGCTCATCCCCTACATAGGGGTCGCGGTGGTGACCATCCCCGTCGCCATGGTGGCCCTGTTCCAGTGGGGGCTGACCCCCGACTTTGCCTGGCTGATGGTGGCCTATCTGGTGGTACAGGGTCTGGATGGCAACCTGCTGGTGCCCCTGCTGTTCTCCGAGGCGGTCAACCTGCACCCGGTCGCCATCATCATCGCCGTGCTGGTGTTCGGCGGCCTGTGGGGCTTCTGGGGGATCTTCTTCGCTATTCCGCTCGCGACCCTGGTCAAGGCGGTGCTCAATGCCTGGCCCAAGCGGGACGACTCCATCCCGGCCGCCTGATCATCTTCCTCAGGTTTGCCGCGCAGCCGATCGGTGGCAAGCTATGATAGTGAGGACGCAAGCCCCTTAGAGGCCGGTGATGAGCAGTATCGGCCGCTGATGAAAGCACGCTATCATGCTCGGCCAGGCCCCACAGGGATGTGGCCAATACGACCTGTTCACCATGCTTTGGAGAGACGATGACACCAATCCGTCAGCTTGCCGCCACCTGTTCCCTCTTGCTGTTGCTTTCCCCCGTCGCCCGGGCCGAGGTCGATCTCGGTTCACTCGATATCTTCGTGCAGGACAGCCCGACCAGCCCGGTGCCCAAGGGGCTGGTGCTGGGCGGCGCCGTCATCGGCGGCAATGCCCGCTATCAGGGCCAGGACGATACCGCCCTCGCACTGCCCGGTTTCATCTACTTTGGCGAGCAGTTCATGTTCCTCGGGGACAGGGCCCGCTACTACTTCCACAAGGATGACAGCTTCGCCGCCTACGGTTACGGCAGGGTGCGCTTTGGCAACCTGGACCCCGACGATGCCCCCGAGCTGGCGGGCATGGAGGAGCGCGAGTGGGAGCTGGAGGGTGGCGTCGGCGCCAGCCTGATCACCCCCTATGCCCTGCTCAGCACCCGGCTCAGCACGGACGTCACCGGGACCAGCAACGGCCAGGAGCTGCTGCTGTGGGCCGACTTCCCCATACTGCGGGACAAGCTGCTCATCATGCCCGGCATGGGGGTGATGATCCGCAGCAGCAAGCTGGCGAACTACTACTTTGGCGGCGTCTCGGGGAACGAGGCCACGGCGCAGCGTCCCGAGTGGGACACCGGCACCACCTTCTCCCCCATGGCCGCCCTCATCACCAGCTACCGCTTCAGCCCCCACTGGATCGGCATGTTTGCCGCCAACTACGAGTTCTATGACAAAGACGTCGCCAACAGCCCCATAGTCCAGCACGATGGGGAGCTCTACGCCGGCTTCGCCGTGGGTTACATCTGGTAGGCCCCACCGTCGGCCAGCAAAAAGGGAGCCCAAGGCTCCCTTTTTTACTGTGGCCCTCAGCGACCGGCCGTCATCACAGGCTGGCCAGAAACTCGGCCAGCGCCCGGTTGACGAACTCGGGATTCTCCAGGGTCGAGATATGGCCCGCGGCCGGGATCTCCTTGAAGGGGCAGGCCAGCGTCTCGGCCATCAGATAGCCTTCCAGCACGGGGCGGGCCTTGTCCTCACAGCCGGTCATCACCAGGCTCGGCACCGTGATCTCTTCGAGCCACTCCATGCGATCCTCGCGGGTCACGAAGCTGCGCCCCACCGCCACCAGGCTCGCCACCTTGTCCGCTGGCCAGCTGGCGAGGCGTGCCTTGAAGCCCGCCATCAGCGCCGCATCCGGTTGATGGGCGAAGAACAAGGGCGCCACCTGCTCCACGATGGGCGCCGGTATGCTGCCAAGCTGCTCGATGGCGGCGAGCATGGCGAGATAGCGCTCGCAGGGGATCTGGGGCTCCCAGCCGACGAAGCTGTCCATCAGCACCAGTCCCTTGAGGCGCGTAGGCGCCAGCCTGGCCAGCTCCACCCCCCACATGCCGCCGATGGAGAGCCCTACCAGCACGAACTCATCCACGCCGAGGGCATCGAGCAGGGCCAGGTGATCCCGGGCCAGGGTCGCCAGGGTACAGGGCCCTTCCGGCAGCGCATCGGAGTCGCCGTGCCCCCACAGCTCGGGCACTACGCAGCGGTACTGCCCCTTGAGGGCGGCCACTTGCGGCGCCCACATGGCACTGTCCCACAGATAGCTGTGGCCAAACAACAGGACCGGGCCCTGGCCCTCGTCCAGATAGGCCAGCTGACGACCTGCTATCTCCATCAATTGTTTCATGTTTTCTCCTGTTGCCGGCAAACGGGGCGGCAGTGTAGCACGACCCTGTTGGCCCTGGCCTCCCCCACCGCAAGAGGACGCCGCCCGTGACGCAGAAAGCACCAGGCCATCGCTCGCCACGGATTTGCCGAGTGCCGGGCAATAAAAAGCCGGTCTGATGACCGGCAAAAAGGCATTGAATACAAGGAAAACCTGGGCGCCCTCAGGCGCGGATATATTTCGCCGTGCGCGGGAAGGCCTGCTCCCTGGCATCGAACAGATAGCACGCCTCGGCCGGGATGCCGACGCTGTACTGCTGGCCGGTGGCCACGTCGATATCTGAGTGCGCCTTGACGGTGAAGTCGTGGCCATCCACGTCCATATAGACGAAGGACTCGGCCCCCAGATGCTCGGCCACCTGCACTATGCCGGTCACCTTGCTGTGGGCATGGGGGTGATCCAGAGTCACCAGATGCTCGGGGCGCACCCCCAGCTCGACCTTGTCACCGACCGCGCCGCTGCGGGCATCGATCCGGGCACGCACGGTGTCGCCTGAGGTCAGCCGAACCACACACTCCTGCTCGCCTATCTCCTGCAGCTCGCCCGCCAGGAAGTTCATCTTGGGAGAGCCGATGAAGCCCGCCACGAACTTGTTGTCCGGGTTGTGGTAGAGATCGAGTGGCGTACCGAACTGCTCCAGGTTGGTCTCGGCCTCGCCCTTGAGCGGGCTCAGCACCACGATGCGGTTGGCCAGGGTCATGGCCTCCACCTGATCGTGGGTCACGTAGATGATGGTGGAGTTGAGCTCCTTGTGCAGCTTGGCGATCTCGATGCGCATCTTGACCCGCAGCGCGGCATCCAGGTTCGACAGGGGTTCGTCGAACAGGAACACCTGCGGCTGCTGCACTATGGAACGACCTATGGCCACCCGCTGGCGCTGACCGCCGGAGAGTGCCTTGGGCTTGCGGTCCAGCAGCGGCTCAAGCCCCAGGATCTCGGCGGCGCGCATCACCCGCTTGTGGATGTTCTCCTTGTCCATCTTCTTGAGCTTGAGGCCGAAGGCCATGTTCTCGTAGATGTTCATGTGCGGGTAGAGGGCGTAGGACTGGAACACCATGCCGACGTTGCGCTCCACCGGCGGCACGTCGTTCATGTAGCGGCCGCCTATGGTCAGCTCACCGCTGGTGATGTCCTCCAGGCCGGCGATCATCCGCAGCAGGGTGGACTTGCCGCAACCGGACGGGCCGACGAAGACGATGAACTCCCCTTCCTTGATGGCCAGGTTGATGTTGCGCAGCGTGTCCTTGTGGACCGCCGGATCGTAGTTCTTGCGAACGTTGTTGAGTACTACTTCAGCCATGACGAGCTCCGCTCTTGAATCTTTGCAAATCGTGATGGCGGGGGGAGCCTGCTCCCCCGGCCACAAACCTTAACCTTTGACGCCACCGGCGGTGAGACCGCCTACCAGCCAGCCCTGTGATAGACCAGCAGGAACACCTTGGTGTTGGCGGCGTGGCACATGCGGCAAGCACACTTAACCTTTCACCCCGCCAGCGGTGAGACCGCCCACCAGCCAGCGCTGAGCCAGCAGGAACACCACTGTGATGGGCAGACCGGACAGCACGGCGGCGGCCGCGAAGTCACCCCACAGATAGTTCTGCGGATAGAGGTATTGCTGGGCACCGACCGCCAGGGTCAGGTTGTTCACATCCTGCAGCAGGATGGAGGCCACGGGCACCTCGGTGATGGTGCCGATGAAGGCCAGAATGAATACCACCGCCAGGATGGGCACCGACAGGGGCAACAGGATCAGGCGGAAAGCCTGCCACGGGGTGGCGCCGTCGATGGCCGCCGCCTCCTCCAGGGAGGAGTCGATGGTCTCGAAGTAGCCCTTGATGGTCCAAACGTGCAGCGCTATGCCGCCCATATAGGCCAGGATCAGGCCGCCGTGGGTGTTGAGACCCAGCCAGGGGATGTAGTCACCGATCTTGTTGAACAGCGCATAGATGGCCACCAGCGCCAGCACCGCCGGGAACATCTGGAAGATCAGCATCCCCTGCAGGATGGTCTGCTTGCCACGGAACCGCAGGCGGGCAAACGCATAGGCACAGGTGGTCGACAGCGCCACTATCATCACGGCGGTGATGCCCGCGATCTTGATGGAGTTCCACAGCCAGGTCAGCACCGGGAAGGGTGGCGGCGTGATGCTGCCATCGGCGTTGGTGATGGACATGCCCAGCGCCAGCTTCCAGTGATCCAGGGTCGGATCGGAGGGGATGATCTCCCCCACCGAGAAGTTGCCGTTACGAAACGAGATGGCGATAACCATGATCACCGGGAAGATGATCAGCGCCAGGAAGCCCCACATGACCAGGTGGGTTGCCCACACCCGGTATTTGACTGACTTGGGTTGTACGATTGCCATTTAGAAGCCTCCTTACAGTTGCTTGTCGGCTTTGGACAATTTCAGGTTGAGCAGTGCGAGCGCGCCGACGATCAGGAAGATGGCGGTGGCGATGGCACTGGCCAGACCGTAGTCCTGACCACCCGAGCCCTGGAACGCGATCCGGTAGGTGTAGTTCACCAGCAGATCGGTGGTCCCGGCGGGCGTACTGGCCCCTATGATGTCCGGCGCCCCGTTGGTCAACAACTGGATGAGGACGAAGTTGTTGAAGTTGAACGCAAAGGATGCGATCAGCAGCGGCGTGAGCGGCTTCATCAACAGCGGTACCGTGATCTTGAAGAAGTTCTGTACCGGACCCGCACCGTCCATGGCCGACGCCTCGTAGAGGTCCTCCGGGATCGCCTTGAGCAGCCCCATGCAGAGGATCATCATGTAGGGGTAGCCGAGCCAGGTATTGACGATGAGGATCATCACCTTGGCCAGGAAGGGGGTGGTGTACCAGTCCGGCTTGATGCCGAACGCCGCTTCCAGGAACAGGTTGATCTCACCGAAGTTCTGGTTGAACAAGCCCTTGAACACCAGGATGGAGATGAACGCCGGGATCGCATAGGGCAGGATCAGCATGACCCGGTAGAAGCCGCGCCCCCTGAGTTGCTCCCACTGCACCAGACAGGCCATCACCATGCCGATGGCCAGGGTGAAGACGACCGAACAGGCGGAGAAGATCACGGTCCAGACGAAGATCTGCATGAAGGGACCCTGGATGCCCGGGTCTGTCATTATGCGGGCGAAGTTCTTCCAGCCCACGCTCACCACGAAACCGGGGGCCATGCCCTTGCCGACAAACTGGCCATCGGCATCGATGTACTGGTAGAAGCCGGTGTCACCGTTGGGCAGCATCAGCTCGCCACTCTGGTTGTCACGCAGCAGATTGCTGTCCTTGATCACCACCCCGGACTTGAGCACGGCGCCGTCCACCAGCTGGGTATAGAGCGGCTTCTGGGCGGCAAACTTGCGCAGGCTGCTCATGGTCAGGTGGATCTTGCCATCCGGCAGCACCAGATCCAGCGCATTGAGGTTGGTACGGTGATCGACGATGGCCCGGATGGGTGCCGCCTGGCCGACGGACTCCCCGTTCAGGGGCTGCAACTGAACAACCTGGACGCCATCCTGCACCTTGCCCTCGCGGACGGCCTGGGTGCGAGCCTGGTTATTCAGCAGGGTAAGGGGTTGACTGATAAAGGATTGGTCGTCCTGTTGCAACAGCAGCTGAAACTGATTGTTCTCACCACCCAAGAGGGTGAAATCGAATTCACCGCCGGTCACCTTGTAGCTTTTTTTCAGATGGTATTCCCGTGCCTGCTCGAGGGAGAGCAGGTTGGCACCCGAGTAGTTGGTGAAGGCGATGCCGATCGTGTAGGCAAGAGGGAAGATGATAAAAACAACCATGCCAGCCACACCGGGGAAGATATAGCGGTGGGCATAGGTCTTCTTGTTCATGAAGACATACAGACCGACGGAGACCACCACCAGATCGAGCAGAGCGAATACCCACTCACCGCTGGCGTACATCATCACGGCTGCATAACCGTTGAGGATGGCTACCAGGGCTGCGAGGGTCCACTTAAGCCAGGTGTGCTTATCCTTCGGACCGGCATAGGATTCAATAGAAGGTACTACTTCCATGCCAATTAACCTTTATAACGCCAAGAGAGATTTGAGAGAGTGGGAGGCCCGAAGGCCTCCCTGGTGCGTGCTTACTGAACGATACGCTTGGCAGCGGTATCCAGGGCTTCATCAACGCTCTGACGGCCAGAGGTGACGTTCTTGAGGGCAGTTTCGAAGGAGGACCAGAAACGGCTCATCTCAGGCACGGACGGCATCGGCTCGCCATTCTGGGCGTTCTGCATGGTGGCCTTGATGTTCGGATCCGATTCCAGGGTCTTCTGGAAGGACTTCAGTGCCACGGCACCCAGCGGCTTGTCGGCGTTCACCGGCGCCAGACCGGCATCGGTCAGCAGGTAGTTCTCGAGGAACTCGATGGCCAGATCCTTGTTCGGGCTGGCGGCGTTGATGGTCGCGCCCAGCACGCCGACGAAGGCCTTGGCCGGCTTACCCTTCAGGGTCGGCAGCGGCGCTACGCCGTACTTGATGCCGCTCTTGTCCAGGTTGCTCCAGGCCCAGGGGCCGTTGATCATCATGGCCACTTCGCCCTTGTTGAACTTGGCATCCATGACACCGTAGTCGATGCCCTTCTCCAGGTGACCGGACTTGATCATCTCGGAGATGTAGCCGACGCCTGCCTTGGCACCCGCGTTGGCCACGCCGGTGTCTTTCACGTCATAACCGGTGGCGGTCTTCTTGAAGGCATAACCACCGTTGGCGGCCACCAGCGGGTAGCTGAAGTAGGGGGTGTCATAGGCCCACATGATGGCGCGCTTGCCACTCTTCTTCAGGTCTTCGTCGATCTTGGCGATCTCTTCGAAGGTCTTCGGCGGATTGGGCAACAGATCCTTGTTGTAAATCAGGCTGACGGCTTCGACCGCGACCGGGTAACCGTAGGTCTTGCCATCGACGGTCATGGCATCCCAGGCGAACTGCTCGAACTTGGCCTTCTCGGCGGCGTTCGGGGTCACGGGGACCAGCAGACCGGCCTTGACCCACTCACCGTAACGGTCGTGAGCCCAGAAGAAGATGTCCGGACCGTTGCCGGTGGCGGCAGCTTGCTGGAATTTCACCTCGACCTGATCCGGGTGAGCGACGGTGACCTTGATGCCGGTCTCGGCTTCGAACTTCTTACCTACTTCGGCCAGGCCGTTGTAGCCCTTGTCACCGTTGATCCAGATGGTCAGTTGACCTTCGTCAATCGCAGCAGTGGCTGAGCAAGCCACGCCCAGAGTAGCCAGACCGATCAGGGATGACAGCAATTTCTTTTTCATGAGCCTTTCCTTGTATTAGTTCCGCGCTGTAAGAGCATTGTGTGCGAGATGAATATTATCCCAAGCCGCCACCGCCTCACATGACACGCCTCGCATTTTTGAAATGCAATTACGTATTTTCTTCCAGAAAGTTCTGAAAACATTTTCTTATTTCAGGAGGTTAGGGGGATTTATTGGCATATTTTTGGTTGTTGACCGAAAAATAATTACCAAACAGAAATAAATTTACACCATTGAAAGGGGTTTCACTCCAATGAAAACCCTTTCATCCCCATTATTCTGTGCAATGTGTTAACAAAGTACCGAGTCGGTTTCCATGCACGCCAACCCCTTAAATAAAAAGACACCACAGCGGGCTGTGGTGTCTTTTTAGCAAAAATGGAGCCTGGATCACATTATGACTGACGCAGCAGCTGATCCTTGAGGTTGGGCGGCACGCCACGAATGGTCAGGGTATCGGTCTGCGGATCGTAAAAGATGCGGCTGTTCAATAACTTCTGCTCAAAACTCAGGGTCAGACCGCCGCCGGAGCCGACAAATTTGGTCAGCCCACGCAGGGTGGAGCGATCGGCCGGGAAGCGCTCTTCCAGCTCATATTCCTGGCCGAGGAAGCTATAGAAGTCGAGATCGCCCTCTCCCGGCAATTCGGCGGAGAGCTCCTTGATCTCTATCTCCTCGCCGGCGCTGGCCTGCTCGGTGCAATATTTGAAGACCTGCTTCTTGTAGTCATTGCGTTCGGCGGGTTCGAGCTGACGGCTGTCGCAATAATCGTCCACCGCCTGCAACAGGCCTTTATTCTGCACCTTGGCATCCATCCCCTCGCGGGCACCCAGCAGATCCAGGAAGAAGTCCCCCAACTTGCGGCCGACCCGCCCCTTGCTGAAGGTGATATAACGGCGGGATTCCGGCTGGGTTTTCCACTCGGTCAGATCGATGCGGGCCACCAGGTTGAGTTTGCCGATATCCAGGTAGTGAATATGGCGCAGGTCCAGCGCCTCGCTGACGGTGACGCTCTCCTTGCCTTCCAGCAGGGCAATCATCAAATAATCGACGCCGACATAGTTGTACTTGGCAAACAACAGCACCCCTTGCTCATCCAGGGCGTGCTCCACCAGGTTTTTCACCAGCAACTGGGTCATGGTCACCGAGAAGGGGACAAATTCGGTCTGCTCGCCGAGCAGTTGCTCGAGGGCGATGCGAAAGGCGGGAGAGGGCTGTTTCGGGGCGTCTTCGCCGTCGGCCAGCTCGGCAACGGCCGTTTCCGGGTCGGCAAAGAAACCGAAGCCCTTGCCGCCCTTGCCGTTATAGATGCGATGCAGTTCTGCCATCAGCCCTTGCACCGCCTCGTCGGCAGGCAGGGTCTGGCTGCGGGTGTCGGCGTGCGGTTGACCATCGTTGCCCTGGCGCAGGGAGTGAAGAATGATCTTGTCGATATCGAGACTCATGTCACAAAGCCATAGTGTTAGCCGAAAGGGTGAAGTATTATAAGGCGCTTTGAACCGAGATGAACTGAAGATTATGCCCATCGTATCAAAGTACACAAACCAGCAATTTGATGACCTGATGAATGACCTGATCACCGTACTGGAGAAGCACAAAGCGCCAGTCGACCTCAGCCTGATGGTGCTGGGCAATCTGAGCACCAACATCATCAACAACATGGCTCCGGCACAACGTCAGGCTATTGCTGAAAAATTTATCCAGGCTCTGACTTCTTCGGTCGACAATCGCCACGACGCACATTGAGTCGCCGACTTTTTTGACGTTTCTCTACGCAGATGGATCACTATGGTCGAAACCGGCAACCCCTATCGTGATAATGTCTCTCGCCTGATCACCTGGGGGCATTGGTTCTCCTTCTTCAACATCATCCTGGCCATGCTGATCGCGACCCGTTACCTGGGTTCCATCAGTTGGCCATCGACCACGCTCGGCGTGACCTATCTCATCATCAGCTGGATAGGTCATTTCTCGTTTCTGAGCTTCGTCACCTACCTGCTGACCATCTTCCCGCTGAGCTTTGTGCTGCCCAAAGAGAGGCCGCTGCGCTTCATCTCGGCCATCATCGCCACCCTGGCGCTGGTGCTGCTGCTCATCGATACCCAGGTGTTCCAGCTGTTCAAGTTCCACCTGAACGGTCAGGTGTGGCAACTGCTGCTGGATCAGGCCCAGACCGAGGAGGGCTCGATCTGGAGCATCATCTTCGTGGCGGTGCCGACTATCTTCCTGCTGCAGCTGCTGCTATCGGCCTATGTGTGGCGCAAGATCAACAAGCGCAAGCGCCGCCAGTACGGCAACCAGGTCGGGCTGGCTCTGCTGGTCTGCTTCATGCTGACCCATCTGGTCAACAGCTGGGCCGATGCGACCCTGTATCAGCCCATCACCATGCAGCGCGCCAACTTCCCGCTCTCCTACCCCATGACCGCCAGAAGTTTCCTGGCCAAGCATGGCTGGCTGGATCTCGAGCAGTATGAGAAGAAGGCCGAGGATCAGGGTAACGGTGAGCACCGGCTGCTCTACCCGCTGCGCCCACTCAACGTGAGCGCCCCGTCCGAGCACAAGAACCTGCTGGTGGTGGTGGTCGACTCGCTGCGGGCCGACATGCTCAACAGCATCAACATGCCCAACCTGCAGCGCTACGCAGACAACCATCTCAATTTCCGCAACCACATGAGTGGCGGCAACGACGATGTGATGGGGATGTTCAGCCTCTTCTACGGGCTGCCCGGCCACTACTATGACGACATCCGCACCGACAAGCGCCCACCGGTGCTGTTCGACGAGATGCTGCGCCAGGACTATCAGTTCGGCCTGTTCGGTTCGCTGGAAGATGCCCAGCAATACCAGCAGAGCCTGCTCGCCGGCCTGCGCAAGCAGGTGTTTGTCTCCGAGCAGATCGATGACACTCGCCTCATCGGCGACTGGCAGCAGTGGATGCTCAAGCGCACCGACGACCGCCCCTGGTTCTCGCTGGTCTATCTGTCGAGCCCGGGAGATTATCAGGTGCCCGCCGGTGTGAAGGGGCCCTTCCAGCCCGAGCTGACCCGCTTCAATCCGGCCACCGCCTACCGGACCGAGAACCTGCAGAAGCTGGAGAATCGCTACAAGAACACGGTGTTCTATACCGACCAGTTGCTGGCGCAGATGCTGGATCAGCTGCAGCAGCAGGGGCTGAGCGAGCAGACCATAGTCGTCGTCACCTCCAACCACGGTCAGGAGTTCAACGAAACCCAGAGCAACAGCTGGGGCTATGGCAGCAACTACTCGCCCTATCAGGTGCAGGTGCCTCTGGTACTCGCCTGGCCCGGTGCCGAGAGCAAGTCACAGGAGCAACCGAGCAGCCACCTGGATCTGGTGCCGACCCTGATGAAGGGCATGCTGGGGGTCCGCAATCCGCCGCGGGACTACAGCATAGGCCGCAGCCTGTTCGACACCAGCCCGCGCAACTGGTTGCTGGCCGGCGATCAGAATGATTTCGCCATCTATCAGGACAACACCATCACCCACTTCAACAAGCAGGGTGACTTCGAACTGCTGGATCGCGACAGCTATCGCCGCATCAAGCACGGTACCCCGGACATGGGCGCCATGATTCAGGTGATGAACGAACTCAATCGCTTCTACCGTACCCCCTGACGGGGTTTATCGAGTCTGAAAAGCCCGCCACCCCGGCGGGCTTTTTATTGCCTGTGGCTCCATTCGTTACAGGTTCTTTCCTCTTCCCTCCCCCTCCCTTTTCCTTCATTGCTAACCTATCTATCCGCAAACGTCTGTCTTCCCCTACTGACTTACCAGTCAAAAACATCAATCCAATCAAGATCATAAAAACCAAATGATAATAGTTATCAATCATTGATCTGGCTGGACCACTCTGCAATAATCCGCGCCCTTCAGGCTTAAATAATAATCATTATCAACAATGAAAACACCATTGCACTACTGGCCCATGCTGCTGTCCGGCACAGCCCTGGCCGCCAGCGATCCGGTCGGGATCGACTCAACCGGGATCAACCCCACCCTCAAGGTGCGCGAGACCATAGTGGTCAAGGGCCAGCGCATCGAGCAGAAGCTGTCCGATGTCTCGGGCTCCATCACCGTCATCACCGAGGAGGATCTGGATCGCCAGGTGGCCACCGAGCTCACCGACGTGTTCAAGAACGAGCCCGGCGTCTCGGTGACCGGCTCCGCCGGCCGGCCGCAGAACATCATCATCCGCGGCATGGGTGGCAACCGGGTGCTGATCATCAAGGATGGGGTGCGGGTCAGCGACGGCTTCGGCGCCGACGATCTCAACGACAAGGTGGGCCGCTTCAGCTTCGACCTCGATGACGTCAAACAGATCGAGGTGGCCAAAGGGGCGGGCTCCTCCCTGCACGGCTCAGACGCCATCGGCGGCACCATCGTCATCAGCACCAAGCAGCCGGAAGACTACCTGCAGGGCCAGGATGCCTACCTGAGCGGCAAGATCCTGCAGGATGGCAGCAGCGACAAACAGAAGCTGAGCGCCACCGGCGCCGCCCGGGTGCTGGACAGCGAGCACCTGCTGCGCCTCTCCGGCTGGCAGGGACACGAGACCGCCAACTATGACGAGAGCCGCATCCCGGCGGATCTGGACGGCCTCAGCGCCTCCACCAGCTCCCGTTTCGAGCTGAATGAACACCACCTGCTGCGTCTCGAGCTCGACTACTTCGAAGACAATGCCGAGCGGGATCAGGGACCGCGCGAGGTGCCCCAGCCCGATGGCAAGTGGCAGGTACGCCAGTACCGCGAAGAGGCATCGCAGGCGAGCCAGGGAGGCAAGCTGAACTGGGAGGCGAGCAGCCTCGATCATCTGCTGGCGGATCGGTTCAGCTGGAGCCTCTATGGCGGCCATGCCAAGAACACCGCCAACAAGCGCAGCCTGCTGCAAAACGATCTGCTGAGCGGCTACCCCCGCTATCGCAGCGAGCGGGAGCTGGCCACCTTCACCGAAGACCGTGTCGGCAGCGAGCTGGATGTGCGCCGCGACCTCCACACAGGCGCCCTCGCCCACCAGCTGAGTTACGGCATGGAGCTGGAGCGCACCCGCCACGAGCGGCCGGTGGACAAGCTGAGCCTGGAGGCCGGCGTGCCGCAACCCCAGCAGTCGGCGCCCTTCAGCCGGGCCCGCACCGACAGGGCCGGCGTCTGGCTGAGCGACGTGGCAACCCTGGGCCAGTGGCAGTTCACCCCGACCCTGCGCATGGATCATCAGTGGCTGACCCCGCTGGACGGCAGCAATGGCGAGAACCACAGCTGGCACATCTCCCCCAGCCTGGCCGCCAGCTACCGCGTCAACGAGCAGTGGCGCAGCTGGCTCAGCTACGCCAACGGCTTCCGAGCCCCCTCCTACGACAAGGTGTACGGCAACATCCCCCACTACTTCGCCCTGCCGCCGTTCGAGATCATCGCCAACACCGAGCTGCAGGAGGAGACCAGCCACAGCTTCGAGTGGGGTCTGGGCGGCGAGGGGGAGAACTGGAGCATCAAGCCCGCGATCTTCTACAACCGCTACTACAACTTCATCGACTGGCGTGAGGTGGGGCTGCGCCTGAGCGACGGCGTCATCCTGCGCCAGTACCGCAACGTGGCCAAGGCCGAGACCTGGGGCGCCGAAGTGGCCGCCAGCTACTGGCTGACCCCGGAGTGGGAACTCGCCACCAAGCTCGGCTGGGTCGACGGGGAAGACAGCCAGGGCGAGGCGCTGCGCACCCTCACCCCGCTGGAGGGCAACACCCGCCTCAGCTATCAGGCCAACGACTGGAGCCTGGGGCTGCAGGCCGACTACGCCGCCGCCATGAACCGGGTCCCCAGCTGCGGCAACAGCCTGACCAAGCAGCAGGGGGCGTGCATGCAGAGCGCCGGCTGGTTCAGCTTGGGCATGACAGCCGACTGGCTGATCACCGACGCCCTCAAGGTCAACCTCAAGCTGGATAACCTGTTCGACACCCGTTACACCCGCTATCAGGATGTGGCCGGGCTGGAAGCCGGCACCGACGCCTCCCTCTTCACCCAGACCGGCCGTTCCCTGAGCGCCAGCCTGCGCTACACCTTCTGGGGGATCTGATGCAGCACTTACTGATCCTGGCCGCCCTGCTGGCGGCCCCTGCCCCCCAGGCCGCCGAGCCGGCGCCCCTCATCCCCCAGCGCCCCTTGTTGATGAAGGGCGAGATAGCCCGGCTCGATCCCTATGGCGGCTGGCGTGACGACAGCCGCCGCTCTCCCGAGCTGCTGGCGCTGCTGCGCGAGCAGAACCGCTGGACCGAGCAGCGGCTCAGCGGCCAGCAAGGGCTGGCACGGCAGCTGCAAACCGAGTGGCAAGCCCGGGGGCGAGGCGAACCCATGCCCGAGGAGTGGCTGCACCAGGCCGGCAGCCAGTGGCGCATGCAGGCGGACGGCAGCCTGTGGCAGCGGACCGATGAGCAGGCCGCCCCCCGCCAGCGGCTGGCCCCGCGCCAACCAAGCAGCGGCTACTACGAGCTCGCCGGCTGGTCCCTGCACCCCGACGGGCGCTGGCTGGCGCTGGCCGAGGACAGCCGTGGCGATCGGGATTACCGCATAACCCTGCTGGATCTGGAGAGTGACAAGACGCTCACCACCCTGACGCACCGCGCCAGCGATCTGCTCTGGAGCCTGGACGGCAAGACCCTCTACACGGTCGCCAACGAGCGCAACACCCTGCGTCCCTGGCAGCTGTGGGCCTGGCAAGAGGGTAAAGAGGTGCTGGTGCATCAGGAAGCGGACGCCGCCTGGTTGCTCAGCCTCTATCGCACCACGGACAAGCGCCACCTCATCTTGCAGAGCAACAACCACAACGGCTCCGAGCAATACCTGCTGGACGACGGCAAGGCGGCCCTGATCAGGGCCCGCCAGCCCGGGGTGGAGTACTACCTGGACACCCTGGATGAACGGGTACTGTTCAAGAGCAATCAGGATGGCGAGCTCGGTCTCTACCAGGCCGCCAGCCTGGCCGAGGCGGGCCGGCAACCCTGGCGCCGGCTCTGGTCCGGCCAGGATAAAACCCTCGAGAAGTGGCGCCTGTTTGCCGATCACACAGTGCTGCAATACCGCAAGGAGGGCGATGACTGGCTCGATGTGCTGGATGCCGACGGCAGGCTGGTGCACAGCCTGCCGCTCACCGAGGGTGCCGGCACGGCCTGGATCCAGGGCTGCCAGGATCCCACCAGCGCACGGGTGCTGATCCGCCGCCAGGGCATGGCCGAGGCCCCGCACCAGCGCTGGCTGGATCTGGCCTCGGGTCGATGGTCGAACGATGCCGCCCAGGCCACGGAGTCCCCCTATCAGAGCGAACGGCGCTGGGTGCAGGGCAAGGACGGCGCCCGGGTGCCGGTCTCCCTGGTGTGGCGCAAGGATGTCACCCGTCCCAAGGCGCTGCTGCTCTATGGCTATGGCGCCTATGGCACCCCCATGCGCCCCTACTACCAACCCCAGGTGCTGAGCCTGCTCGATCGCGGCTTCGTCTACGCCATCGCCCACGTACGCGGCGGCGGTCTGCTGGGGGATGACTGGTACCAGGAGGGGCGTGGCCTGCACAAGCAGCACAGCGTGGACGACTTCCTGGCGGTCGCCGATGCCCTGGCCCAGGATCCCGCCATCGACCCCGCCCGCCTGTTCGCCATGGGCGGCAGCGCCGGTGGCCTGCTGGTGGCGGCGGCGCTCAATCAGGCGCCGACCCGCTTCGCTGGCGCCGTGCTGCAGGTGCCCTTCGTCGACCTGCTCGGCACCATGATGGATCCCGAGCTGCCCCTCACCCGCCAGGAGTATGCCGAGTGGGGCAACCCGGCCAGGCCGGCCGACTATGCCGCCATGCGCAGGCTCAGCCCCTATGACAACCTGCACGCCGCCCCCTACCCGCCCCTCTATGTGACGGCCGGGCTGTACGACAGTCAGGTGCCCTACTGGGAGCCGCTCAAGTGGCTGGCCCGCCTGCGGGAGCACAGCACCGGGACGGGTCCCTACCTGCTGAGCACCGAGCTCGACGGCGGCCACCAGGCCAGCCCCCGCACGGCGCAGCAGCAGGCCGCCCGTGAATATGCCTTCCTGCTCAGCCTGGCCGGGATCAGCCGCTGATGCCATGGCGTCCTCTTTCATCTCTGTTTTGGAGTCAACTATGAAACCCTCTTCCCTGGCCCTCTGGCTGGCGGCGACCCTGCTCGCCCAGCCCCTCTGTGCGGCGGAGCTGCTGTTCGTCGATGCAGCGCCGCTGACCACCACGCCGCAGCAGTGGCTGGAGCAGCGCCTCGGCGTGACCCTCGTCCCCGACTACGACAGGACCAGCCTGCTCGGCCATCACCATAGCTTCCACCAGCTGGTCAACGGCCTGCCGGTGGCCACCACCCAGGCCGCCGTCAGCATCGATCCGGCCGGCAAGCCCTGGCGCCTCTACCACAACCTGCGCCCCCTCACCGCCAGCCAGCCGGGTTGCGATGCCAGCGGCAACCTGGAGCCCCTGCTGACCAGCCTGCGCGACGCGGGCAGCCAAATAGATCCGCTGGGACCGGTCGAGGCCTGGTACTGGCGCGCTGGGGAGACCCTGGTGCCGGCCCTGCGCCTGCGTGTACGCGAGCACAAGGAGGGCAACGCCAAGGCCTCCCATGTGCAGCTGTTTTCGAGCTGTGACGGCAGTCAGGAGCTCGGCCGCTGGGGCGACATCGCCACCACCCAGGCGCTGCAGGTAGCCGACGCGGGCGAGGTGTCGGTGCTGGCCCGGGTGTTCGATCCGGATCCTCGCACCCAGCTGCAAGATGCCAGCCTGGTCTGGCACGAAGCTCTGGTGCTGGCCGATGCCGCCTATCAGGACAAGGTGGCGCTGCCCGTCACCCTGTCTGGCAGTGACTACGTGCTGAGCGGCCCCCATGCCCGAGTGGTGGATGCCATGGAGCCCAGCACGGCCCCCTACCGCGCCGACAACCCGCTGGCATTTCGCCTGACCCGGGACGATGCCGGCTTTGCCGACATCAACGCCTACTACCACCTGGACCTGGCCCAGCGTCACCTCGAGGCGCTCGGCTTTGCCGACCTCATCCCCGGCGCCCTCGACATCGACACCGATGCGGGCTTTCAGGACAACTCCCTCTACGATCCGTTCGAGCGCAGGCTGGAGCTGGGCCGCAGCGGCGTGCCAGATGCCGAGGATCCCATGGTTGTCTGGCACGAGTTCGGCCATGCGGTGCAGCACCACATAGTGCCGGATCTCGGCGATGAGGGAGACTGGGGCGCCATCGGCGAAGGCTTCAGCGACTATCTGGCGGCCAGCCATCGCCAGCGCAGCGAGGCCGGGCGCAACTTCGAGCCGGCCATGGTGTTCAACTGGGATGCCCGCTTCACCGACAGGGCGCCGCGCCAGCTGGACGATCTGCGCGCCCGCTACCACCCGGACTACAACTACCCGGCCCACCGCACCATCAACGGCAGCAACGGGGATCAGCTGTGGGGCACGCCCCTGTTCCAGGCCCTGCTGGCGGCGGTGGCCGAGCACGGGGAGCTGGCGCGGGACGAGTTTGATCGCCTCGTCATCGAGGCCCACTTCGGCCTGGGCCCGGCCATCCGCATGCCGCAGCTGGCCCGCCTCACGGTGGACACGGCCGAGCGGCTCTACCCGGCGCGCCACTATGGCCGTCTGCTGGAGCAGGCATTCCGCCAGCACGGCCTGCTGCAGGCGCCGGTCAACATAGCCCTGGCCGACGGCAGCGCCATCGAACTCGGCAAGCGCCAGTCCGTGGTGCTCAGCCTCAGCAACCCCGGCACCACGGCGGTGACCCTGCACAGTCTGAGCCTGGCCCTGCCCGGCGGCCTGCAGGCCGATCCCTACCAGTGGCAGACCAGCACCCTGGCGGCAGGTGCCAGCATGACCACCACCCTGCGGCTGCTGGCCCAGAGCCCGCTCGCCTGTGGCGATGTCGCGGCGCTGCCGGTCAGCCTAGCCCTCACCGGCGCCAGCCCGAGCGAGCGCCAGTGGCAGCAGCAACTGAGCCTGCCCATCGGTACCCCCGTGATCAGCCGGGCCAACGGCCAGTCACTGACCCTCAGGGATGCGTTGAGCTCCGATGAGAAGGGGCTGAGCCAGACCAGCCTGATGGTGGAGAAGACCCTGGCCCGGGTGAGCGGTGAGCTGCAACTGAGCCTGGATCTGCAACACCAGGCCCTGGACGAGCTGGAGATCTGGCTCAACTCCCCCTCCGGCACCCGGGTCCAGATCTGGGACAAGGGCTACAGCCCGCTGCCGCGCCTCAAGGGGGTGTTCCCGACCGAGCTGCAATCCTTGCAGCCCCTGAGTCAGCTCATCGGTGAGCCGCTGGCCGGCCGGTGGACCCTGGAGCTGGTGGACAACGCCCCCGGCAAGCAGGGCCGCCTCAATGGCTGGAGCATCAGCCAGCGCACCGGTGCCCGGTGCGGCGAGCCCATAGCGCCGCCGGATGACGGCATCATCCACTTCGACACCGCGGACAGCGGCGGGGGCGGAGCCTTCAACCCGCTCTGGCTGTTGCCGCTCGCCCTCTGGCGCCGCCTCGCCCGTCGCAAGACCGTTCGTTCCTATTAATAGCAGCGAGGGGCCAGGCCCCTCCAAGGACCATAAATGAAGATGAGAATTAGCCCGCTGGCCTGTTTGCTGGCGCCCCTGCTCACCGCCTGCGGTGGCGGCTCGGACGAGGCGCCCCTGGCCGCGCCGGACTATCGCCTGACGGCCAGCCTGCCCCAGGCGGGCACCCTGTGCGTCAACCTCAATCAAAACGATCGCTGCGACGCCGGTGAACCCGCCGTCAGCGGCGCCGCCGGTGCCCGCCCGCTGACAGGCCGCTCCCCCGCCTTGCTGACCAGCCCCCTGCTGTTCATCCCAAGCGACCCGGCAGCCCTGACCCTGACCCACCCGGCGGCACGCCAGGATGGGCAGCAGCTCACCCCCACCCCCCTGAGCAGCCTGTTGCAGACCCGCATCGGCGAGGGATTACCACCGGCCGAGGCGCTGGCCGCCCTGCTGCTCGCCCTGGCGCCGCTGCAGCCGGGCCAGGATCTGGCCGCCCTGGCTCGGTTGGAAGAGTTCAACCAGGCCCTCGGTGAACTGGCGCTGGCCGCACTCGATGACGCCACGACCCTGCCGGGGATCACGGTCGATGAACGCCGGCGCCAGATCTGGCAGGGGCTGGTCACCCTGCTGCCCGAGCTCAGTCAGCATTTTTCCGACAGTCCGGAGCTCCTCAGCCTGCAACCCCGACTCGGCGCCGTATTGCAACAGCAGCAGCCAAGAGCCCTGGTCACCGCCAGCGGCGTCACGACGTACAGCGACGGAGTGGATTATCTGCTCACCAGCGAGCCCGCGGATCACCCGGGCCAGGATGCCAGCCTCAAGCAGGCTCCCCTGCGTTATCGCAAGCTCGACAACAAGGGGCAGCCGCTGCCGGACAGCGCAGCTCAATGGGATTGTGTGGAGGATCTCAACAGCGGCCTCGTCTGGGAGAAAAAGCTGGATGACCCGGACAGTCCGCGGGATCTGCATCGGGTCTTCGCCTGGGAATTCGGCAACTACCATCCCACCCAGAAGGAGCTGGACTACGCCTGCCCGAATGGCGAGGCCATCTGCTCAACCGAGCAATACCGTCAATGGCTCAATAGCCAGCAACTGTGCGGCATCCAGAACTGGCGTCTGCCCCACATTCAGGAGCTGATGAGCCTGCAGCATTTTGGCTCCCTCAGTCAGCAAGACGGCCAGGTCGTCAGCATTGATGTGCGCTATTTCCCCGATGTCGGCCCTTCCAACGGTGACTACCATGGCATCTACTGGAGTCAGACCCTGACCCCGTCCCGTCGTCTCGAGAGCGTTCCCATCGCGGTCCTTGGTCCCCAGTTCCTGGGGGAGGATCCGGGCGCCGATTATCCCTATGCCGTCCAGAATCCCAATGAAGTCAATGCCCTGCAACTGCGCCTGGTGGCCGAGGTAACCCGATGAACAAGTTTCTCCTGACCCTGCTGCTTTGTCTGTGCAGCCCGCTGGCACTGGCCATCGCCATCTGCGACGACAGCATGCCCAGAACCAGCCCCAGCTCACGCTTCCTCGATCGCGGCGACGGCACAGTGACGGACAGAGCCTCCGGCCTGACCTGGATGCGTTGCCAGCTCGGCCAGAGCTGGCGCAACCAGAGCTGCAGCGGCGAGCCGACCCGGCTCTACTGGCAACAGGCGCTGCTGACGGCGGAGCGGATCCGCACCGAACCCAACCACGCCCTCTATGGCTTCGGCGGCCACCATGACTGGCGCCTGCCCACCATCAAGGAGCTGGCCAGCCTGCTGGAATCCGCCTGCTACAAACCGGCACTGAATGAAACCATCTTTCCCCGCGCCATGGCCGGCGAGGGCAAGGAGGTGAATGACGGCTACGTCTATCTCTGGTCCTCCACCCCCTTCCCGGCGGGCAAGACGGTGGCCTATCTCGACATCACCAGCGGCGCCATCGGCATGCGGGCACCCAGTGCCTGGGCCAAGCAGGTGCTGCTGGTACGCTAGCCGGACGGTGCGGGGCCTCGGCCGGCCGCGTTGGCCCCGCCCCCTCGGCGAGGGATAAGAGCATTGGTGGGATTTGATATCAAAAAAGCACCAGATCACGTCATTGTGTGCCTGATCCCGCCGGATTTGGGCCGCAGAGCGCTGGCATGAAACCGGCAGAGCGGTTAGTCTAGCGGCGTTGAACCAACCCCATGAGGTACAGATGAAAACCGTATTGCGTTTTAGCCTGCTGGGCGCCTTGTTATTGGGTGGCCATGCCTTCGCCGCCGAGCCGAAAAAATTTGATATCAGCATGTTCCCCGCCGCCGAAGTGAACCAGGAACGTGTCGTGATCCGCCTGCCGGAAGTCGAGAACGAAGCCGACATGATGGTCGAGCTGCAGGTCGGCAAGAAGATGCCGGTTGACTGCAACCTGCCTCGCTTCGCCGGCAACCTGGAACAGCACAGCGTCAAGGGCTGGGGCTACAACTACCTGACCCTGGGTCAGGTCTCCGGCCCCATCAGCACCCTGATGGCCTGCCCGGACGGTCAGAAGAAAGAGACCTTCATCCAGATCTATGGTCAGGGCTTCTTCGTGAACTACAACTCCAAGCTGCCGTTCGTCATCTATGTGCCGCAGGAGTATGAAGTACGCTACCGTCTGTGGCGTGCCGACAACCTGGCTCAGCCAGCCATGATCGAGTGAGTGACCGGATATCGGGTTCAGCCGATTCATGACGATCCCAAATAAAGCGCCATATGGCGCTTTATTTTTAGCTTTTTTATCTGCGGCCATTCTCTCCTTCCTTTACAGAAGCTGACATAACTCCACTATTTTTCAGGCTTTTTGTGCTGCTCACCGCAAAATTCCCGCGCGGGGTGAGACAAACCCAGTTCGATGAAAGATATTTATTAACATAGGAAGAAAATTGATTTTGCACTCTGCGACGGCCTGATGATACTTGCCCGCAAAGGTCAAACTAACCAGAACAAGAGCACTATGAGCTTCGAATCAGACAAGCGTTTCAATGACTTCAAACATTTCCCCCGTGGCCTGCGTCGCAGTGGCGAATTCACCGTGGCCGAAGCGGACAGTCTGGAAAAGTTCGGCACCGTCATGCTGGCGCTCTATCAGGGCAACCTGGCGCCGCGCGATGAGGTCGAGAGTGCCTTCCTCGAACAGGTCAAATCCGGTGAGGCCGGTGGCAACCCGCACGCCAAGGTGTGGTTCAAATATCTGAAGGTGATCGGTCCCAAGCGGGTGCACCGCCTCTGCACAGTCGCGGGCGGCGCCAACGAAGACACCGGCGGCGGCTTCGAGAGTGGTGGCGGCGGCGGTGGTGGCAGCGACGAGTCACTCGATTAATGGATACCGAACTGCTGCGGACCTTCATCGAGGTCAGCAAGACCCGCCACTTTGGCCGGGCGGCTGAGAATCTCTATCTGACCCAGTCGGCGGTGAGCTTTCGGATCCGCCAGCTCGAGCAACAGCTCGGGGTCAGTCTGTTTGCCCGTCATCGCAACAACATCCGGCTGACGGCCTCCGGTGAGCGTCTGCTGCCCTACGCCGATGCCATCTTGCACACCCTGGGCCGCGCCAAGCAGGATGTGGCCCTCTCCCCCGGTTTCAGTCAGCAGCTCGCCATCGGCGCGCCAGCGGTGTTCTGGGAGCTCGATTTCAACGACTGGCTCAACCATGTCTATGCGCTGGCCCCCGGCCTCGCGGTACGGCTCGAGACCGCCTCCCGCGAGCACCTGTGCCGCCAGCTGCTGGAGCGCTCCCTCGATCTGGCCCTGCTCTCGGAGCCGACCAAGATCGACGAGATCGCCCTGCACCCCATCGGTGAGCTGGTGTTCGAGCTGGTGAGCCGGGATGGGGCCGCCAACGCCGACAGCCTGATGCAGATGCCGCACATTCACCTCGACTGGGGCACCAGCTTCGAGCCGCAGCCCAGCCGGCTGCAGAGCCTGCAGAAGACCCCGGTGTTGCATTCGAGCTCCGCCAGCATGGCGTTGCAGTTCGTGCTGGCCAACGGTGGCGCCGCCTATCTGCCACGGCGGATGGTGAGCCCCTTCCTCGAGCAGGGACGGCTTCATCTGGTGGAAGGGGGTCAGCCGCTGAGTCGCCCGCTCTACCTCGCCTACCTGGAGAAGTCCGATCGCCGGGAGCTGATCGATCAGTTGCTGACCCTGCCGCTGGGCTGGGCCGATGCCGATCTGCGCCTGCCGCAGCCGGAATAATCCCAGACTGGATAGCACAGACAGCAAAAGGGGCCCCGAGGGCCCCTTTTGTATGGATGCACGCCGCCTCAGCCGTGCTGGCGGCGGTCGTTGGCCTGGGCCAGCAGCATGCGGCTCTCGCGCAGGAACTCGTCGGCATGTTCGCCGAAGAAGCCGGAGACCTGCGAGAAGGCCTCGATGAAGCCGGCCCTGTCCCCCTGCTCCAGCAACCCCAGCACCTCACCGAAGTTCTGGTAGTAGCGGCGGATCATCGCCAGATTCTGCGGCGACGAGAGGATGATGTCGGCATAGAGCTCGGGATCCTGGGCGAACAGCCGTCCCACCATGGCGAGCTCCAGCCGGTAGATGGGGGAGCTCAGGGCCAGCAGCCTGTCCAGATTGGCCCGCTCTTGAGAGAGGTGCCAGCCGTAGGCGAAGGTCGCGAAGTGACGCAGCGCCTGAATGAGGGTCATGGCCTCATCGTGGGCGCGGGCCTCGACCTGCTGCAGGCGGGCGCCCCAGATGGTCATCTGATCCAGCAGCCACTGGCTGGCGGCCGGGTCCCGGCCCTGGCAGCAGACGATCACCTGCTTGGCGAGGCTGGCCACGTCCGGCCCGAACATGGGGTGCAGCCCCAATACCGGCCCCTGGTGTACCGCCAGCATGTGAGCGAGCGGCTCCCCCTTGACGCTGGTGACATCCACCAGCAGGCAATCGGCGGGCAAGTGGCCGAGCCGGTCGATGATCTGGCAGGTGATGTCGATGGGTACCGCCACCATCACCAGGCCAGCACCGGCCAGGATGGCATCGGCCCTCGGCCAGTCGGCCTGCTCCAGGGTCTCGACGCGATAGCCGGAGAGGCTGAACATATGGCCGAACAGCCGGCCAAGCTGGCCCTGGCCGCCGATGATGACCACCTTGCCCAGAGTCGGCTTCATGCACTTGAAGCCGGTATCTTTCTCGCTGGCGTAGGATTCGCGCATCACCCGGCGCAGCACATCCTCGATGAGATCCCCCGGCACCCCGAGCGCCTCGGCCTCGGCCCGGCGGCGGGCCAGCATGCTCGCCTCCCGATCCGGCGCGTAGATGGGCAGGCCGTGCCGACTCTTCACCTCGCCCACTTCCCCCACCAGGGCCAGACGCTCCGCCAGCAGATCGATCAACTGCCGATCTACCGCATCAATCTTGTCTCTGAGGGCATTCAACTCTTCAGCCATATCCGGTCCCTGCTGGCGCCGCTGGCGGCGGCGCCCTGTGATTCAATCGATGACAACAAGATGTCACGAGAACGGCACAGCCAAGGGGTGTGCCGTTCTCGACTTTCCGTCAGACAAGATACCACGGCTTAAGACGAGGTTCTGCCCTTGAGAGGGGTCGCCAGCTGGCTGTGGCAACGTGCCAGCAGGGTGGCGGTGGTGTCCCAGTCGATGCAGGCATCGGTGATGGAGACCCCGTAGCGCATCTGCTCCTTGGGCTGCTCGCTGGACTGATTGCCCTCCAGCAGGTTGGATTCGAGCATCACCCCTATGATGGAGCTGTTGCCCTCCTGGATCTGGTGGATGACGTTGTCGGCCACCTTGGGTTGCAGGCGATGATCCTTGCTGGAGTTGCCGTGGCTGCAATCCACCACCAGTCCGGGCAGCAGGCCCGCCTTCTCCAGCGCCTCTTCCGCCAGCGACACATTGACCGAGTCGTAGTTCGGGTGCTTGCCGCCGCGCAGGATCACGTGGCCGTCCGGGTTGCCCTGGGTCTGCAGCAGGGCGACCTGACCCTGCTGGTTGATGCCCATGAAGGCATGGGGGCTGGAGGCCGCCTGCAGCGCGTTGATGGCGGTGCCGAGGTTGCCGTCGGTGCCGTTCTTGAAGCCGACCGGCATGGAGAGGCCGGAGGCCATCTCTCTGTGGGTCTGGGATTCGGTGGTACGAGCGCCGATGGCAGACCAGGAGAACAGCTCCGCCAGGTATTGCGGGCTGATGGGGTCCAGCGCCTCGGTCGCCAGCGGCAACTCCAGCTCCGCCAGCCAGCAGAGCAGCTCACGGGCGCGATGCAGCCCCAGCTCCACGTCGAAGGTGCCATCCAGATTCGGATCGTTGATGAAGCCCTTCCAGCCGACCGTGGTGCGCGGCTTCTCAAAGTAGACCCGCATGACTATGTAGAGAGAATCCTGATAGGCGTCATGCAGCGCTTTGAGTCTGGTTGCGTACTCTTTGGCGGCGTCCATGTCGTGGATGGAGCAGGGTCCACAGATCACCAGCAGGCGGTGATCGCGACGATGGATGATGTCGGCTATGGTGCTGCGGGCCCCTTGCACGAATGCCAGCGCCTGGGCAGAGATGGGTAACTTCTCCTTGAGCTGGGCAGGCGTGATCATCACTTGTTCGGACTGGATATGGATGTTGTTCAGGGGGTCTCTCTGCATGATCTCATTCTCTCTACTGTATTAAGCCAAAAAGCACGAGGTGTATTTTATTGTTTACACAAGTCAGCACTTTGTTACGCAACCGTCCCCACCTTACCAAGGAAAAACAAACAATCAAGTGAAACCAGTGGTCACATTCTCCATTCGGTGGATAAACAACCAACGCAGCGACAGGAAGCACCCGAAAGTAGCGTAACAAAGGCGTCTGAACCATCAAAATCGTAAACATATGATTACACCTACTATCCTAAGTAGGATCCCCCATACCGACCCTCTTACCCTCCCCGGCCGCGGTCCAGATTCTCAATATGCCATAAAAAAGCGGGGCACCTTGGCCCCGCTTGCGTTCCCGTGTTGCTCTTCTTTTATTATTTGCCGTGCGCCTTGATGACCGCGACCGCCTTGTCAGGGAAGTCGCTGAACACCCCGTCCACATCGGCCTGATAGAGGAAGATGTTGAGCAGGTCGGTGAAGTCTTTCGCATAGGCCGGGATCTGGCCCTGATCCTGGCGGAAGGTATAGGGATGCACTTTGAGGCCGGCGGCGTGGGCCTCCTTCACCATGCCGGTGAACACCGGCTTGCCCGGGGTGCCCGGCTCGGTGACTATCATCGGCTTCCAGGGGCCTATGCCGTCGGCATAGCCGGCGATCGTCTTCATGGCGCCCGGCTTGAACATCCAGCCGTAGTCGTAGGGGGTCGCCTTGCCCTTGGCGTCGTAGACCATGGTCTCGTTCCAGTCGGTCTCGGCCATCAGCTGCACCAGCTTCAAGTCCATGCCCAGCGCCGGCATCAGCTCGCCGTCGATGCGCTTGAGCTCATCGGCATCGAAGCTCTGCAGGTAGATCTTGCTCTCCTTGTTGGTGTAGCCGTACTGCTTGAGCACCTGCAGCACCGCCTTGGAGATGTCCTTGCCTTCGTGACGGAACAGCCAGGGCGCTTTTATCTCCGGGTAGATGCCGATGTTGTTGCCGGTGCTCTTGTTGAGCCCCTGGATCATCTCTATCTCTTCCTGGAAGGTGTGGATCTGGAAGCTGGACTGCCACAGCGGGAAACGGGCCGGATAGACAGGCACCTGCTTGCCATCCACCAGCTGGAACGGCTCCGTCATGCGCAGCGATCGCACCTCGGCCAGGGTGAAATCTACCACGTAGTAACGACCATCCGGACGGGCCCGGTCGGGGAAGCGCTCGGCCACGTCCGTGATGCCATCGAGGAAGTGATCGTGCATCACCACCAGCTGGTCATCCTTGGTCATCACCAGATCCTGCTCCAGATAATCGGCGCCCATGCCATAGGCGAGCGCCTTGGAGGCCAGGGTGTGCTCAGGCAGGTAACCGGAGGCGCCGCGGTGGGCGATCACTATCTTGCCTTCGTCGGCCGCCAGGGCGGGCAAGGCGAGGACGGCCCCGAGGCCAAGGGCGACCAGGGAGAGAGGACGTTTCTTCATAGGTGATGCTCTTTATTATTGTGTGTTGAATGTAGGTTATTGTTATAGCAGAGGTTTATTTCAGTTTTACGGCGGACGGCCGAGAGGCCGCCCGCCCGTCGATCAGCCCGCCTTGGAGAGGGCGTGGTGCTGATGTTCCAGCCAGGCCAGCAGTTGCTGCTGTTCGGCATCGGAGAGGCGCAGCCCCAGCTTGCTGCGGCGCCACAGGATATCTTCCAGCGAATGGGCCCACTCGCGGTGCATCAGGTAACGCACTTCAGACTCGTACAGGCCTGCACCAAAGTGCTGACCGCGCGCCTCGTGCAGCCAGAGGCGGGCGTGGCTGCCATAGGCCTCGGCGATGCGACGGGCGCTGCGCTCGTCCAGCCAGTCGAACTCGAGCAGATAGGCGCGGGCCAGCTCGGCGGTGGTGCAGTCGAACTCGCCACCCGGCAGCCGGCTGAAGGCGGTCCAGTCCTCCCCCATCTGGCCGAACCAGGGCTTGAGCTTGTTGCAGGCGGCCTGGGCCAGCTTGCGATAGGTGGTGAGCTTGCCGCCAAACACCGACAGCAGCGGCGCGCCATCGGATTCGCCACTGAGTTCGAGCGTGTAGTCGCGGGTCACCGCCTGGGGCGAGTCGGACTCGTCATCGCAGAGCGGGCGCACCCCGGCATAGGTCCAGATCACCTCGGCGGGCGAGATCTGGCGGCTGAAGTGAGCGTTGACCACCTGGCAGAGGTAATCCACCTCGGCGACGCTGATCTTCGCCTCGCGCGGATCGCCCTTGTGCTCCACGTCCGTGGTGCCAATCAGGGAGTAATCCTGCTGGTAAGGGATGACGAAGACGATGCGGTTGTCCTCGTTTTGCAGTATGTAGGCCTCTTCGCGCTCGTGAATGCGCGGCACTATGATGTGGCTGCCCTTGATCAGGCGGATACCGCGCGGGGATTTCTCGTGCAGGCTCTCGTCGTAGAAGGTCTTGACCCAGGGGCCGGCCGCATTGACCAGGGCGCGGCAGGTAACACTGAACTGCTCGCCCCCCGCCCGCTCCAGGGTCAGGGTCCAGTGCTTGGAGCCGCGCACCGCCTTGATGCAGCGGGTGCGAGTCTGCACCTCGGCGCCCTTGTCGCGGGCCATCATGGCGTTGAGCACCACCAGCCGGGCGTCATCGACCCAGGCATCCGAGTATTCGAATCCCTTGCCGATGCCGCTCTTCAGCCCATCCTGCGGCAGGAAGCGCACGCCGCAGCTGCCCTTGAGCCGGTCGCGCTTGGCCAGGTTGTCATAGAGGAAGAGGCCGGCGCGGATCATCCAGGCCGGGCGCAGGTGCGGGCGATGTGGCAGGCGAAAGCGCATGGGGCGGGCGATGTGGGGCGCCATGCCGAGCAGCACCTCGCGCTCGGCAAGGGCCTCTTTCACCAGCCTGAACTCGTAGTGCTCGAGGTAGCGCAGGCCACCGTGGATCAGCTTGCTGGAGTTGGAGGAGGTGGCAGAGGCGAGATCCTGGGCCTCGAACAACGCCACCTTCAGCCCCCGCCCCGCCGCATCTGCCGCGATGCCGACTCCGTTGATACCGCCGCCGACGACGACCAGATCATAATGTTCGCTCATGTTCACCTACTTTCTTATTTTGGGTTTGCCAGGCCGGCAATGTTTGATTTCGCTCATATTAGAACATGAAAAAATGATAAACGAACATTTTATGAGGGAAATGTGATCGCGATTGTTCTGACAATGCTAAAAATGCTGCCAGTCGGTGACGGAATAGCCAGGAAGGGATGAGGCGTGCACAGGGTGCGAACCAGGGGAGATGCCGGGGTTGACCCGGGCGCGGGTACAGAGGGCAGAAACAGGGATAAAACAGAAAGGAAGCGGCCGCCAGCGTGGCGGCCTGATGCCGGTGCGGGTTAAGGGGTTATCAGCAGATGTGGCACTCGATCTGGTGCTGGGACATCAGCCGCATCAGCTTCTCCGGCGGCTCCTGATCGGTGAACATGGCGTGGATCTGGTTGAGGTTGCCGAGGTTGACCATAGCATTGCGACCGAACTTGGTGTGGTCGGCGGCCAGGAACACCTGGCGGGAGTGGGCGATGATGGCCTGGGCGATCTTCACCTCGTGGTAATCGAAATCGAGCAGGGAGCCGTCGTTGTCGATGCCCGATATGCCGATGACGCCATAGTCCATGCGGAACTGGCCGATGAAGTCACGGGTCGCCTCCCCCACTATGCCGCCATCCCGGTTGCGGATCTCGCCACCGGCGATGATGACGGTGAAGTCATCCTTGGCGGTGAGGATGCTGGCGACGTTGAGGTTGTTGGTGACGATGCGCAGCTCACGGTGATCGAGCAGGGCGCGGGCGATGGCCTCGGTGGTGGTGCCGATATCGATGAAGAGGGAGGAGCCGTCGGGAATGTGGGCGGCCACCTCGCGGGCGATGCGCTCTTTCTCCTTGAGTTGCATCACCTTGCGGGCGCTGTAGGCGGTGTTGACGGTACTCGAATGCAGGGAGGCACCGCCATGATGACGCCGGATCTTGTTCTGCTCGGCGAGATCGTTCAGATCCCGGCGAATGGTCTGGGGGCTGACGTCGAAGTGGGTCACCAGATCGTCGGTCGAGACAAAGCCCTGCCGCGTCAGGACGTCCAGGATCTCCAGATGTCGTTGGGTTTGCTTCACGCTTGCACTCCGGTGATGAGACGAAAAAAGGCCCCGGCAATGCGGGGCCTTTTGGAGTTTACCTTATCCCCTTTGGGATCGATAAGGTCAGGATCACGTTTTATGCCTTATTGGCGGCCGCCTTGGCAGCCACGGCCAGGTTCTCGTGCTTGAGGGTCATGGCCAGCAAGATGATGGAGAGCACGCAAGACGCGGTCAGCACCATGAAGCCACCATCCCAGCCGAAGTGATCGACTGTGTAGCCCAGCATGGCGTTGGCCGCCACGGCGCCACCCAGATAACCGAACAGCCCGGTGAAGCCGGCCGCGGTACCGGCCGCCTTCTTCGGTGCCAGCTCCAGGGCGTAGAGACCGATCAGCATGACGGGGCCGTAGATCAGGAAGCCGATGGCCACCAGCGCCAGCATGTCGACGGTCGGGTTGCCAGCCGGGTTGAGCCAGTAGACCAGCACGGCGACGGTCACCAGCACCATGAACAGGATGCCGGCCGGGGCGCGGCGGCCCTGGAACAGCTTGTCGGAGATCCAGCCGCACAGCAGGGTGCCCGGGATCCCCGCCCACTCATAGAGGAAGTAGGCCCAGGAGGAGTGATCCACGCTGAAGTCCTTGGCCTCCTTGAGGTAGGTCGGCGCCCAGTCCAGCACCCCGTAGCGGATGAGGTAGACGAAGGCGTTGGCGATGGCGATGTACCACAGCAGCTTGTTGTGCAGCACGTACTTGACGAAGATCTCCTTGGCGGAGAACTCCTGCTCGTGGCTCTCGTTGTAATCCTTCGGATAATCTTCCTTGTACTCCTCGATGGGCGGCAGGCCGACCGATTGCGGGGTATCGCGCATCACGAAGAAGGCGATCACCGCGATGGCGGCAGCGGCGGCGGCCGGCACATAGAAGGCGCTGCGCCAGTCGTTGAACCAGCCCATGCCGAGGATGAACAGCGGACCTATCATGCCGCCGCCCACGTTGTGGGCCACGTTCCAGACCGCAACCACTTCGCCGCGCTCCTTCTGGGACCACCAGTGCACCATGGTGCGACCGCAGGGCGGCCAGCCCATGCCCTGTACCCAGCCGTTCAGGAACAGCAGAACGAACATGATGGCGATGCTGGAGGTGGCCCAGTGCACAGTCCCCATCATGAACATGATGCCGGCCGAGAGCAGCAGGCCGGCGGAGAGGAAATAGCGCGCGTTGGAGCGATCCGACACGTTCCCCATCAGGAACTTGGACAGACCGTAGGCGATGGAGACGCCGGACAGGGCCAGGCCCAGATCACCGCGGGAGAAGCCCTGCTCGATCAGGTAGGGCATCGCCAGACTGAAGTTCTTGCGTACCAGGTAGTAACCGGCGTAGCCGAAGAAGATCCCGAAAAACATCTGCCAACGCATGCGTTTGTAGAAGGGATCGACCTGGTCGGCCGGCAGCCTGTCGATGTGGGGTGCAGGCCTGAAGAGACTAAGCATGTTCTGCTTCCTTATTGTTGTTATGGGCGGTTGAGGGTGCCCTGGTCTTGCCACGACCAGATGAGTCCTGATTCGTAAGCGAGCCTATTGTGCTCATATGTGAACATTCAATCTGTGATGGAGACTCAAATATTGCATATTTATTACAAAATAAATCATGTAATGAGTGATCGCTCATTGGCTTCCATCCCATATATGGCAAGGCATAGGGATACCCCCTAAGTAGTATTTACGCCAATCACTGTTGCTTTTCGTCACATTTTCTTAGCAATGAGTGGGATCTTGTCCACATTTCCGGTGGCAGGGGGATGGTGAATTCACCCAGAAGGTTTATTTTCTCTCTCGTCCAAGAACGAGCGCAAACGAGCATAACGTTTGCGCCGACTCAAAAAACAAGAAAAACCGTTTTCGGGCGCAATAGATGGGACAAAAAGATAACGAGATGGAACATCAAACCTACTCTGGGTGGATATAAGGAAAAAAGGTATGAGCATACAAAGACCCAATACCCTGCTTGGCGAGTGCATCGCCGAGTTTATCGGAACCGGCCTGCTGATCTTCTTCGGCGTCGGTTGTGTGGCAGCCCTGGTGCTGGCCGGTGCCAACTTCGGACAATGGGAAATCTCCATTACCTGGGGTCTGGGTGTCGCCATCGCCATCTATGTCACCGGTGGCATCTCAGGTGCCCACCTGAACCCGGCCGTGACCCTGGCGCTGATGACCTTCGCCGGCTTTGACAAGCGCAAGGTGGTGCCCTTCATCATCGCCCAGATCGCCGGTGCCTTCTGCTCCGCCGCTCTGGTCTACTTCCTCTACGGCGGCCTGTTCACCCAGTGGGAGCTGACCCACAACGTGGTGCGCGGCAGCGTCGAGAGCCTCGGCACCGCCGGCATCTTCTCCACCTACCCCAATGCCCTGCTCTCCAACATGCAGGCGTTCGCGGTCGAGCTGGTGATCACCGCCGTGCTGATGCTGGGCATCATGGCACTGGGTGACAACAACAACGGCGCCCCCAAGGGCTTCGCCGCCGCCCTGCTGATCGGCATCCTGATCGCGGTGATCGGCGCCTCCCTCGGCCCCTTGACCGGCTTCGCCATGAACCCGGCCCGTGACTTCGGTCCCAAGCTGTTCGCCTTCGTCGCAGGCTGGGGTGATGTGGCCCTGACCGGCGGCCGTGACAACCCCTACTTCTGGGTGCCCATCCTCGGCCCCATCGTCGGTGCCCAGCTGGGTACCGCCCTCTATGTGAAAGTATTGGCCCCCTGCGTGCCGGGCAACCGTGTTGCCGCCACCCAGGACGCAGCCCAACTCGCTAACGACAAGGCCGCCGCATAAGAGCGGCCCCAAAAAACGTGGAGAACATCATGTCTGCTGAAAAGAAATATGTCGTCGCCCTGGATCAAGGCACCACCTCGTCCCGTGCCATAGTGTTCGATCAGGATGCCAATATAGTCGCGACCTCCCAGCGCGAATTCACCCAGCACTACCCCAAGGCGGGCTGGGTCGAGCACGATCCCATGGAGATCTGGGCGACCCAGTCCTCCGTCTTCACCGAGGTACTGGCCAAGAGCGGCCTGCACAGCGAACAGATCGCCGCCATCGGCATCACCAACCAGCGTGAAACGACCGTGGTGTGGGAGAAGGCCACCGGCAAGCCCATCTACAACGCCATCGTCTGGCAGTGCCGCCGCACCGCCGCCATCTGCGAGGAGCTCAAGGCCCGCGGCCTGGAAGAGTATGTGCGCGACAACACCGGCCTGGTGCTGGATGCCTACTTCTCCGGCACCAAGGTGAAGTGGATCCTCGACAACGTGGAAGGGGCCCGCGAGCAGGCGATGAACGGCGAGCTGCTGTTCGGCACCATCGACACCTGGCTGGTGTGGAAGATGACCAACGGCGAGGTGCACGTCACCGATCCGACCAACGCCTCGCGCACCATGCTCTACAACATCCGCGAGCTGAAGTGGGACCAGAAGATGCTGGACGAGCTGGGCATCCCGCTCTCCATGCTGCCCGAAGTCAAACCCTCCTCCGAGGTGTATGGCTACACCACCCGTGGCGGCGGCGCCCGCATCCCCATCGCCGGCATCGCCGGTGACCAGCAGTCCGCCCTGTTCGGCCAGCTCTGCTTCGAGAAGGGCATGGCCAAGAACACCTATGGCACCGGCTGCTTCCTGCTGATGAACACCGGCACCGAGCCGGTCCGCTCCAACAACGGCCTGCTGACCACGGTCGCCATCGGTCCTAAGGGGGAGGTGAACTATGCCCTCGAGGGAGCCGTGTTCATGGGCGGCGCCACCATCCAGTGGCTGCGCGACGAGCTGAAGATCATTCACGATGCCCGCGACACCGACTACTTCGCCTCCAAGGTGGGTGATACCAACGGCGTCTACCTGGTGCCGGCCTTCGTCGGCCTGGGCGCCCCCTACTGGGATCCGTACGCTCGCGGCACCATGGTCGGCCTGACCCGCGGCGCCAACCGCAACCACATCATCCGCGCCGCGCTGGAGTCCATCGCCTACCAGAGCCGCGATGTGCTCGACGCCATGCAGCAGGACTCCGGCATCAAGCTGGCCTCCCTCAAGGTGGACGGTGGCGCCGTCGCCAACGACTTCCTGATGCAGTTCCAGTCCGACATGATGCACACCCCTGTGGTGCGCCCGACCCGCATCGAGACCACCGCCATGGGCGCCGCCTTCCTGGCCGGTCTGGCGGTCGGCTTCTGGAAGAGCTCGGACGAGCTGCAGGACAAGTTCAGCGTGGATCGCGAGTTCATCCCGCAGATGGATCACGCCGATCGCGACAAGCGCTATCGCGGCTGGCAGAAGGCGGTAGAACGCTCCCGTCGCTGGGCCGAAGAGGATTAATCGGGCAACCCATGCATCCTTGAGATGAAAACGCACGAGGCCGACAGCGATGTCGGCCTCTTTTTATTGGCAAGCGCGGGTGTTCTGACCGCACCTGACCCCAGCCCTCTCCTTGCCAAGGGGTGGGAGAAAATGACCCCTCCCCCTCGTGGGGGGGGAGGGGGTTGGCACTGTCGACATGCCCTCTACAACGCCTCGGCGCCAAGCTGCTCTCTCAGGAAGTCGAGCCAGACCCGCAACCGGATGTCGCGTTGGGCATCGGAGTAGAAGACCCCGTTGATGGGGCGCGAGGCGCCGCTGTTGCTGCGGGCCAGCACCTCCACCAGGGCGCCGCTCGCCCGATCCGGCCCTGTCATGAAGTCCGACAGGCAGACGATCCCCTGCCCCGCCAGCGCTAGCTGGCGCAGGGTCTCGCCGCTGCTGGCCCGCAGGGTCGGGCTGATGGCGAACCTGTCCCCCTGCTCTTCGCTGAGCAGCGGCCAATGATTGAGGTGATCGGGATGCAGAAAGCCGAGCAGCTCGTGGCCCGCCAGCAGATCCGCCGGTTGGCGCGGGGTGCCCCGCTCGCTCAAGTAAGCGGGAGAGGCCAACAGCCGCAGCCGCGAGCGGCCGAGCGGCAGGGCGCGCAGGGAGGAGTCGGTCAGCTCGCCGATGCGAATGGCCATGTCCACCCGCCGCTCCATCAGGTTGATGAAGCCCTCGGAGCTGTGCAGTTGCAGCTCGATGCCGGGGTAGCGGCGGCGGAACTCGCCGATGATGGGCACCAGCCGGTGCAGGATGAAGGGGGTGGCGGCATCAACCCTCAGTATTCCCTCCGGCTGTTCCCGGCGCATCAGCAGGTGGCTCTCCGCCTCGCTCATCTCGGTCAGCACCTTCACCGCTCGCTGATAGAACCAGCTCCCCTCCTCGGTCAGGCTGACCCGCCGGGTGGTGCGATTGAGCAGCACTGTGGCGAGCTTCTCCTCCAGCCGCTTGATGCCCCGGCTCACCACGGAGTTGTCCATTCCCAGATTCTCCGCCGCCTGGCGAAAACTGCCCGCCTCCACCACGGCCACGAACAGGGTCAATTCATCGGAATGGGTCTTCATTGTTGTTATCTCAGCAAGAGTAATGCGTCTTTATAGTCATTATGGCGGTGAGTTGGCAAGCCAAATGACCCGCATCGACTCGCCGGCTGGTGCGCCAACCCGGGCCCCGACAAGCCGCCAGTGCAGACTGGCTATACTGAGTCGGCTCGCGCATCCCGTCTGAATGCGCGTGGAGGACAATGACTGAGGGCCATCCGCAGAGGGCCGGTTCGCCGCCTGCCGGGGCTCACAACAACCAACGAGGAGTCCGGTGATGAAATACAAGGGAAGCTGCCACTGCGGCAGGGTGGCATTTGAAGTCGAAGGGGAGCTGACCCAGGCCCTGGCCTGCAACTGCTCCATCTGCCAGCGCAAGGGATCCCTGCTGTGGATCATGCCCCACGACAGGCTGCACCTGCTGACCCCGGACGAGGCGGCCAGCACCTACACCTTCAACAAGCACGTGGTCAAACACCGCTTCTGTCCGCGCTGCGGCATGCACCCCTATGGAGAGGGAGTAGATCCCAAGGGCAACCACATAGTCGCCATCAATATCCGCTGCCTGGAGGGGATAGACCCCGACTCGGTGCCGGTGCACCACTACGATGGCCGGGCCCTGTGACAAGGGTTGCCGCCTTAGATAATCACTCAGGCCAGAGGCTATCTGTTTCCCCTCTGGCCTGACATTCTCCTCCTGGCCTGTTCCCACCCGTTGTCTGCATGGTCGATGTGATCCGGCGCAAACACCCGAGCCCATAAAAAGGCTACAATCGACACCCCTTTAGCCACGTACCGGTCTGAACGCTTATTGACTAGCCCCGCCTGTACCCCTCTGGTTATCACGGAAGAAGAGAAGCATGTCATACGAACGTCGCCTGAACAGCGCCCATCAGGAGCTCGAAAACAAAGGCGTGTGGCCCACCAGCTACAATCCGCCACTGATACTGCTGCTGCGCAAACTGGGCCTGCGGCTGAGGCCACCCCACTATGAGCGCTTTATGGTCAACCTGCTCGTTCTGGGGCTACCGACGGGCATCATCTGGGGTCTGTTGATGTGGTTCTTCGGCTGGCAATATGAGGTGAGCCCGGCGTTTGCACTGCGCCAGAGTGCCCTGTTCGGCATCGGGTTCGGTGTGCTGATGGGGATCATCTTCCTGGTGCGCCGAAAGCAGCTCAAGCTGACCCCATGGGAGGCACTGCCCCGCTCCACGCTCCGGACTCAGAAGCGCTGGCAACTCAGGCAGCCAACGACCAGTCACGCATCACCCATCGATAAGCCAGGGAGTCAACCATGACCAAGGCCCATGAAAAACTGAACTATGTGGAGTTTGCCGCCAGGGATCTCGCGGCCACCAAGGCCTTCTTTCAGACCGTGTTCGGCTGGCAGTTTGTCGACTATGGCCCGGACTATGCGGCCTTTGCCGATGAGGGGCTGGATGGCGGCTTCTACCGAGCGGATCTGTGCAGTCACAGCGCGCAAGGCGGCGCCTTGCTGGTGTTCTACAGCGCCGACATAGAGGCGACCCAAGCCAGGGTCAGCGCCCATGGCGGCACCATCAACCGCCCGCTGTTTGATTTTCCCGGTGGCCGCCGCTTTCACTTTGTCGAACCCAGCGGCAATGAGTTCGCGGTCTGGTCAGAAGCGGCCGCCTGATGGCGAGGGGTGAGCGCCCCAGCCCATCCAGCTCTCTGCTTTCCTCTGGATTGCTCCCCGGCGCCGGCTACCCGCCGGTCTCTTTTCTCTCCCTATTGCTGCGCTCATCTCAATAGTGTTTTGCGAGAGCGGCTATGTTTCGCCCCCCTCGCCGCAGGCATACTGGCCCTCGTCTTAGCAAGGAGGTGCAGATGCCATCCCCCCTGATCGTGATTGCCCAGCTCGAAGCCATACCCGAATACGGTGCCCAGTTCCGGGCCGCCCTGACGCCGCTGATAGCGGCCACCCTGCAGGAGCCTGGCTGCCTCACCTATCAGCTGCATCAGAGCCTGGATAACCCCCACGGCTGGCTGCTTTATGAGCTGTGGGAGAGCGAAGAGGCGCTGCTCGCCCACCAGCGTCAGCCCCATTTTCTCGCCTTTGTGGCCCAGGCCGAGCCCTGGTTTGCCAACAGCAGCATCCGTCGCTACCACAGCCTGCCGGCCTGACGCCCCGCGGCGGCGCGCCAATACTAATTGCACTCCCCCCTTCACCAGTGAAGGGCCGGGAACCGTTGAGAACACCATTAAGGAACATGATGATGAAAATGCCTGCCATGGGTCTGGGGACCTTCCGCCTGAAAGCCGAGCCTCTGCTCGCCACCCTGAATACCGGCCTGGAGCTCGGCTATCGCCACATCGATACCGCCCAGATCTACGACAACGAGTCCGAAGTGGGCGAGGTGCTGGCCACGACTTCGGTGCCCCGCGGCGATATCTACCTGACCACCAAGGTGTGGACCAGCGAATTTGGTCAGGGCAAGCTCATTCCCAGCCTCAAGACCAGCCTGGAGAAGCTGCGCACCGACTATCTGGATCTCGCGCTCATCCACTGGCCCTCCCCCAAGGATGAGGTGCCGATGGCGGTCTATCTGGAGCAGCTGGCCGAGGCGAAGGCCCAGGGCCTGACCCGGGAGATCGGGGTCTCCAACTTCACCGTGGCCCAGCTCAAACAGGCCATCGAGATCCTGGGGCCAGGCGCCATCGCCCACCAGCAGGTGGAGATCCATCCCCTGCTGCAAAACCGCAAGGTGGTGGAATTCTGTCAGGAGCAGGGCATCGCCCTCACCGCCTACATGCCGCTGGCCTATGGCAAGGTGCTGAGCGAACCAGTGCTGATGGAGATCGGCGCACGCCATGGCGTCTCGGCGGCCCAGGTGTCGTTGGCCTGGCTGCTGGCCCAGAACATGACGGTGATCCCGAGCTCCACCAAGCGGGAGAACCAGGCCGCCAACCTGGCCGCCCTCAAGGTGCAACTCAACCCCGAGGAGATGGCCGCCATCGCTACCCTGGAGCGGGGCGAGCGCTGCGCCAACCCGGACTTCGCCCCGAATTGGGATTAAACGGGAGAGGACGCATTGTATCTCTCGCTTCAGCGGCGGATACCGGCAACCCTCACGAGCCTATTGCAACCACGAGCGATCCCATCCCCCTCATCCCCGCCCCTTCTCCCGCCAGGGGAGAAGGGAGTCAATAACGATCTGGGATATTTATCCAACCCCTAGCGGGAGGCACCATGCCTCCCGCTTTTTTTGGTTTTATGTGCCATCCATGCAATTCCCCGCCCGATAAGACCCGATCCATCGCGATGATTGCTGCTGATTAAGCAAAAGTCTTTTGATCTCATCGTCATTTTTGCCAACAAACAAGCTCGGCATACTGCCGCCATTCTCCCGTCGGGAGTCACAGTCCAAGGAGTTTGTATGCCACTGGCGTTGTTTGCCCTCACCCTGAGTGCCTTTGCGATCGGCACCACCGAATTTGTAATAGTGGGGCTGATCCCAACCATAGCCGAACAGCTCAATGTCTCGCTCCCCTCGGCGGGCCTCTTGGTCAGCCTCTATGCCCTGGGCGTCGCCATAGGCGCGCCTGTGCTGACGGCGCTCACCGGCAAGCTGCCGCGCAAGTGGCTGCTGGTGGGGTTGATGGCGCTGTTCACCCTCGGCAACCTGCTGGCCTGGCAGGCCCCCGGCTACAACAGCCTGATCGTCGCCCGGGTGCTGACCGGCCTGGCCCATGGGGTCTTCTTCTCGGTGGGGTCGACCATCGCCACCGGTCTGGTAGCCAAAGAAAAAGCAGCCAGCGCCATCGCCATCATGTTCAGCGGCCTCACCGTCGCGCTGGTCACCGGCGTGCCGCTTGGCACCTGGATTGGTCAGCAGTTCGGCTGGCGCGAGACCTTCCTGGTGGTGAGCGCACTCGGGGTCATCGCCATGGTCGGCAGCCTGCTGCTGATCCCGAGCAACCTGCCCAAGGGGACAGCGTCGACCATCCGCGAGCAGCTCGCCGTGCTGACCCACAAGCCCCTGCTGATGGTCTACGCCAAGACGGCGCTGGGCTACGGCGGCGCCTTCACCGCCTTTACCTTCCTCGCCCCCATCCTGCAACAGGTGAGCGGTTTCGGGGCCAATGCGGTGAGCCTGATCCTGCTGGTGTACGGAGTCTCGGTGGCCGTCGGCAACATCTGGGGCGGCAAGCTGGCGGACAAGATGGGCCCGCTGCCCGCGCTGAAGCTGATGTTTGGCGGGCTGGCACTCATCCTGCTGATGCTCACCTTCACGGCGCCGCACCCTGTGCTGGCGGTGCTGACCGTGCTGGTGTGGGGCGCCTTCGCCTTTGGCAACGTGCCGGGCCTGCAGGTGCTGGTGGTGAAACAGGCCGAGCGCCATACCCCGAACGCCGTGGATGTGGCCTCCGGCCTCAACATCGCCGCCTTTAACGTCGGCATAGCGCTGGGATCCGTGGTGGGCGGTTTTGTGGTGGAGCACCTGGGATTGATGCACACCCCCTGGATTGGCGCGCTGATCGTGCTGCTGGCCTATGGCCTCACCCATGCAAGCGAGAAGCGCGAAGCCAAACTGGCGCTGGCAATCTAATCCGCCGCGCAAAAAAACAAAAAGGCCGACACCTGGTGTCGGCCTTTCTCATTTTCAGGGGCGGGATCAAGGCTCCTTGAGATCCTCATCCGCGGCCCAGCGCGCCTCCAGCCAGAGCAGATTGACCAGGCCGCAGAGCAGGGCAAACCCGAGCCCCAATATCCAGGTGAAATACCACATAGTCGAAGTCTCCCTTAGGTAGAAAGCGGGTTAGTAGAGGCTATGGCCCTGCTGGCGCACCTGCTCGGTGCTCATCTTGCCGCGCACCACCCGGTAGACCCAGAGGGTGTAGCCAATGTTGATGGGCATCAGCACGCCGACTATCCCCAGCATGATAAAGAGGGTCCGCTCGCTGGAGGTGCCGTCCCACAGGGTCAGGCTGCTGGAGGGATCCAGCGACGAGGGCAGCACGAAGGGGAACAGGGCGATGGCGATGGTCAGCATCATGGCGGCGCAGGCGCCACCGCTGGCGAGGATGGCCAGCCGCGGCTTGCCCAGCATGCCGGCCAGGGTGCTCACCAGGGGCAGCAGCAGGCCCAAGGCGGGCATGGCCCAGAGCCAGGGCTGCGCCACGAAGTTGCCAAACCAGCCATTCGGCGCCGTCGTGACCCGCTTCATCAGCGGGGTGAGGGCAGCGTTGAGATCGCCGATCGACTCTATCTGGTAGCCCCCCATCTGGCTGAGCCAGACGCCGCCGAGGGCAAACAGGCCGCTGGCCAGGGGGCCGAGCCAGAGGCTCTGGCGGGCACAGCGCTGCGCTATCACCCCCTGAGTCTTGCACTGCAGGAAGCTGGCGCCGTGCAGCATCAGCAGGGCCAGCGCCGTACCCATGCAGGTCAACAGCAGCGGCCAGTGGAACAGGAAGGCGCCGTAGTGGATGCGCAGGGCCGAGTCGAAGCGAAACGGCAGCCCCTGCAGCAAGAAGCCCAGCGTCGCGCCGAACACCAGGGTCGGCAGCAGGGCACCGGTCACCAAGGCCCTGTCCCACCAGCGGCGCCACTGTGTGGAGGCCAGCTTGCTGCGATAGTCGAAGCCGACCGGGCGCAGGAACAGGCCGAACAGCAGGAACATGAAGGGCACGTAGAGCGCCGAGAAGGCGGCGGCATAGACCAGCGGCCAGGCGGCGAACAGGGCACCGGCCCCGGCGATGAGCCACACCTGGTTGCCCTCCCACACCGGCCCCACGCTGTTGAGCAGCACCCGCCGCTCCTCATCGGTCTTGCCGACGATGGGCAGCAGCAGGCCCACCCCCAGATCGAAGCCATCCATCACCACGAAGCCGATGAGCATGAACAGCACCAGCCCCCACCAGACCAATTTCAGGGTTTCATAATCCATCAGATGGGACTCCCGCTTTGCAACACTTCACCTTGATAACGACCCGTCTGCAGGCTGGCGGGCCCTTTGCGGATCACATGACGCAACAAGAACAGCTCCACCACCAGCAGCGTGCTGTAGATGAGGAAGATGGCGATGAGGCTGAACCAGAGTTGGCCCGGCTGCAGCAGGGAGACCGAGGCCGACACCGGCAGCACGTCGCTGATGGTCCAGGGCTGGCGGCCGAACTCGGCCACGAACCAGCCCGCCTCGATGGCGATCCAGGGCAGGGGTATGCACCAGAACAGCGCCTTGAGCAGGCGGGTCGATTGCACCAGCTTGCCCCGGCACAGTTGCAGGAAGGCGGCGCCAAACAACAGCAACAGCACCACGCCTATGCCCACCATCAGCCGGAAGCTCCAGAACAGCGGCGCCACCTGGGGGATGGAGTCCGCTACTGCCTTGGCGATGGCCGCCTCGTCCGCCTTGCCGATCTCCTTGGCGTAGGGGGTGAGCAGCAGGCCGTAGCCGAGATCGGCGCGGTGGCGCTCGAAGGTGGTGCGGGCCTCGGCATTGCCGCCGTCCGCCCGCATGGCCTCGAGCGCGTCATGGGCCAGCATGCCGCTGCGGATGCGCACCTCGTGCTGCGCCTTGAGATCCTTGAGGCCCGTCACCTGCTCATCGAGGGAGCGGGTGGCGATGATGCCCATCAGGTAGGGAATTTTGATGGCCGCGTGGGTGGTCTCGGCACCCTGATCCGGCAGGCCGAACAGGGTGAAGGCGGCAGGGGCGGGCTCGGTCTCCCACTCCGCTTCGATGGCGGCGAGCTTGACCTTCTGCACCTCCCCCGAGCGGTAGCCCGACTCATCCCCCAGCACTATGACCGAGAGGATAGCGGCCAGCCCGAAGCCGGAGGCGATGGCGAAGGAGCGCAGGGCGAAGCGCACCTCCATGCGGCGCAGCAGATACCAGCTGCTCACCCCCATCACGAACAGGGAGGCCGCCACATAACCCGCCGCCACTGTGTGCACGAACTTCACCTGGGCCACCGGGTTGAACAGCACGGCGGCCACGTCGGTCAGCTCCATGCGCATCGTCATGGGATTGAACTCGGCGCCGACCGGGTTCTGCATCCAGCCGTTGGCGATGAGGATCCAGAGTGCGGAGAGGTTGGAGCCAAGCGCCACCAGCGCGGTCACCAGCAGGTGCTGGCCGCGGGAGAGCTTGTCCCAGCCGAAGAAGAAGAGCCCCACCAGGGTGGACTCGAGGAAGAAGGCCATCAACCCCTCCACCGCCAGCGGGGTGCCGAAGATGTCGCCGACGTAGTGGGAGTAGTAGGCCCAGTTGGTGCCGAATTGAAACTCCAGGGTGATCCCCGTGGTCACCCCCATCACGAAGTTGATACCGAACAGCTTGCCCCAGAAGCGGGTGATGTCCTGATAGATCACCTTGCCGGTCATCACGTAGGCGGATTCGGCGATCACCAGGATCCAGGACAACCCCAGGGTGAGGGGCACAAACAGAAAGTGGAACATCGCCGTCGCCCCGAACTGTATTCGGGAGAGGCTGACCACATCATCCAGGCTTATCATGCATGACTCTCTATGTTGCATTTAACAGACAGGTTTTCGCCCGTTAAGTACAACACGCCCTATGACACCTATAACAGATGCAGTTATAGTGAAATACACCTATAACAGTTAGGACGCACCATGTCCCGTTACGGCCAGCTGGCAGCCTTGCTGCAACAGCAGATAGAGAGCGGCCTCTGGCAACCGGGGGAGCGCATCCCCTCCATCCGCCAGAGCTGCAAGACCCACACACTCAGCCCCATGACGGTGCTGCAGGCCTATCAGCTGCTGGAGAGCCGCGGCCTGATCCTGGCCAGGCCCCAGTCCGGCTACTACGTCAAGGCCGCCACCTCCCCGCTGCAGGCCAGCGTTCCCCAGCAGGCGCACTACACCGGCTCGGTGGACATCAACGATCTGGTGTTCGAGGTGCTGCAGGCGAGCAAGTCCCGCGAGCTGGTGCCGCTCGGCATGGCGGTGGCGGATCCCGCACTCTTCCCCCACCCCCAGCTCGGCCGGGCGCTGGCCAGCTGCATGCGCCGTCTCGACCCCTTCAGCACGGTCGCCGACCTGCCCCCCGGCAACGAGGCGCTGCGCCGCGCCATCGCCCAGCGTTACGCCGGCGACGGGCTGGCGGTCGACCCCCAAGAGATCATCATCACCACGGGCGCCATGGAGGCGCTCTCCCTGAGCCTGCAGGTGCTGACCGAGCCGGGGGACTGGGTGGTGGTGGAATCCCCCACCTTCTACGGCGCCCTGCAGGCCATGGAGCGGCTCAAGCTCAACGTGGTGGAGATCCCGGTGATCCCCGGGGTCGGCATCGATCTCGCCCTGCTGGCCGAGGCGCTCGCCCAGCGCCCCATCAAGGCATGCTGGCTGATGGGCAACGTCCAGCATCCCCTCGGCCACACCATGCCCGATGGGCACAAGCAGGGGCTGATGCAGTTGCTCAACCGCCATCAGGTGCCGTTGGTGGAGGACGACGTCTACGCCGAGCTCTATTTTGGCCGCGAGCGCCCCAGGCCCATCAAGCATTGGGACGCCCGGGGTGACAGCCTGCTGTGCGGCTCCTGGACCAAGTGCCTGGCGCCGGGCTTTCGGGTCGGCTGGGTGGTGGCTGGGCCCCATGCCGAGCGCATCCAGCGGCTGCAACTGATGTCGACCCTGTCGACCAATGTGCCGAGCCAGCTGGCACTGGCCGACATGCTGCGCCAGGGCGGGGTGGATGCCCACTTTCGCCGCCTGCGCCACACCCTGGCCCAGCGCCAGCAGCAGATGCGGGCGGCCCTGCTGCGCCTCTTTCCGGATGAGGTGCGCATCTCGACCCCGGACGGCGGCTACTTCCTCTGGCTGGAGTTTGACCCGACAGTGGACAGCCGATCGCTGCACGCCCAGGCGCTGGCCTGCGGCTTCTCGCTCGCGCCGGGGGCCCTGTTCTCGAGCAAGGGTCAGTACAACCACTGCCTGCGCCTGAACAGTTCCCACCCCTGGAGTCCGGCGCTGGAGGCGGCCCTGACCCGGCTGGCGGCGCTGATCCACCGGCAATAGGCCCGCCAAGGCCCCCCTGGCGCCTCGGCAGATTTATTTTCCGACCACTGCATCCAATTGCCTCCCTGCTTCGTCTCTCTGATGACCCTCAATCAAGGAGAGATGATGAAACCACAATTCCCCTGGCTGCTGCTCTGCTCGGTCTGCCTGCCGCTGCAGGCGGTCCCCGCCCCCCATCAGGCCGCTGACGGCACCCTCCGCCTCTATGGCCCGGGCGGGCCGGACAGCGCCCTCAAGCGGGCGGCCCACGCCTTCCAGCAGGAGACCGGGATCCGGGTCGAGGTCACCGCCGGCCCCGAGGCGAGCTGGCGCGACAAGGCCATCCTGGACGCCGACCTGATCTTCGCCGGCGCCGAGCAGTCCATGTCCGCCTTTCTCGAACGCTACCCCTTCCTCGATCGCCAGAGCGCCCACTCCTACTACCTGAGGCGCAGCGTCATCGCCGTGCAGAAAGGCAATCCGGCCGGGATCACCGGCATCGAGGACTTGATCAACCGCCCCCTCAAGGTGGTCGTGACCGAGGGGTTGGGCAGCTACAACACCTCGGGCACCGGGCTCTGGGAGGACGTCGCGGGGCGCAAGGGCAAGCTGGCGGATGTGCAGAAGCTGCGGCGCAACATCGTCGCCTTCGAGCAGGGCAGCGGCGCCAGCTTCCGGGCCTTCACCGGCCAGCAGGCCGATGCCTGGATCACCTGGGTGCACTGGCCCCTGAACCACAGGGACAAGGCCGATTTCGTCGAGATCGAGCCCGAGCGGCGCATCTATCGCGGCCTGCTCATCGCCAGGGCCGAGGGAGCCGATACCAGCACCCAGACCTTCCTCAACTTCATCAACAGCCCCAAGGGCGAGCCGTTCTTCACCCAGGATGGCTGGACTCGTTAACCCAAGGAGATACCCATGAAAAACACCCTCATCGCCCTCGCGCTGCTGCCGTTTGGTTCACTCCGGGCCATGGAGATCCAGCCGATCCCCAGCGCCGAGCAGTTGCCCGTCGCCCGGATAACCGAGCACGGCAAGGCCTATCTGGTCGATCCCCTTGGCTTTAGCCTCTACCGCTTCGACAAGGATTCCCAAGGAAAATCCACATGTTATGCTGAGTGCGCGCAAAACTGGCCCCCGCTCCTCGCCAGTGCAACCGAGGTCAAGGCGGGACTGGGCAAGGCGGCCGACGCCGGCTTTGCGCTGCTCCAGCGACAGGACGGGCAATATCAGTGGAGCTACCGCGGTCATCCTCTCTATCGCTGGGTCAAGGACTCGGCCCCCGGCCAGAGCAGCGGGGATGGCGTGAAGAATGTCTGGCACCGCGTCCAGCTATGAGGTCTGAGTGAACATCGACAGCCAACAACTCACCCACCTGCTGGCGCGCTGCCGGCTCAGGGACAAGCGATCGTTTGAAGCCCTCTACCAGCTGACGGGCCAACCGCTGTACGGCATGCTCTATGGCCTGCTCAAGGACAAGCAGTGGGCCGCGGACATACTGCAGGAGGGCTTTCTGAAGATCTGGCATGGCCAGAGTGCCTATCCCGTCGACTATCCCTGGGCCTGGCTCTGCCAGTGCATGCGCAACCTGGCCATCGATGCCTTGCGCACCCGGGCCCGCCAGGGGGAAGTGCCATGGGATGAGGGGGCCGAGGGCCATACCGAGGGGGCACATGCCCCCTCTTTCGCCCTCGATCGCTGCCTGGCGCAGCTCTGCGCCGACAAGCGCAACGCCATCGTGCTGGCCTATCGGCACGGCCTGAGCCATCAGGAGATAGTCACTCACACCCAAAGCCCGCTCGGCACCGTCAAGTCCTGGATCCGGCGCGGGTTGGAGGAACTCAAGCAATGCCTGACCCAATGACCCCCCGTCGCTATCGGGATCCGGCGCTGCGCGAGCGGCTCGCCGGCGAATATGTGCTGGGGACCCTGAGCCCACGGGTGCAGGCCCGGCTGACCAGCCTGATGGCGCGGGATCCCGACTGGTGGCAGTGGGTCGAACAGTGGCAACGACACCTGGATCCCCTGCTGCGCGGCGGCGACAGCGCCCCGCCCCTGCCCCGCCAGCTCTGGCACCGCATCGAGCAAGGCATCTCTCCCTCGCCCAGACCCCGGCGGCTGTGGTGGCCGCTGGCCATGGCCGCCTCCCTGCTGCTGGGGCTCTGGCTGCAGCCGCTGCTCCCCTGGCAGGCCCCGACCGCCATCGAACCTGTGCGCTATCTGGCCATGATGTCCTCCGCCCAGGAGGAGGCCCCCTTCGTGCTGGTAGCCTATCAGGGCAAGCAGCCGGGTCAGTCCAGCATCCGCCTGCAGCAGAACCAGGCGAGCCCGCTCGCCCTGCCCGCCGATGCCATGCTCTGGATGCGGGACAAGGGCTCCAAGGCCCTGGTGCCGCTCGCACCGCTGAGGGAGGTCATGGGCGGCCGCTTCCTGACCCCGGGGGAGTGGCAGCAGCTCAAGGCGAGCAGCGAGCTGCTGGTGATGAGCGGCGAGCAGGGCAGCGAGCGCCTGCTCTATCGCGGTCACTGCATCGAGCTCGGCCCCTGGCCGGCGCAGAGTTAGACTACTGGGGCGGTACCCGCCCCCGGCAGCTCTGAGTGCAAGCCTCCCAGGATAACAACAAGGCCCCGTGTTGGGGCCTTGTTCGTCGGAAGAGACCCGGCTTATCGGGCGTAGATCTCGGACTGTCGTTTAAAGCCGAGGGACTCGTAGAGCGACTTGGCCCTGTCGTTGAATGACATCACCTCCAGCCTGATCTGCGTCGCATCGCGGGCCCTGGCCCAGTCGTCGCAATGGGCGATCAGCGCCTTGCCGATGCCGCGGGATCTGTGACCTTCATCCACCACCACGGAGCCGATGCGGCAGATGGGCAGCCTGGTGAGGAAGGGGACGGATTCATTGATGTCGATCCTGGCGCTCAGAAAACCCAGCACCCGATCCTCTTCCACCGCCACGCAGAACAGCCGTCCCTCGGCCGCGATGGCGTCGAGCAAGAAGCCTCTCTCCGCCGCCGAGGGGGGACAAAACACCTCGGGGGCCTGCGCGAAGTGGATCAGCCCTATTTGCCGATTCAGCTCCATGATGGCGTCAATATCCTGCTCGCCTGCCTTGCGTATCTCCACTGCCTGCTCCTTGTCCTGTCGCTTCCCTGTTGGGTCAAACTGCCCTCTCACCCTGGGGTGAGAGGGCCCATCATAGTGGGAGGATCACGCAATAAGAAGGGGGCGCGGCTAAAAGGTGGCTCAAATGAGCAACAAGAATGACCACGGCCCCAGGCCGGCACGCTAGTGCGAGCGCGGGTTACAGCGCCGCCACCTGCCGCTCTATGCTCCCCTTGAGGTTGTCATCGAGCTTGAGGGCCCGCGCCAGCTCATCCAGATAGCCGCGCTCCATGAAGTGATCCACGTCGATGGCGAGCAGGGAGGCGAGGTAGACCTCGGTGGCCTGCTCCATGTCGGTCACTTCCCGCGCCAGCGCCTGGGGATCGAGGGGGCGAGCCAGCTCGGCGTCAATCCAGCGCGCCGCGTCGCGCTGGCCCTGCTCGGTCAGGTACTGCTGGATCTTCTGGCGCTCGCTATCGTCGATGTGGCCGTCGGCCCGGGCGGCCGCCACCATGGCGCGCACCAGCAGGGTCGAGCGGGCGTCAAGCGCCTGCCCTTGCAGCGTATCGAGGGGCTGGGCAGGCTGGCTCGCGCCCCCCTGCTGGGCCTGCCAATCCTGATAGAGCTTGTAGGCCAGCCCGCCGAGGGCCGCCGCACCGCCCACCGCCGCCACCTTGCCGCCATATTTGCGCATCTTCTTATTGCCCAGCAGTAAGGCCATGGCCCCGGCCGCCAGGCCGCCCTGCGCCACGCCCTTCATCTGCGCCTTGCGGCTGTCACCGCCGTCGTTGAGCCAGCCCTTGCCAGCTCCCATCAATTGCTCCAGCATCTGTTTCATGAGACCTCCTCTTTGCATGGGTTTCCATGCTGGTCCGCGCCCACTGAACTCAAGGTGAATGGATGCCACTGCCCCGCCTGCTGCTGCTGACCCTGCTGACGCTGACCGCGTTCGCCGCCAACTCGGTACTCTGCCGCCTGGCCCTGTTCGAGGAGCGGATGGATCCGGCCCTGTTCACCCTGCTGCGGCTGACCAGCGGCGCCCTGATGCTGATCCTGTTGTGCCGGGTCCGCCACCAGTCGCCGCGCCAGGGGGACTGGGGCGGTGCCCTGGCCCTCATCGCCTACGCCGCACTGTTCTCCTTCGCCTACCTCACCCTGACCGCGGGCACCGGCGCCCTGCTGTTGTTTGCCGCCGTCCAGCTCAGCATGCTGGCGCCCCCCCTGCTGCGTGGGGAGCCCCTGCCACGGCGCCAGTGGGTCGGCCTGCTGCTCGCCATGGCGGGGCTGGTGCTGTTGCTGCTGCCCGGCATCCGGGCGCCGGATCCCCTGGGGGCCGCCATGATGATCGGCGCCGGCATCGCCTGGGCCTGCTACACCCTGCGGGCCTCGCGCTTTGGCGATCCCATCGCCGCCAATGCCGGTCACTTCCTGCGCGCCAGCCTGCCCGCGGCCCTGCTCTACCTGCTGCTGGGCCGGCTCGAGGCCAGCCCGGCCGCCATCGGCTACGCCCTGACCTCGGGCGCCCTCGCCTCCGGCCTGGGTTATGCACTCTGGTATCTGGTGCTGCCCCAGCTGGGGCGCACCCTGGCCGCCAGCGTCCAGCTGCTGGTGCCCCTGCTCGCGGCCCTGGCCGGGCTCATCTGGTTGGATGAGTCCTGGTCGCTGCGGTTGTTATTGTCATCACTGGGCATTCTGGGCGGCATTGCCCTGGTCATCTCGGGACGCCCCCCTTCAGGAGACAAACCATGAAGATCGCCATACTGCTGCTCGGTTGCAGCCTCTCCACCGGCCTGCTGGCCGCCATCGAAGACAGGGAGGCCCAGCAGGCCAAGCTGGATGCCGCCTGCCAGCAGGCCCAGCAACAGCTGATCGGGCAGGGCAAGCAAGAGCGTGTCGACGGCTGCATCGAGGAGGGTGGCAAGGCGGCCAAGTGCCAGCAGGAGTTTGCCAGCTTCGGCCAGCGCGAGGGCAACAAGCGCCCCGATTTTTCCACCGTGCCCGCCTGTCAGCAGGCCGAGGCCTATCGCAAGAGTGTCCGGCAATGAGCCGAGGAGAGAGCATGACCCCACCCCGCGAGCTGACCCTGCAGTTTCTGGCCGAGCCCGCCGACGTGAACTTCGGCGGCAAGGTGCACGGCGGCATGGTGATGAAGTGGATCGATCAGGCGGGTTACGCCTGCGCCGCCGGCTGGTGCGGCGGCTATGCGGTCACCGTCTACGTGGGGGGCATCCGCTTCCTGCGTCCCATCCAGATAGGCCAGTTGGTGGAGGTGCACGCCCAGGTGATCCACACCGGCACCACCAGCATGCACCTGGCGGTGGATGTCTACAGCCGCCACCCGGCCAACCGGGAGCGCCACAAGACCACCCACTGCATCATCATCTTCGTCGCCATGGATGAGACGGGTACCCCGACCAAGGTGCCCCAGTGGCAGCCGGTCTCGGCCGCCGACCACCAGTTGCAGCAGTACGCCAAGAAACTGATGGCCCTGCGGGCCGATCTCGACAAGGAGATGCGCCAGCATCTGTGACCCCGCTCGCCTTGCCCGAGGCGGGTGATGGCCCTGTATAATGGCCGCTCTGAGACAGGAAGAGGGGAAAAACGATGTCACTGGAAAACGCGCCGCCCGAGGTAAAACTCGCGGTGGATCTCATCGAGCTGCTGGAGACCAACCAGATAGATCCGGCCCTGGCCCTGGCGGCGCTGGCCATAGTCCAACGGGACTATGAGCGAAAGATCCAGCAAGGCGCCAAGCAAAAAAGCCAGCCGGGTGAAGGTCAGGATCACTGAGTCCGGTCCACACAAACCCCGCCGCACCATCAGGAGGATCTATGACAGCCCCCATTCGTTTCGAGAACGGCCGCCCTATGTTGCTGGGTGGGCTGCGCCGTCACCATCTGTTCCAACAGGGGGATTTCGGTGGCCAGTGGCGCGACTTCGGCGCCCTGGGCCCGTTGCCGGGCCAGCTGGGAGAGCATGCCTACGGCGTCATCTGCGGCGCCGACGCCACCGGCTGCGAGTACATGTGTGCGGTGGAGGTCGCCGCGCTGGAGGTGTTGCCCAAGTCCCTTGGCCGGATGCGCATCCAGGCGCAGAGCTACGCCGTCTTCCTGCATAGGGGCCATGTCGATGCCCTGCCGCAGACCTGGCAGCAGGCGCTGGACTGGCTGGCGCACTCCGATTACGAGTCTGCCCACAGGCCGGATTTCGAGCGCTACGGCGCCGCCTTCGATCCCCTCACCGGCAGCGGCGAGGTGGAAGTCTGGCTCGCCGTGCTGCCCAGACAGGCCATCGCCTGAGCGAGCCCAGCCCTCAATCGCTGACTCAGCCTGGCCCCATCACCTGATCGCACAGATCGATCAGCGCCTGGCTGAGCCGGGTCAACGGCTCCCCGCCGCCCGCCCCCAGATGCAGCGCCAGCTCAATCGGCTGCACCGACGGCCAGTGTGACAGCTCCAACTGACCCGGCAGCAGCAAGCGCCGTGGCAAGAGACTGACACCGATCCCCGCACTGACCGCCCCCTGCAGGCTGGCGAGGCTGGCACTGACGTAGGCGATGCGCCAACGCCGCCCCAGCCCGTCGAGGGTCTCCGTCAGTTGCCGCCGATAGAGCCCCTCGCTCGGAAACACCACCAGCGGCACCGGATCCCGCTCCCCGGCAGGCCAGTCGCGGCTGTCGACCCAGGCGAGCGGCTCGCGCCAGCTGGCGATGGGGCTGCCCTGACCGCGCCCCTGCTTGACCAGCGCCAGATCCAGCTCCCCCGCCTCGAATCGCTGCCACAAGGCGTGGCTGAGATCGCTCTGCACCTCCAGCCGGACCTCAGGGTATTGGCGGGCGAAGGCCGCCAATACCGAGGTCATGGCCCCGGCGGCGAAGTCCTCCGGCACCCCCAGACTCAGCGGCTGGCTCGCCTCGCTCAGCTGCTGCTCGGCCTGGGCCAGCAGCGCCAGGATGCGGCGTGCCAAGCCCAACAAGGTCTCCCCCGCCACTGTGGTCACCACCTGGCGCCCGCTTCTGTCCAGCAGCGGGCAGCCGAGCTGTTGCTCGAGGCGCCGCATCTGCTGGCTGATGGTGGACTGGGTCAGGTGGACGCGCTCACCGGCACGGGTGAAACTGCCGGTCTCTATGATGGCGACAAAACTGCGCAGCAACTGGGGATCCAGCATGGCGACTCCATTTACATAATCACTGATTGCTATTCTATCATTTAATTTCCAAATGACCCGATGACCCGCTAGGCTGCCGCCACTCCCTCTCTGCGCAGGATCTGCCATGTCACCCGCCCCTCAGTCCGGCACCCGCCTCGTCAACTCCCTGACCGCCCTCTCGGATCCCACGCATCAGGAGTGGCTGGAGCAGGTGCTGCACCTGGCCCTGACCCATCGCCGGCAAGGGGGCCGCCCCTTCGCCGCTCTGCTGGTACGGGACAACCGACTGGTGGCGAGCGCCGTCAATCGCATGCTGGAGAACGGCGACCCCACCCGTCACGCCGAGCTGGAGGTGCTGCGTGAGGGGAGCCAGCAGGGGCCGCTGGCGGGCACCATCGTCTACGCCAGCGGCCACCCCTGCCCCATGTGCCTGAGCGCGCTGGTGATGAACGGCATCAGTGCCGTCTACTACGCCTTCGACAATCAGGATGCGGCCCCCTTCGGCTTCGACAGCACGGCGGCCTATCAGAAGCTGGGGTTGGCCCTCAAGCCGCCGCCCCTGCCGCTGATCAAGCTGCCGAGCCCCATCCCGGCCGCCACCCTCTACGGCGATCCCTGCCATGAGTAAGCAGGGGGCAGGCGCCCTACTGGTGCTGGTGATGCTGATCGGCATCAACCTGCGCCCCTTCCTCACCGCCATAGGGCCGCTGGCGGGGCGGATAGATGCCCGGCTGGCGCTCGGCATGGACAGCCTCGCCTGGGTGACCCTGCTGCCCCTGCTGCTGATCGGGGTCGGCGTGCTCTTCACCCCCACCTTGCTGCGGCTGACCAGTCCACGCCGCCTGCTGGCGGCAGCGCTGTTGCTGCTGGCGCTGGGCAGCGCCCTGCGCTTCGATCTGACCAGCGGCGCCCTGCTCATCGCCAGCGCCGCCCTCTGCGGCCTGGGCTCGGCACTGGTGCAGGGGGTGCTGCCCGGTCTCATCAAGGGGGCCTTCGCCCGGCGGGTGCCGCTGGTGATGGGGATCTTCTCTGCCTGCATGATGGGAGGCGGGGCGCTCGGCGCCATCCTCAGCCCCCATCTGGCAGAGCGGTTCGACTGGTCGCGGGTGCTCGCCTTGTGGAGCCTGCCGGTGCTGCTGGCGCTGATCTGGCTCGGCTGGCGGGTGCGACTGCCGACGGTGACCAGGGCCCCGCAACCGCAGGGGGAACAGCGGCTGATCGGCCTGCCCCGCAGTTGGCTGCTGATCGGCTGCTTTGGCATCATCAACAGCGGCTATGGCATAGTCGTGGCCTGGCTGGCACCGGCCTACATGGCGCAGGGCCTGAGCGCCCAGCAGGGAGGTGAGCTGGTGGCCTGGCTGGCACTGGCCCAGACCCTGAGCGGTCTCGGCCTGCCCATGCTGGCGGCGCGCAGGCTGGATCGGCGCCCCTGGATGGGGCTCGCCATCGCAGCGCAGGCGCTGGGCTTCGGCGGCCTCTGGCTGGCGCCAGCCAGCGCCCCCATCCTCTGGTGCATGCTGTGCGGCGCCGGGCTCGGCGGCAGCTTCTCCCTCATCATGGTGATAGCGCTGGATCACCTGCCAGACCCCAGACGCGCCGGCGCCCTCAGCGCCCTGATGCAGGGCTTCGGCTTCATGCTGGCGGCCACAGGCCCCTGGGTGGCGGCCAGGCTCTATCACGCCAGCGGCGACTTTGCCGCCGCCTGGCAGTGGCAGCTGGGGGGGCTGGTGCTGATGAGCCTCTTGGTGCTGCGCCTCGATCCCCGCCACTATGCCCGGGTGATGCGTCACCCCCTCAATCCAGCCGATATCACAACCACATTGGCTCAAGACCACAGATCGACTTAGTCCTGGGTATGGGAGTGCAATGAGATGGCGAGTGCTGCGCCTCCATTTCCTCCGTCACTACGCCCGGGTGATGCGCCTGCCCGTCGCGGCCGAAACTAACTCCCCGGCCCCCCTGCCAGCCCAAAGCAATACACCGGCCTAGGGCCGGTGTATTGGGGAGTGCAAGCTGGGCTGGCACGAGTCAGCGGGGCCTGTTAGCGCCCCTTCTTCTGCCGCCCGGCCTGGTTGGCGCGCGGCTTGGCCGCGGCGGGTTTGCCGCCCTTGCCGGGGGCTCCCTTGCCAGGCGCCTTGCCCGCAGCCCCCTTGGCGGGGCCCTTGTTCTCGAACGCCGCCGGGCCCGGCACATTGGGGCGCCCGCCAATCTCGTGATCATCATCCCGGCGCGGCTTCTTGCCCGGCGCCGGTTTGCCATTCTGACCCGCTTGGACCTTGGCGCCCTGGGCGCCGGCCGCCTTGGGTTTCTCCCCCTTGGCCGGCTTCACCTCGGAGGAGGAGTCCTCGATCAGCTTGAACAGCTCGATCAGCTCGTCGTCGGTGAGATCCCGCCACTCCCCCACCGGCAGCCCCTTGAGGCTGACGTTCATGATGCGGACACGCTCGAGCTTGGTGACCTCGAAGCCGAAGTGTTCGCACATGCGGCGGATCTGGCGGTTCAGCCCCTGCACCAGGGTGATGCGGAACACAAAGGGCGCCTCTCTCTTCACCTTGCACTTCTTGGTGACGGCGCCGAGGATAGGCACCCCGGCGCCCATGCCCCGGATAAACTCGTCGGTGACCGGCTTGTCGACGGTCACCAGGTACTCTTTCTCGTGATCGTTGCCCGCCCGCAGGATCTTGTTGACCAGATCACCGTGGTTGGTCAGGAAGATCAGCCCCTGGGAATCCTTGTCGAGCCGGCCTATGGGGAAGATGCGGGTGCTGTGGTTGACGAAGTCGACTATGTTGTCCTTCTCCCCCGCCTCTGTGGTGGAGACTATGCCCACCGGCTTGTTGAGCACGATGAACACCAGGCTGTCGGCCTCCCGCGCCTCTATCACCTGACCGTTGACCTTGACCAGATCCCCGGCGAACACCTGATCCCCTATCCCGGCCCGCTTGCCGTTGATGAAGACCTGGCCCTGCTCGATGAAGCGATCGGCCTCACGGCGCGAGCAGATGCCGCTCTCGCTGATGTACTTGTTAAGGCGCATGGATTCATCAGCCAGCATGGGTCACCTGCCAGAGTATTGGGTTGAAGAGGGTCGTCGGCTGGGTCAGCCACATCATCGTCGGGTTAGTCTGCATACCATTCCATCTGCAAAAAGCATCTTCAAAAAGGGCAAAGCCTGCGCATTCACCAAAAAAACGCCGCTACAGTAGCATATTGCCCCGCGCCATACGCCGGATAGTTGCGCCCGGCCGCCTCAGGCCGTCGCCGTCGGCCCCATCCATCCCTGTTCGCCAAGCCATTTTTGCCCCTGCCACTCGGCGCGCCTTGATCCCCGCGCGGGCCAAACCCAGCCCCAAGCCGGGTGGTGACACAAGTAAGGGCGCCGACCGAAACCTGCCGAGAGACTAGCTGGCGCTCCAGACCGGAAAGAGAGAACTATCACTTGCTATTTATTTAACAAAAATGCATAAAAAGATTTTCAGCGGCGCAAATTATTATACCTGTTTCGGCCATGATAGGCGCCAGCTCGTGATTGTCGGCATTACTCGCTGTCTAACAAATTTTTATCCGTATTCACTTTCTAACTCGAACATAAATCTGAATGCGGGCCATGAACCCTTCTCTGGCATGACGCCAATATGATCTTTCACTACAGGAGTTACAGATGAGTCATTCCCTCTCCCAGGCGGCGTTTCTCGACCAGGTGGCCCAGCGCAATGTCCATCAGCCGGAGTTCATTCAGGCGGTGAGCGAGGTGGTTGCCTCCATCTGGCCTTTCATCGAGCGCCACCCCCGTTACCTGCAACACGGTCTGCTGGAGCGACTGGTGGAGCCGGAGCGACTCATTCAGTTTCGCGTCAGCTGGGTGGATGATCGGGGCCAGGTGCGGGTGAACCGCGGCTACCGCATCCAGCACAGCTCGGCCATCGGCCCCTTCAAGGGCGGCATGCGCTTCCACCCCTCGGTGGATCTCTCGGTGCTGAAATTCCTCGCCTTCGAGCAGACCTTCAAGAACGCCCTCACCACCCTGCCCATGGGTGGCGGCAAGGGTGGCAGCGATTTCGATCCCAAGGGCAAGAGCGAGGGCGAGGTGATGCGCTTCTGCCAGGCGCTGATGCTGGAGCTCTATCGCCACCTGGGGGCCAATACCGACGTGCCGGCCGGTGACATCGGCGTGGGTGGGCGCGAGGTGAGCTACATGGCGGGCATGATGAAGAAGCTCACCAACAGCGCCGAGTGCGTCTTCACCGGCAAGGGGCTCTCCTTTGGTGGCAGCCTGATCCGCCCGGAGGCCACCGGCTACGGCCTGCTCTACTTCGTCGAGGCCACCCTGGCCCACCGTGGCCAGTCCCTTGCGGGGATGACGGTGTCGGTGTCGGGCTCGGGCAACGTGGCGCAATACGCCATCGAGAAGGCGATGGCACTCGGCGCCCGGGTCATCACCGCCTCCGACTCCGGCGGCACCGTCTATGATCCGGACGGTTTCACCCCCGACAAGCTGGCGCGCCTGATGGAGCTCAAGAACGAGCAGCGCAAGCGGGTCGCGGATTACGCCCATGAGCTGGGGCTGGAGTTCTTCACCGGCCGCACCCCCTGGCACCTGCCGACCCAGGTCGCCCTGCCCTGCGCCACCCAGAACGAGCTGGATGCAGAGGATGCCGCCGCGCTCATCGCGGGCGGTGTGCTGCTGGTGGCCGAGGGGGCCAACATGCCGAGCAGCGCCGCCGCCATCCAGGCCTTCCACGCTGCCAAGGTGCTGTTTGCGCCGGGCAAGGCCGCCAACGCGGGGGGCGTCGCCACCTCCGGGCTCGAGATGAGCCAGAACGCCCAGCGCCTCGGCTGGAGCCGGGAAGAGGTGGATGCCCGTCTCAAGGGGATCATGACCAGCATCCACGCCACCTGTGTGCGCTACGGCCAGGACGAGGAGGGCCATGTGAACTACGAGAGCGGCGCCAACATCGCCGGCTTCGTCAAGGTGGCCGATGCCATGCTGGCGCAGGGAGTCTGCTAATACTGCGGGGAATGGCTTAGGGCCGATGCCTCAAGCACCCAAACACAACACGGCAGCCTCAGGGCTGCCGTGTTGTTTACGCCTTGGCCGCTCCCTGTCATTCAGGGCGCCGCACCTCGGCTCAGAGGTAGCAACTGATCTCGATAAGGTTCTGGTCCGGATCCAGGCAGTAGAGCGACTCTATGGGCCCGCAGGCCCCGGACTTGGTGACGGGCCCCTCCACTATCTCGACCCCGTGACTGGCGAGCTGGGCCATGACCAGATCCAGGGGCCAGCGGGTGATGAGGCAGAGATCCCCAGAGCCGACACAGGCCCGATTACGCGGCTCCTGCCCCAGCAGCTGCAGGTTGATCTTCTGGTTGCCGAAGCGCAGCGCCCGCCGCCCCGAAGCTGATGGCCTCCATCTTGAAGGCACCGCTGTAAAACGCGACCGAGCGATCCATGTCGCTCACCGTCAATACCAGATGGTCGATATGGCTGATCATGCTTCCTCCCTGTGGTGGTAATCGCTGCCCCATCATAGCCAGCCCCCTTGGCAGAGACTGTGCCTTGGCGCACATCAATTATCCATAAGCATTTCTTTTATCAGGGAAATACGCCTATCGCACGGCGGCACAGGCCTTGTCGCGCTGGGCAAGCAGGGCTTCGTCTTCGCTCTCCATGGCCGCCAGAATGGCCTGATTGCAGGCCCGCTCCGCGAGCTTCGCCGGGCTCTGCTTGGCATCGGCGATCTCCGCAATCATGGGGCGATAGCCGATGGCAGCCGAGCAGTACATGGTGCGGTACTTAGGGAGCTGCCAACCACTGTCATCCTGGCGCGATAACTCATCGCACAGCTTGCCAAACAGCGCCCTTGCCTTGACCGTACACTGGCTAAAGCGCCGCACATCCTGCTCATAGGGACGACAGACGCTGTTCTGTTTGATCTGCCAGAGCTGATAAGAGAAGGGGACTTGCTCCCCCTCATACTGCACCACCAGCGTCTTGGGCTCGCTGCCGTAGTGATCAGACACCTGCTGCTGTACCAGATTGAGATAAGCCGAAAAAAGATAAGAAACCGGATCCATTACCACCTCCCTGTGGTTGTCACTGCCGGGCTGTATCACGAAAAAACGGAGCGATTTTCAAACGAGTAACAGGCGACAACAGCTTACTGATTTGGGAACAAAAAATAATCACTTTTCACAGGCAGTGGAAGCTGGGTTGAGAGTGCTATCCGGTCAGCCATGTGGATGGAAATGATCCATTGCGATCTGCAGTTCGCGGCCACCGGCAATCTCGCCATGACTGACGCCGCTGGTCAGCCACCAGCTGATAACCAGTAACAACCGTTCCGGGTCATGGCGAAGGCGGCCTTTAAGGGCACACTCCCAGATGGTAAGACGGCGGATACCCAGCTGTTCCAGCTCGGCCAGATGACGGGCATCACGCGCACGATTGCTCGCGATCTTGGTTTGCCAGAAGTCGGTTCTGCTTGATGGCATCTTGAAGAGATGACAGTCATGACCATGCCAAAAGCAGCCATTCACCTCGATCACCGCACGATAGCGTGCCAGCCAGAGATCCGGCTTGCCCGGCAAGGCGGTATTGTGCAAGCGATAGCGAAACCCGGCACGATGCAACATGGCACGCACCCGCTTCTCGGGACGGGTATCCCGGTTACGAATACCGGCCATCATCTCGCTGCGCTTTTGGGGCTTCACGATATCTGTCACAATGTCGCCTCGCTTGTGATGTCGCATTAAATACTGTATAAAAAACCAGTTTAGTCACTGACTATTGATGATTAAGAAATAAGTGAGTTATCTCTGTGAAAACCTTCTTGAAAAAATATGAAGATGCATTAAGCGCCCTGGCACATGAACATACCCCCACAGGAAGTGACCCACGAGCATTAATTCATCAATGGCTGCACGCCATTGCATCTGACACTGAACTGGCATGCCAATCAGCAAAGATCAACAAAAAAATCATCATCTCGGAACTCACCAAGCATGATTTGATTGCGATCCCGTCCGAGCTGAAAAAAACTCTGCATTCTCTTGTGGTAAGTCCACCATCAGATAAAAACGTTTTTACTTTTATAGATTTATTTGCTGGCATTGGTGGTTTTAGAACAGCCCTGCAAAGCCTGGGGGGAGTTTGTACATTCAGCAGTGAGTGGGATAAATCTGCACAGCAAACATATCTCAATAATTATGGCGAACTGCCATTTGGTGATATCACAGCTTTCACAAATGATAATATTAGTGACAAGCAGTTGAATACTCTGGTCCCTTCACATGATATTCTTGCTGCAGGTTTCCCCTGCCAACCGTTCAGCGGTGCAGGTGTATCAGCCAGAAATGCTGTCGGCAAAGAACATGGTTTCAAATGTGAAACTCAAGGTACTCTTTTCTTTGATGTGATGCGTATTGCATCAGTAAAAAAACCTAAAGTTCTCTTTCTGGAGAATGTCAGAAATATTACCAGACATGATAAAGGTCGAACTTTTGATGTAATCAAAAGGTCTGTAGAGGAAATCGGTTATACATTCAAATATGAACTAATCGATTCATCATCGCTCGTACCACAACGCAGAGTACGTTGCTACATGGTATGCACTCGCAATGATCTGAATATCGACTTCAAATTCCCTGAATTTGACGGTCAACCTCTACCACTTAGGTCTATTCTGGAGCCGACTCCAGACGCAAGATTCACTATTTCTGATGCTCTCTGGCAAGGACATATAAAAAGAACCGAGAGAAACCTTGATAGAGGAACAGGCTTTACAGCCTTTACTGCAAATCTGGATAAGCCATCAAACACACTGGTTGCAAGATATGGTAAAGATGGTAAGGAATGCCTAATACCTCAGGAAGGTAAAAACCCGAGACTATTGACACCAAGAGAATGTGCAAGATTACAGGGATATCCTGAGAATTTTGTTATTCCTACAGCAAAAACTCCAGCCTACAAGCAATTTGGTAATTCAGTCGCGGTACCCGTTATCAGGAAGATTGCTGAAAATATAGTAGAGGCCATCATATGAGCTTTGAGGATTTCTGCACAAAATCAATGCGTTATGACAAGCAAAGGGTTCAATGTCAAGAATCCTTTGTCATCAGCTTCAATAATGAAAAAGATGAATGCTTTACCATAAAACCTGAGACGCTGATTGCATTTCTTCAATTCATGCTGGAAAACTACAATCAGATTGAAAATGCTTGGGGCTCTGTCCCAAGCAAAAAAAACAGCTTAAATATATACGAAGAAAAATCATATCGCGCAATTTATGGAAAAGCTTCAGACATCGATGAGTTGAAAAGCATCGGTTCTATAGGTCGCAGCCAAACGAAAGCAATAACAAAAGTAATATCTAAATTTATAGCCTATCTATTAGATGAAGAGTATGTCGGCGTTGAATCAAACACTTTTTTTGTTGACTCATATTTAAAGTCGGCATTAGAAAAGGTCGCATCAGGATTCAAAGAATATGAAAATAAAAAAGCGCTATCTTCTTCTACTCCTCAACTAAAAGTGCTTTTCGAAAACTGGCTTGCGAAACAAAACCTTAGCACTAACACTATAAAAAAATACTCGGAGCAGAGTATTGCTAAAGCTGATGAAGTAGTGTCATCTATTGATGAATCACTCCCCAAACTTTATTCAGTGCCAGATGTTGGCGAGTGTGAAAAAATAATAAACACCTTACTTAAAAGCGATATTTGGAAAGATTTAAACACTGCGGGAAATGGGATGTACTCCTCGGGAGTGAAAAAATACGAATTATTTCTCAATCAGTATTTCATAAATAAACCCATCCCCTGTCATAAACCATTTTTACTTTTTGCAGGTATTTCCGGCACAGGAAAAACCCGTTTTATTCGTGAGCAGGTCAAGGACTATCCAGGCCAGAAAAATTACTGCCTGGTGCCCGTCAGGCCAGACTGGCACGAACCCTCTGATCTGCTGGGCTATATCTCCAGGATCAGTGGTAAAAAGGAGTATGTATCAACGCCGGTGCTGCATTTTATCACCCAAGCCTGGATTCATATTTTCGAGTGTGTTGGCGAAGTCAGAGCCGATGGCAAGATTGGTCTGAGCCAAAAACAACTGGACCATATTCCCCCCTTCTGGCTCTGCCTCGACGAGATGAACCTGGCTCCGGTTGAACAATATTTCGCCGACTATCTCTCGGTACTGGAGACCCGCCACTGGTATACCTCACCCGAACTGACCGCATTTAACGACAAAGAAGGGGTGGACTACGGCTATGTCTACCAGTGCGATCCCCTGCTCAAAGCAGATACGATTAGCCAGCAACTGGATGATAACGCGCGTATCGAACTGGCGGAAAAACTGGGACTGGACCTGAATAATGCCCTGCACCAGGAGATCTGGGCCAGCTTCTGCCAGCACGGTATCGCTATCCCCTTCAATCTGATGGTGGCCGGTACCGTCAATATGGACGAGACCACCCACGGTTTTTCCCGCAAGGTGATCGACAGGGCCCTCACCTTCGACTTTAACGAGTTCTTCCCCAACGATTTCGATACCTACTTTGCACCGGCATTGCAGCCAAAACGGCTGGGTTATCCGACCTGGTCAGAGGGGCGTGCCATTACTGACATCCCCGAGCTGGAGCAATTCAGTCAAAAGAGTGTCACTTTTCTGAAGGCGGTCAACGGGGTACTGCAACAGAGCCCGTTCGAGCTGGCCTATCGCGCCCTGAACGAGCTGATGCTGGCCCTGCTGGCCCATCGCCCTGCCAATAACGCGCACCTGGTCGCCATCTGGGATGACTTTATGATGTGCAAGGTGTTGCCGCGCATTGAAGGGGATATCGACAAGTTGCGCAGCCACCACACGGCTGATGGCAACCAGATAGAGGCCAACCTGCTGACAGATCTGGAAAAGGTGCTTGCAGCACAATTTGGTGAGCTCTGGGAGGGGACACGCCCTGACCTCTTTAACCGCCAGGCTGGTGACGCAGGGGAAGAGCCCGACACGGCAGAACCTCCGCATGTCCCCTGCCGCAGCAAGAAGAAACTGGCCTGGATGAAAGAGCGGCTGGCACGGCAGTGCTTTACCAGCTTCTGGCCGTAAGGGGGTTGTGATGGAGTGCCTGTTTACCCTGCAGAGCCGTGACTGGATTTTGCAGATCTACGCCAATGAGAAGACGGTTCAGGATCGTTATCGGCAGTTACAAGCCACCAGGGCCCATCATCAACAGGAGAGCAACAAATCGGGCCTGCCGGCGAGCACAGGCAAATACGAACTGCCTGTTGTGCGCTTCTCGCAGCCCTTGTCCATCACTCGGGCTAACGCGGATGGTAGCACGCTGGAGCTGCCCGATGGGCGAGATCTCTCCTCTCTGGTACTGCCAATCCCCCTGCTGTTTGAAAACTGCTTTTACGAATTCGAGTGGGAGTTTCTTCACGACGTTAGCGAAGGGAACGATGCGCCACGGCTGGAGCATCATCTGCAGCGGATCTGCGAGTCGTTTCGCTTCAAAAGCAGGAATGGATCGCAGGAGCTGCTGGGGGGATTCAATACCGGCAACGAGGTGGGCACACTTGCACTCCCCTTCTCTTATCAACCGAAGTTGGCTGCAGGCAAAGCAGCACGCATTCACCTGACGCTCTGGTTCGAGGTCTATCCGGTCAAACTGGATATCCGCCGGGATGTGCCGCTCATCCATCAGGTGCTGGATGAACAGTACCCCTACTGGCGCTTTACCCTGAACAGCGCAACCAGTCAGCAAGGGGGCCGCAGCCAACGCAAGGCCGAACCTTTCCCCCTGCTCTGGCTTGCCCATTTCGAAGCCCTGCACAAGGAACTTGAGCGGGGGATCCTCCAAATCATCAATGCGCCCCATAGCAGGCTGCAAAGCAAGACGGAATATCTGCTGGCCGCCAGAATGAAGCGCCCGCCACGCCCGAAGCAAGCAGAACAGATCCGCCAGGATCTGGATAACGGCATCGAGCGCAGATACCGGGTAGAGCGCAAACAACTGACCACGGATACCCCGGAAAACCGCTTTATCAAGTTTGTGCTGGAACGCACCAGAAGGATGCTGCAACAGCTGACACAACAGGGCGATCGTACCCTGCTGTCCAAAGCCTTTTTTGACCGCCTGAAGGCGTGGAGCAAACCACTGGATCAGGCGCTGGCTCACCCCCTGATGCGGGAAATTGGTCCGGCGGCGGTGTTGCATCGCGAATCTCTGGTATTGCAGCAAAAGAGCGGCTATAGCGCGGTTTACCGGGTCTGGCAGCAACTGCGCCTCTATCTCGATGCGTTGGGGAATGATGCCGTGGCCGGCGTGCGCAGCATGGATCAGCTCTACGAGCTCTGGTGCGTTATCGAGGTGCGCCGGATTATCCTGACGCTGGGATTTACCGAGGTGAAGACGCCCGCATTTAACTTCACCCGCGATGGCTGGGATACCCAGCTGGCCGAGGGGATGAAGTACTGCTGGGAGTACCTTCGTGCAGAAGATGGCGTAAGGGTCAAGCTGGCCCATGAACCCAAATTTCACAAGACCAACAAGCCGGTACACTCCCTGCTGGTTCCCCAGAAACCGGACATTCTGATCGAGGCAACCACAGGCAGCGGCGACACCTTTATCTGGCTGTTTGATGCCAAATATCGGGTCGAAAACGGCACTAAAGATGACTCAAGAGACAGCGTGCCTGACGATGCCATCAACCAGATGCACCGTTATCGGGATGCCCTGCTCTATCTGCAACAGGGAGAACTGATACCAAGCCGCCCCACCTTCGGCGCCTTTGCGCTCTATCCGGGTTTTATGAGCCAGCAACCCGGAAAGAAAAATCCCTATCAGGAGGCGATCGACCGGATTGGTATCGGTGCCTTTGCCCTGTTGCCAGCAGAAGATCACAGAGGCTCCTGCTGGTTGCAAACCTTCCTTGAGCAAAAGCTGGGCAAACTGGGTGACGAGTTCAATTATCCTGCCATTCGCTCCGGTCACTTCTATCTGGAAGAGCCCAGCCGGATTGCCACACGGGGGATGCAACAGACCCGCCATCATGATCTCACCCTGATCATTCCGACTGCGCTGGAGAACAGCCGTCCGGCCAGTTACTTCGATGAGTTTCGTGATGGCTCTGCCCGCTGGTATCACACCCCTGCCGAGACCATTACCATTCGTTACGACGATCAGCTGATGAACGAGATCAGCTATCTGGCCGTTGCCACCCTTGCGGCCGATGGTTTGACACGGGAAGTAACCCGGGTCTGGCCGGTGCTGACATGCCAGAAACTGCGCCGGGAACAACTGACCGAAAAGCAAACCGGCAAACCACTAGCAGAGGGGAAGAAGAATCCTTACTGGTTACTCGAGCTGGGACCGTCAATCAAATTGCACCACCCTCTCGCACAACTGGATGCGACCAGTTTCAAATCAGCCATGAAACTTACCAGGCTTGCCGAGTTGGAATGGCAGTTGAAATCGGGGAGGACAGATTTTGCTACGCTACCGGATTGTTATGGGCAGTTGCTACAACATATATGAACTCAGCACCTCACCCACCGGTGAGGTGTTTTTTGGTGCTTAGCATTCCATTCGCTCGATCCGGCCGCCGCTGAGCCTGAAGAAGGCATCCTGTGGCAGGTCTTGCCGCCAGGTGGCGGCGTAGTCGAGATCGGCATACAGGCCGCGCAGGGTGGCGCCGAGCAGGCCGTGGGAGATGACGATGGCACGCTCGGCAGTGGTGGGGTCCATCAACCAGCCCTGGGCCCAGCGCTGGATACTGTGAAAGTCCTCCCCGGCGGGGGCCTGCAGATACCAGTCCGGCTTGCTGATATCGAGTTCGGGATGATCTTCCAGCAGATCCGGCACCCGGCAACTCTCCCACTCCCCCATGCCCAGCTCCACCAGCCGCTCGTCCCAGACGATGCGCTCGCCGTCGAGCCCAAGCTGCTGGCACACCAGCAGTGCCGTCTGTCGGGCACGGCCGAGGGGGCTGGCATAGACAGTCCAGCAGGCCGGGTCATTCAACTGTTCGCGCAGACGGGCCCCCATGGCGATGGCCTGCGCCTCCCCCTTGGCGGTCAGCTCGGAGTTGCAGCGCCCCTGTAGCCGCTGCTCGGCGTTGTAACGGGTCTGGCCGTGGCGCAGCAGATAGATGATGCGAGACATGGATTCTCCTGTGAGGTCAAAGAGAGGGGAAAGAGGCTGGTCGGGATGATAACAGAGACGAGGACCCATACCGGAACCCATCCCCGCCAGTGGCAACCCAGATGGTCATTGCGCCGCCTCGGCCGTCTGGTTAGGCTGGACCATCAAAAGACCCGTACGGCCCTTTATTGACCTTCTCCATAACAGCAACGGCGTGATAAGGAGGGGCGAGCGGATCGAGCCATTCAAATGAGGCAGCCCATGGCGAAGTACCAGTTTCTCACCATACCGGCATCCAACCGGCAGAGTTATACCTATCTCGATGCCGACTCCCCCACCTTTACTCTGGAGAGGAACGCGCTGCTGGCCCAGGGCTTCGAGGTGGAGGACGATTTCATCTACGCCAACACCCCGGCGGAGGCGGTGGAGAAGTACAGATCCAACTTCACCTATGTGGCGGAGGAGTATGCCCAGTCCAACGCCATCTATGCCGCCTTCAGTCTTCTGGTGGTAATTGGCAAGTCGCTGTTGGGCCATAAAAGAAGGCATTAACAACAAGAGAATGGCCGGTATCCGTCATCCAATAACTCGGATGACAGTGCATTCCCAGAAAGAGAGTACAGATTGCTGCGTCAGTCTTTATAAATGGGGCGCCATTACACAAGCTCACACCAAGAACACAACTACCCATCAAAACAGCCCGAAGAAAAAACATTAAATAAACATTAAATAAACATTAAATAAACAAACCGAAACACAAAGACCGATGCCATCTATTCTTTTCATCTAAAAATAATAAATAAGCGGATGAAAGAAAATAAAAAATGCAGTATAAAAGTGAACCTACGACAAATCTTGACCGGCTGAACCATGGGCGACAAAAATAACAATAGCATCAATTATGGCATGAATAGCAAACCACTCAATGATGAAATAGACATTATTGAACTGATGATTTTATTGTGGAAGAAAAAGTACCGCATTCTTCTCGCGAGTTTCATCTTTGGCTGCATCGGATTATTATATGCCATGACCGCTCCCGAACAGTGGACGGTTAATGCAACCATATATCAACCTAAGCAACGAGATACTCTGGAACTTGATCGATTAAGAACCACCCTTAACATACAAGGGTTATCCGGCGCTAAGAATAACAAAGTTATCTATAATGATTTTTTATTAGAGTTTAAGTCTTATAACAATATCAGTAACTATCTACAAGGCACCTCTCAATTTAAAGAGTATATTGTAGAAAATGATTTAGATTCTTTGGCACAACAGCGTCTGTTAAGAAAGTGGTCAGAGTGGATGACGGTCGAACCTGCAGATAAAAAAGGTGAGCAACCAGGCATACGCCTTTCCTTTTCTTTCTTTAAAAAAGAGGATGCATTATCACTGCTGACGGGATATATAAACTACATCATTTCATTACAAAGCCAAGAGTTACTCAACATCCTGGAGAATAATAGAAATAGCCAGCTCAGCACTCTCCAGCTAAGAATAAAGATGAAAAGTGAAGATGCACAGCGCAAGCTGGCGAGAGAGATTGAGAACATTGATTACAGCATGAGCATTGCCAATGCTGCCGGGGTGAATAAGCCGTTGGAAAATTTCAGCTATGGTGATCGATTCCCAATTACACTAGGCAGAGACGGGTTAGCTAAAAAATTGGCTATCCTTAAGTCACTAAAGCCTGAAGGGTATATGCCGGAGATCATGGAGTTGAATGTACAGCTTAACAGGCTAAAAGATATCAACCTTGATAAGTTAGAGTTTCGTCCATTCTCTTATCTGGATACCCCTAGCCAACCGTTAACGAGAGACAAACCTAAACGCCCGTTGATCGTTGTCTTGGCCACTATGCTTGGTGGGATGATGGGTGTAGCGCTGGTGCTACTTCAGCACGCATTCAGGCAAGATAGAAACAAAGACGAATATGATTACCGGCCACGCTTGGCTAACGTGGGATGAATCAATGTTGGCGTCATGATTTTATATGGCAGCTTTTTTCCCGCTAAATACGAAATAAAAACGGCGCCCTAAGGCGCCGTTTTTATTCCCGCAATGCGGGGAACAAGCCAGAGGCTTATTCGTCTTCCAGATAGGCGTAACCTTGCAGACCCAGCTCCAGCTCGTCGAGCAGGGCCTTGCGGGTCGCGTCGTCCAGCGCAGGGTGGGAGACGATGCGCTGGTAGTTCTCGCGAATGACGGACGGGTCTATGTTGACGTAACGCAGCAGCTGGTCGACGGTGTCGCCGCGCACCACGTTGCGAATGTCCATCTTGCCTTCCTCGTCGAGCCACACTTCCGCGCAGTGGGTATCACCGAACAGGTTGTGCAGATCCCCCAGGATCTCCTGGTAGGCACCGACCAGGAAGAAGCCGACGTGGCACACTTCGTTCTCGGCGTACTCCGGCATCGGCAGCGTGCTCTCGACCCCCAGACCGTCGACATAGTGTTCGACCTGACCATCGGAGTCGCAGGTGATGTCCATCAGGATGCCACGGCGGGTGAGCGGACGCTCGAGCCCCGTCAGCGGCATCACCGGGAACACCTGACCTATGCCCCAGGCATCCGGCAGGGACTGGAACAGGGAGAAGTTGGCGAAGCACTTGTCGGCCAGTTTCTCGGAGAGCTCGTCGGCCAGGGCGCGGTGGTTGCGGTTGACCGGGTTGAGCAGCTCTTTGAGCGCCAGACAGGTGTTCTGGTGCAGCATCTCGGCCCAGGCACGTTGCTCCAGGTTGAGCAGGCCCATAGTGTACTGGGTGTTCACATCGCCCAGATCCGCCACCGAGTCGTGGAAGATCTCCAGCAGGGAGGGATCTTCGCTGCGCAGGTCCAGCCAGCCTTTCCACATGTTCTGCAGAATGGTGGGGGCGTCTTCATCCGGCGCGCTGATGTCGCTCATCTCCACCCCTTCGGCACCAATCAGATTGGTGACCAGCACGGCGTGGTGAGCGGTCAGGGCACGGCCGGACTCGCTGATGATGGTCGGGTGCGGCAGGTCAAACTCGCGGCACACATCGCCGATGCCCCACACCACGTTGTTGGCGTACTCGGACAGGCTGTAATTGGCGGAGCAGTGGCTCTGGGAGCGGGTGCCCTCATAGTCCACACCCAAACCACCGCCGACGTCGACCACGTCGATGGGCACCCCTAAGCGACGCAACTCGGAATAGAAGCGGCCGCACTCGCGGATACCGCCCTGAATGTCACGGATGTTGGCGATCTGGGAGCCGAGGTGGAAGTGCAGCAGTTGCAGGCAATCGAGCTTGCCCAGGCTGCGCAGGCGCTCGACCAGCGCCAGGATCTGGGAGGCAGAGAGGCCAAATTTGGACATGGAGCCGCCGCTCGACTCCCACATGCCGGAGCCGGTGGAGGCGAGCTTGGCACGCACCCCGATGTTGGGCTTGATGTTGAGGCGAGCTGACTCGTCCAACACCATTTCCAGCTCGGAGGGCTTCTCCACCACTATGTAGACCTTGTGGCCCATCAGGTTGCCCAACAGGGCGTGGCGGATGTATTCGCGGTCCTTGTAACCGTTGCAGACGATCACCGAGCCTTGCTCATGGTGATGGGACAGCACGGCCAACAGCTCCGGTTTGGAGCCCGCTTCCAGCCCAAGCCGCGGCTTGTCACTGTAGGACTGGCTGATGGTCTCGATGACGCGACGCTGCTGGTTTACCTTGATCGGGTAAACGCAGAGGTAATCCCCTTCATAGCCTGACTTCTCGATGGCCTGACCGAAGGCGTTGAACAGCGCATCGACCCGGCTCTTGAGGATGTCGGGGAAACGCAGCAACACGGGGGTGGTCAGCCCGGACTGGCGCAACTGTTCGATGGCATCGGAGATGACGATATGCGCGTCAGGGCGTGACTTGTCGGGGGCGACGGTCACATGACCGGCGTCATTGATATTGAAAAAACCCGCACCCCAGTAGGGAACGTTGTAGACCTTCAAGGAGTCCTTGCTGGACCAGTTAGTCATGGGCTATGCCTCGCAAATGAGCGGCCAGTAGGCCGCCTTCGTTACCCTCAATCACATCCAGACCATCTATTGCACACAGTGGCAAGCCAAGGCTTGCCTGCTGGAAGCTTGAAAGCAACCTGCCTTGCGGCGGTTAGCTTCCATCGCTGCCAGACCCTCTGTGCGCACATCACGGCAAGCCTTAAGGCTGCCTGGTGGATTTTGGGAAGTAACGAGTCTTGATGTGGGGCTGGTGGCTTTACATCAAGCTCAACGGTATGCGGTGCCACCCTATGGCGGCGCCGCGGTACTTTGATGACAGACAGCATCAGCCACGCCATCTGTTCATCATTCGGCAGCCATCACGACGACAAGGGAGGTTTCAAGGAAGGGAAGCGAAGGCGTCAGCACGCGAACGTGTTGATAGACGACAACCACCACAGCCCGCTCAACACCCGTGACCGCCCATGACAAGGGAAGATGATGAGCCGTTGGCTCACTCGGTCAGAAGGTGGATGAGAGTCTGTTGTTCTCCCTGATACCGGAGCCTAACCGGTATTAAAGAAACCATACCCTAGCAGTGTCTGTCGTTTCTGCGTGCCTCGCCCTATAGGCGTAAGATCCTCCGGTGTCTGGCGGCTCTGCCTGCATCAGGGTTACCCTCGGATCGGCGCGGAGTGTACACACTTACCGCCGACGGTGACAATAAAAAATAGTGTTCAAAAACTGGTTTTAATAAGTCGATCAAATCTTGCTGCCAACAAGGCTGGCACTGGGATGGCAAGGGATCGCCTCCCTCCCTATTACCCCTGGAAATAACAGGTGAAAGAGCCATTTTCCCCCATGCCTTGCCACTACAGGGCCGAGCCGGCATCAGGCTCCTTCACAAGTGATTAACCACGCTTTAATTTGGAATTATTATTCAATAAGTGGCCGAGATGCCGACCATAGCACCACCGAACGGGTATCTTGCGCGATCTTCTGCAAAAAATGCGTCAAAAACTGCGCTGACGCAATAAGCGATCCGACCAGATTGCTCACAATGGTGCCTCCCTAATCGGTCTGAGGCCTGCCCATGGATACCCTGCTTGAGCGTTTTCTGCGTTACCTGACTTTTCATACCCGCTCCGATGCGTGCAATCCCGCCTGTCCCAGCACTGAGGGTCAGCTGATCTTCGCCCGCGCCCTGCGCGATGAGATGACACAGCTTGGCCTCAGCCAGGTCACGCTGGATGACAATGGCTACCTCACCGCCTGCCTGCCGGGCAACCAGCCGGACGCCCCCGCCATCGGCTTGATTGCCCATATGGACACCGCCGACTACGAGGCCGAGCAGGTCGTGCCCCAGATCATCGAAAACTATCAGGGGGGAGACATCTGCCTCGGCAAGGGAGACGAGGTGCTGGCCATCCGCCAGTACCGCTGCCTGAAGAACTACCTGGGCCAGGATCTGATCACCACCGACGGCACCACCCTGCTGGGGGCCGATGACAAGGCCGGCATCGCCGAGATCCTCAGCGCCGTCGTCCAGCTGCAGGCCAACCCCGAGATCCCCCGTGGCGACCTCTGGCTTGGCTTCACCCCGGACGAGGAGATAGGCCGCGGCGCCAACCTGTTCCCCCTCGACCGTTTCCCGGCGCGCTGGGCCTATACCGTCGATGGCGGCGAGCTGGGGGAGCTGGAGTACGAGAACTTCAACGCCGCCAGCGCCACGGTGCGCTTCATCGGCAACAACGTGCACCCCGGCACCGCCAAGGGCGGCATGATCAACAGCCAGACCCTGGCCGCCCGCTTCCATGCCGCCATGCCCCCCGAGCAGACCCCGGAGTGCACCGAGGGCTATGAGGGCTTCTTCCACCTGGCGCAGATGCACGGCACTGTGGAAGAGACCGAGCTGCACTACATCATCCGCGACTTCGATGACGACACCTTCGCCGCCCGCAAGGCCCAGCTCAAGGAGCGGGTCGCCTCCCTGCAGCTGGACGCCCCCAAGGCGCGCATCGAGCTGACCCTGACCGACAGCTATCGCAACATGCGCAGCCAGATCGAGCCGCACATGCACATAGTCGAGCTGGCCAAGGCCGCCATGCTCGCCGCCGACGTGACCCCCAAGATCAAGCCGATCCGCGGCGGCACCGACGGCGCCCGCCTCTCCTTCATGGGGCTGCCCTGCCCCAACCTGTTCACCGGTGGCCACAACTTCCACGGCAAGCACGAGTTCATCCCGTTGCAATCCATGGAGAAAGCGGTCGCCACCCTGGTGGAACTGGTACGACTGACGGCCGCCTACCGGGATTGACGTGGGGCGCTCGCGCGGCGGGGGCCGCTGGCCACAGACGAGCGCCGCACTGACATCAACAAGCAGAAGGGAGGCCAGTGCCTCCCTTCTGCTATTCAGTCTGCTGCTATTCGGTCACCGCGGTTCATTCGCCGGCCGGCTTGCGATCCGCATGGCCCAGATCCCGCTCCGGGGCGATGAGATCGCGCACCCGCTGCTTGATCTCCTTTGCCTCGGGGAAGCCCTCATCGGCGACCCTGTCCCACACCTGGACACCGTTCACCAGGATCCTGAACTCCCCCTTGCTGGCGGGCACCAGCGCCACCTCCCCCAGGTCGCTGTCGAAGGTGGAGAGCAGCTCCTGGGCCAGCCAGGCGGCGCGCAGCATCCAGCGGCAGAGGGTGCAGTAGCGGATCTCGATACGAGGCTTGAGGCTGGGTTGTGCCATTTCTGTCATGGGGTGACTCCGTCAAAATTGGCCTGCTGAGGATGGGAAACACCCATGCGCCGCCCGGCATTTGGGATGGCGCTCATTGCACGACGCCGTGAAAATCCGCCAGCCAGTGGCGGGCTATGGTGCTCATGGTGGTCTGGGGCAGATCGAACAGCCCGGGCAGCGTCTCCTGGCGGGCCAGCTGACGCACCCCCTCGATGATCTCCGCCAGTACCAGATAGACGTATTCGCCGATGACGGCGCCGTGCACGAAGTTGACTGCCTCGCCCCGGTTGAGCAGGAAGATGATGCTGCCATCCGGTCGGGTCAGTGCCAGCACATGGGGGCAGACCTCCTCGCTCGGCCAGGGCAGAAGGGAGAGGCAGAACGCGAACTCGTCATCGGCGGAGGTGACCGAGGCCAGCATGGCGCCGGGGCGCAGCGCCTGCAGATCCGCGAGATCCAGCGAGCCGTTGCCGGTGGAGCAGATCACCAGCTCGGCCCGCTTGAGCGCCTCGGCCTTGCCCACCAGCTTGAAGCCGTGGGAGAGCGCCTCCACCTGGCGCAGCGCATCCGTCTCCACCAGCTCGAGATGCAGGTTGCGGCACCGCAGCTCGCGGGCGATGCTGCGCCCCACCTTGCCATAGCCGAACAGGGCAGCCTGGCAGACATTGAAGGTGCGATTGAGGGTGCGGGCCAGGGACTCGGCGGAGTAGACCACACTCAGGCCTATCTGGATGTCCTCGGCCTGCTTGAGCGGGCTGCGCGCCACCGAGATGACGGGGGCTGCCAGCGCCTCCAGCTCGTAGCGCTGGTGACCGTTCTCTGTCATCTCCACCACCCCGAGAAAGCGCGCCCCGAAGTGCTCGCTCAAGATCGCCTGGGTCCTGGCAAAGTAACCGCCTATGTCCAGGATGATGAGCCGCTCGTGGGCACGGACCAGGGGGGCTATCTGTTCGATCACCCCCTCGGGATCGTTGGTCCAGTGGCGGTTGAGTGGCAACACCGGGTAGTGCTGCTGGGCCCAGATCAGGGTCGGTCCGTGAACTGACTTGGGTTTTGGCAAGATGGCACCGATCCGCCCTATCTGATCGAGGGTCTGGATGAAATGGGGTCGATCGGGGAGCAAATGGGTGACCAGCAGGATACAGAGGCCTTCGAGGCGTCCCTGCTCGGTGAAATGGCGAAAAAACAGATGCTCAGATCCTTGACTGCGCAACTGTGGCCTCCTTAGCGCGCCGCAAACAAGCAGGCAAACAGAACCCGGCATAGCCGGGTTCTGTGTGTGTCCAGATAATTGAAAATCCTTTTTATCTGAAACCACCATGGCGCTCAATCTTTATCTGTACAGACTATGACTGACTCATCAAATAATGAGGTAATAGCATGTTTTTCATGCAGAAATTAATAAAGTGATGCTTCTGGCCACACCCACCACAGACTCAGACCGGCGCCGAGCCCCGCCACCAGGATCAACAGGCCCCAGCGCGTCAGCCAGGGCTGCTTGCCCAGGGTCCACTCCAGCAGCGGCAGCAGCCAGACTGGCAGCAGCACCAGCAGCGGCACCTCCACATACTGCCAGGCGAGCATCTGCACGAAGGCCAGGGCGAGCGCCAGTGCGCCAGGCGACTGCTGGGCGCCGGTCAGGGCAGCGAGCAGGGCACGGAAACCAGCGAAGGCGGCTAGGGCTCCCGCCAGCTGGGCGATCAGCAGGCTGCCATCGATGCCGATGACCAGGGCCAGCCAGATGAAGCCGAGCGCGAAGCCGAGCCCTTCCCGGCTGTCATCGCGCCACCCGGTCCAGGCGAACCAGGCGATGGCGGGCAGCAGGGCCAGCCAGATCCGCGGCTCGGTGCCAAGCACCGAGGCCAGCCCCTGCCACCACACCAGGGCGGCGAGCACCGCAAACAGCGCCAGGGCGGCGCGCTTGTCGGCCAGCTGGGCCACGATGGCGGGCACCAGCAGGCACAGCGGCAGCCATTGCCACGCCTTGGCGGGCAGGCCGTAGGCGCCCCCCAGCAGGGAGCCCACCAGCCAGAGGGCCAGTGCCCCCCACAGATAGCCCAGCCGTGGCCAGCGCCATGACAGCAAAGCGGCCCCCAAAGGAGCCGCCAGGGTTTGTAGCAGGAGTGCTGCGCCCATTACTTGCGCACGCCTTCGACGAACAGGTTGATGCTCATCTCGTCCGGAATGCCGGGCAGCATGTAGCTCACGCCAAAGTCGCTGCGCTTGATGGTGGTGGTGGCGTTAAAGCCGCTGCGGTAGCCGCCCCAGGGATCCTTGCCTTCGCCGATGTGGACCATGTCGAAGGCCACTTCCTTGGTGACGCCGTGCAGGGTCAGTGAGCCCTTGAGCACGCCCTTGTCCTTGCTGCCTTCATAGCCGCTGCTGACGAAGGTCATCTTGGGGTACTGCTTCACGTCCAGGAAGTCCGGGCTGCGCAGGTGCTTGTCACGGGGCTCGTGGTTGGAGTCCACGCTGGCAGCATCGATCTCGAAGCTCGCCTTGGCCGCGGCCGGGTTGGCCTCGTCCATGCTGAAGGTACCGCTGAAGGTGTTGAACCGACCGACCAGCTCGGAGAAGCCGAGGTGGCCCACCTTGAACTGGACTGTGGTGTGCGCCGCGTCGACATCATAATCGGCCGCCATCAGGGGGGCCGCCATAAACAGGCAGGAAGCCAGCAGGGCCTTGGTCATTTTCATTCGGTTCGTTCCTTCGTTAGGGGGTTCACATCGATACTCGAAATGCTAACCTCCCAGTAGCAATAGATAATCATCGATTTATTAAAATAATTATCAACTGAGAGTGGAATATGGACCAGATAGCCGCCATGCGCACCTTCATCAAGGTGGTGGAGTGTCAGAGTTTTACCAAGGCCGCCCACCAGCTCGGCATCTCGGTCGCCATGACCTCCAAGCTGATGCAGCAGCTGGAGGAGTCCCTGTCGACCCGGCTGCTGTCACGCACCACCCGTCAGGTCAACCCGACCGAGGCGGGCCAGTTCTACTACCAGCGCTCCCAGGCGCTGTTGGCCGAGCTGGAGGAGACCCACAGCCAGCTCACCCGCAACAACCAGCAGCCCCAGGGCACCCTCAAGCTGTCGGTGCCGATGGATTTTGGCTACCTGCACCTCTCCCCCGCCCTGCCGCTGTTTCGCGAGCGCTTTCCCGACCTGAAGCTGGAGATCGAATACAGCGATCGGCGGGTGGCGCTGGTGGAGGAGGGCTTCGATCTGGCGCTGCGCATCGGCAACCTGCCTGACTCCTCCCTGGTCGCCAAGCCGCTGGCCATGATGCGGCTGGAGGTGTGCGCCAGTCCCGCCTATCTGGCGCGCCGCGGCACCCCGAGCCAGCCGGAGGATCTCAAGCAGCACGACTGCCTCATCTACACCCTGACCCAGCCGGACTGGGTGTTCAAGCGCAAGGGGGAGCAGCTGAGCGTGCGCCCGCAGGGGCCGCTTCGCGCCAACAACGGGGTGGCGCTGACCCGGGCCGCCTGCGATCACCAGGGCATCATACTGCAGCCCACCTTCATCGTCGGGGATGCGCTGCGCTCGGGGGAACTGGTCTCACTGCTGCCGGAATGGGACAAGGGCCAGGTCGGCCTCTATGCACTCTATCCGCACCGCCGCTTCGTCTCGGCCAAGGTGCGCTGCTTCATCGAATTCGTGCAGGAGCGCTACCTCGCCCCCCACTACTGGGATCGCGAGGCCTGAGGCGGGGTTTGACTGAATGGATGTGAAAGCACGGCCTCAACGCCCATTAAGGGGAAACGCGAGGCCGGATATCAGGGCTGGGCGTCGGGGGCTTGCGGATCGGCGGCGGGCACCGGCAGCTCGGCCACCAGCAGCTGCCCGCTCAGCGTCAGCTGCCAGCGCGGCAGGCGCCGGTGCAGGGTGGCAAGCTGCTCATCGCTCGGCACATAGGGCAGGCTGATGTGCAGGCAGTAGCAGTCGAGCATGGCCGCCAGCTGCAGGATCAGGATGAGGTTGGCCTCGTCGGTCTTGTGCTTGTTGATGCGCTTGCCGATCTCGTGGCGAAAGTGGGTCTCGGGATCCTGAGTCATCGCCTGCCAGCCGTAGCCAAACAGCGGGATGAAGGAGCTGACGATGCCAAGCGCGGTGAGTGGCCGCTTGGGCGGATGGTAGAGCGCATTGAGATCCAGCAGGATAGGAGTTAGATGCAGCTCACGACTGCCGGACAAAATGTTATTACTCATTGGATAACCCTGTTGATTCCACTAGACTGCGCCGCATATTTGACCTGACATGCCAACGAGGTGCTGATGCTAAGCGATATCGAGATCTCCCGCCAGTCCCCCCGTCTTTCGATCCAGGAGCTGGCCAAGCGCCTCGCCATCCCGCCCCATCTGCTCTACCCCTATGGCCACCACAAGGGCAAGCTGAGTCTAGCGTTGCTCGAGCAGCCCGCCGCGCCGGCCAAACGGCCGGGCAAGCTGGTGCTGGTGAGCGCCATCACCCCCACCCCGCTCGGCGAGGGCAAGACGGTCACCACCCTGGGCCTCTCCATGGGGCTCAACCACATAGGCCAGGCCAGCATCGCCACCATACGCCAGCCGAGCCTGGGCCCGGTGTTTGGGGTCAAGGGGGGCGCCGCCGGCGGCGGTCACGCCCAGGTGGTGCCGATGGAGGAGATGAACCTGCACCTGACCGGCGATTTCCACGCCCTCGCCGCCGCCCACAACCTGGCCGCCGCGGCGCTGGATGCCCGCCTGTTCCACGAAGACAAGCTCGGCGAGCAGTTCAGCGCCAGGACCGGCCTGGTGCGCCTCGACATCGATCCCGCCAACATCCTCTGGCCGCGCACCCTGGACATGAACGATCGCGCCCTGCGCCACCTCTGCATCGGTCAGGGCGGCCCGAGCGATGGGGTGGAGCGCCCCGAGCGCTTCGTCATCACCGCCGCCTCCGAGCTGATGGCCATACTGGCGCTGGCCACCGATCTGCAAGACTTGCGAGCCCGCATCGGCCGCATCCAGCTGGCCCTCGACATGAAGGGTCAACCCATCACCACCGAGCAGCTGGAGGTGGCCGGCGCCATGACGGTGCTGCTCAAAGACGCGCTGCAACCGACCCTGATGCAGACCACAGAGCAGACCCCGGTGCTGGTGCACGCCGGCCCCTTCGCCAACATAGCCCACGGCAACTCCTCGGTCATCGCCGATCGCATCGCCCTCGCCCTGACCGACTACGTGGTGACCGAGGCCGGCTTTGGCTCCGACATGGGGTTGGAGAAGTTCTTCAACATCAAGTACCGCCAGTCCGGCATAGCCCCCGCCTGCGTGGTGCTGGTGGCCACGGTGCGCGGCCTCAAGGCCAACAGCGGCCTGCTCGACATTCGCCCCGGCCAGCCGCTGCCCGCCAGCCTGGCGAGCGAAGATCTGCCGACCCTGCGCCAGGGCTGCGCCAACCTCGCCTGGCACATCGCCAACGCCCGCCGCTATGGGGTGCCCGTGGTGGTGGCGGTCAACCGCTTCCCCAGCGACAGCCAGGCCGAGCTGGATCTGTTGATGGCCGAGGCGACCCGGGCTGGCGCCGCTGGCGTCGCCCTCTCGCATGCCTTCACCCAGGGCGGCGCCGGGGCCAGCGAACTGGCCCGCGCCGTGGTCGCCGCCTGTGAGCTGCCAAACGACATCCAGCTGCTCTACCCCGACGAGATGAGCCTCAGCGCCAAGCTCGCCACCCTGGTGGAGTGCGGCTATGGCGGCCGCGGCGTCATCCTCTCTGACAAGGCGCGCAGGCAGCTGGCGGCCCTGTCGGCGGCGGGCTGGGATCACCTGCCCGTCTGTGTGGCCAAGACCCCGCTCTCCCTGAGCCACGATCCGGCCCTCAAGGGGGTGCCCACAGACTTCGAGGTACCCATCGACGAGGTGCGGCTGTGCGCCGGCGCCGGCTTCGTCTATGCCCTGGCGGGCCCCATCATGACCATGCCGGGCCTCGGCAGCCTGCCGGCCTATCGTCACATCGACATCGACGAGGATGGCGAGATAGTCGGCCTGAGCTGATGGCGATCCCGGCAGCCAGCCCCACCACCGCTATATCGATATCGACGATAACGGCGAGATAGTCGGTTTGAGCTGATGGCTAGCACGAAACAGGCGGGGGCTTAGGCCGCCTGCCCCAAAAAACAAGGCCCCGCCAATTGGCAGGGCCTTGTTGTTATCGGCACCTTAACGGACTCAGAGCGTGAAGCGTTGAGTCATGTGGTGCAGGGAGGTGGCCAGCTTGCTCAGCTCGACGCAGGCCTGGGCGGTCTGCTGGGCCCCCAGCGCGTTCTCGTCGGCGGCATTGTGGATGTTGACTATGCTGCGGTTGAGCTCCTCGGTCACCGCGTTCTGCTCCTCGGTCGCGGTGGCGATCAGGGTGTTCATGTCCGAGATCTGGGTAACGGCGCCGTTGATGCTGTCGATGCTGTTGCCCGCCTCCCGCGCCAGATCGACGCTGCTCTGCATCTGCTGGCGGCTCAGCTGCATGGCACTGCCCGCCTCGGCGGTACGGCCCTGCAACACCTCGATCATCTTGCTGATCTCGGCGGTGGAGTTCTGGGTCCGCTGGGCCAGGGAGCGGACCTCGTCGGCCACCACGGCAAAGCCGCGGCCCTGCTCGCCCGCCCGGGCCGCCTCTATGGCCGCATTGAGCGCCAGCAGGTTGGTCTGCTCGGCGATGCCGCGGATCACATCCAGCACCATGCTGATGTTGGCGCTGTCCTGCTCCAGCTGCTGCACCACGCCGCCGGCCTGCTCGATCTGCTGCGACACCAGCTCTATGCTGCCGATGGCACGCCCCACCACCTTATGGCCTTCGCCCGAGGTGTGGGAGGCCGCCTTGGCGGCGCTCATGGCGTCCGTGGTGTTGCGGGCGACCTCGAGGACGGTGGACTGCATCTCGTTCATGGCGGTGGCGACCTGGGACACCTCCCCCTGCTGGCTGGCCATGCCCTTGGCGGACTGCTCGGAGATGGCACTCACCTCCTCCACCGCGCTGCTGAGCTGGCTCACCGAGCCCGAGATCTCGCTCACCAGTTCGGCCAGCGACCCCTGCATGCGATCGATGGCCGAGCCGAGCTGGCCCAGTTCATCCCGCTTGAAGCGGTCGTTGCGGATCCACTCCTGCAGCTCACCCCTGCCGAGTTCGCCGCCGGCGATGCGCTGGGCCTGACGGGCCAGCATCACCAGGGGATCCCGGATCTGGCGGGTCAGCACGGTGGAGAGCACCGCCACCAGCCCCAGCCCCAGCAGCAGCGTGATGACGACACTCAACTTGGCATCGTCATAGGCCTCCACCACCTCGGCGCGGGAGTTGACGGAGTAGCCATGGTTGATGCGAATGAGATCCGCCACCGACTTGGACAGGGTGGTGTAGAGGTTGATCCCCTCGGACATGAAGAGGCGCTGGGCCTCGGCCATCTGGCCGCTGTCCTGCATCTGCCGGATACGCTGATGCAGGGCGACGTACTTGTCCCAGCCCGCCTTGACGATGTCGAAGCTACGGCGCTCCTCCACATCTGTCGCCCAGATGCTGGCATCGTGCGCCGCTATCTGCTGTCCGACCTCTCTCAGGCTCTGCTCGCTGGCATCGCGGTAATGGGCCTTCTGCTGGGGATCGTCCGCCACCAGGAACACATCCAGCTCGTAGCGGCGCAGGGCATTGATGGTCTCACCCAGAGCACTGGTGCGCACCACGGCGGGCAGTATGCTGTCGGTGAAGCCGATGGCGGCCCGGTTCATCTTGCTGAACTCCAGCAGCGAGAAGCCGCCGATGAAGGCCATCATCAGGCCGAGCACGGCGAAGCCGGCGGTGAGTTTCTTACCTATCGTCATGGTGTTCATGGCGTGTCCTGCATATGGGTGAACGAGTGGCATCCTCTGCGCTGTGCCTGTGGCACAAATCACGATACCTGCCATCCATAGCAGTAGATCAGGCCCCTCCGTGCCGGCACGAACGGGGCGAGCTTACCGGTGAGCCGCACTTGTCGACTCTGGTCCTGACGGGGGTCGGGTGTCAAACAGGCCGTCAATCGGCATGGTGAGCTGTATCGGCCTGATCGGGCATGCCTTTAGCACTTTTATGACGAAAGTTCAGAGGGTGGAGGAAAGAGGTAAAAAGGAGGGAAGCAAACGGCGGGGGCAGGCCGCATCGACCCGCCCCCCTGTGATCAGCCTTTCAGGCCGCCCAGAAACTCGGAGCGGGTGTCCGGTTGGGTCTTGAAGACCCCACCGAGTGAGGTGGTGGTGGTATGGGAGGTCGAATCCATCACCCCGCGCGCCTTCACGCAGAAGTGGGTCGCCTTGATGCTGATGGCCACATCCCTGGTGCCGAGCAGGGTCTGCAGCGCCAGCAGGATCTGCTGGGTGAGCCGCTCCTGCACCTGGGGCCGGCGCGCGAAGAACTGCACTATGCGGTTGATCTTGGAGAGCCCGATCACCTTGCCGCGGGGGATGTAGGCCACGTGGGCCAGCCCGTCGATGGTGACGAAGTGGTGCTCGCAGGTGCTGGTGAGGCTGATGTCCCGCACCATGATCATCTCGTCCACCTTCATCTTGTTCTCGATCACCGTCACCTTGGGGAAGGTGGCGTAGTCGAGGCCGGAGAAGATCTCGTTCACGTACATCTTGGCGATGCGGTGCGGCGTCTCGGCCAGACTGTCGTCGCGCAGATCCAGCCCCAGCGTCTCCATGATGGCGCGCATGTGGCCTTCGATTTTTTCCTTCTTCTGCTGGCCGTTCAATTCATTGGCCACCAGCGGTGTCTCCAGGCCCTGGGCCTCGAGGGCTGCCCTGACCAACAGGGCTTCCTGACTTAAGTTCGTCATCATCTTCCTCTCCCGTGCTCAGGGACTGTGATGGCCGCCAGCAATGCTGCGGTGGCGCAATCGTACTGGGCGATTATTGTCATAATTCGGACTAACTCAAGCCCGACACCTGACTTTATGCCAATCCGCCCGGTTTTACCCCCGCGACAGCCTGCCCATTAGGAGCTTTTTTTGGGATAATCCGCCCTCTACCACACCAAAGAGGTAATGATGATGGGATTCGATACGGTTGCACTGCTGCCCCTGGGCGATGCCCTGCAAGGGATCCTGGACCAACTCGCCTGCTGCTGCGACAGCGAGCAACTGCCGTTGCCAGAGGCGCTGGATCGGATACTGGCCGAGGAGATCGTCTCCCCCCTGTCGGTGCCGCCGTTCGATAACTCCGCCATGGACGGTTACGCCGTGCGGCTGGCCGATCTCGCCGCCGGCGCGCCGCTGGCCGTGGCGGGCAAGGCCTTCGCCGGCCAGCCCTATCAGGGAGACTGGCCCGCCGGCCACTGCATCCGCATCATGACGGGGGCACCGGTCCCCGAGGGCACCGAGGCGGTCGTCATGCAGGAGGAGGCGCAAGTCGAAGGCGAACTGGTGCGCTTCCTCACTCAGCCGAGGCCCGGCCAGAACATCCGTCGCTGCGGCGAAGACCTGGCCGAAGGCGCCCGGGTGCTGGCGGTGGGCCTTCGTCTCAGCCCGCGCGAGCTGCCGCTGCTGGCGTCGCTCGGCATCGCCAGCGTCAGGGTCCGTCGCCCGCTCAAGGTCGCCATCTTCAGCACCGGTGATGAGCTCAAACCGGTGGGCACCCCGCTCGCCCACGGCGACATCTACGACTCCAACCGCTACGGCGTCAAGGCCATGCTGGCACGCCTGGGCTGCGAGTGCCTGGATCTTGGCATCATCCCGGACGACCCGGCCCAGCTACGCGCCGCCTTCCTCGAGGCCGATCGCGAGGCCGATGCCCTCATCACCACCGGCGGCGTCTCGGTCGGCGAGGCGGACTTCACCAAGCAACTGCTGGAAGAGCTCGGCGAGATCGGCTTCTGGAAGCTCGCCATCAAGCCGGGGAAGCCCTTCGCCTTCGGCCGCCTGCCGAACGCCTGGTTCTTCGGCCTGCCGGGCAACCCTGTCTCCGCCATGGTCACCTTCGATCAGCTGGTCAAGCCGGCGCTGGCCAGGCTGGCCGGCCAAACCCTGGCGGTGCCGCTGCGCCTCGCCGCCACCGTCACCGAACCCCTGAAAAAATCCCCGGGGCGCCTGGATTTCCATCGCGGCATATTGACCCAGGGGCCAAACGGCCTGGAGGTGCGCAGCACCGGCTCCCAGGACTCCGGCGTGTTCAGCTCCCTGTCCCGGGCCAACTGCTACATAGTGCTGGAGCAAGAACGCGGCAAGGTGGCGGCGGGCGAAACCGTCACCGTCGAGCCCTTCTCGGGATTGCTGCTGTGAGCGAGATCCTCAGCGATGCCGAGCTGCTGCGCTACAACCGCCAGATAGTCCTCAAGGCCTTCGACTTCGAGGGGCAGGAGGCACTCAAGCAGGCCAAGGTGCTGGTGATCGGCGCCGGTGGCCTGGGCTGCGCCGCCGCCCAGTATCTGGGGGTGGCCGGGGTCGGCCAGCTGACCCTGGTGGACTTCGACAGGGTGGAGCTCTCCAACCTGCAGCGCCAGGTGCTGCACCATGATGGCCGCATCGGCCAGTACAAGGTGGACTCGGCGGCCGAGACGCTGCGCACCCTCAACCCCTGGCTCAGGGTCGAGACCCACGCCGTCCTGGCCGACGAGGCGCTGCTCGATGCCCTGCTGCCGAGCCACCAGCTGGTGCTCGACTGCACCGACAACGTCGCCATCCGCAACCTGCTCAATCAGCGCGCCCGCCAACACGGCGTGCCGCTGGTGTCCGGCGCCGCCATCCGGCTGGAGGGGCAGATTGTCAGCTTCAGCTGGCAGGCGGGCGAGCCCTGCTACGCCTGCCTCAGCTCGCTGTTTGGCGAGCAGTCGCTGAGCTGTGTCGAGGCAGGGGTGCTGGCGCCCATGGTCGGCCTGGTCGGCAGCCTGCAGGCGCTGGAGGCCATCAAGCTGCTCGCCGGCATGGGCAAGAGCTACAGCGGGCGGTTGCTGATGATCGACGGTCTCAGTGGCGGCTTTCGCGAGATGAAGCTGCCCAAGCGCCCCGACTGCCCGGTCTGTTCAGGGCATTAGCCCGGCCAGGGTATTAGCCCGGTCAGAGCAAGCCGCTTGCACCAATCAAGAAGCCGACCCCGAGGTCGGCTTCTTTGTGTCTGCCCAGGCTCAGTGCGTCGCCAGGATCCGTTGCAGCAGATGATTGAATCCGGCGGGATCTTCCGCCGGCCAGGCATGATGGCCGGGAGGGGTGTGGATGCTGGCGTTGGGCAGGGAGGCGAACTGCTCCACCCGTTTGGCCAGCGGCAGATAGTCCTGGGTCGTGGAGATGATGGCCACCGGCTGCCAGAGGGTGCCGAGCCGGGCGCGGGCCGACCAGCCGGGCAAGGCAGCGAGCAGGGCCCTGTAGACCTTCTTCTTGTTGCTGCGCACGAAACGCAGCCGGAAGGTCTGGCGCAGCTGGGCAAGCTCGGGGCCGGGGAAGAGTTCCCGCGCCAGCCACCAGGCGAGCGGGCGCATGCCGAACCAACGCAACCACTTCAGGCGCTGGGCGTAGCGCTCCCGCTCCCTGGGGCTCTCCAGCAAGAACTCGCTAAAGCCGTTGACCAGCACCAGACCGCGGATCTTGTTCGGCAGTTGCAGGGCCAGCTCCAGCGCCACCATGGCCCCCAGGGAGAGCCCCACCACCCAGGCGGGCTCCGGCTGCTCGTCGAGCCAGCGGGCCACGTCCGCCGCCAGGGTGGGCACATCGAAGGGCCCCTCCTGCATGCTCTGGCCGTGACCACGCAAGTCGAGGGCCACCACCCGGTAGTGCTGCGAGAAGTGCTCGAGCTGGGCCTGCCAGTCGAGGCTGGAGGAGCCGAGCCCGTGCAGCAATAACAGCAAAGGCCCCTCCCCCGCACTGCGCAGGGCCAAGCCATGGGATTTCATTACCTGATTGCGACGCACCCGCGCTCTCCCTCTCGGCTCGATGCCGGCCCCTGATGACATAGATTCCCTTGTTGCGGTGACAGTCCGCCCTCACCAATCAGACTCATCGCCTTGTTGGAAAGGGCCATAGAACAGCGGCTCCTGTCCCAGGCACCTCAACCCTCACCGGCCAGACTCATCGCCTTGCTGGATAGGGACATAGAACAGTGGATCCTGTCCCAGGCACCTCAACCCTCGCCGACCAGACTCATCACCTTGCTGGATAGGGACATGGAACAGTGGATCCTGTCCCAAACGCCTCAGCCCTCACCGACCAGGCTCACCGCCTTGATGTAGGCATAGAGGAGCTGCCCCGGCACCAGCGCGAGCCGCTCGGCCGAGCGGCTGGTGATCCGGGCCAGCAGTATCTGCTGCCCCAGAGCCAACTGCAACAGGGTTTGGCCCGGCCTGACTTCCCGGATCTCCAGCAGGCGGGTCTCGAGGCAGTTGGAGAGGCTGGAGTGCGCTATGGGGGCGGTGGCGATCACCACATCCCGTCCCGCCACCTTGATCTGCAGGGGGCCTGTCTCGTCGGGGGCATGATCCATGGTGACCATCAGGGTCTGCTCGCCGAGTCGCAGGCTCGCCATCTGCGAGGCGTCGTCGTAGTGGGCCAGGGTGGCGCTCAGCATGACGCCGGCATCATCGCGACTGGCGAGCGACAAGTCGGTGCGGGCGAAGATGTCGCCGGGCCGACCCTGGGCCTCCACCCGCCCCTCGGCCAGCAGCACCAGCTGATCGCACAGCAGGCTCACCTCCTCCATGGCGTGGCTGACGAAGATCATCGGCAGGCCGCTCTCGCGCTGCAGGCCCCTCAGCACATGGGCCTGATGAATGCGGCTGCGCCTGTCCAGCGCCGAGAAGGGCTCATCCAGCAGCAGCAGATCGGGCTCGGCCAGCAGCGCCCGCCCCAGTGCCACCCGCTGGCGCTGGCCCCCGGAGAGGCCATGGGCAGGCTGGGGCAGCAGTTCGACGAAGCCGAGTCGCTCGGCCAGCGCCTCGAGCTGCCAGCGCCCCCTGCCCTTGCGGGCCGCCAGCTGCAGGTTGGCCAGCACCGTCATATGGGGGAAGAGCCGCGAGTCCTGGAACACCAGGCCGATGCGGCGCCGCTCGGGCAGCAGGCTCCCAAGCTCCCGCCCCTGCCAGCGCAGGCGATCCTGAGGCTGGCGATCGAGCCCGGCGATGATGCGCAGCAGGGTGCTCTTGCCACAACCTGAGGGGCCGAACAGGCCGAGCATGCCACCCAGCGGCAGCGCCAGCTCGCAGTCGAGCTCGAAGCCGCCAAACCGGCGTCTGGCCTTGAGGTGAAGGCTCATCCGAACAGCCTCCGTTGCCGACGCTGCAAGACGCCGTAGACCAGCACCAGCATGACGAGGGAGAAGCCCATCAGGCCGCCGGCCAGAGTGTGGGCGTTTTGATAATCCATGGCCTCCACGTGATCGAACAGGGCGATGGAGAGCACCTGGGTCTCCCCCGGGATGTTGCCCCCTATCATCAGCACCACCCCGAACTCCCCGAGGGTATGAGCAAAGCCCAGCGCCGCCGCCATCACGAAGCTCGGCAGCGTCATCGGCAAGATGATGTGGAAGAAGCGCTCGAGGGGCCCCAGCCCCAGGGTGGCGGCCGCCTCAAGTTCTTTGCTGCCCATGTTGACGAAGGCGGAGGTGAGCGGCTGCACCACGAAGGGCAGCGAATAGAGGATGGAGGCAAACAGCAGGCCGAGGAAACTGAAGGCAAGGGGGGCGCCGAAGGTCTCCTTCCACCAGGCACCGAAGCCGTAGGAGGGGGAGAAGGCGAGCAGCAGATAGAAGCCGAGTACCGTCGGCGGCAGCACCAGCGGCAACGCCACCAGCGCCTCCACCAGCGGCCGCAGCCGGTGCTGGCTGCGAGACAGCCACCAGGCCAGCGGCGGCGACAGCAGCAGCAGGATGCCGGTGGTGCTGCCGGCCAGCTTCAGGGTCAACCAGACGGCCAGCAGATCCCCTTCACTCATGGTCAAGGTCCCGGCCAGATTCGAGCAACAACATGTCTTGCATCCTCATAGCAAAGAGTGGCCGGCCCAGAGGCCGGCCACTCATCATGCAGAATTAGCGCTCAGGCCATCATTGCGGCAGAGCATAACCCGCGTCCTTGATGGTGCTCTGACCAGGGCCCTTGAGCCAGGCCACCAGGGCATCGACCGCTTCCCCTTTCTTCAGCACCAGCCCCTGCTGCTCGATGGCCGGATAGAGCTGGTTCGGCACCGCCCAGGCTTCACCGGTCTTGCCCGCTTCCACCAGGTTGGCCCAGGCGACGAAGCCCAGCTCGGCGTTGCCGGTGTCCACAAACTGCCAGGTCTGGCCTATGTTGGCACCGGTCAGCAGGCGATACTGCTTGGGATCGATCTTGAGCTGCTCCAGGGTCGCCATGGCGGCGGCGCCGTAGGGGGCGGTGCGCGGGTTGGCGATGGCGAGGTTGCCCTTCCAGCCGCGCAGAGTGGCTTCATCGGGGGCCGGGCCACCCTTCTTCCACAGGCCCAGCTGGCCGATGGCGTAGGTGAAGCGCTCGCTGCCCTTGCCTTCTTTCTCCAGCTTCTCGGGGGTGCTGACGTCGGCGGAGAGGAAGAGATCGAAGGGGGCACCGTGGCTGATCTGGGTGTAGAGCACACCAGTGGCCGCCGAGCTGATGACGACGCTGTGGCCGGTCTTGGCGGTAAACTCCTTGCCGATGCGCTCTATGGTGCCCTTGAAGTTGGCGGCCACGGCGACCTTGACCTCGTCGGCCTGCACGGCGCCACTGTGCAGCGCGCAGGTGCAGGCGCCCACCAACAACACGGATAACAGCTGCTTCATTCCCTTACTCCTGTCATTACACCGAGGGCCTGGTTCTGCCGGGCCCGAAAATGGGGTAATCCCTTCGCGGGACTCACTCCCTCAATATCAGCGTGCGCCTTATCAGCGTCTATTCACCAGCGAGCCGCGGCGTCGTCATCGCTCTGCTTGGCCTCGACCCAGCGCGTTATGCCCTCGGCGGTCAGCTCTTTCTTCCAGAACGGCGCCCGGGTCTTCAAGAAATCCATGATGAAGTGGCAGGCCTCGAAGGCTGCATCCCGGTGGGCGCTGCTCACCGCCACCAGCACTATCTGATCGCCGAGCAGCAGCTCACCGATGCGGTGAATGAGGGTGCACTCCTGCAGCGGCCAACGACGGCGCGCCTGGGCGACGATATCGGCCAGCGCCTTCTCGGTCATGCCGGGGTAGTGCTCGAGGGCCAGCCCCTTGACCTGCTCCCCCTGATTGAAGTCGCGCACCTTGCCGACGAAGGTGACGATGGCACCCGTGTCGTGACGGGCGGCGAGCCGCTGGTATTCATCACCGAGGGAGAAGTCGGCCCGCTGCACCAGGATGCGATCGGTCGAGTCAGTGGGCATCTCGTGGGACATGGGCTCAGCCTCCGGTCACGGGGGGGAAGAAGGCCACCTCGTCGCCATCGACCAGCGCCGTATCGAGAGGCACCAGGGTCTGGTTGACCGCCACCAGCAGCTTGCCCGCTTCCAGCGCCAGCGCCCACTTGTCGCCGCGCTCGCACAGGGCCACGCGCAGTTGTTCGGCCGTGGCGTAGTCGCTGGGCAGGCTCAGCTCGTCGCAACCGACCAGCTCCCGCACCTGGGCGAAAAACAGAACCTTGATCATGCGTTCTCTCCTGCATCCGGTGCCAGCTGGAAGTGACCGGACTTGCCGCCCTTCTTCTCGACCAGGCGCAGCTGCTCGATGACCATGTCCTTCTGCACCGCCTTGCACATGTCATAGATGGTGAGCGCCGCCACCGAGGCGGCGGTCAGGGCTTCCATCTCCACCCCTGTCTTGCCCGAGAGCTTGCAGAGGGTGCGGATGTGTACCCTATTGTGCTCGGGCTGGGCTTCGATCTCTACCTCCACCTTGGTGAGTGCCAGCGGATGGCAGAGCGGGATCAGATCGGCGGTCTTCTTGGCCGCCATGATGCCGGCGATGCGGGCGGTGGCAAAGACGTCGCCCTTGTGGTGCTGACCGCTCAGGATCAGGGCCAGGGTGGCGGGCGCCATGGTCACGAAGGCCTCGGCGCGGGCCTCCCGTTCGGTGACCTGCTTGTCGGTCACGTCCACCATGTGGGCCTCACCGCTTTGGTTGAGATGGGTCAGGTTCATCACTTTCCCTCAGGGGTGGGGTTCAAAGGTGGGAGACAAAGTTGCAGGGCCTGGTGCGGGCGTCGAGCTGATCCCGGATTAGCTGCTCCCAGCCCAGCTGGCAGGCGCCGGTGGAGCCGGGCAGGCAGCAGATGAGGGTGCGGTTGGCGAGTCCCGCCAGCGCCCGGCTCTGCATGGCCGATCCCTTGATCTCGGCAAAGGAGAGCTGGCGGAACATCTCGCCAAAGCCCTGCACCGTGCGCTCGAACAGCACGCCCACCGCTTCCGGCACCCGGTTCTGTTCATTGAAGCCGGTGCCGCCGTTGATCAGCACCACCTGCACCGCCTCATCGACGATCCACTGGCTGACCTGGGCCCGCACGCGGAACAGATTGTCGGCGCACAGCGCCCGATCCGCCAGCTGATGACCGGCCTGCGTCAGGGCCGACACCAGATAATCCCCCGAGCTGTCGTCGGTGGAGGTGCGGCTGTCGGAGACCGTCAGTACGGCGATCTGGAGAGGAATGAATTCGCTGTTTTTGGGTGCCATTGGGCAATTCCTGTCAATCATTGACCACGAGAGGAGAAGGGATGACACGCCCCCACCCGGCCAGATACCGCCGAAGCCATGCCGGCTGGTGAGAGGGGAAAACGGCGGGGGTCGCGTTATCGCGCACGGATTCTATCAAAAGTTGCCGTGCAGATGGGATTAACGAGTCCATAAAAATGAAAAACCACAGGGCCGGGCATGCCCGACCCTGTGGTCACGTCCTTAGAAGCCCTTCACCCCCGTCATGTCAGGCAGCTGGTGCGCTATGCCCTTGTGACAGTCGATGCAGGTGCTCTCGCCGCTGGCCAGGTTGGTGGAGTGCATCTTGGCGGCACGCCGTCCCTGCAGGGAGAAGTCCATGTATTCGAAGTTGTGGCAGTTGCGACACTCCCTCGAATCCGTCTCCTTCATCCGCTGCCACTCCCGCTCGGCCATCTCGCGCCGATGCGATTCGAACTTCTCGCGGGTGTCCACCTTGCCGGTCAGCATGCCCCACAGCTCCTTGGAGGCCTGCACCTTGCGAATGATCTTGTAGGTCCATTCGTGGGGCACATGGCAGTCCGGGCAACTGGCGCGCACGCCGGAGCGGTTCGCGTAGTGGATGGTGTCACGGTACTCGACGAAGACGTTGTCCTTCATCTCGTGGCAACCGGTACAGAACTTCTCGGTGTTGGACGCTTCCATGGCGGTGTTGAAGCCCCCCCAGAAGATGACGCCGCCGAAGAACCCCATCATCAGCAGCACCCAGAGGGCCGCCTTGGAGGGAGACTTGAAGGTGGTCCAGAGTCGCTGCACAAAACCAGGTAATTTCATCTGTGGATTCCTCAGTTCGGTGCTTCGTTCAAGGGAAACTTGAAAGTGTTCCAGAGATGTTGCGCAAAGCCGGGTAATTTCATCTATGGACTCCTTAGTTCAGGGCTTCGACCGGCTTGAAAGTATTCTCCACCAGCGGCTTGGCATCCGCTTGCGGCACGTGGCACTGCAGACAGAAGTAGCGACGGGGGGAGACTTCACCCAGGGTCAGGCCGTCACGGGTCTCGAAGTGAGTCGGGCTGATCTTGGGAGCCTTCATGGCACTGGCGTTCTTGAAGCTGTGACAGGCCAGACACTTGTTGACCTTGTTGTCCACCTCGTAGTTACGGGTATCGTGCGGGATCAGCGGGGGCTGATGCATGTACTGACGATCGTAGATGTCGCCATCCTTGCGATAGTTCTTGAGCGGGGCGGCCTCGGCCTCGATCGCGAGATCCGTGCTGCCTCGCTCCGACTTGATGCCTCCCGTGCTGTTGGTGATCTCGGGGACTGCCGCCATCAAGGAACCCGCCATCAGGCAGGCCAGCATTGCTCCAATCAGCTTTTTCATTATGTGTTCTCCGACGTTTTCTCTGCCTTGACGGCAAAACCTACTGTGATTTCGAAAACTTGCTCCGCGCAGACATCGATGCAACGGCCGCAGTTAGTGCACTCCTGAGCCACAATCAAGGGCCCGTGACCGCGCCTGGCACCGTGGACCGGGCCGCGCAGGATGGGACGCTCGGGGCAGACCGCATAACAATCCATACAGTTGCTGCAACGCTCACGCCCTTTGGCAGAAATCTTGATGAACCCGACCCGGTTGAGCAGGGCATAGAAAGCCCCTACCGGGCAGAGATGGCCACACCAGCCTCGCTCCACCACCAACAGATCGAACAGGAACAGGGCCACCAGCAAGCCCCAGCCCGCTCCCATGCCAAACAGCAGACCACGCAGGGTCAGCGACACCGGGTTGACCAGCTCCCACACCAGCACGCCCGTGATGGCCGGAGCCAGCAGCACCATGGCCAGCAGCCAGTAGCGCGTGTTGCGGTCGAACTGACCGTTGCCCTTGAGGCCGAGCCGGGCCCGCAGCCAGGCCGCCGCATCGGTGATGAGGTTGACCGGGCAGACCCAGGAGCAGAACAGCCGCCCCCCGACCAGCCAGTACCCCAGCAGCACTATGGCCGCCCCGAACCACAGGGTGGCGAGGGGCCAGTGACCCGCCGCGACCGACTGCAACAGGGTGAGCGGCTCCGTCAGCGGCACCCTCTCCAGCAATAAAGAGCTCGAGAGGTTGCCCTTGAGGATCCAGATCCCCGCCAGTGGCCCCAACAGGAAGAGCCCCAGCACGCCGAACTGGGTCAGACGACGCAGCAGCAGGAAGCGGTGTGACCGCCACCAGCCGAGCCGCACCCTCGCCTCTTGCCCCGGATAGCGGCTCATAGCCCCTCCGGTTTGCGGGTCGGCAGGGTGAGGCGCTCACCGATGAGCGACTTGCCCGCCTTCTGCTTCTCTTCCCAGCCGAGCCGGTAGTGATGGCCGAGCTCCCCCTTGGCGAGCCGGTGGGGCACCACCTTGATGGCCGCCGTCTCCAGCACGCAGGCATGCTCGCACTTGCCGCAGCCGGTACAGCTGTCGCTGTGCACTGTGGGCAGAAACATGGCGTGCTTGCCGGTGCGCGGGTTGCGCACCAGTTCGAGCGTGATCGCCTGATCGATGAGCGGGCAGACCCGGTAACAGACATCGCAGCGCAGGCCCAGATAGTTGAGGCAGGTCTCATGGTCGATGAGCACCGCCACCCCCATCCGCGCCTGATCGATGTCGGTCATGGCCGGATCCAGCGCCCCGCTCGGGCAGGCCACCACGCAGGGGATGTCATCACACATCTCGCACGGCACGGCGCGCGCCTCGAAATAGGGGGTGCCGGTGGTCACCGGCTCCAGCAGCCTGGCGAGCTTGAGGGTGTCGTAGGGACAAGCCTCGACGCAGAGCCCGCAGCGCACGCAGGCGCCGAGGAACTCCGCCTCGTCCAGGGCCGCAGGCGGCCGCAGTGCCTGGGCGGGCACCGCCTGCGCCTGCTGCCGGGCCACCCCGCCGAGCCCTGCGCCAAGCAGGCCCACGGAGCAGGCCCCCTTGGCAAGGTCGGCCAGGAACTGGCGACGGCTGCGACTCATCCCCCGGACCCCGCCTTACGCCTTCATGACCTTGACGGCGCACTTCTTGTAATCCGTCTCCTTGGAGAGCGGATCCGTGGCGTCCAGGGTCAGCTTGTTGACCAGCTGGCTCGCATCGAAGAAGGGCATGAACACCAGGCCTTTGGGCGGACGGTTGCGGCCGCGGGTCTCGACCCGGGTCTTCACCTCACCCCGGCGGGAGGCGACGATCACCTCTTCGCCACGGCGCACGCCACGGGCCTTGGCATCTTCCGGGTGCATGAACAGCACCGCATCCGGGAAGGCGCGATAGAGCTCGGGCACGCGGCGGGTCATGGTGCCGGTGTGCCAGTGCTCCAGCACGCGGCCGGTGGAGAGCCACATGTCGTATTCCTTGTCCGGCGACTCGGCGGCCGGCTCATAGGGCAGCGCGAAGATCACCGCCTTGCCATCGGGCTTGCCGTAGAAGCGCACCCCCTCGCCCGCCTTCACATAGGGATCGAAGCCTTCGCGATAGCGCCACAGGGTCTCCTTGCCGTCCACCACCGGCCAGCGCAGGCCGCGGGCCTCGTGATACTGATCGAAGGGGGCCAGATCGTGGCCATGGCCACGGCCGAAGCTGGCGTACTCCTCGAACAACCCCTTCTGCACGTAGAAGCCGAAGTGGTCGGCCTCGTCGTTCAGTGCCCCCTTGCTCTGCTCTTTCGGGAACTGATCGACCTGACCGTTGCGGTAGAGCACCTCATAGAGGGTCTTGCCCTTCACTTCCGGCATCTTGGCGATGAGCTCGGCCGGCCACACCTCTTCCACGGTGAAGCGCTTGGCGAACTCCATCAGCTGCCACAGATCGGACTTGGCCCCTTCCGGCGCCTTGACCTGCTGGTGCCAGAACTGGGTGCGACGCTCGGCGTTGCCGTAGGCACCCTCCTTCTCCACCCACATGGCGGTGGGCAGGATAAGGTCCGCCGCTTGCGCAGTGACGGTCGGGTAAGGGTCGGACACCACGATGAAGTTGGCCGGGTTGCGATAACCGGGCAGCCCCTCCTCGTTCATGTTCGGGGCGGCCTGCATGTTGTTGTTGCACATCACCCAGTAGGCGTTGAGCTTGCCGTCCTTGAGCATGCGGTTCTGCAGCACGGCGTGATAACCCACCTTGTCCGGGATGGTGCCTTCCGGCAGCTTCCAGATCTTCTCGGCGATGGCGCGGTGCTTGGGCTCGGTCACCACCATGTCGGCCGGCAGGCGGTGGGCGAAGGTGCCCACTTCCCGCGCGGTACCACAGGCGGAAGGCTGGCCGGTCAGGGAGAAGGGACCGCTGCCCGGGGTGGAGATCTTGCCGGTCAGCAGGTGGATGTTGTAGCAGAGGTTGTTGGCCCAGACGCCGCGGGTGTGCTGGTTGAAGCCCATGGTCCAGTAGGAGACCACCTTCTTGGCCGGATCCGCATAGATCTGGGCCAGTTTTTCCAGCTTCTCCTTGGAGACGCCGGAGAGCTTGGAGACCGACTCGACGTCGTAGTCTGCCACGAATTTCGCGAAGTCATCGAAGCTCATGGGGGTGGAGTCGCCGCTGTCCGGGTTCTTCGCCTGCTGCTGCAGCGGGTTGGTCGGACGCAGGCCGTAGCCGATGTCGGTGACGCCCTTGCGGAACTGGGTGTGCTTGTTGACGAACTCCCAGTTCACCTTGTCGTTCTGGATGATGTAGTTGGCGACGTAGTTGAGGATCGCAAGATCGGTCTGCGGGGTGAACACCATACCGTTGTCGGCCAACTCGAAGCTGCGATGCTCGAAGGTGGAGAGCACATGCACCTGCACGTCCGGATTGGAGAGGCGGCGATCGGACATCCGGGACCAGAGGATGGGGTGCATCTCGGCCATGTTGGAGCCCCACAGCACGAAGGCGTCGGCCTGCTCGATGTCGTCGTAGCAGCCCATGGGCTCATCCATGCCGAAGGTGCGCATGAAGCCGACCACGGCCGAGGCCATGCAGTGACGGGCGTTGGGATCCAGGTTGTTGGAGCGGAAGCCCGCCTTCATCAGCTTGGAGGCGGCGTAGCCTTCCCACACGGTCCACTGGCCCGAGCCGAACATGCCGACCGCGGTCGGGCCCTTCTCTTTGAGGGTGGCCTTGAACTTCTCGGCCATGATGTCGAACGCCTGATCCCAGCTGATGGGGGCGAAGTCACCGTTCTTGTCGAACTTGCCGTTGGTCATGCGCAGCAGCGGCTGGGTCAGACGATCCTCGCCATACATGATTTTCGACAGGAAGTAGCCCTTGATGCAGTTGAGGCCACGGTTGACCGGCGCATCGGGATCGCCCTGGGTCGCGACGACGCGGCCGGCCTGGGAGCCCACCAGCACTGAGCAGCCGGTCCCGCAGAAACGGCACGGCGCCTTGTCCCAGGTGATGGCGGTCTTGTCGGTGCTGGTGATAAGGTTCGCCGCCAGGGTGGGGGCACTGACACCGGCCACGGCAGCGGCAGCCGCCACCGCATTGGCCTTCATAAAGTCGCGTCGACTCAGCTTCATGGCATATCCTCGCATTGCTTATCGAGTTCATCGAACTGGTGGTAGATCAGGGCGGCGGAGAGCACCCCGGGCATTGCCCCAATGGCATCTATGGCCGCCATGATGGGGCGCTGGCTCGACCCTTCCAGGGTCACCACCAACTTGCCTTCGTCGCTGACAGCGTGGATCTCGGCACCCTCGAGGGCCGCGATCTGTTCGGCGAGCCGGTGACGCAATGGGGGCTGGGTCAGCACCACCAGGCTCGATACGTGGAACTCTTCTCGGTTCATAGTGTTTTCCAACTTGCTCATCCTTGCTTCCTATCGGCTAGCGGCAGAGGCGATGCCACCCTGGGGGCATGCCGGCGACGCCCTGGCTCAGACCTGATTCGGTTCGCCGCGGGGTGCGCCGACCCTGATGCTGCCGACCGGGCAATCCGCGACGCAGGCGCCACAGCCATTGCACAGCTCGAGATCGATGCTGGGCGTCGGCACTCGTCCCAACTGGGGAGAAAAACGGATCGCATTGTGTTCGCAGCTGTCCTGACAGCGCTGGCAGAAGACCTGCTCATGGGCCAGACAACCGGCTTCGATATGGGCCACGTAGTCCCAGGGGGCTTCCGTCACCGGACGAAACAACGGCAGCTCGCAGGCCGAGACGCATTCGGTACAAAAGGTGCACTCGCCGCGGCTAAAGTCCAGGGTCGGGAAACCACCGTCTCCCTTGACCAGGATCTGCTCCGGACAGGCCGTCAGGCAGTCTCCGCAACGGGTACAGTCGGCCACGAAGTCGGGCCAGGAGAGGGACCAGGGCAGCCGTGTCTCGGGCTCGGGCGCACTCAGTCGGCCTCGAAACAAACCACGGCGTGACAGGTTGACCCCATCCGGCATATTGCTTCCTCTTCGCAGGTAAAAGACTCGAGTGCGGACTATGTGACTGGTATTTTCAATACCAATTATAAGCGTGGGTGTATATTGCGTCCCCGACAAGTTAAGGGATATACCACTAGGGGGATAAACAGGGGGGATTCTTGCGCTGGATCAATCCCTTGGCACAATGAGGTCACACAGGGGCGGGGCAAAATACCCCTATGTGAGGATTGCTTATTAATCGGTGGCTATTTTTATCGGGCGGCGAAACCTCAACCGCCGATGGAGGCAAGATGGGGGGTCATGCCGGCATTGCCGTCGTGCAGGCGATGGGTGGCGGCCTTGCCGACGAGGGCCTGGCGGATCCGTTGTTGCAACTCGTCCTGTTGGCTGTCGGCAGTGAGCAGATCCCGCAGCTCCACGCCGTGGTCGCCGAACAGGCAGAGGTGCAGCTTGCCCACAGAGGAGACCCGCAGCCGGTTGCAACCGGCGCAGAAGTCCTTGCTGTAGGGCATGATGAGCCCCACCCCGCCCTGTGACGCCGGGTGCATGAACACCTGGGCCGGACCGTCGTCGGCCCCGCGCAGCTGCTGGACCCAGCCATTGCCGAGCAGCTGCTGCTTGATGAGCTCGCCGCTGGCGTGGTGATCGCGAAACAGGCTGTCCATCTCCCCGGTCTGCATCAACTCGATGAAACGCAGTTCGATGGGCTTGTGCCTGATCCAGGCCAGAAACGCATCCAGCTGCTGATCGTTGAGCCCCTTGAGCAGCACCGCATTGATCTTCACCGACTTGAAGCCGGCGGCCAGTGCCGCTTCGATCCCCTCCATCACCTCCGCCAGCTTGTTCTCGCCGGTGATCTGGTGAAACTGGCGCGGATCCAGGCTGTCGACACTGACGTTGAGCGCGGTCAGGCCGGCATCGAACCACTCCTGCGCCCGCTCCTTCAAACGATAACCATTGGTGGTCATCGCCACCTTCTCGATCCCAGGCGTGTTGGCCACGGTCTCGATGATGGCGGTGAAATCACGGCGCAGGGAAGGCTCGCCACCGGTCAGGCGCACCTTGCGGGTGCCCATGGCGGCGAAACCGGACACGATCCGGCGGATCTCCTCTTGCGAGAGAAACGACTTGCGCCCCTCTTTATTCCCTTCTGGGGGGCGATAGCCGTCGGGCAGGCAGTAGGTACAACGAAAATTGCACACGTCGGTGACCGACAGGCGCAAATAGTAAAAACGACGGGAAAAACCATCTTCAAGTGGCAACATAAACACCTTTCCAAATACGGGAGGCCAGGGCATTTCTTTCCTGACCCTTACAGCGCGAAGATCGGCTGACGGCGGTTTCCCCCTATCTGAGGACTTAGGCAAAACCGCTCGGAGTTCATCTAGTTTTTCGATGCTAGCACAAGTTGGAGTACACTCCCACGCAACTTTATGTGGTTTCTTACCAGTCCCGGGACCCTCAACCAGCATGCGAAAGTGGTTCAAAGTGCAGTCTGTCAGCAGCGCCATCGGCCGCTCCATGGTGCTCATCCTGTTCATGGCGAGCCTGATCGCCGTCGTCGCCATGGTCACCCTGTTCTATTCGGTCCCCGATGCCAAGGCCATCAACCTGTCCGGCTCATTGCGCATGCAGGCCTATCGCATGGCCTACGAGATCGAGCAGGGCCAGACCGTGCTGGGGCGGCTCGCCCAGTTCGAGCAGACGCTGCGCGCACCCGAATTGCAGGAAACCCAGCGCTGGATCACCCCCGCCTCCCTGCGCCGCACCTATGGCGAGGTGTTGCTGCAATGGCAGGTGATGCGTGAGCACATCGAGAATGCCACCCCCAGGCGCTACACCGACAACACCGAGCAGTTTGTCGCCGCCATCGACGACTTCGTCAACCAGATGCAATACCACGTGGAGTTCAAGGTGCGCATGCTGGCACTGGCGGAGGGGCTGGGGCTGCTCTCCATCATCACCATCGCCTGGTTCACGGTGCGCTTCACCCGCCAGCAGGTGGTGGCCCCGCTCAACCAGCTGGTCTATTGTGCCCGCCAGATCCAGCGCCAGGAGTTCGATCTCACCCTGCCCCCCCACTGCGAGAACGAACTGGGGGAACTGTCGGGCGCCTTCGTCACCATGGCGGACGAACTCGGCAAGCTCTATCGGGAGCTGGAGAGCAAGGTGGAGGAGAAGACCGCCAAGCTGCAACAGGCCAACGATACCCTCTCCTTCCTCTATTCCACCGCCCAGAAGCTGCACGCGGCGCCGCTGAGCCGGCGTACCCTGCAGAAGCTGTTGGAGCGGGCGGCCGCCCATCAGCACATCGACTACATCCGGCTGACCCGCTTCGAGCACAACGCCATGCCGGTGTACATCACCGGCCGCAAGGGCTGGCCAGGCGATCTGGATAGCCTGGTGAGCTTCTATCTGCAGATGGACGATCAGGAGTTCGGGCGGCTCGACATGATCAGCGAGCACCCCATCGACGAGCGGCTGATGAAGAACTTCTCCATGCTGCTGGCCCAGGTGCTGCACAAGGACCAGACCCTGCTGCAACATCAGCGCCTGCTGCTGATGGAGGAGCGTGCCGTCATCGCCCGCGAGCTGCACGACTCGCTGGCCCAGGCGCTCTCCTACCTCAAGATCCAGTCCACCCTGCTCAAGCGCTCCGTCGCCAAGGGGGATCACGGCAAGGCCGAGGCGGCCATGCAGCAGATCGACGAGGGGCTCAGCAACGCCTATACCCAGTTGCGCGAGTTGCTCGGCACCTTCCGCCTCAGCATAGGTGACGCCAATCTCGGCGAAGCCATCGGCGTCATGCTGGAGCAGCTCAAGCCCCAGACCCGGGCCGAAATCAGGCTCCAATACGGTCTTGCCGATACTGACCTCGAGGCGGGGCAGCACATCCATATCCTGCAGCTGATCCGTGAGGCAGTGCTCAATGCCATCAAACATGCCGGCGCACAGCTGATTGAGGTTAGCTGTGAGACCCTGGCTGATGGTAACATTCAGGTTCAGATTTCAGATGATGGTGTCGGAATAGGGGGCGCGAGCTCCGCGGTCAATCACTACGGTCTTAGCATCATGAGCGAGCGCGCCAGCAAGTTGCACGGCCAGCTGGCCATCAGTGAGCCGCCATCCGGCGGCACCCGTGTACACCTGACCTTTCCCACCAGCCTAACAAGAGACGCCTGATGGACGAGATGAAATATAGTGTTCTGGTCGTGGATGACCATCCCCTCATGCGCAAAGGGATTGTGCAGCTGCTGGAACTGGAAGAGAACATCGAGGTGATCGGTGAGGCTTCCAACGGTACCGATGCCGTGGCCATGGCCAAGGAATCCGAACCCGACCTGATCCTGCTCGATCTCAACATGAAGGGGCTCTCCGGCCTCGACACCCTCAAGGCGCTGCGGGCCGAAGAGGTCACCTCCCGGGTGGTGATCCTGACCGTCTCCGATGCCCGCCAGGACGTGGTGGCCCTGCTCAAGGCCGGCGCAGATGGTTACCTGCTCAAGGACACCGAGCCTGACATGCTGCTGGGCCAACTGGCCGATGTCATGACCGGCAAGCAGATCCTGAGCGAGCCGCTTCGCCCCTATCTGGAAAACATCTACGAGCTGGATCATCTGCAGCAGAAGCTGGAGAGCCTGACCCGCCGCGAGATGCAGATCCTGCGCGAAATTGCCAAGGGGCTCTCCAACAAGCAGGTCGCCTCCGTGCTCCATATTTCCGAAGGGACGGTCAAGGTCCACGTGAAGAGTCTGCTGAAGAAGCTCGAGGCCCAGAGTCGGGTGGAAGCCGCCGTCATGTACCTGGAGCAGCGCAACTAGCGCGCTCACACCCAGGTCGCGGCTCAGCTGGCTGCATAAATAATCAATCAGGCCCCGCTACGTCGGGGCCTTTTGCTGACCAGGTGTCGACCCGTCCCCGCCACACAGTCCCGATCGGCCGGGCCCATGAAATGATTTATTTCCCCTCTGCGCCTTATTGAGCAAGTGCATTATTATCTTCAGGCGACCACACAGGAAGGATGGACGGCATGACTCCCGAACAGATCGAGTTGGTGCAGAGAGCATGGGGCAAGGTAACCGCGTTGAATCACACCTATGTGCAGGAGGTGTATGAGGAGCTGTTCCGACTGTCGCCGGAATTGATCAACCTCTTTCCCGATCCTGCGGGCATGCCGGTCGCCAAGGTGTCGGAGACCCTGAACACGGTGATCACCAGCCTGGAGCAGCTGGATGCCTTGGGTTTCATCATCAGGGATCTCGGTCGCAGACACCGCAAGTTCAAGGTGGAACCACACCAGTTCGCACTGTTGAAGCAGGCGCTGACGACAGTGCTGGCGCGGCGCTTGGGCGCAAACTTCAAGCCCGAGCTGGCCGAGGCCTGGTCACAGATGTATGACGAGATCGCGGCCCTGATGCTGGAAGGCTTGAACCAGCACGCCGAGTCAACCGCCTAGCCCACATCTGCCATCATGCCAGACAGCAGCTACCGCTGAAGGTGGATGGCAGAGGCGCATTTTGCAGGGGAGTCATTTGCAATATGCAAACGAGACCCCATTCTGCAGATGGGGCATGTTCGAAACCCTTGTGAGTCACTTGCGTCCAAGGCTGCATCGGACCAAAGCTGCATTTTTCCCTCCCCATAACCACATGATTTTCCTCGACTATTAAAATAGTTCTTCCTTCAACGGCCCCAATAAACCGATTTTTCCACCCTCTGGCACGGTCACTGCATTGTCATATGCAGATGCGACTTATCGGAGGATGGAACATGAAACTTCAACCCTTGGCACTGTTCCCCTTGCCCTCACACATACTGCCGGGCGGGAAACTCCCCCTGCGCCTGTTTGAGCCACGCCACCTGCAGATGCTCAAGGAGTCGTTCATCGATGATCGGGGCTTTGGCATCGTCATGGAAGAGACGACCAGCACGGGCAGCTGCGGACGCATACTGCCGGTCGGTACCCGCGTCAAGGTGACTGATTTCTACACCCTTAACGATGGCTTGCTCGGGGTCACAGTGCTCGGTCTCGAACGCTTCTCCATTCATGAAATGGAGACGGACGAAACCGGCTTGCGCCACGCCAAGGTAGAAACCCTGCCCAACTGGCCGAGTGCCCACTCCGATTTCAGCGACACACCGCTGGTGAGCAGATTGAGGGAGGTGTTTGAACAATATCCGGAACTGGATGAGCTCTACCCGGACAAGCAGTTCGACGATGCGGCCTGGCTCTGCCAACGCTGGCTCGAGATCCTGCCCATGCCGATCTATGAAAAACAGATGTTGATTGCCAAACAAAACAGTGAAGCGGCGCGCCAGTTCTTGCGCCGACTGATCGCACAGTGAGTCAAAAGTAGCTTTGCAAAATGCGAATATTCTTACAATGAAAACACATAATTCGCATTTTGCGACGAGCCGGCAGCGAGGAATAACAGATTACTCAGCTGCAAGCCGCAAAAACAGGTCATTAAAAGTTGGCACGAATTTTTCATAAGTGCCTGTACAACCCGATTTATCCCGTGCTCTCTTCAGTATTTGCTGAAGAATTGGTCAACCACCAGGTTGACCATTTTTTTTATCTGGATCCCGGGTTTACAGCCCCGCAATGCCGCTGCAAGCAGCTGCGCAGCCGGGCCAGGCTGATGGGTTTGGCCAGGAAATCGTTCATCCCCTGAGCCAGACAGCGCGCCCTGTCCTCCGTCATGGCATTGGCCGTCAGCGCCACTATCGGGATCCCGCACCCCATTTCACGCAAGCGGCGGGTCGCCTCCAGCCCATCCATATGCGGCATCCGCATATCCATCAGGATAAGATCGGGCCGCCGCTCGTTGACCTGCGCCAGCGCCTCCAGGCCATTGGCCGCCAGCCGCACCCTGCACACCAATTTCTGCAGCATGAGCGACACCACCAGCTGATTGACCGGGCTGTCCTCCACCACCAGCACATCCAGATCCAGCATGGCGAGCGCATCGGTGACGGGCTGACCCGGGTCGATGCAAGGGGCCGCCATGCCGGGCAACTCGAACCAGAAACGGCTGCCCTGACCGGGCGTACTCTGCAGGCAGATCTCGCCGCCCATCAGCTGCACCAGCCTCCGGCTGATGGCAAGCCCGAGCCCGGAGCCGGAGAAACGGCGGGTGGCCGAGCTGTCGACCTGAAAAAATGGCTCGAACAACAACCCCTGATCCTCGGCGGAGATACCGATCCCGGTATCGGTCACCGACACCCTCAGTCGCTCATCCTGCCACCCCAGCGCCAGCTGCACGCTGCCGGTGGCGGTAAACTTCACCGCATTGCCGAGCAGGTTGCCGATCACCTGGGACAGACGGACCGAGTCCCCCTGCAACCAGTCCGGCACCGATGCATCCAGTTGCCAATGCAAGCGGATGCCCTTGGCGCTGGCTTGCGCCTGCAGCGGCTCCACCAGCGCCTGACACAGGCGGGTGGGTTGCAGCGGCTCAGCATGCAGCGCCAGGGTGTGAGATTCGATCTTCGAGAAGTCGAGCACATCATCGATGATGGTCTGCAGCAGATGCGCCGAGTGGGTGGCATGGCCGAGCAGGGCCTGTTGCTGGGCCTCGAGCCGCCCGTATTGCAACAGATCCAGCATCCCCAGCACCGCATTCATGGGGGAGCGGATCTCGTGAGTCATCATGGCCAGGAACTGTGACTTGGCCCGGTTGGCCGTCTCCGCCTCGTCCCGTGCCCGCGCCAGCTCCTGCTCCCGGCGGATCTGGTTGTCGATCTCCCGCGCCGTGCCCCGATAACCGATAAAGACACCGTCGGCATCGAAGCAGGGCTCGGCGTTGAGCTCCATCCAGCGAGGCCCTCTGGCCAGCACCACCTGGGTGCGCATCGCCCGCACCGGCAGTTGCAGCGCGATCAACCGTCGGTACTTGCACCACTCGGGATCCTGGGGGTCATGGGCAAAATCATAGAGGCTGCGGCCAACCTGGCGGGCGATCAGCTCTCTGCGGTAACCGGGGGCCGACACATAACTGAGCCTATGCTCGGGATCCGTCTCCCAGAACCAGTCGGACGCCATGGCGGCAAAGCTGCGAAAACGCTGCTCGCTGGCCTGCAGGGCCAGGGTCTTGAGCTCGACCTGCTCCTGCAGGCGAGCTCTATAGGCAATGTTGACCAGCGCCTGGGAGATGAGGGGACGGCACCGCTGCATCGCCGCCTTGCTCTTGAGATCGAAGGTGCCCACGGCGCCATGACGGCAGATGAGCACCCCGGAAAAACCGGGGGCCTGCAGCCCCGTCATCATGACGCTGGCCCAGCCCGCCGCCCCCGCCAGGGGTGCCAGCTCAGGCAGCTGGGACGGATCATAGATGACCAGGGTTTCCCCCGCGATGGCGCGGGAGAAGAGCGGGGTCAGTGGCCAGGGGCGGCCCGTCTCCTCGGGCTGGGTGCTGAGATGAGTGGTGCCGCTCGCCCCGCCCCAGGCCACCACATCCGCATGCTCGAAGCCGATGAAGGGCTTGAGCGTCTGGATGAGGCTGTCCAGCACCTGCTCCAGGCTCTGGGCATCGGCCAGCGTCGCCACCCCGCACAGCAAGGCCTGCGACTCCTGGCGGTATTTGGCCTCCCGCTCCCGGCAACGCACCAGCTCCACCAGTGTGGTCTGCAGCTTGTCACCCAGAGCTTCGAGTTCGGTATTGCCTATCATCTTGTGTCCAGCACTGTGTCAGCTATCAAGGAAGATTACGCTCGATACCATGAGGTTGCCATGGGCCAGCTCACCATGGGGCAAACGCCCCTGCTCACCGAAGGTAAAAGGGGTGATGAAGGGGATCTCCCCCAGCTGGCTGCGGAACTGGTCGACGACATCGTTCAGGCTCTCCCCCAACACCAGTCGGCAGCCGGCACAGAACACCACCAGGGCGCCGAAGGGCTGCAGGCTGCCCGCCATGCCATATTCGGGCTCGATCCGCACCGCATTCAGGCTGCGCTGCAACAGGCCTTCCTCACTGCTGTACATCAGCTGCAGGCGCTCCCCCAGCCGGGTCTCGGTAAACAGCCGCAACCCTTCTCTCGGGGTCACCGCCTCGGGATGAGAGAGCTTGTAATAAGGCATGTCGTCCAGGGTCCCGACCTGGCGGGCCAGCGGAGAGAGGGTGGTCTCCCTCAGGATGGGGCCCACCTGCCAGGGGGTCTCGCGCTCCGTCCAGCGGGCATACACCCGGGCCGCCGGCTCATGATCTATGGTCAGCACCTCGCGCCCATCCAGGGCGGTGATGGTGCCATGCTGTTCGGTGGGCACGTAGCCGGAGTGAAACTGGAAGGCCAGCTGGCAATCGGGGTAGAGCACCGCCAGCACAGCGCCTTGCCGGCTCTCGCCCTCGTCCCAGCACAGCTGCCATTCGCCGGTGACCCCATCATCCGCCGCCGAGCCCCCCACGACGGGAACCGTCGTGCCGAACTCCGCCTCGATCCCCGCCAGCATGACCTCTTCCAGCCCGGGGCTGGTGTGCAGCAAGATGAGTTGCGGCAGCTCGCCGGGGCGTCCGCCATCGGCGATGGCGCCGCGCAGCAGCTGGCGCGCATCCAGCTCATCCCCGGCCTGACCGGCCACGCCGTAGGCCCCCTTGTCGTCATAGAGGGCGGCGACCGCCAGGCCCCAGCCATGCCGGGCATGGTGGCCGGCCTGGGTCATGATCCCGCCGCAGGAGCTGCAACCGATGAGACGACAATCCGGGAAGCGGATTTTAAGCGCATGGCGCAGTACCGCAGCATCGTGAGCTTGGGTAAAATAGACCAGCAACAACGATGGGGAATGAGCTGATTGAGCGAGCAGCCGCTCGGCTATATGTTGGGCGGCCAGCAGGGTCGTCTCTGCAAGAGAGTGAGCCGTCAGGAAGTTCAACGCCATCTCCTAGTGGTATGCGATGCAGGTGGTAAGCAAAAATCATACCCTTATCAAATGATTAGCTGGCCATATTGGCTAGAATGGTTCTCACAGACCCACCCACAGGATGGCTGCATGTGGCAAAAAAATATCAGTAACTTTGATCGGGTCGTCGCCATCGGCGGTGGCCACGGCATGGGCCGGGTGCTCTCTTCCCTCTCGTTTTTAGGGCAACGGCTGACCGGGATCGTCACCACCACGGATGACGGCGGCTCCACCGGACGCTTGCGCAAGAGCCAGGAGTGCATCGCCTGGGGGGACTTGCGCAACTGCCTCAATCAGCTGGTAACCGATCCCGGCATCGGCAGCCAGTTGTTCGAATACCGCTTCAATGGTCGAGGGGAACTGGCGGGACACAACCTCGGCAATCTGATGCTGCTGGCGCTCGACAACCTCTGTGTCCGTCCCCTGGATGCCATCCGGCTCATCAGCGACATGCTGAAGATAGAACCCCAGTTACTGCCCATGTCCGAGCTACCCACCGATCTCTGCGCCCACACCGTCTGCGGTGACCAGATCCTGGGGGAAGTCTCCATCGATCAGCTCGCCACCCCGCCGCGGGCCCTGAGCCTGAGTCCGACCGTGCCGGCCACCCGCGAGGCCGTGCAGGCCCTGACCCAGGCCGACATGATCATCCTGGGGCCAGGCAGCTTCCTCACCTCCGTCATGCCCCCCCTGCTGCTGGACGAGGTGGCTGGCGCCATTCGGGATAGCCAGGCCATCGTCGTCTTCGTCTGCAACCTGGTCGCCGAAAACGGGCCGGCCGGCCAGCTGGCACTGCCCGAGCAACATCGCTGGCTGGAAGAGCGGATAGGTCAAGGCCGGGTCGATGCCATACTGGCGCCCGAGGGCCTCAGTGTCCCCGAGCTGGCGGATTGCCTCATCCAGGCCGAGCTGGGTGAGGCCGCCCTGCCCCATCGTCACGATCGTCTCAAGCTTCGGCAGGCGCTGGATGAGGTTATCCAAGGCAGGCACATCAGGCATCACAAGGCGGGCTGAGCCCGAGATCAGTGATAGCGGGCCAGATGGGAGAAGACTTGTGGCAGGGAGTGCTCCAGCTGCGCCAGCAGTTGGCCAGCCTCTTCTGCATCTTCCCGGCGGCAGGCAAGCTCCAGCGCCATCACCTGCCGGTAGCTGGGCTCGGCACCATAACTGCCACAGGAAGACTTCATGCTATGGGCCACCCGGGCCAGTGCGGGCCAGTCCCGCTGCTCGTACAGCGGCCTGAGCCGAGCAAGCTGCTCGCCCACCTCCTCGACAAACACCGAGATGACGACGGGCATCATCTCGTGACCAATGTCCTCTGCCAGCTGCCGTAGCACCTTCTGATCCAGCCACTCCATCTTCGCTTCCCTTTGATGGTATTCAAACAGACCACAATATAGATGATGATCGCGCCGGCTGTCATCCGGCATAGGATCGCAGACCAGCCCGGTGAGCGGTCTCGATAACGCCATAATGTGAGCCGGTTCAAGTTATCGAAAAGCAGGAATACCAGGGAGCAACATAAATGTTGCCACCAAATTAACATTTAAATAACAATGCGAGTCATGAGAATGATGCGGCTCAGCAACACCTCTCTTATCCCTTTTGCCTGTATGGCTGCTGCGAAGAACCAGGGTAGGATTCTACCCTGGTATTTTTTTATCTCTCACTCGGGTGAATTGCCGTGCGCCAGTTCCCCCAGCCGGAACAGGCAAAACTCCCCCGGCACCATCTTCACCCAGTGTTCATTGCCGGTCAGCGGCCTCGTCGCGATAAGGGTCACCACGTCGTTCGGCGTCGTCTCACTCTGGAAATCGATGGCCACGTCCTCATCCAGCAAACGGGCCTCGCCAAAAGGCGCCCGGCGGGTGAGCCAGTAGAGGTTGTTGCTGCAATAGGTCATCACGAACTCCCCATCCGACAGCAACATGTTGAACACCCCCAATCCGCGCAACTCATCACACCGGCTCGCCAGATAGCGGAACATGGCGGGGAAGTTGGCCGGACGCTTGGGATACTTCTGCTCCAGCTGCGCGAGCAGCCAGCAGAAGGCGTGCTCGCTGTCGGTGTCCCCGACCGGGCGGTGACGCCCGGTCGACAGCCGCTTGTAGCCTGTCAGTTGCCCGTTATGGGCGAAGGTCCAGTAACGGCCCCACAGCTCCCGGGTGAATGGGTGGGTATTCTCCAGCGACACGCAGCCACGATTGGCCTGCCGGATATGGCTGACCACGGCGCGGCTCTTGATGGGCAGCGCCTGCACCAGCTTGGCGATGGGTGACTGGGCGCTGGGCTCGGGATCCTTGAAGGTGCGAAAACCGCGCCCCTCATAGAAGGTGATCCCCCAGCCATCCTTGTGGGGGCCTGTCTTGCCACCGCGCAGCATCAGCCCGGTAAAACTGAAGCAGATGTCGGTCGGCACATTGGCACTCATGCCGAGCAGTTCGCACATATCCAGTCCACTCCCTGAATGACTTGAGCCTCTCTTCAATCAGCGGCTCTCGCCGGAGGGGGCGCGACAGAGGCGGTCGGCATGACCGCACCGCGTCCCCTCCGACAGACGCCGATTACTCGGCCATCTCTTTTTCAACCAACTGGATCAGCATAAGGCGGATCACCTCACTGAGCAGCTGGTTACTTGACCATCTCTTTTTCAACCAGCTGGATCAGCATAAGGCGGATCGTCTCGCTGAGCGGCTGGTTACTTGGCCATCTCTTTCTCGACCAGCTGGATCAGGATGTGGATTACCTTGATGTGCACTTCCTGAATGCGGTCGGCATAACCGAAATGGGGCACCCGGATCTCGACGTCGGCCAGGCCGGCCATCTTGCCACCGTCCTTGCCGGTCAGCGCGATCACCTTCATGCCCTTGGCATGCGCGGCCTCGATGGCCTTGAGAATGTTGCCGGAGTTGCCGCTGGTGGAGATGCCGAGCAGCACGTCGCCACGACGACCGACCGCTTCCACGTAGCGGGAGAACACATAGTCGTAGCCAAAGTCATTGGAGACGCAGGAGAGGTGGCTCGGATCCGAGATGGCGATGCCGGCGTAACCGGGACGGTTCTCCCGATAACGACCGGTCAGCTCCTCGGCAAAATGCATGGCGTCGCAGTGAGAGCCACCGTTACCACAGGAGAGCACCTTGCCTTCCTGCTTGAAGGAGTCGGCCAGCAGGCGGGCGGCCGCCTCTATGCTCTTCAGGTTCTGCTCATCGGCCAGGAATGCCTGGAGCACGCTGGCAGCTTCGGTCAATTCATTGCGGATAAGTTCTTGGTACATGGCGTCTGGTGTCTCTTTGTATCGTCCAACATAGGGTTCCGCATTGTCGCACAAGCCAATCCCGCCGTCGCCCCCCGGGCCAGCAGGGGGGAAACGGGTTGCATTAGCTCGCTCACGGCCGGGAGGTAACCGAGTTGTAAACATCTTGATAATTTTGTGCACATGAATTACAACAGAGGCCACATCCAACAGGTCAGACCTCTGGATCAGTTCATTCACTTAGCACCCAACTTCGGCAACTCATGCAAGGAGCAAACAATGACGACGACCCTCACTCTGCTCGGAGTGATCCTGGTGATCGGCGCCATGGCTTATCGCCGGGCGTCTCTGCTCACCTCTACGCTTGCCACGGCAGTCGCCCTGGTCATCGGCACCTTCTATGGCCAGGTTCCCCTGCTGGTGTGGGCTCTGTTCGCCCTGGTTGCCATCCCGTTGAACCTGGTGGAGTTTCGCCGTAATCAACTGACCAGGCCGCTGTTCAAGCTCTACAAATCCATCATGCCGGAGATGTCGCGCACCGAGAAAGAGGCCATAGAGGCGGGCACCACCTGGTGGGAAGCCGATCTCTTTGCCGGCAACCCGAACTGGAAGAAGTTGCACGCCATCCCGGTCGCGACCCTCTCCATTGAGGAGCAGGCCTTCATGGACGGCCCGGTCGAAGACGTGTGCCGCATGGTCAACGACTGGGAAGTGACCCATGAGCGCGCCGATCTCTCCCCCGAGGTGTGGCAGTATCTGAAGGACCACAAGTTCTTCGCCATGATCATCAAGAAGAAATACGGCGGGCTGGAATTCTCCGCCTATGCCCAATCCTGCGTGCTGCAGAAACTGTGCGGCGCCAGTGCCGTGCTCGCCTCCACCGTCGGCGTACCCAACTCCTTAGGGCCGGGTGAGCTGCTGCAGCACTATGGCACCGAGGAGCAGAAAGACCATTACCTGCCCCGCCTCGCCATCGGCAAGGAGATCCCCTGCTTCGCCCTGACCAGCCCGGAAGCGGGTTCGGATGCGGGCTCCATCCCTGACTTCGGCATCATCTGCAAGGGGGAATGGGAAGGGGAAGAGGTGCTCGGCATGCGCCTGACCTGGAACAAGCGCTACATCACTCTGGCACCGATTGCCACCGTGCTGGGGCTGGCGTTCAAGCTGCGCGACCCGGACCATCTGCTCGGTGAGGAAGAGGAGCTGGGAATCACCTGCGCCCTGATCCCGACCCACATCAAGGGTGTCGAGATCGGCCGCCGTCACTTCCCGCTCAACGTGCCGTTCCAGAACGGCCCGACTCGCGGCGAGGAGGTGTTCGTGCCGCTCGACTTCATCATCGGTGGCCCCGCCATGGCGGGCCAGGGCTGGCGTATGCTGGTCGAGTGCCTCTCGGTCGGCCGCGGCATCACCCTGCCCTCCAACAGCACCGGCGGCGTCAAGATGCTGGCCCTGGCGAGCGGTGCCTACAGCCGCATCCGCCGCCAGTTCAAGCTGCCGATCGGCAAGATGGAAGGCATCGAAGAGCCGCTGGCGCGCCTCGGCGGCAACGCCTACATCATGGGTGCGGCGGCCAAGCTGACCGTGACCGGCATCGATCTGGGGGAGAAACCCTCGGTCATCTCCGCCATCGTCAAGTATCACCTCACCGACCGCGCCCAGAAGAGCATCATAGATGCCATGGACATCCACGGCGGCAAGGCGATCTGCATGGGCCCGAACAACTACCTGGCCCGTGGCTACCAGGGCGCCCCCATCGCCGTCACCGTCGAGGGGGCCAACATCCTGACCCGCAGCATGATCATCTACGGTCAGGGCGCCATTCGCTGCCACCCTTATGTGTTACCGGAGATGCTGGCCGCCAGCCACCCGGATCAGGAGCAGGCGCTCAAGGCGTTCGACAAGGCGATGTTCAGCCACGTCGGTTTCGCCATCAGCAACCTGGTGCGCAGCTTCTGGCTGGGCCTGACCGGTGCCCGCTTCGCCGCGTCGCCGTTCAAGGATCAGACCAAGGGCTACTATCAGCAGTTGACCCGCCTCTCCGCCAACCTGGCCTTCCTGTCCGACATGGCGATGGGCACCCTGGGTGGCGAGCTCAAGCGCAAGGAGCGGGTCTCCGCGCGCCTCGGCGATGTGCTGAGCCAGCTCTATCTCGCCTCCAGCGCCCTCAAGCGCTTCCAGGACGAGGGCCGTCAGCAGGCGGATCTGCCGCTGCTGCACTGGGCGCTGCAGGATGCGATGTTCAAGGCACAGGAAGCGATCGATGAACTGCTGCGCAACTTCCCGAACCGCTGGATCGGGCTGGCCCTGCGGGTCATAGTGCTGCCGCTGGGTCGCGACCTGAAACGCCCGAGCGACAAGCTGGACCAGCAGGTCGCCCGTCTGCTGCAGACACCGAGCGCCACCCGCGACCGTCTGGCCGAGGGGCAGTACCTCACCCGCGAGGAGGGCAACCCCTTCGGCCTGCTGGAACAGGCTCTCGATGACGTGCTGGCCGCCGAGCCGCTGTTCGAGAAGATCTGCAAGGCAGACGGTCGCAAGCGCCCCTTCACGCAGTTGGACAGGGTCGCCGACGAGGGGCTGGCGCTGGGGGTCATCAACCCGGCCGAGGCCGACCTGCTGCGCCGAGCCGAGCAGAGTCGCCTGCGCACCATCAACGTCGATGACTTTGACCCCATCGACCTGGTCGCCAACAAGGCACTGTTCGAACCATCGGCCTATCACAGAGCGGCCTGAGCCCGCGGATAAATGCCCAAACGCCTCCCTTGTGGAGGCGTTTTTCATGCCGATATCGGCAACCTCAGCGGAGGCGAAAGAGAGACGTATGCGGGATCATATTTTGGTTATCTATACGTTTCCTATCTTTAATGAAGCGGTTAAGGTAAGCACAGGATCACACACAGGATTGCATAATGGATGATCAAATCCTGATAATTGACGATGACGACGACCTCCCCCTGCCCACACCGCGCCCAGCCGGTTGGAAGGTGATGATCGTGGACGATGAGCCCGAAGTGCATCGCATCACCAAGATCACCCTGAGCAAGTTTGAATTCGATAACAAGCCGATCGATTTTCTGCACGCCTATTCGGCCGCCGAAGCCAAGGCGATGCTCGCCGCGACCCCGGATGTCGCCCTGCTGCTGCTCGATGTGGTGATGGAAGCGGATCACGCCGGTCTCGAGGTGGTGAAGTTCGTGCGTGACGAACTGCAAAACAAGATGGTGCGCATCGTGCTGCGCACCGGCCAGCCCGGTCAGGCCCCGGAAGACGATGTTGTCACCAACTACGACATCAACGATTACAAGGACAAGACCGAGCTCACCTCCCAGAAGCTGCGCACCCTGCTGCGCGCCAGCCTGCGCTCCTACCGCGACATTCGTACCCTGGAGAGCAATCGGCAGGGGCTGGAGAAGGTCATCGAAGCTTCCAAGGGGATCTTCGAGCAGCGGGCCCTGCGCCAGTTTGTCGAGGGGGCGCAGACCCAGCTCAGCGCCCTGCTCAACCTGGAAGAGTCCCAGATCTACGATGTGAAGCACCTGGCCTACGAGGTGCGGGATCAGATACTGGAGCCGCTGCTGGCCGACGAGCCCTCGCTCCTGCTGAGCGAGGCGCCCGACATCTTGCGCCAGGCCATGACCAGGGGAGCCAACGTCTACGACGGCAACCAGCTGGTGCTCTACTGCCAGAATGCCCGCCACCACCTGCTGTTCCACATCGAGACCACCCGCCCGCTCAACCAGATGGATACCGGCCTGCTGAGCCTGTTCACCGAAAACATCATAGTGGCGCTGGAGAACATCCGGCTCAACGAGGTGATAGGTGACAACCAGCGCGAGATCATCTATCGCATCGGCGAGCTGGTGGAGACCCGTTCCAAGGAGTCCGGCCTGCACGTCAAGCGGGTGGCACTCTATACCGAGCTGTTCTGCCAGTTGCTCGGCATGAACGAAGAGCGGTGCGAGCTCATCAAGCGCGCCTCCCCCCTGCACGACATCGGCAAGGTGGGGATCCCGGATGCCATACTGCACAAGCCGGGCAAGCTCACCCCGGAGGAGTGGGAGATCATGAAGACCCACGCGCAATTGGGGCAGGACATGCTGTCCGGCAGCGATCTGGCGCTGTTCCAGATAGGCGCGACCATCGCCGGCAATCACCATGAGAAGTGGAATGGCAGCGGCTATCCCCGTGGGCTTCGGGGCGACCAGATCCCGCTGGAGGGGCGCGTCGTGGCACTGGCCGACGTATTCGATGCGCTGGGCTCGGATCGCTGCTACAAGCAGGCCTGGCCGCTGGATCGGGTGATGGCGCTGATCGAAGCGGAACGAGGCCAGCACTTCGACCCCCAGCTGGTGGATCTGATGCTGGCCAACCTGGACAGGTTTCTCGACATTCGCGATCAGCACAAGGATATCTACATAGGGGCGCATTGAGCGGCCAGCGAGGCATCCTCATCATAAAAAAAGCCGCCCCATGGGGCGGCTTTTTCACGGCCAGGGCCGGGTTACTGTTCCGGCAAATTGAGATCCAGTTTGAGCCCAGCCACCGCACTTTCGCTCTGCGCCTGCTGCGCCGCCATCGCCTTGTGCAGGGTCTGGCGCTTCTGTCGCAAGATGAAGCCCCCCGCCCCCAGCAGGAGCAGCAGCCCCCCACCAGCACCCAGCGCCCAGGGCAACCAGCCGCGACTCTCCTGCTCCTCAAACCGGGTCTGAGCCGGCACCGCAGTCGCGGGCGCCGCAGAGGGGGGCGGCGTCAACACAGGCGGCAGGATGTTGAACGCCTTGATCGGCAGTTGCAGCCGGACTTCACGCCCCAATCGGGTCGTACCAAACAGGGTCGCCTCGACCTTGTACTGCCCCACCGCCTTGAGCGCCACGAGATCGATGCTTAGCCCGGGCTCGCTCGCCACGGCATTGAACGGCATGCTGACCCCAGTGCTGTCGGCGACCTTGCCCTGGATCAGCACCGAGGCCGGATCCAGCTCGTCGGCGTCGATGACGAACGAGAGCCTGGCCCCCATCTCGCCGGAGGGGGGCGCCAGGCTGTAACTCACCGGCCAGGGGTAGATCAGCACCTGCTGTGACTGGGCGCGGGAGAAGACCTGATTGCCGGTGCTGTAGAGTGCGCGGTACTTGCCAGCGGGCACGTCCAGCACCGCCTCTGCGGTCATGATGCCGTCACCCGGCACCTCATCGAGCCCCTTGCCATCGTCGAGGTAGTGACCGAGCGTCTCCTCGAGCATGGGCTCTCCGCTCTGCTCGGCATTGTTGAACTGCTGCAGCCTCACCGTCATGCCCAGATCGGAGAGGTAGTACCCCGCCCCGGGGGCAGCGCCATCGATCAGCAGCCGGGACTGAAGCTTGATGCGTTCACCCTGATAGAGCTGGGTCGGCAGCGGCTCGCTCTCGAGCCGGACATCGGACAGCAGGCGTACCCGGTTCTCGGGATCGACCGCTCCTATGGCCTGCCAGGGGCCCGGCATGGGGTCGCGCACCGTGATGAGATCCTGATCCTGCAACGCCAGCCAGCCCACCTCGGGCGGCGTGACCTTGCCGACATAGAGCTTGCTGCCATCGGGCCGCACCAGGATCACCGAGGGCATCCCTGGCTTGCGCTTGACGATGAAGGTGATCTCTTTCACTCCGTAATCGATGCGAAAGCGATTGTCGAGCAGGGGAATATCGGAAGGGGCAAACACCTCATTGGCCATGACCGGGAGTGAGAGCGAGGCCAGCAACAGGCCACCCCAGAGGGTCCTCATTGCCGCCACAGGCAGGCGCCTCCTTTCTTCTGCACCAAATCGAGCCGCGCCTCGTGGGCCGCGAGTACCTCGTCATTGGCGCGCACCACCTTGAGCGGCGAGCGGTTGCTCTCCAGCCGGCGGATGCCGGTGTCCTGGCTCCTGTCATTCTCGCTGCTTTCATTGGCCAGGTTGAGCTTGGTCTGGCCACCCGTCATCAGCAGGTAGACGTCCGCCAGGATCTCCGCATCCAGCAAGGCCCCGTGCAGGGTGCGGTGGGAGTTGTCGATGCCGTAGCGATCGCACAAGATGTCCAGGTTGTTGCGCTTGCCGGGGAAGAGATCCCGCGCCATCGCCAGGGTATCGGTGATGCTGCAGATGTCCGCCGTCTTGAAGCTGAGGCCGAGCTTGCTGAACTCATAGTCCATGAAGCCCACGTCGAAGGGCGCATTGTGGGCGATGAGCTCGGCGCCACGGATGAACTCGATGAAGTCGTCGGCTATCTGGCTAAAGGAAGGCTTGTCGACCAGGAAGGCATCCGTGATGCCGTGTACCTGGATGGCCTCGGGGTCCACCAACCGATCCGGCTTGATATAGACGTGGAAATGATTGCCCGTCAGCTTGCGGTTGATCACCTCCACACAGCCGATCTCGATGATGCGATGGCCGAGGTAGACGGGACCGCCTGCCGTGTTCATACCTGTGGTTTCAGTATCCAGAATGATCTGGCGATTCAGTTGGGGTGTGTTCATGATCCAATCTATGTCAAACTTCGGTTTTACTCGCTAGTTTACCCCAAGCCTCATGTTAAAACAGATTGATTGCTCATGTTGAAACAGATTGATTTATACACGGATGGCTCCTGCCTCGGTAATCCGGGCCCGGGTGGTTACGGTGCCGTCATGGTCTATGGCCAGCACCGCAAGGAGATTGCCGGCGGCTTTCGCCTGACCACCAACAACCGGATGGAGCTGATGGCCGCCATCATGGGGCTGCGTACGCTCAACGCCTCCTGCCAGGTACGCCTCACCACCGACAGCCAGTATGTGCGCCAGGGGATCACCCAGTGGATCATCGGCTGGAAGAAGAAAGGCTGGATGACCGCCAACCGTCAGCCGGTCAAGAACGTCGATCTCTGGAAGGAGTTGGATGCGGAAGTCGCGCGCCACCAGATCGAATGGCTCTGGGTCAAGGGTCACTCCGGCCACCCGGAGAACGAGCGCTGTGACGAACTGGCCCGCGATGCCGCCAGCGGCAAGCAACTCGCCGAAGACGTGGGCTATCAGCCCTGATAGCTCCTCCCCGGGCCAGTCGCGAGACTGGCCCGCTTGTGCATCACGCGAGAATGTAAGCTACCAACCCTGACGCGCCATGCCCGGCGCCGCCATCGACTCAGGCAGGCGCCAGCGTCGGCGCACCGGGATCAGCGGAAAACGCCGCTTGCGGGCGGCGATCACATAGACAGAGGCCAGGGGCCGGCAATAGTCCCGCCCCAGACTCTCCCGCCACCAGCCGATCCGGCTCTGCCTTCCCATGAAGGAAAAACCGAAGCGCTCGTCAAACATCACCTCGCAGCCCAGCAGTTGCAACCAGTCGGTCACCCGCGTCGGGGTGAACATCCGCGCCGACCAGGGCAGCTGTTGTCGCATAAACGGCAGATAGTGACCGAGTCCCACCAGGCTGGTGGGGTTGTAACCGCTGACGATGAGCCAGCCATCATCGGTCAGCACCCGTTCGGCTTCACGCAGCACCTGGTGCGGATCCGGCGAGAAATCGAGGCAGTGGGCGAGCAGGCAGGCGTCCACGCTGCCGGTGCGTACCGGCAAGGCGAGCGGATCCCCCTTCATATCCAGCAGCCGCCCGCCGGGGGCGACCCCAATCTGGTGGCGGATGGAGGAGCCGCCGCAGGAGAGCTCGGCGCTCAGGGCGCCAATCTTCAGCAGATGATAGCCAAACAGGTGCGGGCACCAGTTATCGAGCCGCTCCTGCAGCTCGGCGGCCACCCAGTCCCCCATGGGCAGCGCCGACCAGCTGGTCGGGATCTCGATCTGTTGTTCAGTACGTGCCAGCTGCATAATGGGACCAATCCGAGGTTCGAATGCCATCCTGTTATATAAGATCCCTTCCACAAAGAGAACACAAAGAGAAGCCGAGCCATGTATACCGTCATCACAGTTCCTGCCTTTAGCGACAACTACATCTGGTTGATCCGACACGAGAATCACTGCCTGGCAGTGGATCCTGGCGAGGCTGCCCCGGTACTGGAGCGGCTCGAGGCGCTCGGGCTTGAGCTCGATGCCATACTGCTGACTCACCATCATAAGGACCATGTCGGCGGCGTCGGCGAGCTGCTCCGTCACTTCCCCCGCGCCAGCCTCTATGGTCCGAAGCACGATCCCATGCCGGCCCATCACGGCCAGTGGCTCGAGGACGGGGATAGGATCAACTGGCACGGCCTGAGCCTGGATGTCATCCATGTGCCCGGCCACACCCTTGGCCACATCGCCTACCACGGTCAGGGCATGCTGTTTTGTGGCGATACCCTCTTCTCCGCCGGCTGTGGCCGCCTGTTCGAAGGCATCCCCGCCCAGATGCACGACTCCCTGCAACGGCTCGCGGCCCTGCCCGATGACACCCTCCTCTATTGCGCCCATGAATATACCCTCTCCAACCTGCGTTTCGCCCACGCGGTCGAGCCCGACAACCAGGCGATCCAGCGCCGGATCGGCCTGATCAGCAAGCTGCGCCAGCAGGGCCTGCCGAGTCTCCCTTCCCGGCTGGGGGATGAGCGGCATTTCAACGTATTTCTGCGCTGCGAGCAGGATTCCGTGAGATTTTCTGCTGAGAAATACGCCCTTAAATGCTTGGAAAATCCAGAGGATACCTTCGCCGTGCTGCGGGGCTGGAAGGACGTTTTTTGAACAAACCTTGATCAGGGGGCCATTGCCCCTTATGATGCGTGCTGTTTTTCCTAAAGATGACCTGAGCGAGATGAAGCTACGAACGGCCTTATTGGCAGCGCTGTTTCTCAGCGGCTGTCAAAACCTGAGCCATCAGGATGACCGGGCGGTAACGGCAATCGAGCCGATCAAATCCCCCCAAGTCAGCAAGAAAACATACAAAAAACATTCAGCGCGCTTCCTGTTCGGCGATGAACAGATTGAAGAACTGGATGACACGGATAACCTGTGGGTGCGTATCAGCGATGATATGCAGCTTGACTCGCATGAGAACGCCCGTGTCCGCCAGCAGCGTGATTGGTTACTGCGTAATGATAAGCATATGGCGACCATTGCCAGCCGGGCTGAGCCCTACCTGTATCTGATGGTAGAGGAAATCGAACGGCGTGAGCTGCCAATGGAGCTTATTACCATCCCCATGATCGAGAGCATGTTCGATCCCAATGCCCGTTCCCGCAGCAATGCGGTCGGTCTTTGGCAGTTTGTGCCTGCCACCGGCAAAAACTTCGGTCTGCGTCACGACAACTGGTATGACGGCCGTCGCGACGTGCTGGCATCCACCAATGCCGCGCTGGACTACCTGGAATACCTGAACCGTTTCTTCGACGGTGACTGGCTGCAGACGCTGGCCGCCTACAATGCCGGTGAAGGCCGAGTACGCAACGCCATCATCCGCAACCAGAAGGCCGGTCGACCGACCGATTACTGGTCGCTGGACCTGCCCCGGGAAACCCGGATGTACGTGCCCAAGATCCTGGCCATGGCTGATATGATCCGTAACGCGGACAAATACAATGTCACCCTGCCGGTGCTAGCCAACAGGCCGCAGCTGCGCACCATCAACACCGGTGGCCAGATCGATCTGAACGTGGCGGCGCAGCTGGCAGGCATTTCCGCCTCCCAGCTCAAGGAGGTCAATCCGGCCCTCAAGCGCGGCATGACCTCGCCACAGGGACCCTATCAGCTGCTGGTACCGGTCGAGTATGCCGATACCCTGGAGCTGGCCCTGGCCGACCTGCCCAAGCGTGAGCGCACCCGCGGCGCCGGCTCCTATCAGGTCACCAGCGGCGATACCCTCTCCCGTATCGCCCAGAACCACGGGGTGAGCGTGCAGCAGCTCAAGCTGGCCAATAACCTGCGCAGCAACAGCCTGCGCCGTGGCCAGACCCTGATGATCCCCCATGGTGGCAAGCCGATGGCGGCTCAGGCCAGCCAGAGCAAGCCGCAGCAGCTGGCCAGCCGCAGTGGCAGCAAGATCCAGTACAAGGTGCGTTCCGGTGATAATCTCTGGAGCATCAGCCAGGCGCACGGGGTAGCTCACGACGAGCTGGCCAAGTGGAACGGGCTGAATGCCAAGTCGGCGCTGAAGCCGGGCATGAAGCTGGTGGTCTGGCCCAAGCAGGGCAAGGGCAGCAACAAGTCCATGGTCTATCAGGTGCGACGCGGGGATTCCCTCTCCTCCATCGCCGCCCGCTTCCAGGTCGCCGTCAACGACGTGATGCGCTGGAATCAACTCGGCAAGAGCGACTACCTCAAGCCGGGCCAGGAGCTGACCCTGTTCGTGAAGAACAACAGCTGATGGTTGATGACCGACTAAAAAAATACCCCGCCTGGTGCGGGGTATTTTTTTTGGCTGTTCAGCGGGCCACATCGCTCAGGGGCTGATGGCCTGGGCCGCGAAACGCGCCACTATGGGATTGTGATCCGAGGCATCGGTGGCGGGTGAGTTCACCTCGACCAGATCCAGATTGCGGTAGTAGAGGTGGTCCAGCGGGCGGCCGAAGGCGGTGCGCCGCAGATCCGGTACCGGGATGGCTTCCTGCAGGCCGAGCTCTCCCACCAGCTTGTTCAGCCAGAACGCACGCTTGTCGCTCCAGGTGTTGAAATCCCCCGCCAGAATGACCGGGCCCTGGTGACGATGGATCAACGCGGTTAGATCGTTGAGCTGCTCGCGGAAGGTGGCCATGCCCAGCTCGAAGTTGACCGCATGCAGGTTGACCACCAGCACACCGTCAGGATCGCCCTGCAAAGGGTACAGGCTCACCAGACCGGACTTGGGAATACGCAGCAGAGGCTCGGGTGAGCGCACGCCGCAGACAAAGGCCTGTGGCGTCTTGGCCACCGTCATGACGCCGAAGGAGACCCCACCCTGGGTGAAGGCTTGCAACTGCTGCCACTGGAAGTCGCCGCTCCTCAGCCAATCCAGCATCTCGGGCCGGGTCGCAGACTCCTGCAGCAACACCAGATCCTGGGACTTGGCATACTCGTCCAGCCCTTCACGCCAGTTCTTGCGCTGACCCTTGTAGAGATTCCAGACGGTGAGGCCAAACTCGCGGGGCAAGGCGGTGGAGGCCAGCGCCACCAGCGGTGGCTGCTGGCAGCTGATGCCGGGTACTATGCCCGCCGCCGTGACCAGATGATCCTGATCCGGTACCTCGAAACAGCCAACCAGCCCCAGCGTCAGCAGGGAAGTACCCAGAATACGATAACTATTTTTCATTGGCTAACAACCACCTGCCTCTGCAATGCGCCATGACCATCACAAATGTCATGGACGCCGACTAGTCTCATTATTCGTGTCCGGCCCGACTCATCCATGAGGGATCCCGCAATGGCGAGACAGCACCAGTACCGCGTGACATTTTATGATCAACAAGGAAATTGTCATCAAGTGGAGCTTTCCACCGTCTATCAGATCAGACGGGATCCCCAGTGCGATCTCTGCCTGTTTGACACCCAGCACTGCGTGGGATCGGAAGAGATGCTGGAACGCATGATACGGCAAAAAACCGGGCTTGAGCAGGAAATATCCATCATCAACGCCCGGCTTATCTGAGCCGGATCAGACAGGAACGGGACGGGATCTGCCCTGATCGTCGATGGCGACGTAGGTAAAGACCCCCTCGGTCACACAGTAGCGCTGGGCTTCATTTTCCCGCAGCACCGGCTTGACCCACACCTCCAGCTTGAGCCGCATGGAGCTGCGACCCACCTTCAGGCAGCGACCGTAGCAACACACCACGTCCCCGACCTTGACCGGGCTGTGGAAAGTCATCCCCTCGACGGAAACGGTACAAATACGTCCTTTTGCCAACTCCTTGGCCATGATGCCCCCACCTATATCCATCTGGGACATGATCCATCCCCCGAAGATGTCGCCATTGGGGTTGGTATCGGCTGGCATCGCCAGAGTTCTCAGCAACAGTTCCCCATCGGGGTGACGCTTTGTATCTACCATCATTACCGCTCTCTCTATCATGGATGCGGCATGATAGGGGGCGATCCCGGCCTTGGCAAACCTCAATTGCCCGCCAGCCCCGGCGAATACAGGGCTGGACGCGGCCCGTCACCGACACAACAGACGACATTGAGCCCTATTCCGGCTCAGCGATCCTGGGCGGCCTGCTCGGCAAACCAGTGCGCCGGATCGGGCCAGCGGTAGACGAAACCGAGCCGCTGGCAGATGCGTTGCCCCTCGATCGGCGCAAAAACGCCGGCGGGCTCGATAAACTGCGGGGGCGCCAGGCCGAGCAGCCGGCTCGCGAAGGGATAGAGCTGCTCCCGGCGCGGGTGCACGGGGGCGCTCAGGTTGTAGGCATCCCCGTCCTGTCCCTGGTCCAGCATCAGCTGGCAGGCCGCCACCACGTCATCCAGGTGCACCAGATTCACCGCCTGGCCGCAGCCAGTCACCGTCTTGCCGGCGAGGAAATGGCCGGGATGACGCTCCGGGCCATAGAGCCCGGCCGGGCGCAGCACCATGGCGCAGGCAAAGCCGGCGCCCAGCACCGCCTGCTCGGCGGCCAGCATCCGCTCCCCCCTGGCATGGGCCGGGCAGGGCTGATCTTCTTCCCCCTGCCCCGGCGCCCACACCGAGGTCGCGCTGATCAGCAGCACCTTCCGTGTGCCCGCCGCCTTGGCCAGCTGACACAACCGTGCCACAGCTGCCGGGTAATCCTCGGTCTTGCTCGGTGGCACGCAGACCACCAGCGCGTCGCAGGCGAACGGCAAGGGCGCCGCCAGCTGGGGGCTGATCAATAGCGGCAACGCCACCCCCCCCTCCGCGCTCAGCCGCTCCGCCTTCTCGGCCGAACTGACGGTCACCAGGACCCGCTTGCCCTCAGCCTGCAACGCCTTCGCCAGCGGCAGTCCCAGCCAGCCAGCCCCCAGGATCCCGATCTGGCTCATGTTCGCGTCTCGCATTGGTTATATCCTGACAAAAAAAAACGGCCATCCAATGATGACCGTCGAAAGTAACGAAGGAAATAGCTGGATCAACCAGTTACCTCCCACAGCGGGAAAATCGGGAGCGCACGCTCCTAATTCGTGGGGCCTATCGTAGTGGCAGCGCAGGCAAAAAGCTTTGAAGCGGATCACAGTTGAAAAGGATTTCTGAAAACGCTTTCAATCCTGACCGCGAGAATTGATCCATTCAGGACCAATTTATTGCTCAGGCCACGGACTCGCGACGCACCAGTTCAGCCTCGAACTTGAGTGCCAGGCCGTCGACCGGCTTGCGATCCAGCAGCCGCAAGGCCAGCTCGGCCGCCCGCTCCCCCATCTCCTCGATGGGATAGCGCACAGTAGTGAGCTTGGGGTAGATGTAACGGGCGTAAGGGATGTCGTCGAAGCCCACCACCGACACCTGTTGCGGTATCTTGTAGCCCCGCTCCAGCAGGCAGGAGATGGCGCCCGCCACCATGGCGTCGTTGAAGCCCAGCACGGCGCTGAACTCGACACCCCGCTCCAGCAGCTCGCCCATGGCCACATAGCCCCCCTTCTCGTCGGCGAAGGCGCGACCGATGAGGGCAGGATCCAGCGCGATGCCGGCCCGTTGCAGGGCGAAGCGATAACCGGCCATCCGTTGCTGACCATCGACGAACTCCTCGTCATCCGAGGTGATGAAGGCGATCTTGCGGTGACCCGCATCCAGCAGATGCTGGCAGGCGGTAGTGATGCCGGCCTGATTGTCCAACCAGACGCAGCGCTCCTCGCTGCCCGGCACCTGGCGGTTGATGAAGACGATGGGGGTGGTGCCGGCCGCCAGCTCGCTCAGCTCCTCGTCGGGCAGCGCCTTGCTGTGCAGGATCAGGGCGTCGCACTGACGCTGCAACAACGCCTGGATGGCGTGGCGCTCGCGGGCCGCGTCGTGGTTGCCGGAGACCACGATGGTGAACTTGTTCGCCTTGTCGACCATGCTCTCGATGCCGCGCATCATCTGGGCGAAGAAAGGACCCCCACAGAGGTCACCCACCAGCACGCCGATGCAGTTGGAACGTTTGCTGACCAGCGCCTGGGCAAAGCTGTTGGGACGAAAACTCAGCTCCTTCATGGCCGCCAGCACGGCTTCACGCTTCTCCGGGGCCACCTGCGCCGTGTTGTTGATGACTCTCGACACCGTCGAGATGGACACATTGGCCAGCTGAGATACGTCTTTGATCGTTGCCACTCTCAATTCCTTTGTTGGGGAAGCCTGTCTGTGTTGATCGGGGTATTATATAGAACCAGCCAGACCAATACGCGGCGCCCGATCACCTGGCAGGTTTCCTTTTGTAACAAAATCTTAAGGGATGATAACCATTTTGAGGCAAGAAAGGGAGACAGCCGCCGCGGCGGCTGTCTCCCGTCTCAATAGGCGTGGTTCAGCTCACGTTCCGACATGAAACGCAGCGGCTGCTGCAGCTTTTGCTGGTAGATGAGATCGAAGGAGAGCACGTTCTGGACATAGTTGCGCGTCTCCCGGTAAGGGATGCTCTCCACCCAGACATCCATCGGCTTGTTGGTACTCTGATCGCGCCAGCGCTTGACCCGGCCGGGGCCCGCGTTATAGGCCGCCGCGGCCAGGATCCGGTTGCCGTCATAGACATCCAGCAGGCGCTTGAGGTAGGCGCTGCCGAGCCGGATGTTCATGGCCGGATCGAACAGCTGCTGCTCGTTGCGATAGGGTACCCCCAGCTTGGCGGCGGTCTCCTTGGCGGTGGCCGGCATCAGCTGCATCAGGCCCCGTGCCCCAACCGGCGACTGCGCCAGCGGATAGAGGGCGCTCTCCTGGCGGGAGATGGCGTAGAGCAGGCTGGTGTTCATGCTCCGCTCCTGCGCCATCTGGGAGAAGGTGCGCTTGAGCGGCAGGGGGAAGCGCAGGTCGAGCGCGTCCCAGGCCTCGGCCCGGATGCTGGACAGGATCGCCAGTTCATGCCAGCCCTGATTGAGGGCGATGTGACCAAACTCGATGCGCTGGGCGACCGGGTTGCGATCCATGTTGTGGATCCACTCCGAGCGCGCCGCCGTGACCTCGTTCATGGCCAGCAACTCTCGCACCCGCAGCAGGAAGGGCCAGCGGCTGCTCGCCGTGCGCCAGTCCGGCACCTTCTGGGCCGAGCTCTGGTTCTTCATGCGATAGGGCACGCCGGTGCGCTGCGCCGCCATGAAGCCGTAGAAGCCGCGCAGATTGGCGGTTTCCAGATAGAGATCCCGCGCCGGTTTCTGCTGACCCTGCACCTCCAGGGCGCGGGCCAGCCAGTAGCGCCAGCGATCCTCTTTCTGCAGGGCGATGGGCATCCGCTTGACCCAACCGGATAGCCCACGCCAGTCCTGCTCCCAGACGGCGAGTCGCGACCTCAGCTCCAGCAGCTCCGCATCCTTCATCCGCACCAGGGTCGCATCCAGCCAGTTGCGCTGGACCAGGGAGCGGTCCAGCAGCAGGCGGCGCACGGCGGCGCGTTCGATGGGCAAGACCTCGGCCTGGCTCAGGCCAAAGCGGCGCTTCATCTCCCCCAGCTGGCGCAAGACCGCCTCGGGATCCTGATTGGCGTAGCGGGCCAGCCCCAGCGACAGCAGGTGCCTGGACGACGGCGCCGTCGTGAAATAGGCCGGGTTCATCGCCTTGGCGGGCTGCTCATACAGGGCGATCATCTGATCCCCATAGGGTTTCAGGTTACCGCTCAGCTGGGCACCGAGGTGGCGGATGAGATCCGGATTCTGTGCCTCGAACGCCAGCTTCATGCGCTGCCAGATCTTATCCTGGGTGCGCAGGCCCGCCTGTTGCCAGAGCTGGAACAGGGGATCGCAGGCATCGGGCCTGGACTGGCCGCTCAGCCAGAGTTTGCCGGCCTCATTCAGCGCCTGTGTCTTCTGCCCGGTGTAGTAGCGCGCCTGATAGTGCTGGCAGAGCAGATCGGTGGAGCTCGGCTTGGCCGGGTAGAAACGCAGGAACTGGGACCACTGCTGGCTCTGGGCCAGATAGGTGAGGTAGCCGCGCTCCAGCCGGTTGGACTGCGGGGTATCCCCGTGCTGGCGGATGAAGCGGGTCACGTCACCATAGTTGGCCGCCCCGGGCCGGAAGGCCAGCTGGTAGTAATCCAGATAGGGCAGCAGCGGGTAGTGGGCCAGCCGCGCGCGAATTTGCTGGAAGCGGACCTGATCATCGGCCCGCACCGCATCATAGCCCTCACGATAGAGGGATTGCTCCATGGTTTGCGCCCAGACGGGTGCCACAAGTCCTGGCACCCACAGCGCCGATAAGACGATTCCCCAGACGGCTTTCACGAATAGCGTTCTCCCTTGAGAGGCACAACCACCGCCCGTTGGCGGTGGTGACATGACACTCATTCTACCCGTTAAATATGGGGGCTACGCCACACTATTTTTATCGGCAGGGACGACGCGTTCGGGGCGGGTCAGCCGACGGACGTAGCGCTCAAGATAGGGCACAGGCAACGGCTTGGAGGCGAGATAGCCCTGGTAGAAATGGCAGCCCTGCGCTTGCAGGAACTCCAGCTGCTGGCGGGACTCGACCCCTTCCGCCGTCACATTGAAGCCCATGTGGCGGGCCATGGCGATCACCGCCTCGACGATGGCCATGTTGTCGCCATCCTTGGGGATGTCCTGAATGAAGGAGCGATCGATCTTCAGCTCATCGGCCGGCAACCGCTTGAGGTAGCTCAGGGAGGAGTAGCCGGCGCCGAAGTCATCGATGGCAAAGCTGATGCCAAGAGCCTTGAGCTCGGTCATCTTGCTGATGGTGTCTTCCGCGTGGCCGAGCACCACGGACTCGGTGATCTCCAGGTTCAGGCAGGCGGGATCCATGCCGGTGGCGGCCAGCACATCGTGGACGCAGTCGACGAAATCCGTGGCGTGGAACTGCTTGGCGCTGACGTTGACCGACAGCTGGGGCACGTGGATCCCGTTCTCCTCCCAGGAGACATACTGGCTGCAGGCTTCATGCAGCACCCAGTTGCCGATGTCGACGATGAGATCCGTCTCCTCGGCGATGGGGATGAACTCGGCGGGTGAGACCAGGGCCCGGCCCGGCGGCTGCCAGCGGATCAGCGCCTCCACCCCTATGATGTCGCCCCCCTCCACCATGTGCTGGGGCTGATAGTGCAGCGTCAGCTCCTGGTTGTTGAGGGCGCTGCGCAGCTCGTTGTGGATGTGCAGGCGGCGATCCGCCTGCAACTGCATGGAGGCATCGAAGAAGCGCCGGGTCTTGCGGCCCGCCGACTTGGCCTGGTACATGGCGGTGTCCGCCTGCTTGAGCAGATCCCCCGCCTCCTGCTCCCGGCCGGGGAACAGGGTGATGCCGACGCTGGCCCCGATGTGCAGCACCTGACCACCGTGGGTATAGGGGGCGGCGATCTCGCCGATGAGTCGCTCGGCGATGAGATCGGCCTGCATCTCCGCCTGGGGCGGGCTGGTCGACAGCGACGGCAGCAGCAGCACGAACTCGTCACCGCCGAGCCGGGCCAGGCAATCCCCCTGCCGCACCAGCCGCTTGAGCCGGCTGGCCACCTCCTTGAGCAGCCAGTCGCCGGTGGCGTGGCCGAGGGAGTCGTTGATGGTCTTGAAGTGATCGAGATCGATAAACAGCAGGGCACCGACCAGGTGCTCGCGGCTCGCCTCGAGGAAGGCCTGGGCCAGAGTCTCGTGCAGCTGACGGCGATTGGGCAGGCCGGTCAGCTCATCGTAATAGGCGAGATCCTGGATGCGTCGCTCCGCCGCCTTACGCTCCGAGATATCTTCGAAGAAGATGACGTAATGGCTGATCCCCCCCTTGTCATCCTGCACCGGGGTGACTATCTCCCACTGGGGATAGGAGTCACCGCCGACGTTCAGCCGCAGGGTCTCCCCCTGCCAGCGATCGAGGGCGTTGAGCTCGTAGCCAAGCCCCCCCAGTCCGGACCAGAGGTCATTGCCAAGGTGCAGGCCTATCACCGCCTGGCTGTCGAAGCCGGTGATCTGGCTGAACGCATGGTTGACCCGCAGGATCTTGAAGTCGGGATCCGTGATGATGATCCCTTCGTGAGTCTCGAATGCCACCGCAGATAGCCGCAGCTGGGCGTCGCTCTGCAACCGCTCCAGCTCGGCCACCATGCGTACCGAGAAGATGGTCAGAACGGAATCCAGGTTGGCGGTCTGGGTCTGGCTCGGGAAGAGCAAGGCCAGATGGCCCAGGATCTGGCCAGCGCGATCACTGAGCGGCTGGGCGTAGTAGTGCTGGCCCGGTGGCAGGCCGGCGCAGTCGGTCAGGGGTTCGCTGATGGGGGCCGCACCGGCGGCCCCCTGCCGATAGAGCTGCCGGCAGGGCAGGTCGGCGATCCCGTACTCCTTGAGATCGATACCGTGGCTCGCCAGTACCCTGAGCCGATCGCGACCGACCCGCTCCGTCAGCCATACCGCATTGGCCCCCAGGATGTGGGCGAGCTCGTTGACCAGGGTATTGCAGAAGTCGAGCCCCGTCCTGGCGGAGAGGGCCTGCGCCAGCTGGGCCAGCAAGGGGTCTTGCAACAGCGGAGGATGCTGGGCGAGCCCGGCAGCTTGCCCGCTGCCGTTCGCCTCTCGATCCGTCACCTCGAGGGGCGCCAGCCAGCCGCAGCACAGCTGCTGCGCGGGCACGTACTGGCCGCACCAGAGCACATGGTGCAGGGCGCCGGCGTCATCGCTGAGGTGGCCGATGAACTGGCCTGGCTGACGAGAATGGTGGAGTCTGGAGAGAAAGTCGGCGAAGCCGGGTTCATCTTCTGGCGCCAGCCGCGTGGCCCAGGGATGTGCCCCCTCCCCCTGCCAGGGTTGGCAAGAGACATGATCGGACAGACTCCATTGCTTATGCTGCCGATCATAAAACCACATCATCTGAGTGGCTTGTTGTTTCATTTACGACTCCAACACTACAACTACGCAATCCATCCCGGACACGGCCTGGAGGGAATATCCACTCGCGCCCATATACCCGCTTGCGCATGGCGGTTGCGATGCGAGGAGAGAAGTGTGGGTAAAGAGGCGAGACTAAGCGGCGAAAACCAGACATCGGGTCGACACAAGGCGCTGCCAAGAGGGGACAGAGACGATCCTAGTTGCTTCATACTGCCTGCCCGTTTCGCCGAGCTCAAGCGGTTTTTGGCATGAAACGGGAAAAGCTCACAATTTATAAATCGCTAAATAACCAAGGGAAAATTTCGTGACACAGATCACGTTTTCATTCGCTGGCATGGGTAATCTGAGGGTGAAGACACAAGCAAGACGACCCGAAGGGGGCCAATATGAAAATCGAAATGACCAGTAAAATCATCGACATCACCCCAGCCATCCGCGAGCGCATTGAATCCCGTTTTGAAAAGCTCGAGCGTCTTCAGGTGCCTCTTATCACACCTCATGTGATCATCTCCAAAGAGCGTTTGATGTATATCGTCGAGGCCACGGCCGGTATCCCCAACGGCAAGCTGTTTGCACAGGCAGAGCACGAGGATCTGTACGCCGCCATCACCGATCTGGGCCAGAAGCTGGAGCGCCAGCTCACTCGTCACATCGAGAAACCCATAGCACGCCGTGGGGCGGCCGTGGTCAAGGAAGTGCCCCAGCCGGATGAAGCCGACGCATAATCCGGACTGTCATCACCCTCATTGAGCAAAAAGGCGGGCCATCCCGCCTTTTTGTATTTGCAGCGCCTGACGTCACCCCAGCCAGCGCAAGCGGGCATCGACCCCTAGTTTCAACTCCTCCAGCAGCGGCAGCATCAGCAAGGGATCCTCCCCCCTCGGCTGGGAGGCCAGCCTGCCCTGCCAGCGTTCACGCCCCAGCGCCGAGAGGTTGTCGTAGATGGCCGGATCCAGCGCCGCGGCCTTGCTCACCAGCGGGGGCGAGCGCAGCGCCAGCCAGAGCCGCACATCCACCATGCTCCCCCCCTGTTGCAGACGCTCGTTGAGCTCGCTGGCATCGGGCTCCGCCACTGTCCCCTGCAAGGCCGCCTCGGGTGGCAGACCGAAATGGCTGCGCCAGGCCTGCTCTTGCGGCGCCGCCGCCGGCGTGGCCCCAAACCAGGGTTGCTCCTCGACGGCATCGGTCAGCAGGGCCAGGTGCAGCCGGAAGTCGGCCCTGTCCCCCTGGCGGAGATCCTGGTTGAGGCGCTGGCCCAGCTGGGCTTCATCGACGAGCAGTCGGTCACGTATCGCGCTGGGCAGCATGAGATAAATCTCAGAAATGGGGGTTTCATTGTTTATCGGCCATCAACCCGATCCTTTGAGCATTAAAAATAAAGCCAAGGGGTTCACAAGCGCGACAGATCTGTTAGTATACGCCTCGCACTCGAGGAGGGGTTCCCGAGCGGCCAAAGGGATCAGACTGTAAATCTGACGGCTCTGCCTTCGAAGGTTCGAATCCTTCTCCCTCCACCATTCAAGTGCAACAATCAGGTACTGCCCCGTGGAGGGGTTCCCGAGCGGCCAAAGGGATCAGACTGTAAATCTGACGGCTCTGCCTTCGAAGGTTCGAATCCTTCTCCCTCCACCACTCTTCTGAAGACCCGGCCAAGCGCCGGGTTTTTGCATTTCCGGGCCCTCTCAATCTCACCCCGTCGGATAGCACCATGAAAAACGGGAGGCCAAGGCCTCCCGTTGTTGCGACATCCGCCTCACAGGGTGAAGCGATAGAAGATGTCCACCGCCTGGGCCACCCCGCTCACCGCCTGCAGATAGAGTCTCGGCAGCACCTCGTAGCGCAGCTTGAACTCGGCGATGGGGCTGAACACCCCGACCCCGTACTGGAACTGCAGGCCCGGCAGCAGATAGGCAGACAGGGTCACCTGGGTATCGTCCCCACTGCCGGCGGTGTCGAGTGCCACGTCGCTCATGCCGAGGGACTCCCCTATGCTGGAGACCACCCCGTTGGCCTGGCTGACCGCACCGGCCACCAGCAGGCCGTTGAAGCCGCCATCCTCGCCACTGGTCTGCAACCCCTTGCCGCGCAGCAGATAGGAGAGCTGCTCGGACTGCGTCATCATGGGTTCGGAATAGACGGTGATCTTCGGCTTGGCCGCCGGCCCCGTGACCCGCACCCCGACGGTGACGTTGTCCTCTATGGTATCGGGATCCCGATACGCCTCTATGTTGAGATAGGGCTGATCGATGGGGCCGGAGAACAGGATCCGGCCATCCTTGATGATCAGGTTCTGGCCGTAGGCCTTGAAGCGCCCCTCGTTCAGGACCAGCTGACCGTTGCCCGACAGCGGCTTGGACGGATCCTGGCGGATGTTGAGCGCCCCGGCCACCTTGGTCTTGAGCCCCATGGCCTCCAGCCGCACGTCATCCCCCAGCCGGATGGCCAGCTTGATCTCCATCGGCAGTGGCGCCGTCTTCGGCAGCGGCGGCACATCGTCATAGATCACCGTCACGTCATCGGAGAGGGCCACCGCGCTCTCGGGCAGGCTCTTGACCAGGATCCGCGACCAGGGGATGTCCACCTGACCGCTGATCCTGGTCTCCTCGCCCAGCGAGATGGCGATGTCCGGCGTCACCCTGACCCGGCCCATGCCCGGGTACTGGGCCTCCAGATCCTTGCCCTGGATGGTGAGGCTGCCGGTGACCGGCAGCCGGGCCCAGCTCAGCCAGCCCCCCAGCGCGAGCGGCCCCTTGCCCACCAGCATGGAGCCATCGAGCTCGGCCCTGTTGCCTTCAATCTTGAGACGGGTCACCAGCTTGCTCAGGGTGACCATGTCGGAGTGGGTCTGCACCTCGCCATCGCGCAGGTTGAGCTCGCCGTACAGCAGGGGGGACGCCAGAGTGCCATCGAAGCGCGCATCCGCCGAGATGATCCCCTGCAGGGTACGCACCTCGGGGATCAGCGGGGCGAAGGTGGTCAGCTTGAGGCTGTCGAACTTGAGCTGGCCGGACAGGTTGCCACGCCCGGCGGGCTCCCTGATCAGCATCTCGGTGTCGATGTTGCCGATCTGGCGGGAGGCGAAGTCGATCCGGACCGCGGCCTGCTGGCGCTCGAAATCGACCCCCAGCTCGAGTTGCTGGTAGTCGGTCTTGAGCTCATCGGCCACGAAGGTCCCGGCCGTGGTGCGGACCCTGGCGTGCAGGGTCGGCTGGGAGCCGCGCCAGCTGGCGCGACCGTCTGCCGACAGGACCGCCTGCCAGCGGAAGTTATCCGGTAACCAGGGGCGCAGTCGCTTGAGATCGAACGCGCTCAGGGCGAAGTCCAGGCTGCCCTGCTCGGCGGAGAGCCGGCTGCCCTTGACGCAGAGGCTGGCCCCCTGCGATCCCAGGCAGAGATCCCCCATGGTCAGCTGCTGCTTGGGCAGATCCAGGTCCAGCGCCCAGGGTGCCGTCAGCTCCCAGCGCTTGAGCGGCGTCTTCAACTTGAGGCTCGAGAGCGCGCCGCGCCAGTGATCCTCGCGCAGGCCGCCATTCAGGCTCAGATTGGCGGCCACCGGCTCCCCCTTCATGGTCAAGGTGAGATCGTGGCGGTTGAGATCGCCGCTGAGGTTCAGGGCCAGCTGAGAGAGCGAGTTCGCCCCCTGCACCAGGCTCGCCACCGTCAGCGCCAGCTCACCGGCGGGCTTGTCTCCCACCAGGGCATTGCCCTTGATGGCGCTCCCCTTGAGCACTGTGCCGGCATAGGAGAGACGACCCGAGGCCAGATCGACGTTCACCCTCGGCGCCTGTTGGCTGCCGGTGAGGCGGACCTGGCCCTTGATGTCGCCCTTGAGACCGGGATAGAGGCCACCCAGGGCGGGCGCATCCAGATCCGCATCCAGCCTCCAGGCTTGCGCGGTGAGCGATCCCCTAGCCCGCAGATGGTTGGGGCCGCTTTGCAGCGCCAGCGCCGGGATCTGCCACTCCATCTTGTCGTTGCCGCTGAGCTCCCCCTTGAGGGCCAGCGGATACTGGTTCAGTTTGCCGTCTACCCTGAGCTCGGGGAGCGCCAGCTGCCAGTGGCCCGCCTCGGTCAGCTCGAAACGGCTGACTATCTTGCCCGCCAGCTTGCCCTTGATCTCGGGCAGCAGCTCGGCCGGGTTGATCTCCTTGAATTCGGTGGTGCCCTGCCACTGGACCCCCTTGCTCCAGGCCAGCTTGCCATCGAGCTTGAGCTCGCCGGTCAGGGCATTGAGCAGCAACTCGATGCGACTCAGCTTCGCCAGATCGCCCTTACCCGACAAGGCCAGCTTGAAGGGCGGCACATCCGTGCCCTTGCCGCTGGTCTTGAGCGCAAACTGATAGCCGGAGAGCTGCCCCTTGGCGGTCAGGTTGCCCTTGCCCAGCTGGTAGCTGGGCTCCTCCTTGGCGGGCTTGTGCAGCGGCCAGCCGAGGCTCTTCCAGTCCAGCGCCAGATCAAACGGCAAGTCAGGATCCAGCGCCGCCAGGGTTCCCTTGAGAGTGGCAGCCACCGGCCCCTTGGCTTGCAGCGCCAGCGCCAGCTTGCCGACCGAGCCGTCCAGGGTCAGTTTCGCCTGCTCGTTGTCGAGCTCCCACTGCTTCAGCCCTTTGCGGGCCTTGGCATCCAGGGTCAGGGCGAGCGGATAGTCATCGACCAGGCGCACATGGCCGCTGAGCGCCAGATCGGCCATGTCGTGGCGCAGGGAGAGCTCGCGGATGTCGATGCGCTCCTCTTTTGCCGTGGCGGATAGCACCAGCTTGTCGATGCCCTCGATCAACTCACCCTGCTGATAACGCAGCCTGGTCAGGGACAGTCCTTCGAGCTGGACGGGGAATGGCAGGCTAAAGGCGGGTAGCGCGATGGACGCCGCTTTCTTGGCCTTAGTGGCCTTGCTGTCATTTCCCTGTTTTGCCTTGGCGATGACCGGCTCCTTGGTGCCGACAGGGGATGGGGCCGCCTTGGTCGCCGACTGGGCGGCCTTGGCCGTCTTGCCTGCCTTGTCGGTTGGGGTCTTGGCCGGTGGCGTCTCGACCAGGGTCACATTCAGGCCATCGAGCATGGGCCCGCGCACGATCAGCCCCTTGCGATCCAGGCTCGCCCCTATATCGAGAGACTTGAGGGTCAGCCCCAGCCCGGGCACGGCGAAATCCAGATCCGTCACCTTGAGGCTGTCGATCTGGATGCGCAGCGGCAGCGGCTGCCAGACGAAGGGCGCCGTCGGTTCTTCGGCGGCAGGCTCGGCTTGCGCCGCCCGGACCACGGGATGGCTCACCTCCAGCGACTTGATCCAGAGCTTGCCCTGCAGCAACTTGCCGAGATCCCAATCCAGCACGGCGTGATCGATCGTGACATCGACCAGCGCATCCTGCCAGCCGAGCCCTTTCAGGGTCCAGCCGTAGCCGAGTTGCCCTGCCACCAGTTCCCCCTTGAGGGAGGGCAGCGCGGCCCTGGCCTGTTGCCACAACCACTGGTTGCCCGGGTGGCTGAAGCCCAGCAGGCTGACGCCGATGAGCAGCAGAAAGACGATGCCCATCAGCCACAAGAAAATACGTTTTACCCAGATCACGATGCAGACCCCAGCGAAAGAGACAGCCGCAGCGGCCAGAGAAGAAGGCGGTTAAAGCAGATCATAATTCAGGCCCCAGCGCGAAGTGCAGCCGCAGCGGCTTGTCTTCCTCGGAGATGCCCACCGCCAGATCCAGCCGGACCTGACCGATGGGCGTGACCCAGCGCACCCCGACCCCGGTGCCTATCTTCCAGGCCTCGCTGTAATCGATGGTGGCGGTACCGCCATCCACGAACAGGGCGCCGAGCCACTTCTCGCTGAAGCGATAGTTGTACTCCAGGCTGCCCACGCTGGTATAGCGCCCGCCGGTGAGCTTGCCATCCTCATCCTTGGGGGAGATGGTCTCATAGCCGTAGCCACGCACGGTCTGATCGCCACCGGTGAAGAAACGCAGGGAGGGGGGCACCAGGGCGAAGTCGTCCCCTATGATGGCCCCCTGCTCGACCCGCATCAGGAAACGGTGATCATCCCCCAGGGTCCGCAGCCACTTGCTGCGTCCCCACACCCGCATGAAGCTGATGTCGGAGCCCCAGTAAGGGCTGGAGAACTCAGTGGTCAGCTGCTGGCGATCGCCCCACTCCGGCACCAGGCCGCCGCGCACCCGCAGCCGCGACCAGGAGACACCCGGGATCAGCAGCAGGCTGTTCCCTTCGTCGTTACCCTGCACATAGCGTTCGTTCTCCAGCCGGATGAAGACGTCCCTGTCCCAGCTATCCGGCCGCCGCTTCCAGCGGTGCACGCCGAAGGTGGCCAGATCGGAGCGGGTGTCGTTGTTGTCCGTGTATTGGTAACCCGCTTGCAGCGAGTAGTAGTCCCGCAGCGGGTTGCCGACCGGGATCTGGTAATCGAAGCTGAGTTCGGCCTCAGGGGCCGAGATCTTGGCGGTGCTGGACAGGCTGTGGCCGTAGCGGTTGACCCAGGGCTTCTCCCAGGTGGCGCTCATCCTCGGCCCCACGTCGGTGGCATAGCCGACACCGGCCTCGATCTCGTGATCGACCCTGTTGGTGAGCGTCACCTGCAGCGGCACCATGTTGCCCTCGGCCTGACCGATCAGCGGCTTGATATCCACCTGTTTGAACAGCTTGGTGGAGGAGACATCCTGCGACATCTCGGCCAGGCGGATCGCCAGATAGGGATCGCCGCTCTTGACGTTGATCAGCGGCCGGATGAGGCGCAGCGCCTCCGGGGTGGCATCGTAGCGGATCTCGCCGAAGTGATAGCGGGGGCCGGAGCGGAACAGGATGAAGATCTCGGCCGTGCCCTGATCCGGGAACACCTTGACCTGGCTCTGGCTGATCTTGGCGTCGAAGTAGCCGCGCGCCAGCCCCAGACTGCCGAGATCCGCCTTGATGGACTCGTACTTGCCGTGGTTGAGGGGCTCGCCCTCCTTGAGGGGCAGCTTGTCCAGCAGCTCGCTGTAGATCTCGTCGCTGCCCGCATCCCCTTCCAGCAGTATGTCGAGGCGCGAGATGAGCACCGGCTTGCCCCTGTCGATCTCGACCAGCACCTTGGCGGGGGCCTTCTTCTCGCGCTTGAGGGTGATCTTCGGTTGGTAGTAGCCATACACCTGCAGCGCTTGCTGCACGCTCTCGGTGATCTTGGCGCGGGCGGGGCGATACTGGCGCTCCTGGTAGACGGGCAGGGCATTGAGATAGGCCTCGACGTTATCCTTCTGTTCGCCCTTGACCCCCTTGATCTGATAGGTCAGCTTGGCCGCCATGGCCGGCGTCACCAGCAGCAACAGGCAGAGGGCTAGCCCCAGTGCGCCAAGCCCGCGACGAATGCTTCGTCCAGGCGATGTGATCCCTGCAGGCAGGAGAGGATAGCATCCTGTCAAACGTCAATTTCCCCGCATAACATTATTAAAAGACTGAATTATTTAGAATGATAATGAGGCTCACTCCCGAGCAAGCGCAGTTCATCCTAGCATAAACAGGGACTCGACAGCAGGGAGTACCCCCACGCGCGCCTCCCCCATGTTGGCATGGGTCATCCCGCAAAACAGCCCTCGGCAGGTGCCCCCAGGGGGAAAACCCCGCCTCCCTGAGCGAAAAACGCACACTTCCCCGGCCAGTGGGTACAAAAAACCGCCACCCTGGCCCGCGGTCACTCTCCCATAGTCTGCCGCTAGTCTGCCGCACCCCATGGCCGGCCGCGGGCGCCACGCGACAACCTCTGTCGGCTCACAACCGGAATGACCGCCCAGAGCATCAAGGGCGGCTTGACAGCCTCGTTCATCAAGGCCCGGTTCGCTCCCTGCTATTCAACAGGAAAATAAATTTAAATCAATCACTTGAACAGGTGGAATGAAAGCTTCGCTCAATCCAATCGATTTATCCCGCTGCCACTGCCCGCCCGCCTGCCCCACACTGGCGACATCAATAGAAGGAGAGATCCCATGCCCTCACGTAGCGAACAGATGGCTGACTACATCGCCGATCGGCTCGAGTTCATCACCTTTCTGGCCTGCTGCAGCGCCTTGCTGGCCCTGCTGACCGGCATGAGTGGCCAGCAGGCGCTGGCCTTCACCGCCCTCAACCTGCCCTTTGGGCTCGTCCTGTTGCTGGGGCTGGCCATGCTGGCCCCGCTGCCGGCGCACTGGCGCCTGCCCGGGATCACCCTGCTGCTGCTGGGGGGCGCACTGTCCACCCTGCAGCTGAGCGGCCAGTGGCTCAATCCGCTGGCGATCTGGAGCCTGTACGCCCTGCTGGGGCTGGAGATCCTGTGGCAGGCTCGTCCCAGAACGCGGCTGACGGCGAACGCGCGCGGCTGATCCCGCCCATCTTCCCGCCCCGGCGCGCCGACGGCTGACGTGGGCGGCGAATTCGGGTAATCTTGCGCCCCATTTGTTGTCAACTGCCGCGGAGCGCCCCATGAAGAAAGCCTGTGCCCAGCACATCCTGGTCAAAACCGAGAAGCAATGTCTTGAGATCAAGGAAAAGCTCGCCAAGGGCGCCGATTTTGGCCAGATGGCGAAGCGTTTCTCCACCTGCGCCTCCGCCAAGCGCAGCGGCGATCTGGGGGAGTTCTCGAAGGGGGACATGGTCAAGGCGTTCGACGATGCCGTGTTCAAGGGGGAGCTGCTGACCGTGCTGGGCCCGGTGCGCACCAAGTTCGGCTTCCACCTCATCAAGGTGCTGTACCGCAACTGAGCCCCGGGGCGTCGCGAGGGCGCCCAGCCCGCTCACACCTCACAGGGCTAGGACGCCGGCACCAACCCGGCAGCGAACGCCAAGGCTGCTGAAAATGGCCGGATTAGCATAAATTTACTAACGTTATCAGTTAATTAAGTTTATCCTTCTGGGCATTGCTCCATCATAACCAGTGGATCCCTCATATGCCCAGTTATTTGTGGTGGCCCCTGCTGGCCTGGTTGCTGCCCCTCGGCGGCGCCATCGGCAGCCGCGTTCACCTCTGGCCCTGGTGGGTCGGCTTCAGCCTCTGCCTCGCCAGCGCCCTGATAAGCCTCGGACTCTTGCTGCACCTGCTCTGGCGCCGATACGGGGTACCACGCCGGGCGGACAACCAGTGGAGCCAGCTGGGGGGCCATCTGTGGGGTGTAGTCCCGCTGCTGCTGCCCCTGCTGTTTGTGGTGCAGGCGCTACGCGCCCCGCTCACCAACGACGTCAGCACGGATCCCTACCACCCGCCCCGCCTCCAGTGGGCCGAGCGGCTGAGAACGGCGCAGGATCTCCCCATCAATGCCGCCCCCCTGCAAGCATTTGCCGGCAACCCCGGTCCTCTCTATACCAGAGCCACCCCCATCGAGGTTGTCACCGAGGCGAGCGAGCTGATGAGCGAGCTGGGCTGGCAGGTAGAGCCCAGCCCGGACGGCCTCGATGCCGTGGTGACCTCGGGCTGGTTCGGCTTCCAGGATGATGTGGCGCTACGGGTCTTCCAGGGTCCGAAAGAAACCCGGGTCGACATGCGCTCCGCCTCCCGCCAGGGGCGCAGCGATCTGGGCGCCAACCGGGCGCGGATCCAGGACTTTTTGACCCGCCTCAACGAGCGGCTCGGTCAGGCCTACAAACCCAATTTGAAGCAATAAGAAGGTAATCAATGCGTGTCGAGGTCAAGCCCGATCGGGAATATGCCTGGTTTATCCGCCCCTTCTTCTGGCTGCAGCAACGCAACTACGGCCAGGTGCTGATCCCCGGCAAGTGCTGGGGCCGCTCGCCACGCCTGTTTGCCGCCGTGGCCACCCTGTACGGGGTGATCAACCGCAAGCGATCCCCCATAGATCCCGTGCTGCGATCCCTGGTGACGGTGCGAGTCTCCCAGCTCAACTGGTGCCGGTTCTGCGTCGACATCAACGCCATGACGCTGATCAAGCGGGCGGGATCCAGCGCCAAGGTGGAGGCCCTGGCCCAGTGGCGGGACAGCCCCCTGTTCGATGAGCGGGAACGCGCAGTGCTCGACTACACAGAGGCGATGACCGGGCTGGAGGGGGTGAGCGACGAGCAGGCGGCTCGGCTCAAACCCTGGTTCGACGACGATGCCCTGGTGGAGTTGACCGGCCTCATCGCCTTCCAGAACATGTCCGCCAAGTTCAACGCCGCCCTCGACATCGCCCCCCAGGGCTTCTGCCAGCTGCCGGTGCAACCCGAGCGGCCCCCTCTGCCCGGCAATAAAAAGCCGGACCAGACACCCCGATGACCAGATCCCGCCTGCTGCTACTGCTGAGCATGGGGTGCCTCATCGGCGCCTTCTTCGCCCTCGATCTCGGCCGCTACCTGAGCCTCGCCGAGCTGCAGGCACGTCAGGCGCAGCTCTCCGGTTGGGTACAGGCGCACTTCGGCCAGGCCAGCCTGCTGTTCATGCTCATCTACGTGCTCACCACCGCGCTCTCCCTGCCCGGCGCCAGCCTGCTGACCCTGGTAGGCAGCGCCCTGTTCGGCGTCGCATGGGGGCTGCTGCTGGTGTCGTTTGCCAGCACCCTGGGCGCCACCCTGGCCTTTCTCAGCGCCCGCTTCCTGCTGCGCGACTGGGTCAGGGCGCGCTTCGGCGACAAGCTGGCCCAGCTCGAGCAGGGAATGGCGAAGGATGGCGCCTTCTACCTGCTGAGCCTGCGCCTCATCCCCCTCTTCCCCTTCTTTCTGATCAACCTGCTGATGGGGCTCACCCCCATCAGAGTCAGTACCTACTACTGGGTGAGCCAGCTCGGCATGCTGCCCGGCACCTTCGTCTATGTGCTGGCGGGCAGCGAGCTGGCCACCCTCACCAGCACGGGCAACATCCTCTCCCCCGGCCTGATGGCGGCGCTGACCCTGCTCGGGTTGATGCCTTTATTGATGAAGAGCCTGGTGAGCCTGCTGCAACGCAGGCTAGCCCTGCGCCGGCTGCACGCCCCCTATCAGAAACCCGGGCGCTTCGACTACAACCTGCTGGTGATAGGGGCCGGCGCCGGTGGCCTGGTCAGCAGCTACATCGCCGCCGCGGTCAAGGCCAGGGTGGCCCTCATCGAGCAGCACAAGATGGGGGGGGATTGCCTCAACACCGGCTGCGTCCCCTCCAAGGCGCTGATCAGAAGCGCTCGCTTCGCCTTTGATCAGCGCAAGGCCGGCGCCCTGGGTTTCAGCCCCAGCCAATCCCGGGCCGACTTTGCCGCCGTGATGGCGCGCATTGCCGAGGTGATCGAGCAGGTCGAGCCCCACGACTCCGTCGAGCGCTACCAGCGGCTCGGGGTGGAGTGCATCCAGGGGCAAGCCCGCCTCGTCTCCCCCTGGGAGCTGGAGGTGAACGGCCGGCGCCTCAGCAGCCGTCACATCGTCCTCGCCACCGGCGCCAGGCCGCGGGTGCCGGACCTGCCGGGGCTCGGCGAGGTGCCCTACCTCACCTCGGACAACCTCTGGCAGTTGCGCGAGCCACCGCGCCACCTGCTGGTGCTCGGCGGCGGCCCCATCGGCTGCGAGCTGGCCCAGAGCCTGGCCCTGCTCGGCATCTCCGTGACCCTGGTGGAGCTGGCCGACCAGCTGCTGCCGAGGGAAGAGCCCGAGGTCGCCGCGCTGCTGCAGGCGCAGATGGAGGCGGACGGCGTCAGGGTGCTGACCGGCTGGCAGGCCGAGCGAGTCGAGCTCGACAAAAACGGCGAGATCGCCCTGCAGCTGCGCCAAAGCACCCCGCAGGGCGACGAGCTCATGCTCATCGAGGGAGACAGGCTGCTGCTGGCGCTGGGCCGGGTCGCCAACGTGACCGGCTTCGGGCTGGAGGAGCTGGGGGTCACCCTCAATCCGGGGGGCACGGTGCGGGTGGATGCTTTCCTCGCCACCAACTACCCCAGCATACTGGCGGTGGGAGACCTGGCCGGTCCCTACCAATTCACCCACTTCGCCGCCCATCAGGCCTGGTATGCGGCGGTCAATGCCCTGTTTAGCCCCTTCAAGCGCTTTCGGGCCGACTACCGGGTGATCCCGGCCGCCACCTTCACCAGCCCGGAAATCGCCAGGGTGGGGCTCAACCGCAGGGAGGCGCAGACGCAGGGCATCCCCTTCGAGACGACCCGCTTCGCGCTGGCCGAGCTGGATCGGGCCATCGCCGACGGCGAGCGGGAGGGGTTTGTCGAGGTGCTGACGGTGCCGGGCAAGGACAAGATCCTGGGGGCCACCATAGTGGGCGCCCAGGCCGGCGAGCGGCTCGCCGAATTCGCGCTCGCCATGCGCCACGGGCTGGGGCTTCGCAAGATCCTCGCCACGGTGCACGCCTATCCCACTCTGATGGAGGGCAACAAGCAGGTGGCGGGGCTCTGGTTGCAGGCCTGGCAGCAGGCCCACCAGCCAGCCTGGCTGCCCACCCTGCTGGCCCGTTATCACGGTTGGCGCCGCGGCGCCTGATCCCCTTTGCATAAGGCAATCATCATGTTCAAGACCCGGCTTCGCTCCTTGTTCCACGCCATGTGCCTCGCGGCACTGCCCCTGCTGATGGCAACCCCGTTGCAGGCCGGCGAGGAGGAGTGGCAGCAGACCCTGCAGCAGGCCGAGGGCCAGACCGTCTATTTCAACGCCTGGGGCGGCAGCCCGGAGATCAACGCCTACCTGCTGTGGGCCGGGCAGGAGCTCAAGCGCCAGTACAAGGTCACATTGGTGCAGGTGAAGGTGGATGACATAGCCCAGAGCGTCAGCCAGTTGCTGGCCAACAAGCAGGCGGGCAAGACCGACAAAGGCCCCATCGACCTGCTCTGGGTCAATGGCGAGAACTTCAAGGCGCTCAAGGAACAGGGGCTGCTGGGCGCCCCCTTCAGCCCAGATCTGCCCAACATGGCCCTGGTGGATCAACGCCTGCCGGTGACGGAGGACTTCACGGTGCCGGTGGACGGGCTGGAGGCCCCCTGGGGCATAGGCCAGCTCAACCTGATGGTCAACGGCGATGAGGTGAGCACTCCGCCCCGTTCGGCGGCCGCCCTGCTCGACTGGGCCAGGGCTCACCCCGGCCGTTTTACTTACCCCAAGCCGCCGCAATTTCATGGCTCCAGTTTTCTCAAGCAGATCCTGCTGGAGTTGATCGCCGATCCCGCCCCCCTCTATCGGGAGGCGACCGACGCCGAGTTCGCTCGTCTGAGCGCCCCGCTCTGGACCTGGCTCGATGCGCTTCACCCCGCGCTCTGGCGCAAGGGCAGGCTGTTCCCCACCAGCGCCGCCGAGACCAAGCAGCTGCTCGATGACAATGAGCTGGCCATGGCCATCAGCTTCAACCCGGGGGAGGCCCAGAGCTCGGTGCAAAACGGCACCCTGCCGCCGACTGTCAGGGCGGTCGCCATGAGCAAGGGGGCGCTGACCAACAGCCACTTCCTCGCCATCCCCTTCAACGCCAGCGCCCGGGCCGGTGCCATGGTGGCGGCCAACTTCCTGCTGAGCCCCGCCGCCCAGACCCGCAAGGCGGATCCCGCCTTCTGGGGTGATCCCAGCGTGCTGGATCCCGCCAGACTCGGTGCCGCCCCGTCCGCGAACGTCGGCCCCCAACTGCGTTTCAAGGCGGTGGCCGAGCCCCATCCCAGCTGGCAGCTGCGGCTGGAAGCGGCCTGGGCCGAGCGCTACGGCCGCTGATCGATGAGTTCCCGGGCCTGGCGCCTGCCCTTCATCCTGCTGTGCGGCCTGCTGCTGGCCGCGCCGCTTTGTGGCGGCCTGTTGCTGCTGCTGGCCGAGGGCATCGCCATGGGCAATCTCAGGCTGCTGCTGGCCCAGCCCGGGCTCTGGCACTCGGTGGGCCTGAGCCTCTGGGTGGCGACCGCCTCCACCCTGGGCGCCCTGCTCTGCACCGCCCTGCTGCTCGCCCAGGGTGACGGAAGCCGCTGGATGGGCTGGCTGCGCCGCCTGCTCTCCCCTCTGCTGGCTCTGCCCCACGTGGCCTTCGCCATCGGTTTCGCCTTCCTGCTCGCCCCCTCCGGCTGGCTGCTGCGGCTGTTCTCCCCCGCCCTCACCGGCTTTGCGCTGCCACCGGACTGGCAGAGCCTGAGAGATCCCTGGGGGCTAGGGCTGATACTGGCGCTGATCCTGAAAGAGACCCCCTTCCTGCTGCTGATGGCGCTGGCCGCCCTGGAGCCCGCCAAGCTGGCGCGTCAACAGTGGCTGGGGGCCAGCATGGGCTTCAGCGCGCCGCAGATCTGGTGGCGCCTGCTGCTGCCCGCCCTCTGGCCCGCCCTGCGCCTGCCACTCTACGCGGTGGCGGCCTATGGCCTGGCGGTGGTGGATCTCGCCCTGCTGCTGGGGCCGGATGCCCCGGCCCCGCTGGCGGTGCGGATCTGGCTCTGGTATCAGGATCCCGATCTGCTCTGGCGCGGCGCCAGCGCCAGCGGCGCCCTGCTGCTGCTGGCGGGCAACCTGCTGCTGATCGCCGGCTTGCGGCTGCTGGAGTGGGGCCATGGGAGGCTGGGCAAGGCGCGCTGGCTGGACGGGCGGCGCACCCGCCCCTCCCCCCTGCTGGCAGGGCTGACCCGGGCGGGCGTCTGGACCCTGCTCGCCATCAACCTGCTGGTGCTGGCCTCGCTGCTGCTCTGGTCGCTGACCCGGCGCTGGCCCTTCCCCGCCCTGCTGCCGAGCGAGTGGAGCGGCCGCCACTGGCTGGAGCTGCTGCCCAGCCTGGGCCCCTTGCTGTGGCAGAGTCTGCTGCTGGCGCTGCTCTGCGCCGGCATCGCGCTGCTGCTGGTGGTGCTCAGCCTGGAGGCGCAGCAGGATCGCCGACCCTGGCCGCTCTGGCTCATCTGCCTGCCGTTGCTGTTGCCCCAGGCCAGCCTGCTGTTCGGGTTGCGGCTCCAGATCGACTGGCTGGGCGGCGCCGGAGTCGATGGCATCGGCTGGGGCTGGGTGCTCTGGAGCCAGCTGCTGTTCGTCGCCCCCTATGTCTACCTCTGCCTGCACGGCGCCTATCGCCAGTTCGACCCTCGCCTCACCCGGGCGGCAATGAGCCTGGGAGCCAGCCCCTGGCGGGCCTGGTGGCGGGTGAAGGCGCCGCTGCTGGCACGCCCGCTGCTGTTCGCCTTCGGGGTCGGGGCGGCGGTGAGCCTGGCCCAATACCTGCCCACCCTGTTGTTTGGCGCGGGCCGCGTGGTCACCATCACCACAGAGGCGGTCGCCATCAGCAGCGGCCTCAACCGGCGGCTGGCGGGCCTCTACGGCCTGCTGCAACTGTTGCTGCCGCTGTTCATCTACGGCCTGGCGCTCTGGCTGCCCCGCCGCATCAATCCCGCACTGAGGCATTGAGCATGCTGCATACCACCCCACTCACCCTGTTTCTGGATGGCCGCCCCCTGCTGGTGCTGCCCCCCCTCGAGGTGGCCCCCGGCGAGGTGCTGACCCTGATGGGGCCGAGCGGCTGCGGCAAGAGCTCGCTGCTGGCAGCGCTGGCGGGCGTGCTGCCCGCCGGGGGCCCCCTCCGGCTGAGCGGCGACATCTATCTGGGTGAGCGGTTGCTCACCCCCTTGCCCCCTCAGGCCAGGCGCGTCGGCATGCTGTTTCAGGACGATCTGCTGTTTGCCCACCTGACGGTGGCGGAGAACCTGATGTTCGGCATGCCCGCCCAGCTCCAGGGGCTGGCGGCCAGGCGAGCGCGCGCCCTCGAGGCACTGGCGCAGGTGGCGCTCGGCGATCAGGCCGACAAGCTGCCGGGCCGGCTCTCCGGCGGCCAGAAGGCGCGGGTCAGCCTGCTGCGGGCGCTGCTGGCCGAGCCGCAAGCCCTGCTGCTGGACGAGCCCTTCTCCCGGCTGGACAAGCCGCTGCGCAGCGCCTTTCGCACCCTGGTGTTCGAGCAGATCAAGTGCCTGAACATACCGGCCATCCTGGTTACCCACGACGAGGAGGATGCGCCGGGCGCCATCCTGACCCTGACCACCCCCTGTTCCGACAAAGAGGAAGCCGACCTTGTTTGACCGCCACCTGATCCCCCTCATTCGCCGTCCCCTCCAGCTGCTGGCCGCCCCCCTGTGCAGGGCCGGGATCAGCGCCAACCAGGTCAGTCTCACCGGCTTTGCCATCGGCATGCTGGCCTTGCCGCTGCTGGCGCTGGGATGGCACGGCTGGGCGCTGCTCGCCATCCTGTTCAACCGGCTGCTGGACGGACTGGACGGGGCCGTGGCGCGGCAGACGGGGATCACCGACTGTGGCGGCTTCCTCGACATCAGCCTCGACTTCATCTTCTATGCCGCCGTGGTGCTGGGCTTTGCCCTCGGCGCCCCCGCCAACGCCCTGCCCGCCGCCACCCTGCTGTTCGCCTTCATGGGGACGGGCTCGAGCTTCCTGGCCTTCGCCATCATGGCGGGCAAGCGCGGCATCGAGAACCCCGTCTACCACCACAAGTCGCTCTACTATATCGGCGGTCTGACCGAGGGCAGCGAGACCATCAGCCTGTTCGTGCTGATGTGCCTGTGGCCCGGCGCCTTCGGGCCGCTGGCCTACGGCTTCGCCCTGCTCTGCGTCATCACCACCCTGACCCGGCTCTGGAGCGGCTATCACACCCTTCGTTGAGGAAGGGCACCAAGCGCTGGCGGCGAATCAATCAGAGGATGAATAGCGGCCCCCCGCCATGCACTGAGCACTTGCGCACCGGCGCCAATGTCTTACCATGACGACACTCCTTATTCAGGCCTTCGAGAACCCTATGCGTCGCCTTGTCTGTGTCCTCACCCTATCCGCCTTCCCCCTGCTTTATGGCTGCAGCAGCACACCGGCTCCAACGCCCGTGGTCAAGCCACAGCCAAAGAGCGCCTTCATCAACCAGACACCACCGAGCAAACCCCTTTATAGCCAAGGGGTTAGCAAGGGCGACTTCGCCAATCGTCCCAATGTGGACAGATTCGTGCAGCGCATGGTGCAGAAGCACGGTTTCGACAGTGCGCAACTGCATCAGGTGCTGGCCCAGGCCCAGCGCTACGACTGGATCATCAAGCTGATGGACGCCCAGGCCCCCACCACCACGCCGCCGACCGGCCCGACCGGTGCCTGGAACCGCTATCGCGCCAAGTTCATCACCCCGGACAACGTGCAAAACGGCGTCAGCTTCTGGCGTGAATACGAGAGCGAGCTCAACCGGGCGCAGCAGATCTACGGGGTGCCACCCGAGATAATCGTCGGCATCATAGGGGTGGAGACCCGCTGGGGTCGGGTGATGGGCAAGACCCGCATCCTGGATGCGCTTGCGACCCTGGCCTTCGACTATCCGCGCCGGGCCGAATTCTTCACCAGCGAGCTGGAAGCCTTCCTGGTGATGACCCGGGATGAGGGCATGGATCCCGCAGAGCCCCAGGGCTCCTATGCCGGCGCCATGGGCTATGGCCAGTTCATGCCGTCCAGCTTCCGCAGCTATGCGGTGGACTTCGACGGCAATGGCCATACCAACCTGTGGGATCCGGTGGATGCCATCGGCAGCGTGGCCAACTACTTCAAGGCCCATGGCTGGGAGAAGGGACAACCGGTGGCGGTGCGCGGCCAGGGCCAGCTGCCCGGCTATGAGCACGGCTTCCAGACCCGCTACCCCGTCGCCACTCTGCGCGGGGCCGGACTGGTCCCCACCGGCTCCCTCGGCAATCACAACGAGGCGAGCCTGCTGCGCCTGGATGTGGGCACCGGTTATCAGTACTGGTACGGTCTGCCGAACTTCTACGCCATCACCCGCTACAACCACAGCACCCACTACGCCATGGCGGTGTGGCAGCTGGGTCTGGCGGTCAGGGATGCCAGGGGCTTCTGAGAGCCGTCACCTACCAACCAAAACGGGCCCGCTGGGCCCGTTTTGTCATTCGTTTTCCAGCAACCAGCGCTTGAGCAGCCCGGCCAGCTGCGCCTGCTGCTGGTCCGTCAGCGGGGCCAGCAGGCGGCGCTCGTTCGCCACGTGCCGCTCCACCGCCCTGTCGATCAGCTCATGCCCGTCCGCCGTCAGGCAGACCAGCAGGCTGCGCCTGTCGCTCGGGGCCGCCTGTCGCTCGATCAGGCCCCGCTCGGCCAGCTTGTCGAGCCGGGCCGTCATGGCCCCCGAGGTCAGCATGGCGGACTGGTAGAGCTGGGTCGGCGTGAGCGGCTCGCCGGCACGGCGCAGGGTCGCCAGGATGTCGAAGTCGGAGCCCAGCAGGCCGCACTCCTTGAGCTCTTCATTCACCTCGCGCCCGGCGATCGCCGCCATGCGCGCCACCCGCCCCAGCACGCCCATGGGCGAGCAGTCGAGATCCGGTCTCTGCCGGGCCCACTGCGCCAGCAGCAGGTCTACATGATCACTGTCCATCCAGACTCCATTATCTTTTCGTAAAGATACTTGATAATAAACCAACTCGCGGCTAATTTATCTTTACTTGAAGATACTTGTCCATGAGATAGCCATGCCACTGCTGATTGCCCTGCTCGCCCCCCTGCTCTGGGGCAGCACCTATGCCCTGGTCAGCCTCTACCTGACCGACTACTCCCCCTACTGGGTGGCGGTGTGGCGCGCCTTGCCCGCCGGCCTGCTGCTGCTGGTGCTGCATCCCCGCCGACCGCCGCTGATCTGGAGCAGGCAGTTCCTGCTGGCGTTTTGCAACATCACCGCCTTCTTCGCCCTGCTGTTCGTGGCGGCCTTCCGCCTGCCGGGCGCCGTGGCGGGCACCCTGGGCGCGACCCTGCCGCTGATCCTGATGGGGCTGGCCTGGTTGCAGGATGGCAAACGGCCGAGCCTGAAATGGCTGCTGCTGGGGCTGATGGGGCTGGCGGGAGTGCTCCTGCTGCTCAACCCCTCCGCCAACCTGGATCCCATCGGCGTGGGCTGCGCCCTGCTCGCCACCCTGCTCATCGGCCAGTCCAGCCGCTGGATGCAGCGCTGGCCGGTGAGTGATCTGCTGGCCCTCACCGCCTGGCAGCTGCTGCTGGGGGGGCTGATGCTGATCCCGCTGGCCTGGTGGCTGGCGGGCCCCATGCCGATACCCCAGCTGGCGAGTGCCCCCGCCTTTGCCTGGCTGATCCTGCTCAACACGGCGCTGGCCTACTGGGCCTGGCTGTGGGGCCTCAAGCGCCATGGCCCCGAGGTGATGGGCATGCTGGCCCTCACCAATCCCATGGTGGCGGTGTCGCTGGGGGTGCTGATGGTGGGTGAGACCCTGGACGGGCGTCAGTGGCTCGGCATCGGGGTGATCCTGCTCTCCCTGTTCCTGATGAAGCTGCCGACGCGCTCCTTCTTCAAACGCTGGCAAGTCCGCAAGGCGAGCACCGGCAAGGCCGGCAATGACTGACCCGCGAGACGAATGGCTTGAATAGCCAACAGGATGCATAAAAAAAGAGGAGCCACCAGGGCTCCTCTTTTTATTCAGGATCTGGCGATCCGCTAGGTCAGACGCCGGCCTTGGCCAGGGCGGCGGAGACGATCAGCTGGGCCTCCTGCTGGATCAGATCCAGGTGTGCCTCGCCCTTGAAGCTCTCCATGTAGATCTTGTAGATGGACTCGGTGCCGGAGGGGCGCGCCGCGAACCAGCCGTGCTCGGTCACCACCTTGAGGCCACCGATGGCGGCGTCGTTGCCGGGCGCGCGGGTCAGCTTGGCGAGGATGGGATCCCCTGCCAGGGTGGAGGCTTCAACCAATGCCGGATCCAGCTTGGAGAGCACCGCTTTTTGCGCGCTGTTGGCCGGGGCATCGATGCGACGGTAGCTGGAGCGGCCGAACTTGGCCTCCAGGGCGTCGTAGTGGGCCTGGGGATCCTTGCCGGTCACGGCCAGGATCTCGGCGGCCAGCAGGGCCAGGATGAAACCGTCCTTGTCGGTGGTCCAGACGCTGCCGTCCTTGCGCAGGAAGGAGGCACCCGCGCTCTCCTCGCCGCCAAAGCCGAACTCGCCGCTGTAGAGGCCATCGACGAACCACTTGAAGCCGACCGGCACCTCTTTCAGGGTGCGGCCAATCTCGCCCGCCACCCGATCGATCATCGAGGAGGAGACCAGCGTCTTGCCGACCGCGGCCGTCTTGGGCCAGCCGGTTCTGTGGGTGAACAGGTACTGGATGGCCACCGCCAGGTAGTGGTTCGGGTTCATCAGACCGGACTTGGTGACGATGCCGTGGCGATCGTAGTCAGGGTCGTTGCCCAGCGCGATGTCGAACTTGTCTTTCAGGGCGATGAGGCCGGCCATGGCGAAGGGGCTGGAGCAATCCATCCGGATCTTGCCGTCCTTGTCCAGGGTCATGAAGGAGAAGGTGGGATCGACGCGATAGTTGACTACCTCGATGTCGAGCTCATAGCGCTTGGCGATCACGTCCCAATAGGCCACGCCGGAGCCACCCAGGGGATCGACCCCGATCTTGATGCCGGCCCGCTTGATGGCCGCCAGATCCAGCACATTTTCCAGATCGTCCACATAGGGGGTGACGTAGTCGTGCTCGACCACCAGGGCGCTCTTGAGGGCCTCGGCGAACGGCATCCGTTTCACCCCGGCGAGGTTCGCCTCCAGGATGGCGTTGGCCCTGTCCTCCACCCACTTGGTGATCTCCCCTTCGGCGGGGCCGCCGTGGGGCGGGTTGTACTTGAAACCACCGTCTTCCGGCGGATTGTGGGACGGGGTGATCACCACCCCATCGGCCAGGGCCGCCGGCTTGCTGGCGTTGTGGCGCAAAATGGCGTGGGAGATGACCGGGGTCGGTGTGAAACCGAGGCCGGCCTGGATGCGGGTCTCGACGCCGTTGGCCGCCAGCACTTCCACCGCGCTGGCGAAGGCGGATTCAGAGAGGGCGTGGGTATCCATGCCGACAAACAGCGGGCCAGTGATGCCGGCCTGCTGGCGATACTCCACCAGCGCCTGGGTCACCGCCAGGATGTGGGATTCGGTGAAGGCGTTGTGCAGGGCGCTGCCGCGGTGGCCGGAGGTGCCGAAGGCCACCCGCTGCTCGGGGCGGCTCATGTCCGGCTTGTTGAGGTAGTAAGCGCTGACCAGACGGGGAATGTTGGTCAAGTCGCTGAGACGGGCCGGCTGACCGGCGTGGGGATGCTGTGCCATGGCGTTTTCCTTGCATGAGGCCTTGCCCGGCAAGGCCTGAGTCTTTGATGCGTTAAACGGTGCCGCACACCTGAGCGGTCAAGACTTCATCGTAACCCATGCTGGTCATCAGCTGGGCCACCATGTTCTGCTTGCGGCTGGTGTTGGTATTGGTGATCACCCAGAACGGGGTATCCGGCACCTGCTTGGGCTTGGTGGTGCTGCCACTGGCACGCAGCGCCTCGGGGTCCCGCGAGAAATAGACGCGCTTGCGCCCCTTGATCTCGGTCGCCTGAGTGAAACTCTCCGGGTTGTCCCGGTAGAGGCTACTCAGCACCAACATGAAGCGGTTGATGGACTTCTCTTCTCTTTGCAGCTCACCCGAGTCGAGCAGGGCCTGCAACCCCACGGCATCGGCGACCACACGCGGCTGGGAGGCCGCCACGGGCTCGACCACAGGCACGGCAATGTGGGAGGGCTGTTCCAGCAGACGGCGCAGGATATCGGAGGCACTCTCGCCGATGTGCCGGGTCTGGCTGGCGATATAGAAGTAGAGATCGTCATCAAGCTCGATGGTTTTCATAGGGATGCGCTGGACTCGTCGAAATTCGGATGCGGCGATTATACATAGGCAAACCCGGCAGCCCAAGGGAGTGGCTGGCAGATGTGCATGAATCTCATCGAGAATACGGCATAATGCGGGTCCAAGTGTGTGATCCCCCGCACTGATAAGGGATCCCGGGGTCGTCTTTTTGGAAAAAAACCACAAGAGAGACCAGCCCAAGAGAATGAAATCCTTTTCTTTCAGTGCGTTAAGAATCTGGCGAAACAGCCCACGACCGATAAGGTGTTATTTTGCAACACAATCAGCTTTTGCATTTCAAGGAACAGGGCCAGGGCCCTGCCGTCGTCCTGATCCACGGCCTGTTCGGCAGCCTGGACAACCTCGGCCTGCTGGCTCGCCCGCTCAGTGAACACTTCAGGGTCATCAGCGTCGATTTGCGCAACCATGGTGCCTCCTTTCACTCGGACGAGATGAGCTACCTGCAGCAGGCGGCGGATGTGATCGCCCTGCTGGATCATCTGGCGCTGGATCAGGTGGCGATAGTCGGTCACTCCATGGGCGGCAAGGTCGCCATGCAGGTCGCCAAGCAGGCCCCCGCGCGAGTCGGCCGGCTGGTGGTGGCCGACATAGCCCCGGTGGCCTACCCCCATGCCCGTCACCAGAATGTGTTCGCCGGGCTCAATGCCACCCTGGCCAATCCGCCTCAGAGCCGTGCCGAGGCCGAGGCCCTGCTGGCCCGGTATGTCGAGATCCCCGGCGTGCGCCAGTTCCTGCTCAAGTCCTTCGCCAAGGGGGAGTCCGGTTGGGGCTGGCGCTTCAATGTGCCGGCGCTTGAGCGCAACTACGCCAACATCATGGGCTGGCCCGACGACCAGACCCGCTTCGAGGGGCCGACCCTGTTCATCAAGGGGGGCGATTCCGACTATGTGCAGCCCCAATATACCGAGACTGTGATGGCACAATTCCCGGCCGCCAAGACCCGCGTCATCGCCGGAACCGGTCACTGGCTGCACGCCGAAAAGCCGGTGTTGTTCAACAAATTGGTTGTGGATTTCCTGTCGACAGGCGGTTAACAGTTTCAAATCCTTTGTGATATAGTGCGCCCGTCATAAGGAGTGCGCGCAATCCATGCTGAGTGAACATATCGATCTGATCGAGAGTCTGGGCCTGAAGCTGTTCTTCGTGGCCATCTTCCTGCTGATTGGTCTGGCCATTCACGACGTGCTCAAACGCGGCAACGTGCCCCGCTTCGGTCGTCTCATCGTCTGGCTGGTTCTGTTTCTGGGTTGCGCGGGTTTTGTCGCCAAGGGGCTGATCGAAATGGGCTGGGAAGGCTCAGGGATCGGCTAACTACTTTTCATCTGTGATGTATGGCCAAACAGCAAACTGATCGAACAACACTGGATCTGTTCGCAACTGAGAAGCGCCCCGGCAGGCCAAAGACCAATCCACTCCCCCGTGAGACCCAACTCAAGATCAACAAGCGCAATCAGCTCAAGCGCGATCGGGAGAACGGCCTGAAACGGGTAGAGTTAAAGGTGGAGGCCGAGTTGCTGGAGCGCCTGAACCAACTTGCGTTACAACAGAACGTCAGCCGAGCCGAGCTGATCCAATCTATCCTGAAGCAACAGATTGAGTCTGCTTTTGCAGCAGGCATCGCAATCTGACCGTTAAGCATTAACACCAAATACGGGTAACTAAACACTATGGCTAGTGTAGGTCTGTTTTTCGGCAGCGATACCGGTAATACCGAAGCTGTCGCCAAGATGATCCAGAAAGAACTGGGCAAACAACTGATTGAAGTCCGTGACATTGCCAAGAGCAGCAAGGCCGACATCGACAGCTTCGATCTGCTGATGTTCGGTATCCCGACTTGGTACTACGGCGAAGCCCAAGCTGATTGGGATGACTTCTTCCCCGAGCTGGAAGAGATCGACTTCACCAACAAGCTGGTCGCCATCTTCGGATGCGGCGATCAGGAAGATTATGCCGAGTACTTCCTCGATGCCATGGGCACCCTGCGCGACATCGTCGAGGCCAAGGGCGCCATCATCATCGGCAACTGGCCGACCGCGAGCTACGAGTTCGAAGCCTCCAAGGCCCTGGTCGATGACAAGCACTTCGTCGGTCTGGGTATCGACGAGGATCGCCAGCCGGAGCTGACCGCCGAGCGCGTCAAGGGCTGGTGCAAGCAGTTGCACGAAGAGATGTGCCTGAGCGAGCTGGAGTGATCTCCCTCCTCTGACAACAAGGGCCCCGCTGGGGCCCTTGTTGTTTCTGACTCTCGCCTCAGCAGGTGGCCTACTCGGTCGCTCTGTGTTCCGGTCTGGCGCGCACGTAGAGGGTGCGCTTGACCTGGGCCACCAGCTCACCCCCCTTGTCCTGCACCTGCACCTCGAACTCGGGGAAGTGCTTGTCTCCGCGCTCGGTGGCCGCCACGATCGATGCCAGCTTGGCGTCGGTCAGGGTGAACTCCGCCACCAGCATCCCCTTGCCCGGCTTGATGTAGTTGATGCTGCCCGCCTTGTCCCAGACGTAATAGCGATTCTTGAAATGACCCATCAGCATCAGCGGATAGATGGGGTCCGTCATGGCGAACATGCTGCCGCCGAACTGGGTCCGGTTGGCATTCTTGTTCCACCAGCGGGATTTCAGGGTGACCCGACAGAAGCGAAAATCGGGGCTCAGGGTTTCGATGTTGATGCCGGCTCCCCAGAAGGGAGGCCAGGCGTTGAGGGCGTGGCGCACCCAGGCCGCGTTGCCAAAAAGCCAATCCATGGATCTCATCCGACCAGACAATAGAGAAATTACATAGTATCAACATTTCCGGGCGGAGCAAGCCTAGCCACTGCGGGGTATATTTATACTCCAAGGGGGCTGAACATGCTAAAGCCCTTGAATTGCTGGGTTTATTTTTAACTTGGCTACGACCTATAATGACAGGCCATACGAGTTCGTGGTTGCCATTCCTTCGGCAGTCAATCAGAATAACCACACCTTCGAGAATGCGAATTAATAGAATATGGCAGACAACAACCAAGCGTTAAAAAAGGCCGGGCTCAAGATCACCTTGCCCCGCGTCAAAATCCTGGAAATCCTGCAACAGCCGGACTGCCAGCACACCAGTGCGGAAGATCTGTATAAACGGCTGATCGATCAGGGTGAGGAGATTGGTCTCGCTACCGTCTATCGCGTTCTCAACCAGTTTGATGATGCAGGTATCGTCACCCGTCACCACTTCGAAGGCGGCAAGTCGGTGTTCGAGCTGGCCACCCAGGAGCATCACGACCACCTGGTCTGCCTCGATTGTGGCAAGGTGATCGAGTTCTCCGACGAGGTGATCGAGCAGCGTCAGCGCGACATCGCCAAGGTGCACAACATCCGCCTGACCAACCATAGTCTCTATCTCTATGGTCACTGCGCGAACGGCGACTGCAAGCACGACGAATAACGCCGTCGGCCCGCGAGCAGCAATGAAAAAGCCAGCATGATGCTGGCTTTTTTGTGTCCGCAAGGGGGCGGGTGATGGACAGGGTCTCCCCTGCCCTTCTCGCATCAGCCTTCGGCCTTGCCCCAGACGTCGCGCAGGGCCACGGTGCGGTTGAACACCAGGTGCTCCGGGCTGGAGAGCTTGTTGTCGGCACAGAAGTAGCCTTCGCGCTCGAACTGGTAGGCAAACTCCGGCTTGGCATCCTTGAGGGAGGCCTCGACCCGGGCACCGGCGATGATCACCAGCGAATCCGGGTTGAGCGCCGCCTCGAAGTCATCCTCGGCAGCGGGATTCGGCATCTTGAACAGACGATCGTAGAGACGGATCTCGGCCGGCAGGGAGTGAGTGGCGCTGACCCAGTGGATCACCCCCTTCACCTTGCGGCCATCGGCCGGATCCTTGCCCAGGGTCTCGGGATCGTAGGAACAGTAGACGCAAGTCACCTTGCCTTCCGCATCCTTCTCGACCCGCTCGGCCTTGATGACATAGGAGTTGCGCAGGCGCACTTCCTTGCCCAGCACCAGGCGCTTGAACTGCTTGTTCGCCTCTTCCTTGAAGTCTGCCTCGTCGATGAAGATCTCGCGGCTAAAAGTCAGCTCGCGGCTGCCCATCTCGGCGTTGTTCGGGTGCGCCGGTGCGGTCAGCACCTCGTCGCCCGCCAGGTTCTCGATGACTACCTTGAGCGGGTGCAGCACGGCCATGGCACGCGGGGCGTTCTCGTTGAGATCGTCGCGGATACAGGCTTCCAGCATGCTCATCTCGACGATGTTGTCCTGCTTGGTCACGCCGATGCGCTTGCAGAACTCGCGGATGGAGGCCGGGGTGTAGCCACGGCGGCGCAGACCGGAGACGGTCAGCATGCGCGGATCGTCCCAACCGCTGACGTGCCCCTCGGTCACCAGCAGGTTCAGCTTGCGCTTGGACATGACGGTGTATTCGAGGTTCAGGCGGGAGAACTCGTACTGACGGGGGTGGCAGTCGATGCTGATGTTGTCCAGCACCCAGTCGTACAGCCGGCGGTTATCCTGGAACTCCAGGGTGCACAGGGAGTGGGTGATCCCCTCCAGGGCGTCCGAGATGCAGTGGGTGAAGTCGTACATCGGATAGATGCACCACTGGTCACCGGTCTGGTGGTGGTGGGCAAACTTGATGCGATAGATGACGGGATCGCGCATCACCATGAAAGGTGAAGCCATGTCGATCTTGGCGCGCAGGCAGGCGCTGCCCTCGGCCATCTCACCGTTCTTCATCTTGGCAAACAACGCCAGGTTCTCTTCGACGCTGCGATCGCGGAACGGGCTGTTCTTGCCGGCTTCGGTCAGGGTGCCACGGTACTCGCGCATCTGCTCGGGGGAAAGCTCGTCCACATAGGCAAGACCCTTCTCGATGAGCTCGATGGCGTAGCCGTGCAGCTTGTCGAAATAGTCGGAGGAGTAGCAGATCTCACCGCTCCACTGGAAGCCGAGCCACTGCACGTCCTGCTTGATGGACTCCACGAACTCGATGTCTTCCTTCGCCGGGTTGGTGTCATCGAAGCGCAGGTTGCACTGGCCCTGGTAGTCGCGGGCTATGCCGAAGTTCAGGCAGATGGACTTGGCGTGGCCGATATGCAGATAACCGTTCGGCTCGGGTGGGAAACGGGTATGCACGCTCTTGTGCTTACCGCTGGCCAGATCTTCATCGATGATCTGACGGATAAAGTTGGTTGGGCTGCTCGCCTCGGTCATGAATTCACCTCGAATGTCTCAGCTCGTGGGGCAACCGCGCGCCCCCGCTTAGAAACCGTCAATGATCCACTATTCATCCATGAGGCTCAACAGGAATTTGCCGCCACGGCAAGTGGGCCGCGCCACCAGGCCCCATTTGTGCTGGGGCCGACAAGCTTCCCACCTAGTGGACCCGCTAAACCTCACGCGGCTTAGTCTCATCCGGGTAAATCCTAAAATAGATCAATTCATATGGGTCTAGAATTAAATGGTCTCTTGTGAGTACACACAAAATACTTTTATCACGACAGTTCCAATACAAAAGCTCAAAAATACAAATCAAACACCACATAAGTCAGCTTATTATTCTGACAAATCGCATCAACTCAACATAAGATGCAACAATCCATTTTCCAAACCACTCAATCCTTAGTATTCTATTTATCATTTTCTGCAGCGACATCAAGGAAGATGACCGACAGCACCTGTCCCTCCTCGCTTCCCCGATCCGCTCGCCTCATCCTCACACAGGTAGCTGAACCATGTCCTATCCCTTATCAAGACGTGAATTCATCAAGCAGTGCGTCATCGCCGGCATCGCCGTCTACAGCGCCCCCCTCCTCGCCAACCTCTCGCTGTCCGGTATGGAAGACGAGATCTTCGATCCCGAGTTGCTCGGCCAATGGAAGCAGGGCGGCAAGGTCAAGTTCCGCAGCGACGGCCTGGCCAAGGTGACCGGTCAGAAGATCTACAGCCGGGACTATCGCGCCCAGGATCTGGCCGGCTGGCCGTCCCAGCAACAACATGCGCTGCTGATCCGGGTCGACAAGGCGGATCGCGTCTATCTGGGGCTGGATCTTTCCATGCTGCCTGCCAATGCCCAACCGGTTCGGGTCGTCACCGCCGCCGATCTGGTGCGCGACGGCGTCGAGCTGCCCTCCTTCTACGGCATCAACATGATGGTGAGCGAAGGGGCCACCCCGGATTATCTGGGTCATGCGGCCGCCATGCTGATCTTCCAGGACTTCGCCAGCTTCAACCGGGCCAAGCAGATCCTGCAATTCAACGACAAGGTGATCCGTTACGGTGAGGTTGTGCCGCTGGTCGCCACGACCCGCGATCCCTGGGCCTGCTGGCGCATCATCCGGATCGAGGGCAAGCTCGGCATGAGCGACCAGTACAGCACCTTGAAGAACGGGCTCTTCTTCCCGGCCATCGTCAGCCACCAGCCGGTGTGGCCGACGGCCAAGGCCGATGGCAACGCGGGCGAACAGGGGATGTATCAGGCCGAGCTGGTGCACAAGGAGCTGGAGGCCGAGGACGCCCTGGTGCTGGATCGCAGCTATCAGACCCAGTTCATCGAACCCATGATGATGGAGCCGGAAAACTTCAACGGCTGGTTCGACGCCAAGGCGCGCACCATGCACCTGGTGATAAGCACCCAGTCCCCTCACGACTTCTACTACCAGGCCGCCGAGATGCTGGCCAAAGGCCCGCTGGCTGGCAAGGTCGACAAGCTGGTGGTGCACTCCCCCTTCATCGGCGGTGGCTTCGGCGCCAAGGATCACACCATATTCCCCTTCTATGGCCTGCTCGCGACCATTTATGGTGACGGCCCGGTGCGCCTGGCCAACGATCGTTTCGAACAGTTCCAGGGTGGCCTCAAGCGTCATCCGTTCAACATGCACAACAAGCTGGTACTCGACAAACAGAGCGGCCAGTTCCGCGCCCTGATCTCCTCCATGACGGTTGACGGTGGCGGTCGCCTGAACTTCACCGGCTCGGTGGCCAGCGTCGGCGCCAGCGCCATTCAGGGCGTCTACTACCTGCCCAAGAACGACATCACGGCGGTCGCCCTGCCGTCCGAAAATCCAGATTGCGGCTCCATGCGCGGCTACGGCTCCCTGCAAACCATGGCGGCCATGGAGATGATGATCAACGAGGCCGCCGCGCTGCTGAAGATGGACCCGCTGGCGCTGCGGCGCCGCAACCTGATCAAGCCCGGCCAGCCCAATACCCAGGGCGCCATTCCCCAGGGCAACAACCGTTACCCCGAGATCCTGGCGATGGCCGAGCGGCACGAGATCTGGGCCCAGCGCCAGGCCAGGAAGCAGGCTTACGAGACCCAGCACCCGGACCGCCTGCACGGCACGGGTTTCAGCATCACCACCAAGGACTATGGCACCGGCGCCGTGGCCCCCTCCGCCTGCGTCGAGTTGACAAGCAAGGGGGAGATCCTCCTCAAGATCAGTGGCATGGAGATGGGCACCGGGATCCAGACCTCCCAGGCCGAGATCGTCAGTCGCTACTTCGGCCAACCGGCCGACACCATAGATCTCGCCGAAATCGCGCTCTGGGAGAGCTTCAAGCTGGTCGAGACCGATAACCCCTACACCATCTCCCAGGAACGCCAGGACGAGATGCAGAAGAACCCGCGCTGGACGCTGGCCATTCCGCAGGCCTCCTCGGCCTCCATCTCCTCCTACTTCCAGAGTCACGCCACTGTGGCGGCGGCCCGCATCCTGTTCGAGCAGACGCTCTGGCCGGCGGCGACCGCCATCTGGCGCAAGCAGTTCTTCGTCGGCCAGGCCGGCCTGGATCTGGGCCCCGCCAGCGAGGCGAGCTGGACCCCCGCCGGGTTGACGACCCGTGGCATGCCACCGTTGCCGCTCTCCCTGCTGGCGGCCCATGCCCACACCAACGGCCTCATCACCGGTGCCATGGTGCACAGCTTCAACCGCTGGGCCTGGGCCGAGTGCGACTTCACCATCGAGGGTCAGAGCCAGCGCCTGCCCATAGATGCGCTGGCGTTGCGCTACGGTGACGGCGCCAGCAGCGCGCAGCGGGCACAGGCCGATGCCAACGGCTACCAGCTGCTCGATCGCACCCAGGCCCACTATCCCAGTACCAACCTGAACAACGCCATGGTGACCTACTACGCCCCCTGCGCCACCCTGGTCGAGATCGCGCTGGAGAAGGGCTCGGGCAAGGTGCACATACTGTCCGCCCACAGCTGGCTGGACGCCGGTCGGGTCATAGTCCCCGAACTGGTGGAAGGGCAGATCCAGGGCGGCCTGGCCATGGGGGTCGGTCATGCCCTCTATGAATATCTGCCGTCAGGCCAGGAAGGGCCGGGCAACGGCACCTGGAACCTGAACCGCTATCAGGTCCCCCTGGCGCACCAGCTGCCGGTCTGGAACCTGACCCACACCCTGCTGGAACCCCTCTCGCCGACCGATGCCACCAAGGGCATTGGCGAAGTGGTGATGATCCCCGTGGTCGCCGCCCTGGTCGAAGCCATCTATCAGGCGACCGGCACCCGCTTCTATCATCTTCCCGTGACTGCAACCGACATTCAGAAGGCCATCCAATGATCACCGTAAACATGACCATCAACGACCGTCTCATTGGCCCGATCGAAGTGGATGACAACACCATGATGATCGACTTCCTGCACGAGTATGTGAACCTGACCGGTACCAAGTTCGGCTGTGGCGTCGGCGTCTGTCATGCCTGCACCATAGTCGTCGACGGGGCGGATGGCAGCAGCGAGAGCGTGCGCACCTGCGTCAACGGGGTTGGCCGCTTCAATGGCCAGCGCATACGCACGGTGGAAGGCCACGCCAAGCGTAACAACTTGGGCAAGATCATCGCCCTGAGTCCGGTGCAGAAGACCTTCCTGGATCACTTCTCCTTCCAGTGCGGCTGGTGTACCTCTGGCTTCGTCAACGAGACCACAGTGCTGCTGGAGCGTCTGCGCAAGCAGCCGGTGGCCATGGCCGATCTCGAATCCACCATAGAGGGTGCGCTTAAAGATCACGTCTGCCGCTGCACCGGTTACAAGAAGTATTACGAGGGGGTCAAGGCCATGTTGATCTCGGAGGGGGTAGTACGCACATGATGCTCTCCAAACTCGCATTCGCACTCTTGCTCGGCGCAGGCACGGTGTCTGCGGCCGACGCCCAGGATCCGCAGGTGGCACAGGGAGAATACCTGTCCAAGGTCGGCGACTGCGCCGCCTGCCACACCGCCGAGGGTGGCCAGAAGTATGCCGGTGGACTGGCGTTCAAGACGCCTTTCGGCGTCATCTACTCCACCAACATCAGCTCCGACAAGGCCCAGGGAATCGGTAGCTACAGCTATCAGGATTTTTATGAGGTGATGCACAACGGCAGCGCCCCCAATGGCCGCCTCTATCCCGCCATGCCCTACACCTCCTATCACCTGGTCACGGATGAGGACATGAAGGCGCTCTACGCCTACTTCATGCAGACCAAACCGGCCGCCACCCCGAACCGTGACAACGAGGTCGGCTTCCCCTTCAACGTGCGCACCGGCCTGCTGTTCTGGAACCTGGTGGCCCATGAGGACAGCGCCTTCGAAACCGATCCGGCCAAGAGCAGCAACTGGAATCGTGGCCGCTACCTGGTGGATGGGCTGGGGCACTGTGGCGAATGCCACACGCCGCGGGATACCTTCATGGCGATGGACGACTCCGGCTACCTGAAAGGGGCCATGATCGAGGGGGTGATGGCCCCGGAGATCACCGCCACCGAGCTCAGGCGCCAGGGCTGGACCCATGACTCCCTGACCCGGCTGCTGCGCAAGGGCTACTCGGTCAAGGGCGGCGTCTTCGCCGGCATGTATCCCGTGGTCGAGAAGAGCTTCGCCTACCTGACCGACGAAGACATGCACGCCGTCACCAGCTACCTGCTGGACAGCGACACCCCGCTGCCGGAGCCAGAGCCCAAGCAAGTCACCCTGGATAGGGCTCACCCCGGCTATGGGCTCTACCGGGACTACTGCGCCGGTTGTCATGGCCAGGAGGGCCAGGGCAAGCCGAACGTGACACCATCCATGTACACCAATGCCACCCTGGATCAGGCGACTCCGACCAACACCCTGGCGGTGCTGCTGCGCGGGATCCCGGCCCAGAGCTACAGCCAGACCGAGCGCTTCGCCCCCATGCCAAGCTATGCCAAGGAGCTCAACGAACAGCAACTGGCGGATCTGGTCAACTTCCTGCGCCAGACCTGGGCCCATCAGCCCTCCACCCTGAGTGCAAGCGACATCGAGGCGCTCAAGAAGGAGATCGTCGAGGCGCACGATGAGTAGCGGTCAGCTGGAGGTGCTGCGTCAGAGCCTCGCCTGGCTCGCCCAAGGAAAATCTATCTGGCTGTGCAGCATAGTGGCGACCTACGGCTCGGCTCCCCGCCCGCAAGGGGCCCTGTTCGCCACCGACGGCAGTCGCCGCAGCGGCTCCATCTCCGGCGGCTGCATCGAGGATGCCTTCGTCGCCATGTTGGCCAGGGGGGAGCATGACTCGCCCCTGAGCCTGCTGGACTATGGATCCCATCTGGCCCCCGATGGCAGCGAGTTCGAGCTGCCGTGCGGCGGCCGCATCCGGCTGTTGGTCGAACGCCTCTCAGGGGACGAGGCCGTCGCGGATCTGAACGAGTGGCTGAGCAGGCTGCAAGGTGCCCTCCCCTTCGTGCGGGAGGTGCAACTAGGCCTGGGGGTGCGCTCCTATCTGGCCGACGAGATGCAGGGCGAGCAAGAGGAGCCAGGCAGGGTGCGGCTGAGCTATGCCCAGCGCTGGCGCCTGCTGCTGCTGGGGATCAGTCAGGTGAGCGAACAGGTGGCCAGACTGGGACAGGCCGCTGGCTTCGAGGTGTTGCTGTGCGACACCCGCGAGGCATATAGCCCCGACTGGCACTGGGGGCCGGAGCAGGGCGGCATAGCGGTGGAGTGGTGTGACCCCGAGCGTTTCGTCGAGCGTCATGTCACGGCCCGGAGCGCCGTGCTCGCCCTGGCCCACGATCCCAGGATCGACGATGCCGGCTTGATGGCAGCACTGGAATCAGAGGCCTTCTATCTGGGCGCCATGGGCTCGGTGCGTACCAGCGAGCGCCGCCTGGAGCGATTGCAGCGCATCGGTGAGATCAGCCGGGAGCGGCTCGACAGGATCCATGCACCGATCGGGCTGCCTATCGGTAGCAAGGCCCCGATCGAGATCGCCATCGCCACCCTGGCCGAGGTGATCGCCGCCCGTCATGGCATTCGCCTGAGGCTTCGCCAAGATGCGGCCTGAGCGGATAGCCCTGCTGCTGGCCGCCGGCTTCTCCCGCCGCTACGGCAGCGACAAGCGACTGGCGGGCTCCCCGCCCCTGATCCTGCGCACCCTCGCCACCCTGCTCCCCTGCCATGACCGCGTGCTGGTGGTGCTCAGGCAGCGAGACGAGGCGTTACGCCAGCTGCTGGCGCCGACGGGCGCCCTGATCACCCAGGTGCCGGCAGATGGCGGCATGGGTGACAGCCTGGCCCACGGCGTCCGCACCCTGCTCGCCCAGGATTGGCCTATCCAGAGTCTGCTGGTGGCGCTGGCCGATATGCCCCATCTCTCCCACACCAGCCTGCTGGCCTTGCAGGCTGCCCAGCAGGGTCACTCGCTGGTGCGGCCCCTCTACCAGGGTCAGCAGGGGCATCCCGTTAGCTTTCCCGCCGATCTGCTGCCCGAGCTGGCCCGCCTCTCTGGTGAGCAAGGCGCCAAGCCGGTGCTCGATCGCCACGCCGACCGCCTGATCTGCCTGACGCTGGATGATCCCGGCTGCGTGTGGGATATCGACCGACCCGAAGACCCTCTCTGATCCACCCCGACGACGACGCCGGCAAAACGCGGGCAAAAAAAGCCCCGCACCAGGCGGGGTCACAAGTGATGAAAAACAGACAATACACACACACAACAAAGGCTCACACGCACAGTCAACCTTTCCCAAAACCGATGACATATCGGCCTTGGGAAAGGCGGGTCTTGCGACCCGCCTGGTGTTAGCGGTTGACAGCTATCAGTTCAGTTCGGTGACGCGGCTGGTGCGCTTGCCATCGAAGCTGGTGGTACGCAGGTAGACCTTGCCGTTCACGCTCGGCTTGGCCGCGGCGTCATAGGCGCTCCAGCTCTTGCCATCCAGGCTGTACTGGATGGGCAGGCCCGGCAGATCCACGTTCGCTTCCAGCTTGCCGTTGACGACCTTGGCACCCGGTACCGAGAGACGGTACTCGACGCCGTAGGCTTCCAGCTTCGCCAACTCGCGCTGACCCAGCAGGTTGGCGAACTGGTTCCACTCCTTGTCCAGGGTGGCCTTGTTGACATGCTTGGTCTCGCCGGAGAACTCGCGACCCTTCACATAATCCAGCTCGAAGCCACCCTTGTGCCAGGCACGCTCGGCCACGGAGAAGATCCGTGGGTAGACCATGTACTCGTACTGGGCGTCGGTACGCACGGTTTCGCCCCACTGCTGACCGGACATGCCCTTGAACTTGACGGGATCCTGGTCACCCTTGGCCACGAAGGCGTTGCCGTCGCGATCGGTCGAGGTCTCGGCGTTCTGCGGCAGGTTTTCCGGGGCGAAGTTGAACAACTTGCGGGTGTCGGTGAAGCGAGTCGCCCAGTAGTAGCCACGCTCGGCCGGATGCACCTCGTTCGGGAAGTCCAGGTAGAGGTAATCCGGGTTGGACAGCACCACGTCATAACCCTTGTGTGCCCACGCCATCGCATTGTTGAAGCCGCCCCAGTAGAGGGTTTCCCAGAAGTTGACCTGGGTCTTGTCGGTGGCGAAATCCTTGGCGCCGTCGGCGTACTTCAGGCCATCTTCCCACGCCATCAGGGTGGAGTAGCCATCCGCCTTGACCATCTTGGCAACTTCCTTCGCGTAGTAGACCATCAGCTCATCTACGCTCTTGATCTTGCCCTCGTCGATCATCTTCTGGCACAGCGGGGACTTGCCGAACGGCTTGTCCTGCTTGCTCCAGTCGGCGTTGCCCTTCCAGGCCACCAGATCTTCTTTCTTGGTGACGGCCGGATCCTGGTAACCATCGCGGATCATGATGTTCTTCGCCTCGTCACCACCGTAGTGCCAGACGGTCAGCGGCTGGCCGGCGGCCTTGTGCATGGCGCCGACTTCATCCATGACCTTGGCCACGAAGGCGGAAGAGCCCGGCTGGCAAGGGTTGATGAAGGACATCTTGTCGTAGAACTGGACCGAGGTGATGTTGGAGGTATCGGCCGGATCGAGCAGACGGTACTGGTTCGCCTCCTGCTCTTTACCCTCGGCCATCAGCCGCTTGTAACGCGCCTCCATGGAGACCACGGCGGCACGGGCATGCGCTGGCATGTTGACCTCGGGGATCACGGTCACACCGCGCGCCTTGGCGTAACGAACCAGGTCGATATAGTCGGACTTGGTGTAGAAACCGCTGCCCATGTTGTCGCTGGTCGGGCCTGAACCCAGCTGCGGCAGGATGCACTTGGTTTCGGACAGATCGTGGCAACGTTCGCCACCGACGTCGGTCAGCTCCGGCAGGCCCGGGATCTCGATACGCCAGCCTTCATCGTTGGTCAGGCCCAGGTGCAGGGTGTTGAGCTTCTTGGACGACATCTGGTCGATCAGCTTGCGCAGGGTTTCCGGGCCACGGAAGTGGCGGGCCACGTCGGTCTGCATGCCGCGGTATTCGAAGCGCGGGGCATCCTCGACCGCCATCTGGCTGACCAGCTTGTCGTTGACCCCCAGCAGGGAGATCAGGGATTGCGCGCCCCAGAAGGCGCCGTCGATGTCGTGGCCCTGGATCAGCGCGCCCTGCGAGCCGATGTTCATGTCATAGCCTTCGGCCTGCTTGACCTTGCTGCCGAGCTTGATGGTCACTGGGTAGCCGGTGTCGGAGAGGGTAACACCCAGCTTGGTCAGTGACGCCTTGATGGCTTCGGCACGGTCGGTCGGCAGATCCAGCGCGTTGAGTTTGATGCTGGAGAGATCGACCTGCGGACCCGCCTTCACCACCTGCTTGAGCGGGGTTGGCATGATCTGGTCGTCGATCTTGCTGGCCGGCAGCAGCGTGCTGGCCTGATTGGCAGCGAAACGGGTCTCGCTGTTCATCAGGATGTTCTTGTCATCCTTGGTGCGCTTCCAGCCGTCGGCCGGCATCGGCTTCTCGTAACTGGTGGCATCTTCGATGTTGGTCATGCTGGCGATCACCTTGGGCTCGGCGCCCTCGGTGGCGACGTACCAGTTCGGCATGATGTCGCTTTCAAACAGCACCCAGTACTCCACCACCAGCGGCACTTCGACCGCAGCATCCTTGGCAAAGCCCTGGAACTTGTCGGTCGGCGTCATGCGATAGAGGTCGCCGGTCAGGTGGGTGATGGTGAACTGGTCGTTGTCCACCCGCTGGATGCGGCGGATGGAGTGGATGTAGATGTTCCAATCCTTGGAAGTCACGTCCGCACCGGTGTTGGTCAGGTGCAGCTTGGCAACGCCACAGCTCGCCCACTCGGAACCCAGCGCCTGACAATCCAGACCGGCACTGGCACCGTCGTTGGTGACCACTTCATACTTGACGACCAGGTTGCTGGCGAGGGAATCGACCACGGCTTGCTTGGCGGCATCGGCTGCCTGTACCTGAGCGGCACAAACGGTAGACATGGCAATGGCTAACAGAGAATGTTTCAAGTTCATAACTGCTGCTCTCATTTGAAGTAAAGGTTGGATTTTCTTGGCTTTTTTTATATGGGGCCCCTAAGCGGGGCCCTTAGTTATGTCAACAATGGACTTAGACTTGAGGTGAGCTTGCGCTCGATTAACGCAGGGATTTCATCTCACCGGCGATGATTTCGGCCAAGGGGCCCAGAATCACCTGCAGGTTCTGCTCACCGAGCTTGACCACACCGGCCGCGCCCAGGGCTTTCAGCTTGCGCTCATCCACGATGCTGCGGTCTTTCAGGGTCAGACGCAGACGGGTGATGCAGGCATCGATGGTTACCAGGTTATCTTGACCACCCAGCACTTCCAGATACTGGCGAGCCAGCTCGGTGCGGTCGGTAATCTGAGCCTGTACCGGCACGGCTTCGTCATCTTCACGACCCGGAGTCTTCAGGTTGAACTTGACGATGACGGCACGGAAGATGGCGTAGTAGAGGCCGAAGAACACCAGGCCCTGCACCAGCAGCATGTACCACTGGGTAGCCAGCGGGTTACGGCTGGAGAGCACCATATCCACCAGACCGGCACTGAAGCCGAAACCGGCGATCCAATGCATGCTGGAGGCGATGAACACGGACAGACCGGTCAGCAGGGCGTGGATGACATAGAGCACCGGCGCCACGAACATGAAGGAGAACTCGAGCGGCTCGGTCACACCGGTGAAGAAGGCGGCAAAGGCGGCTGCGATCATGATGGATGCAACTTTCTCTTTGTGCTCTTTCTTGGCGGAGTGGTAGATGGCCAGCGCAGCGCCCGGCAGACCGAACATCATGATCGGGAAGAAGCCAGCCTGGTACATACCAGTGGTACCGACCACGGCCTTGCCGGCGTCGATGGAGCTCTGACCGCCCAGGAAGTTCGGGATGTCGTTGATGCCCGCCACGTCAAACCAGAACACGGAGTTCAGGGCGTGGTGCAGACCGACCGGGATCAACAGACGGTTGAAGAAGGCGTAGATACCGGCACCGGTGGAGCCCATGCTGACGATGGATTCACCGAAGTGCACCAGGCCACCATAGATAACCGGCCAGACGGCCATCAGGATGAAGGAGACCACGATCATGACAACGGAGGTCACAATCGGCACCAGACGACGGCCGGAGAAGAAGGCCAGCGCCTTGTGCAGCTCGACGCTGCTGAAGCGGTTATACAGCTCGGCGGCGATGACACCACAGAGGATACCGACGAACTGGTTGCTGATCTTGGCAAAGGCAGCCGGGACCTGATCGGCCGGGATACCCTTGATCTGGGCAACGGCGCCCGGGCTCAGCAAGGTGGTGACCACCAGGAAACCGACCAGACCGGCCAGCGCGGCAGAGCCGTCTTTATCCTTGGACATGCCATAGGCAACACCCACGGCGAACAGCACAGGCATGCTGTCGATGATGGCGGCACCCGCCTTGATCAGGAATGCAGCCACCGGGCTGCCACCGCCCCAACCGTTCGGGTCAATCCAATAACCAATCCCCATAAGGATCGCTGCGGCAGGCAATACCGCTACCGGCACCATCAGGGCACGGCCGATCTTTTGTAAATAACCGAGAATGTTCACGGTTCCTCTCCTTAGTTGATGTTTTTCTAGAATTAAGTGCTTATCACGTTCGACGCATAAGCCATCAAGGCTTGATTGGCAGTCTATGGGTTTTATTTCGCTGCGCAAATTAATAAACCAACATTCGTGATCATTATCACTCAACAGAGATAAAGGTAACGGATAGATGTGGCTTAGTTCGCAATCTTTATTTACGCTATAAAACAACTTGAATCCATCTAAAATCCCTTGCCGTCGATAGACCGGCCGCAACCCGTACAGAGGTATCTAAAATGCGCCTGATCCCGTTGAAGTCCGCCAGCCAAGTGGGTCTCTGGTCTGCCCGTTACATCGTTGACCGCATCAATGCGTTCAAGCCGACCAGCGATCGCCCCTTCGTGCTGGGCCTGCCGACCGGCGGCACCCCGCTGACGACCTACAAGCGCCTGATCGAGCTGCACCAAGCCGGCGAAGTGAGCTTCGAGCACGTGGTCAGCTTCAACATGGACGAGTACGTGGGTCTGCCGGCCGAGCACCCGGAGAGCTACCACAGCTTCATGTACAACAACTTCTTCAACCACGTGAATATCCGCCCGGAAAACATCAACATCCTCAACGGCAATGCCGAGGATCTGGTGGCCGAGTGCAAGCGTTATGAAGACAAGATCAAGTCCTACGGCAAGATCAACCTGTTCATGGGCGGCGTCGGCAATGACGGCCACATCGCGTTCAACGAACCGGCCTCTTCCCTCTCCTCCCGCACCCGGGTCAAGACCCTGACCGAGGACACCCGCATCGCCAACTCCCGCTTCTTCGGTGGCGACATGGAGCAGGTGCCCAAGCTGGCGCTGACCGTGGGCGTCGGCACCCTGATGGATGCCGAAGAGATCATGATCCTGGTAACCGGTCACGGCAAGGCCCTGGCCCTGCAGGCCGCGGTGGAAGGTTGCGTCAACCACATGTGGACCATCTCCACCCTGCAACTGCACCCCAAGGGCATGATGGTGTGCGACGAGCCCTCCACCATGGAGCTGAAAGTCAAGACGGTCCGTTACTTCCAACAACTGGAAGCCGCCAACATCAACCGTCTGTAAGGAGCCGTCATGTACGCACTGACTAATTGCACCCTCTATACCGGCAGCTGCGTGCTGACCGGCCACGGCGTACTGATCGAGGGCGACAAGATTGTCGCCATTGTGCCCCGGGCAGAGCTGCCCGCTGAGGCAGTTCAGCATGATCTGCACGGCGCCAACCTGAGCGCCGGCTTCATCGACGTCCAGCTCAACGGCTGCGGTGGCGTCATGTTCAACGGCCACATCACCACCGAGACCCTGGCCATCATGCAGGCGGCCAACCTGAAGTCCGGTACCACCAGCTTCCTGCCGACCCTGATCACCAGTCCGGATGCGGACATGAAGCAGGCGGTGGCGGTCACCCGCGACTACATGGCCGCCCACCCCAACGAGGTGCTCGGCGTCCATCTGGAAGGGCCTTACACCAACCTCAAGCGCAAGGGCATCCACCCGGCCGATCAGATCCGCCAGCCGGCCGACGAGATGATCGACTTCTTCTGTGACAACAGCGATGCCATCGCCAAGATCACCCTGGCACCGGAACGTAACAAGCCGGAGCACATCCGTCGCCTGGTCGAGGCGGGCATCCTGGTCTCCGCCGGCCACACCGCCGCCAGTTATGAGCAGGCCATGGCCGGGTTCGACAATGGCATCCGCTTCGCCACCCACCTCTACAACGCCATGACCCCCACCCTGAACGGGCGCGAACCCGGGGTGGTCGGTGCCATCTATGATCGCAAGGATGTCCATGCCGGCATCATCGTCGATGGCCATCACGTGCACTGGGCCACAGTGCGCCTAGCCCACAAGATCCTCGGCGAGCGGCTGGTGCTGGTAACCGATGCCACCGCGGCGGCGGGCGCGCCGGAAGGCTTTGAGAAGTTTGATTTTTGTGGCGCAACCGTCTATTTCCGCGATGGTCAGTGCGTCGATGAGAATGGTACACTCGGCGGTTCTGCCCTCACCATGATCGAAGGGGTGGAAAATCTGGTCAAACAGGTCGGATTACCGCTCGATGAAGCACTGAGAATGGCCACCCTTTACCCCGCACGCGCCATTGGATGGGACTCACGTCTCGGTAGTATCCAGGTCGGAAAAATTGCCAACCTCACCGTCTTTGATCAGGCCTTCACGGTCTGCGGGACCGTGGTTAACGGACACTACACACAACAGTGACACTATGACTGGCGGACAAATAGCAAACGTAGATCTCATCAAGCAGGTTAACAGTGCGGTCGTGTATCGGCTCATTGACCTGCAGGGGCCCATCTCGCGGGTCAAAATTGCCGAGTTGAGTCAGCTGGCCCCGGCCAGCGTGACCAAGATAACCCGGCAACTGATCGAGCATGGGCTGATCAGGGAGACCTCGCCGCAGGCATCGACCGGCGGACGACGGGCCATCTCCCTGACCACCATCAAGCATCGCTTTCAGTTTGTCTCTGCCAAGCTCGGCCGCGGCTACCTGCAGCTGAGTCTCTATGATCTCGACGGCAAGGAGCTCGATCAGCACATCACCCAGGTGACCGAGATCGAGCAGCAACCCGTGGTCGACATGCTGCTGCGGGAGATTGGCGCCTTCATCGACGCCAACGCCGAGCGCAGTCGCAACCTCATCAGTGTCGCACTCACCATGCCGGGCCTGGTCAATCCGGAATCCGGCATGGTCATCTACACCCCGACCTACCAGATCCGCAACCTGGCGCTGGCCAAGCTGCTCGAGCACCATTTCAACCTGCCCTGCTACGTGGGCAACGATACCCGCTCGCTGGCGCTGGCCGAGCACTTCTTCGGCGAGTCCCGCGACTGCATGGACTCCATCCTGGTGAGCGTGCACCAGGGCACCGGCTCCGGCATCATCACCAAGGGCAAGGTGTTCCTCGGCCAGAATCGCAACGTCGGCGAGATCGGCCACATCCAGGTCGAGCCCCTCGGCAAGCGCTGCCACTGCGGCAACTTCGGTTGCCTGGAGACCATCGCCTCCAACGAAGCCATCGTCGACAAGGTCAAGGAGCTCATCAGCCGTGGCCACCTGAGCGCCCTGCAAGACAAGCACATCACCATCCAGGAGGTGTGCAAGGCCGCCGTGGCGGGGGATGAGCTGGCACGCAGCGTGATCGAGAACGTGGGGGAACATCTGGGCCGGGCCATCGCCATCACGGTCAACCTGTTCAACCCGCAGAAGGTGTTGATCGCCGGCGAAATCACCGCCGCGGAGGAGATCCTGATCCCGGCCATCCGTCGCTGCGTCGAGCACCAGTCCCTGCCCAGCTTCCACCGTGGCCTGCCCATCGTGAAGGCGCGCTTCCAGAACCAGCCCACCATAGGCGGCTTCGCCCTGGTCAAGCGCTCCCTGCTGGAAGGGGATCTGCTGCAGATCATCATGGAGCAGAAGTAGTCCTGCTCCCTCCAATAAAAAACGGCAGCCATCGGCTGCCGTTTTTGTTTTATGAAGCGTGACACCCGAATTCGCCCCCGGGGTTTGAACAGGCTCGGCTCCGGCCGAGAAAACCGGGTCCGCACAGCTAGGTTCCCCAACATATGACTGGGGGCGGCAGATAGTGCTGGAATGAGCCTGATGTGACCGGCCTGCCCGGATCACCCGCAGCTTATCGCGGTGCCGCCATGCCCTCCCCCTTCCCCAATAAAAAAGGCTATGTCCCAATTACGTGTTGCATGGGGCGCCCAAGCGCCTCATGCAAGCAACGTGGAACATCCACTTCCCGCCCATAACGCTCCAGCATCCGTCGCCAGCCCAGATAATTCCTCAGATAGTG
>NZ_JAHUXD010000020.1:0-40375 GCF_019218705.1 Aeromonas sp. sif2433
TATTGCTAACAAGTCGTTTTGGTCACTTCACCAGACATTGAAAATCAAAAATTGTTTTTGATGCTCGATGCTGTGAGTGCCCACACAGATTGCTTGATTCAAATTGTTAAAGAGCGTTGCAACGTTTAGTCGCTGCGGGAGTGGCATTCTACTCAACCGCCTTCTCGAGTCAAGCCTTATTTTCAGAGGCTTTATCGAGGTACCGACCGGCTTGTTTGCGTTGCCGCTTGCCCTGTCGATGTGGCGCATTATAGATAGATTGATCACGCTGGCAAGGGGGTTACTGCAATAAAACTGTAAAAATCGGCACTTTCTTAGTTATTCATATCCAACCACAGCTTTTGTACAAACTTATCCACAGAAAGGGCCTTCGATTGCTAGAATGGCCGAAAACAAGGAGGCCAAGATGGACCTGAGACTGAGACCTTACAAAGGAAAACGCCCGCAACTGGGCAAACGAGTATATGTGGATCCCTGTGCCACTCTGGTGGGTGATATCGAGCTCGGCGACGATGCCAGCATCTGGCCCCTGGTGGCGGCGCGCGGAGACGTGAACCACATCCGCATCGGCGCCCGCAGCAACGTGCAGGATGGCACAGTGCTGCACCTGAGCCGCAGGAGTGCCAGCAATCCCGATGGCCATCCGCTGCTGATAGGTGATGATGTGACCGTGGGCCACAAGGCCATGCTGCACGGCTGCACCATAGGCAACAGGGTGCTGGTCGGCATGGGGGCCATCCTGCTGGATGGGGTGGTCGTGGAAGACGAGGTGATGATAGGTGCCGGTAGCCTGGTACCGCCGGGCAAGCGGCTCGAGTCCGGCTTCCTCTATATGGGCAATCCCGTCAAGCAGGCGCGGCAGCTCAAACCGGCAGAGCTCGCCTTTCTGAAGATCTCCGCCGATAACTACGTGCTGCTCAAGGACGAGTATCTGCAAGAGGCCTGAGGCAGACAGAATGAACAGAGACAAGAAGCCCGGCATGCTGCCGGGCTTCTCTGCTTATATAGCTAGCCAATCACTATGGTCAGGATCAGTGGGCCTGATCCCAGTTGTCGCCGGTCCCGGCTTCCACCACCAGCGGCACATGCAGCTCGGCGGCGGCCGACATCTTCGCCTTGATGATGGCGACATACTCTGCCAGCTTCTCCTCGCGGATCTCGAACACCAGTTCATCGTGCACCTGCATCAGCATGTGGATGGAGTCATCCGTGATGCCACGGAGCCAGCCATCGACGCCGATCATGGCGCGCTTGATGATATCGGCGGCCGTGCCCTGCATGGGGGCGTTGATCGCCGCCCGCTCGGCACCCTTGCGCAGACCGGCATTGCGGGACTTGATGTCCGGCAGGTAGAGGCGACGACCGAACAGGGTCTCGACATAGCCCTGCGCCTGCGCCTGCTGGCGGGTACGCTCCATGTAGTCGAGCACGCCGGGATAGCGCTCGAAGTAGAGATCCATGTACTTCTGCGCCTCGGCGCGACCTATCCCCAGCTGCTTGGCGAGGCCGAAGGCGCTCATGCCATAGATCAGGCCGAAGTTGATCGCCTTGGCACTGCGTCGCATGTCGGTGGTGACCGCATCCAGCGCCATCCCAAACACCTCGGCCGCGGTCGCCTTGTGGATGTCCTTGCCTTCGGCAAAGGCGGTCAGCAGCCCCTGGTCACCGGAGAGGTGCGCCATGATCCGCAGCTCGATCTGGGAATAGTCCGCCGCCACCAGCTTGTAGCCAGCGCTCGGGATGAAGGCCTGCCGGATGCGGCGCCCCTGCTCATTGCGCACCGGGATGTTCTGCAGGTTCGGATCGGTTGAGGAGAGCCGGCCGGTCGCTGCCACCGCCTGATGATAGGAGGTGTGCACCCGCCCGGTCTGGGGCTTGATCATCAGTGGCAGCTTGTCGGTATAGGTGGACTTGAGCTTGGCCAGGCCGCGGTGCTCCATCAGCAGGCGCGGCAGATCGTAGTTCTCCGCCAGCTCGGCCAGCACCTCTTCGGCGGTGGAGGGGGCGCCCTTGGGGGTCTTCTTGAGGATGGGCAACCCCAGCTTGACGAACAGGATCTCGCCGAGCTGCTTGGGTGAGGAGAGGTTGAACTCCTGCCCGGCCAGTTCGTGTGCCTGCCGTTCCAGCTCCGCCAGACGCACCTCTATTTCCTGGCTCTGCTGGTGCAGCAGCTTGGGATCTATGGTGGTACCCAGCAGCTCCATCCGTGCCAGCACGGGCAGCAGGGGCAACTCGATCTCGGTGAATACCTTGGCCAATTCAGGCAGCTTGCTCAGTTCGCCCCAGAGGGTCTGATGCAGGCGCAGGGTGATGTCGGCATCTTCGGCCGCATAGGGTGCGGCCTGCTCCAGCTCGATCTGATTGAAGGTGAGCTGCTTGGCCCCCTTGCCGGCGATCTCTTCGAACGAGATGGTCTCGACGCCCAGATACTTCTTGGCCAGGGAGTCCATGTCGTGACGGCTGGCGGTGGAGTTGAGCACATAGGATTCGAGCATGGTGTCGAAGGCGATGCCCTGCAGGTCTATGCCGTGGTTGAGCAGCACGTTGCGATCGTACTTGAGGTTCTGACCGACCTTGAGGCGGGCCGGATCTTCCAGCAGCGGCTTGAGCTTGCCCAGCACCAGGGCTTCGGTCAGCTGCACCGGCGCCCCCAGGTAGTCGTGGCCGAAGGGGACATAGGCAGCCTTGCCCGGCTCGATGGCAAAGGAGACGCCGACGACCCGCGCCTCCATATAGTCGAGACTGGTGGTCTCGGTGTCGAAAGCAAACAGCGGGGCGGCGTTCAGCCGAGCCAGCCAGTCGTCAAATTCGCCCTCGTCCAGGATGCAGCGATAATCGGTCTCGATGATGGCGGCGGCAACCGGCTCCTCATCCGCAGCATCCTGACTCACACTGCCTGTGCTGCCAGCACCTTCGTTATCGGACTCCAGCTCCTTGATCAGGTTGCGCAGTTCGTACTCGCGATAGACTTCCAGCAAGGACTCCTTGTCGATCGGGCCCAGTTGCAACTGCTCCAGCTCCTGCTCCAGCTCGACGTCGGTCTTGATGGTCGCCAGTTGATAGGAGAGACGAACCTGCTCTTCCTGCTCGCGGAACTTGTCGGCAAACGCCTTGGAGCCACGGAAACCGAGGGCGGCCACCTTGTCCAGGTTGGCGGCGATCTGGTCTATGCTACCGATCCCCTGCAACAGCGCCTGCGCCGTCTTCTCGCCCACCCCGGTCATGCCGGGAATGTTGTCCACCTTGTCCCCCATCAGGGCCAGGTAGTCGATGATGAGCTCCGGCGGCACGCCAAACTTCTCGATCACCCCCTCCCGGTCTGTGGTCACGTCCTTCATGGTGTCGATCAGGGTGACGTGATCGGAGACCAACTGCGCCATGTCCTTGTCACCGGTGCTGATGAGCACCGGCAGCTGTTTCTCGGTCGCCTGGCGAGCCAGAGTGCCGATCACATCGTCGGCCTCGACCCCTTCGACCATCAAGAACGGGAAGCCCATCGCCTTGATCATCTGGTGGATGGGGGCGACCTGGCTGCGCAGATCGTCCGGCATGCTGGCACGGGTCGCCTTGTACTCGGGGTAGATGTCGTCGCGGAAGGTCTTGCCCTTGGCGTCGAACACCACGGCCACATGGCAGTCGGGGTATTGTTTGCGCAGGCTGCGCATCATGTTGGCCATCACCCGGACGGCGCCACTCGGCAAACCGGTCGATGTGCGCAGATCGGCCTGCTGGGAGGCGAAGAAGGCGCGGTAAAGATATGAAGAGCCGTCGACCAAGATAAGGGGATTGCTAGGGGCCATGAAATCGTCCTGCCAGGAATAAACAGCCGTTAGGATGCCACAGGGCCCGCATCACACCAAGGGGCGGGGATACAGCCTCAGGCGGCCAGATGGAGGGTCGGCGCTGTGGATAACTCTGTGCTCAAAAATGGGAGCTCGTTAGACCCATTGTGACAAAGCTGTGCGTAAATTATAAAAACAACATATAAAACATAAAGTTGAGATCACCAAAACCGATCATCTCAAAATTGAAATGATCTCGATCAATGTGGAAAAAGATTTAAGGGAGTCAATACGGCAGGATCCGAAACGAAACAATCCTAGCACAGCGAGATGACTTGACCAGCGGAGGGCCAGCGATAACCATACAAAAATACAACAATCTACCCTGGCTCACATTTTCAACAACGAGGAGTCTGCCATGAAAAAAGTGGCCGTGATTTTGAGTGGCTGCGGCGTCTTTGACGGCACCGAGATCCATGAAGCCGTCATCAGCCTGCTGGCGCTGGCCCGCCAAGGTGCCGTGACCCAGTGTTTCGCGCCCAACGTGCCGCAGTTGCATGTCATCAACCATCTGACCGGCGAGGTCAGCACCCAGGAGAGCCGCAACGTGCTGGTCGAGGCGGCCCGGATCGTGCGTGGTCAGATCCGGGACGTGGCCGAGCTGGATGCGGCCGACTATGACGCCCTGCTGCTGCCCGGTGGCTTCGGCGCCGCCAAGAACCTGTGCGACTTCGCAGTGCAAGGCGCCCACTGCCAGATCCAGCCGGATGTGCTCAGGGCGTGCCAGAGCTTTGGCGCCGCCCGCAAACCGGCGGCCTATATCTGCATCGCGCCAGCCATGATCCCGCTCATCTACGGGGCCGGCACCCTGGCCACCATAGGCACCGACGAGGCGACCGCCAATGCCATCGAGGCCATGGGTGGCAGCCACCTCAACTGCCCGGTCAACGAGTTCGTGGTGGATCAGGAGCGCAAGGTCATCTCGACCCCGGCCTATATGCTGGCGCAGAACATCGTCGAGGCGGCCGATGGCATCGAGAAGACGGTCAAGCAGTTGCTAGCGCTCTGATGCCTCCCTTGCCATAAACAAACGGGCCGCTCATGGAGCGGCCCGTTTTCAATCTTGTCTGTCAGCGCAGGGATTAGATGGCTTCGCCCATCTGCTCCATCTTGCCAAGCAGGGCGCGCAGACGCTCTTGCCAGGCAACGTGCTCGTTGCGCAGCTGATGGTTCTCGTCTTGCAGCTTGCTGTTTTGCTCTTTCAGCTCGTCCAGCTCCATCTTCAGCAGGGAGATGTTGTCGACGGCGGATTGGACTTTGGATTCGAGTTGCTCAAGGACTTCTAGTGACATAGTTGCATACCTGTTTGTTCAATTGCGATGCCCTACAGCGGGCGATCAAGCGCGTGGAGCCAGCATACCCTGAGGGCATTGGCACAAACAAGCCGGTGCGTTGCAAAATGCGCCTTCCCTGCCGGTATTGTCTAAATATGCGTCGGTTTTTCTCGCAGGCCGCTGCGCCGCAGCCGCAAGGCCGGCTCCAGGGCACGGCGGCGATACTCATGGCGCCGCCGGCCAGGGGGTCGCTTGCTGCCGGTGTCACCCGTGCAGGGCGATAAATGCCCCCAGCAACAGGCAGGCGACCCCGTACATCAGCAAGCCGTAGAGCAGGTTCCAGCGCAACAGCAGCCCGGCGCTCAGGTTATAGCGCGACGCCAGCGCCAGATTGGAGCCGGACAGCGGACTGGTGCCGGTGGCCAGCCCCCACCCCAGCAGGAAACACATGCCGAGCAGGCTGGGATCCGGGGCCAGTGGCCACAGCAGGGGGGCCAGTCCTGAGATGCTGATGAGCGGGTGCACACCTATGATGGCCACCAGGAAGATCAGCAGCAGGGTCAGGCAGGCCTCCAGCCAGCCGAAGTGATTGAACAGCGGCAGGCCGTGGCCACCGCCGACATCGATCACCGACAGCGCGCTGTTGATGCCCGCCGCCAGCAAGCCGGCCCCCAGGAACAACACCAGTTGGCCGCCGATGGCGGGGAAGCGTTCCACCACCTGCCGCTTGAGGGCCGCCCCCCGCCCGGCATGGGGCATGAACAGCAGCGCCAGCAGCGGCGCCACCAGCGCGATCACCGCCAGGATGCTGAGCTGGGGCCAGAGCCGGTTGATCAGCAAGACCAGCAGCGCCAGCGTCACCGGCAGCCCCAGGGTCTGCAGCCGCAGCGGGTAGCCCGCGAAATCCGCCACGCCGAGCCGCTCCACCTGCCAGGCCGTCAACCCCATCGCCAGCAAGGCGGCGACGATGCCAAACGGCAGTATGCTGGCGAGTTGCAGGCCGGGGGCATAAGTGAGCGCCACCGCCATGGCGACGAAGAAGGGGGACCAGAAGGCGGCCGCGCAGAAGATCCGGCTCAGCACCATCACCTGGCGCCGCTCCAGGGTGCCATTGCGCTCCAGCCGGTCGCCGATGATGAACAGCACCGAGAGATTGATGACGGCGCCGAGCAGATTGAGGCTGGCCATGGTGCTCCACAGCCCCTTGCGACCCGACCAGGAGCTGGTGCCAGTCAGCAGGCCGGAGGTAGCGAGGTTGAGGGTGCTGACGGCGGCAAACATGGTGAGCATGTTGATGTTGGGCAACAGCCAGTCGCCGGCGCTGAGACTGGCTCCGCGCCACCAGGAGAAGATCAGCAGCAAGAGCGCGGCACCATAGAGGGCCAGGGCCTGACGCCGTGCGGCGCCCACCAGCCAGGGCCAGGTGAGCAGGGAGGCGGCCCAGGCGGCGATGGCCGCCGGCCAGGGAGAGAAGCCCAGATAGAGATGCAGCAGGTTGAGCAGCCACATCCCCAGGATCAGATAGCCTGACCAGCGCTTGACCATGGTACCGCCTCGGTCAGGGGATCAGAGACACTGATCCATGTCCAGCGAGGGCTTGTCGCACTCGGGGCGACCCACGATCTTGGCCGGCACGCCGGCGACTGTGGTGTGGGGTGGCACCGGGTTGATCACCACGCTGCCGGCACCTATCTTGGCGCCGACGCCCACCTCTATGTTGCCGAGCACCTTGGCACCCGCCCCTATCATCACCCCTTCCCGGATCTTGGGGTGGCGATCGCCACTCTCCTTGCCGGTCCCGCCCAGGGTCACGCTCTGCAGGATGGAGACATCGTCCTCGATCACCGCCGTCTCCCCGACCACTATGCCGGTGGCATGGTCGAACATGATGCCCTTGCCGATCCGCGCCGCCGGGTGCACATCGACCCCGAACACCACTGAGATCTGGTTTTGCAGATAGAGCGCCAGCGAACGACGCCCCTGGCGCCACAGCCAGTTGGCCACCCGGTAGCCCTGCAGGGCATGAAAGCCCTTGAGGTAGAGCAGCGGCGTCGAGAAGAGATCGACCGCGGGATCCCTGTCCTGCACCGCGCAGATGTCGGCGGCCACCATGGCCAGCAACTCGGGCTCGCTGCGCAGGGCCAGTTCGATCACCTCACGCAGGGCGATGGCCGGCATGGTGGTGCTGTCGAGCTTGTTGGCCAGCTGAAAGCTGAGCGCCGAGCGCAGATCCTGATGATTGAGAATAGTGGAGTGAAAGAAGCTGGCCAGCATAGGCTCCTGGGCCGCCATGCTCTGTGCTTCCAGCTGAATTTTTTGCCACGTTTGGGCAACCAGATCATCCATGTTGCAGCCTACTGTTGTTCAGGGTGAGGGCCTTGTTGTTCTTTTGTCAGCACCGAGATGGGGTCCATGTGGATAATCACATCCATCCGCTCAAATGACTGGCGCACGGCCAGCTCAGCCTCGTCGGCTATCTGATGGGCCTTGACCAGGGGCAGCTGATCATCCAGTTCCAGATGCAGCTGCACGAATCGGGTCGGCCCGGATTGGCGGGTACGCAGATCATGGACACCGTGTACCCCCTCCACGGCACAGCAGAGCGCCATTATTCTCGCTTGTTCTTCCTCTGGCAACTGACGATCGAGCAGCGCCTGTACCGATTCGTAGCCGATCTGGACGGCTCCCCACACCAGGAACAGACCGATCAGGATGGCAAACAGGCCGTCGGCCCAGAACCACCCCTGCCCCGCCAGCACCAGCGCCAGCAGCACGCCGGCGTTGAGCAGCAGATCGGAACGGTAGTGCAGCATGTCGGCCTTGATGGCCACGCTGTTGGTGCGCTGCACCACCCAGCGCTGGAAGCCGACCAGCAGCAGGGTCAGCAGGATGGAGCCAGCGCTGACCCAGAGCCCGGCCTCCAGCCGCTGCACCGGCACCTGATTGAGCAGGGAGGAGATGCCGTGCATCACCAGCAGCAGGGCCGAGCCCGAGATGAAGGCCGACTGGATGAGGCCCGCCAGCGACTCCGCCTTGCCGTGGCCGAAGCGGTGCTCGTTATCCGCCGGGGCCAGGGCGTAGCGGATGGCGAACAGGTTGATGAGGGAGGCGCTGACGTCCATCAGGGAGTCGGTCAGAGAGGCGAGCAGACTGGACGAGTCCGTCATCAGCCAGGCGATCAGTTTGCCGGTGATCAGCAGGCTGGCGACGGCGACCGCCGCCATGCTGGCCAGGGTGACCCAGCGAGAATATTGTTGTTGGCTCAAAACCGGCTTTCCTCTGGCGCGTAAAAATTTATTATACCCTGACCCGGGCGTCAGTCTGACGCGCAAAATCAGCGGAATGATTCCAGATGAATAAAATACTCCTGGTCGACGACGATCTCGAGCTGACCCAGCTGCTCACCGAAATCCTGACTCTGGAAAGCTTTCAGGTCACGGTCGCCGAAGATGGCGAGGAGGGCCTGCTGCGGCTGGCAGAGCAGGAATTCGATCTGGTGCTGCTGGATGTGATGATGCCAAGGCTCAACGGCTTCGCCATGCTGACCAAGCTGCGCAAGCGTCATGACACCCCGGTGCTGATGCTGACCGCCCGCGGCGACAGCCAGGACAGGGTCAACGGGCTGGAGGCCGGCGCCGATGACTACCTGGCCAAGCCGTTCGACGATCGCGAGCTGCTGGCCCGGGTGCGCGCCATCCTGCGCCGCACCCAGACCCTCTCCCCCCAGCGCGGCGCATCGGACGAGCTGCGCTTCATGGATCTGGTGCTGCAGCCCGGCCTGCAACAGGCCCGCTGCGACGATCAGTTGCTGGAGCTCACCGCCACCGAGTTCGGCCTGCTGGAGTGCCTGCTGCGCAGCCCCGGCCAGATCGTCAGCAAGAATCTTCTGTCTGAACAAGTGCTTGGCAAGAAGCTGGAGCCCTTCGATCGCGCCATCGACATGCACCTGAGCAATCTGCGCAAGAAGCTGCCGGAGCGCAGCGATGGCCAGCCCCGCTTCAAGACGGTGCGCGGCCGCGGCTACCTCTGGCTGGAACAGGCCTGAGCCGATGAACAGCAACCGCTCCTTCGGCGGCCTCTCCACCCAGATCTTCCTCTGGTTCTGGTTCATGCTGCTGGTCGTGCTGGCGGCCGTGGTCATACTGCCGACCCTGGATCCGCGCAACATCATCCCCCTGCCAGAGCATGAAGTGTCCAGGATGAACAACAATCTCAGGGCGCTGCAGGCGGGCATGGAGCCGGACCAGGAGTTCGATCTGTCCAAGGCCATCGAGTCCGCCGGGCTGCTGCCGGTGGACAACGTCTACCTGCGCGATGCCAAGGGGCAGATGCAGTCCACCGCCCACCTCAGCAAGTTCGTCATCCGCTTCATGCTCGATGCCGACAATCCGGCCAAACCCATGCTGGGGAGCGAGCACAAGCGGGCCATCGCCGGTCCCTTCCAGATGGTGCATCACGGCCAGACCTACCACGTCTACTTCGGGCTCAACGTCGAGAACTCCTACCTGTTCCTGTTCATCCAGATCCTGGATCACCCCATCCAGATCCTGGGCATCGCCATGCTGGTCAGCACCCCGCTCTGCCTGTTGCTGGCCTGGCGGCTGACCCGCCCCATACTGCAGTTGCAGCAGTCGGTCTCCCGGCTGGCGGAGGGCAACCTGGAGGCGCAGATCCCCAACCTGGGGCGGCGGGACGAGATTGGCCAGTTGGCGGATCACGTCAGCCACATGGTGGATACTCTCAAGAGCATGATCCAGAAGCAGAAACAGCTGCTCTCCGACATCTCCCACGAGCTGCGCAGCCCGCTGACCCGCATCCAGCTGGCGCAGGCGCTGATCCGTCGCAAGCAGGGGGACAGCAATGAGCTGGCACGGATCGAGACCGAGATAGCCCGGCTCGACAAGCTGATCGGGGATCTGCTGGATCTGTCGCGAGTACAACAGCATGTGGAGGCCCCCGTACTATTGCCCCTTGCCGATCTGCTGGAGCCCATCCTGGACGATGCCATGTTCGAGGCCAACCAGAACGGCAAGCAACTCAGGCTGCCGCCACTGCCGGCCGAATTCCTCAAGATGTGGCCGGATCTGCTGGCACGCGCCCTGGAAAACCCGCTGCGCAACGCGCTCAAATATGCCCGCGAGTTCATCAAGGTGGACTGGTATCCGGAGGGGCGGGAGTGGGTGATGACCATCCGGGATGACGGCCCAGGCGTGCCGGTGGCACAGCAGGCGCAGCTGTTCCTGCCCTTCTTCCGGGTCGACGATGCGCGCAACGCCAAGACCGGCGGCACCGGCCTCGGGCTGGCCATCGCCGCCGAGGCGATCCAGCGCCATGGCGGCACCATCCGGGCCAGCAGCAATCAGCCGAACGGGCTCGTCATCACCATCCGCCTGCCCATGGCGTGAGACAGCCCTTTTCATCCCAACGGGCGCTGGTTATGCTGGCGCCCTTTCTGCCCCAATCTCGGCCCCCATCAGGATCCCGTCATGCTCGACATCGTGCTCTATCAACCGGAAATCCCGCCCAATACCGGCAACATCATCCGTCTCTGTGCCAACACCGGCTACCGGTTGCACCTGATCGAGCCGCTGGGATTTGAATGGGATGACAAGAGGGTCAAGCGGGCCGGCCTCGACTACCACGAGTTTGCCGAGGTGAAGCGCTGGCCGGACTATGAGAGCTTCCTGGCGGCCGTGGCGCCGACCCGGGTGTTTGCCTGTACCACCAAGGGGCGCACCGCGCACTCGGCGGCGCAGTTTGCGCTGGGGGATGCCTTGCTGTTCGGGCCTGAGAGCCGGGGTCTGCCTGCGGATCTCATCGAGAGCCTGCCGTTCGAGCAGCGGCTGCGCATCCCCATGCTGCCGCAAAGCCGCAGCATGAACCTGGCCAATGCGGTCTCCGTCTTCGTCTATGAGAGCTGGCGCCAGTTCGGCTACGAGGGCTCGCTCTGAGTCGATGCCTGCGCCGGGCCGCAGCCGGCCAGACGCCGCATCATCACCATCCGATGAAGTATCACTGTGCGCCGCGGCTCGCGGGCTCGGCGGCATGCCCCTGACCCAGCAGGCGCCCATCGGACTCCATCCGCCAGCATAGCCAGCCAAGGGTCAACCCCCTCCCCGCCATCAAGGCCGCCATGGCGGCCCACAAGGCCGCCACACCCCAGGCCTGGCACAGCCACCAGACCGGAAAGAAGCCGCAAAACGCCGCTATCAGCATGCTGTTGCGCATCTCGCGGGCGCGGGTCGCGCCGATGAAGACCCCGTCCAGCAGGAAACACCAGACTGCCAGCATCGGCATGACGATCAGCCAGGGCAACTGGCGGTTCGCCTCGGCGATCACCGCCGGGATGTCGGTGATCTGGGCGATGAGCCGCTCTCCCCCCAAGGCGAATGACAGGCTAAAGCCGAGGGCGATCAGCAGGGCCCAGCCCAGGTTGAGGACTATGGCCTCCCGCAGCCCCTGCCGATCCCGCCGCCCTAGGGCCCGGCCCACCATGGCCTCCACCGCGTAGGCAAAGCCATCCAGCCCGTAGGAGATGAGCATCAGGAAGTTGAGCAGCACCGCGTTGGCGGCCACCGCTACATCCCCCAGCCGCGCCCCCTGCAGGGTCATGAAGGCAAAACAGAGCTGCAGGCAGAGGGAGCGGATGAAGATATCCCGATTCAGGCCGAGCAGGCGCCGCAGCGCCGGCCACTGTCGCCAGCGCTGCCAGGCCCCCTGCCACACGTCGGCGGACAGATGGCGCAGTTGGCGGCTCACCAGCCAGAGTCCCACCCCCAGCGCGCCGTAGTCGGCCAGCAACGAGGCGGCGGCGACCCCCTTCACCTGCCAGCCCAGCCCCAGCACGAACCAGGCGTCCAGTACCATGTTGATGAGGTTGCTCAGGATCAGCAGCAGCATGGGGCTGCGGGCATCCTGCATGCCCAGCAGCCAGCCCATGATGACCAGGTTGCACAGCGCGGCCGGGGCACTCCAGATCCGCACCGACACGTATTCCCCGGCATAACCCTGCACCTCGGGCGAGCCGCCACTGAGCGCGATGAGCGCCGGCAGGAAGGGCAGCAACAGGAGCAGCAGTGCGGTGCCCAGACCAATGGCCAGACCCAGCGCCCGCGCCAGGGTGTCCAGCTGTCCCTCGGCGCTGGCGGCGCCATGAGCCTGGGCGGTCAGCCCGGTGGTGGACATGCGCAGGAAACCGAGCAGCCAGAAGAGGAGGTTGATGAGGGTGGCGCCGACCGAGACGCCGCCGAGGAACCAGGCCTGGCCGAGATGACCGATCACCCAGGTGTCCACCAGCCCGAGCAGCGGGGTGGTGATATTGGAAAACACCATGGGCAGGGCCAGGGCAAACACGGCCCTGTGGCGCCTGGGATCCCGCAGCCAGAGCGGGATCAGCATGGGCAGGGCCACTGTTGGGGCATCATTCGTCGGCCAACCGCACTATCCGGCCAAAATCGGAGACCAGGGTCGTCATCGCCACATGGGGCACCTGCCCATCCACCATCTGGGGACGGAACACCGCCACCAGCTTGCCCTGCGGATCGATCAGCACTATGGAAGCCGAGTGGTCGATCAGGTAATCCTTGTCCCCGCTCTCCGCCATTGAATAAACGAGGCCGAGGTTGCGCACGAAGGGGAATAGATGGTTGTGGGGACCGGTGGCGGCCTTGAACTCCGGCTGGAAGAAGGCGGTATAACGCTTGAGGCGGGCGCTGTCATCCCGCTGCGGATCCGCCGAGACGAAGACCACCTGACTGCTGGGAGCGATTTTTTTCAGCTCAGGATAGACGGAGCGCAGATCCGCCAGCGTGGTCGGGCAGATGTCCGGGCAATAGGTATAACCGATGAACAGGAAGGTCCAGCGGCCGCTCAGGCTGTCCGGGGTGAAGGCCTGCCCCTCGGCGTCGGTGAGCGTGAAAGGATTGATGTCCCGGCCCTGTGCGTAGTAGTCCGCCTGCTCGGGCAGGGCGGGCTGGCTCCAATGGTAGGCAGCCATCATGCCGCCGACCAGCAGCAGAAACAGCAGGGGGTAACGAGGTTTAACCATATAAAACAAAGCCTTGCTAGTCTAGTCAGCCGAAGAGAGGGCTAAACGAAGGGCTATTGTAACCCGCTCGGCACCCTTTTTGGCTACCCAAGGTCCGGATGGTGGTCTGGCGGAGGCTCGACAAGAGGGGGAAACAGGCTGGGCCGACAAGCAAACAGAAGCCCCATATTGGATGGGGCTCGCAATAGACCCGGGTAACTCAGGGGCGCCGTCTGTGCTGCGCCTGCGTACGCTTGGCAACGGTGTGCAGCGGCACGACCGGGGCCGTCCAGGGGGCATCCGGCAGCCCCATGTCATGGTGGCGGCGAAACAGCCGCACCAGACGGACTATCTTGTCCTTGGGGCAGCCCAGCCAGATGGTCCAGCCATCGCCCTTGTGATAGACCCAGAGCGCATAAAACCACGTCATCCGGCTGCCCTTGATGAAGCGGGTAATGGAAGATGCGGGCGCTGCGGCCAGACCCGGATCCCATGGCGAGCTTGAAGCCATACCTGTCCTCCTTGCTCAACAGGTCACGCCGACCAGCCCCCTGGACACCCCAAGACACTGTCGCGTGCTGACTGTACGAGTCGCTCCGGGCCTTTGGCTCGCTCGATGTGCGAGCGCCCGAAGACTCTCCCTTCTATCCCGCGCCGCCTCGGCGCAGCGCCAGTGATGCATGCTCGCGGCCTTATGCTGGCCACTCAGGCAACCATCCGGGCCAGCGCTGGCGCACCGGGCCTTATCAAAGGATATATCCGAAATGCCCGCCGTGCGGCGGTGAGATGGAGACAAAAATGGCGGTCATCAGGGAGGACGCGAGCTAGCGGGGAAAAACAGGCAAAACGAGACGGCCTCCCGCAGGAGGCCGTGCCGTTACATCCAGTCGGCGTTGCGGATCACGCCGACGGCCAGACCTTCGATGGTGAGGTGCTGGCTGGAGAGATCCACCTCGATGGGGGAGAGCTCTTCGTTCTCCGGCAGCAGCCACACCTGGCTGCCCTTGCGCTGGAAGCGCTTGACGGTGACATCCTCATCGAGGCGAGCCACCACCACCTGGCCATTGCGCACTTCCTGGGTCTTGTGCACCGCCAGCAGGTCGCCATCCATGATGCCGATGTTCTTCATGCTCATCCCCTGCACCCGCAGCAGGAAGTCTGCCCGCGGATGGAACAGGGCGGGATCCACCTGATAGTGGCTCTCTATGTGCTCCTGGGCCAGGATCGGCTCACCGGCCGCGACCTTGCCGATCAGCGGCAAGCCGCTCTCTTCCGGCGCGACTTCCTCTTCTTCGAGCAGCAGCCTGATACCGCGGGAGGTACCGGGCATGATCTCGATGACCCCTTTCTTGGCCAGGGCCTTCAGATGTTCCTCGGCCGCATTGGCCGACTTGAAACCAAGCTTCTGGGCGATCTCGGCACGAGTCGGCGGCATGCCGGTCTCGCTCATGTTTACCTTGATCAGCGCCAGCACTTCGGCCTGGCGGGGGGTAAGAGGTTTCATAGGATTGGCACCTGTTTTTTTATACAGCACACTGGCAGTATATACAGTGCTGGGGCCAAGGCAAGGCGTTGCTGACATTTGTCGCATCCTTGTCGCACTTCTTGCCAGGAAATAGACCATTCTTGATCCTGCACAGCCACTCATCGTACCTCTCGGCGACAAGCCAACGGTGATTTGTTATGCTCACGCCGCATTTTTTGGAGAGCAGACACCCATGTCCATAGGACAGAACATTTCCAGAGCCATACTGCAATGGCCTATCAGCGGCTTGGTCAATCACAAGAGCCTGCCGGAAAACCCCATTACAGAACTGAACCTGGACCCGGCCAGACCCATTGTCTATGCCCTGAAAACCAGCTCGATCACCGATCTGATGACGCTGCAGCAATGCTGCGAGGATCTCGGTCTGCCCGGTCCCTTCACCCCGCTGGAGCTCGGTGACCAGCTGCTGCCGCGCTACGTCTGCCTGGATCGTCCGCCTCCCCTGTTCGGCAAACGCAACAAGCCACTCCCCTTCTTGCAAGAGTTTCACCAGCTGCTGGATCTGCACAAGCAGGATCCGGCGCTGGATATCCAGGTCGTGCCCGTCACCCTGTTCTGGGGCCGCGCCCCGGGCCGCGAGGGTGAAGAGGCCTCCGGCTGGAACATCATCAGCAGCCTGGCCCCGAACCGGCTCAAGAAGGCGATGATCGTGATCCTCAAGGGGCGCGAAAACCTGGTGCGCTTCTCGCCGCCACTCTCCCTGCGCCATATGGCGGACAAGCACGGCACCGACGAGGCCATAGCCCACAAGCTGGCGCGGGTGGCCCGCACCCACTTCAGCCGCCAGCAGCTGGCGGCGACCGGCCCCAAGCTGCCGAACCGCAACCTGCTGTTCAAGCAGCTGCTGGATTCCAGCGTGATCCAGCAGGCCATCGAGGAAGAGGCCCAGCGCGAGGGCATCAGCATGGAGAAAGCCCAGAAGCGCGCCCACGGCTACATGGACGAGATCGCCGCCAACTTCTCCTTCCGGTTGATCCGGCTCGGCGAGACTTTCCTCGGCTGGCTGTGGAACAAGCTCTACCGCGGCCTGTCGGTCAACGGCGCCGAGCGAGTGCGCCAGCTGGCGCAGGAAGGCCACGAGATCGTCTACGTGCCCTGCCATCGCAGCCACATGGATTACCTGCTACTCTCCTACGTCATCTATCATCAGGGCATGGTGCCGCCCCACATCGCGGCCGGCATCAATCTCAACTTCTGGCCGGCGGGCCCCATCTTCCGCCACGGCGGCGCCTTCTTCATCCGCCGTACCTTCAAGGGCAACCCGCTCTACAGCACCGTATTCCGCGAATACCTGAATCTGCTGTTCGCCAAGGGCTACTCGGTGGAGTTCTTCACCGAGGGCGGGCGTTCGCGCACCGGGCGCCTGCTGCCGCCCAAGACCGGGATGCTGGCCATGACACTGCAGGCCATGATGCGCGGGCTGGACAGGCCGGTGACCCTGGTCCCCGTCTATCTCGGCTATGAGCACGTGATGGAGGTGAACACCTACCACAACGAGCTCAAGGGCAGCCGCAAGGAGAAGGAGAGCTTCCTGCAGGTGCTCGGCATACTGCGCAAGCTGCGCAACTACGGCCGGGGCTTCGTCAACTTCGGTGAGCCGCTGACCCTCAACAACTACCTCGGCGAGCACGTGCCGCACTGGAAGGAGAGCATCGGCAAGGAAGAGCGCCCCGAGTGGATGGCGCCCACCGTCAACCGGCTGGCCGAGCTGCTGATGACCCGCATCAACGATGCCGCCGCCGTCAACGGCCTGACCCTGAGCGCCCTGGCGCTGCTGGCCGCCGAGCGCCACGCCCTGACCCGCGACGAGCTGCAGGCGCAGCTCAACACCTATCTGGACCTGCTCAAACAGGTGCCCTACAGCCCCCAGAGCACCCTGCCGGATGAGGATGCTAGGACCCTGCTGGATCAGGCGATGGAGCTCAACAAGTTCGAGGTGAGCGAGGACAAGCTGGGCCAAATCATCAGCCTGGACCGCTATCAGGCGATCCTGCTGACCTACTATCGCAACAACATACTGCACCTGTTCGCCATGCCGTCCTTGGTCGCCACCCTGATCGAGCGCTGCGAGGGGATCTCCCGCAGCGAGATCGTCGCCCGCTGCGTCGACATCTACCCGCTGCTCAAGACCGAGCTGTTCTTGCGCTATGAAGAGGAAGAGCTACCGGAGCTGATCGATGCCCTGCTGGATGAGCTGCAACGCCAGCAGCTGATCGAGGCGCGCGACGGCGGCTACTGGGTCAACCCGGGCAACCAGATGCGCCTGCTGCTGCTGGCCGAGAGCATCCAGGAGACGCTGCAACGCTACGCCATAGTGCTGACCCGAGTGCTGGCCCAACCCTATATCGAGGCGGAGCAGCTGGAGGCGGACGGCCTGATGATGGCGGAACGCCTCGGCACCCTGCACGGCATCAACGCCCCCGAGTTCTTCGACCAGAAGCTGTTCAGCACCCTGATCCACAGCCTGCGCAGCGAAGGCTATCTGGACACGGGCTGCAAACCGGATCTGGGCCGCTTCCAGGCGCTGGCCGACAACATAGTGCCGCTGCTCAGCACCAGGATCCGGCGGACGATAGAGGCCGGCAACCGACCCTGAGGCTGCGGCCCGGCATCAAAAAGTCTGCCGGCCGAGACGCCGCGTCAAAACAAAAAGGCCGCATCATGCGGCCTTTTTCATGGGAGCCTGCGGCTCAGAGGTAGTGGATCACCACCCCGATCAGCACCAGGGCCCCCACGTAGTTGTTGTTGAGAAACGCCTGGAAGCAGGACTCCCGCTGCCGCTCCCGGATGAGCCGCTGCTGATAGACGAACAGCACCGCCGCCCCCAGCAGCCCCCAGTAGTAGCTGGCCCCCAGCGCCATCAGCTCTCCCACCAGCAGCAGGATCAGCAGGGTCGCCAGCTGCAGCATGCCGATGATCCGCTTGTCGTGGCGGCCGAACAGGATGGCGCTCGACTTCAGGCCCAGCTTGAGGTCGTCATCCCGGTCCACCATGGCGTACTGGGTGTCATAGGCGATGGTCCACAGCAGGTTGGCGAGAAACAGCAGCCAGGCCACGGCGGGCAGGGCGTTGGCCTGCGCCGCATAGGCCATGGGAATGGACCAGGAGAAGGCCATCCCCAGCACCAGCTGAGGTATCGGGATGAAACGCTTCATGAAGGGGTAGCAGACCGCCAGCAGCAGGCCGGCGAACGACAGCCCTATGGTGAGCGGGTTCAGGGTCAGCACCAGGCCGAACGAGATGAGGGCCAGCACGGCGAACAGTGCCAGCACCTCCCGCGGCCCGACCCTGCCCATGGGCAGCGGCCGGCCGGCGGTGCGCTTCACATGGCCGTCGAAGTTGCGATCCGCATAGTCGTTGATGACGCAGCCGGCCGAGCGCATCAGGAAGACACCCACCACAAACACCACCAGGATCCAGGGATCCGGCGGGCCACCGGCCGCCAGCCAGAGTGCCCACAGGGTCGGCCACAGCAGCAGCAGGGTGCCGATGGGCTTGTCGATGCGGGCCAACTGCACATAGGCCAGTCCCCGCTCCTTGGTTAACAGCTTCACTCCAGCTCCTTATTCGATGGCAGCGCATCAGACGATAGCGAGGGCAAGAAGAGTTCGTGGACCAGCAAGGGCCACTGCCCCAGATAGAGACGGGAACGGCGTCCCCAGACGGTGGCGGCCTGGCACCAGGGGTTGGCCGCTATTTCGAAACAGGCCAGCTGCAGGTGATCGCGCCGCGCCGGCGCATGGCCGAATATGCGCTCCCCCAGCGGTTGCTCGCCCAGATCATGCAAACCGCTCCCTTGCAGCGCCGCCTCGGCAAACAGGGTCCAGCCCAGGATCGCCGGCCCGCCATCCCCATGCAGGATCACCTCGCGGCACAGCCCCATGGGATGCGGGGCGGCCACCAGCCCCTGCTCATCGGCACCGAGCGACACGCTGCGATTGCCCAGCAGTTGCACCGAGAGATGGCGATTGTAGCGACGCAGCCGCCGGGTCATGGAATCGGCTTCCAGCAACCAGGGGCGCAGCGCCTCGGGGAGATCGCACTGCTCTGGCGTCCGCCACGGGGCAAGCTGGATCAGGGGAACAGTCAACTCGGACTTCACAACTTCACCATCCGGAGATTTCCGTTGTCAGGTTAAAATCCGGTTTATTATCCGTAAATCAATCGAGAATTGTAAGAACATCCGTGCTTGACGGCCCCGATGGCAGCATCAAAAATGGGGCATCTGTCGCTGCTGAGCCATCTTGATGAAGATCTCCAGAATTCTGCTGGTGTTATTGCTGGGCTGTACCGCATTGAATGCACAAGCCTCCTCCGAGGAGAGCGCCGCCGATCCAGCCTCCTCCGCCGTCAAGCCGGGCTTTGCCTACCATGCGCTGGATCCTGACATCATCACCAACTATCTGGGGGAAGGCAAAACCCTGGGCTACGTGCGGGTGACGGTGGAGCTGATGGCCGAGAACGGGGCAGACCTCAAGCTGCTGGAGCAGCACGATCCCCTGATCCGCGACGCCATCATCCGCCTGATTGGCAGCAAGACCGGCGATCAGATCAAGTCGCTGGTAAGCCGGGAAGAGCTGCGCAAGGAGTGTGAGAACCGGGTCAATGAGCTGCTGGTGAAAGAGACCGGCAAGAAGGCGGTACGCGAGCTCATCTTCACCAAGTATCTGTACCAATGAGGCCGTGACCGGGGTGCCGGCCATGAGTCCTGCTCACCCCCATTCGTTGTCGAGGATATGACTCTCCATGGGCCACAAGACGCTGTGTGAATGGCGCCGTCACGAGATCCCATTTGACCTCAAGGCGCTGCGCAAGATAGTACGCAAACCCAAGTTCGTGTGCGGCAAGTGCGCCCGCAGCGCCAACGACAAACAGTATCTGTGCCAGCCGCTGCGATTGAAGAAAGAAGAGTGAAGCCAATAAATTAACTGGCTAACCAGATTGCAGGCGAACTCTTCGCTACATTTTGTTCTGCACCACCTTAGAGTGGTATAGGTCGAGCTCGGAGGTCACTTGACGCAATTTCGAGTCCAAGTCTGCATACATAGCTTCGACAGCCTGTCTTCCGCTGGGGCTATGTTCAAGCTGTTTAGCCATAGTCTCTTGATGCCGCATCAGTTCGAGATAGTGTGCTCTAAAAGACAGCAAAGCATTGAGGCGACCCATATTATTGGCTCGTTCAGCCTCCTTAGCCGATTTCCGTGCATACACTACCGCCACAACAGCGATAACTCCGGCAACCAGTGAGATCACGTCACTGGTAGAGATTGCGATAATCTCCCCCATTACATGAATCTCAAACATCATTGATCGGTCCAGCCCTGGCGACCCTGCTCGAACAGGCGACGGGCCTGCTCATCGTTGGGGCAGACGCCACGGTACTCCTCCCCGGCTCGACCGGCCAGATAGAGGTGCTCGGGGCGGCAATACCAGGCCAGTCCCTTCTGCCGGCCCTGCTGCCACACGGCAACATCCACCTTGGTCCCGCACTGGGCCTGATGGAACTCAACCCTGTCGGCGGCAAAGCCCAGCTTGCCATCGGCCTCCCCCACATCGCTCCACACCTTCTCGCAGGGATCATCCGAATTGGAGACGCATCCCCCGAGCAGGCCGGCGCACATCATGATGACGAGTAATCGCATATTCATCCTTGAGCATCGATTGAACAGTTCACTAACGTCTCGAGCAACCCGAACCGGCCACTACCATGACGCAGGACCACCTTAGCATTCCTGAGCGCCATTTGAGCAGTTCATTCTATCCAGCCCGCCCGTCCCCACCAAGTCCATCCCGCGCCCTGCGTTCTCAAAGGGCGCACAAAAAAATAGGGCGGGCCCCTGGGCCCGCCCCTACTCTGCACCGCGATTTACTGGTCGTCGAGAGGCTCATAATCCTGCCAGCTCTCGTCATCCAGCTCCTCCAGCTCATCCTCCCAGGATTCCGGCTCCCAATCATCCTCGAGCTCGTAATCCGGCTTCTGTTCACCCATGCTCATTCTCCTTGGATAGTGCACCGGCCTTCAAAGTCTATCCAGAAAAATGGTGCTCGCCAGTCAGCTCGAGGTCAAAGTTTGACCAGGGTGCGGCCCGCGATCTGGCCAAGGGTGATGGCCTCGGCGGCGGCAGCGACCTGCTCCAGTCCTATCTCGGTCACCGCCTGGGCGAAGAAGCTGGCGGGCAGATCTCGAGCCAGTCGTGCCCAGGCCTGCTGGCGGCGGGCCAGCGGGCACAGCACCGAATCCACTCCCTGCAGGCGCACGTTGCGCAGGATGAAGGGCATCACGCTGGTCGGCAGATCGAAGCCCCCCGCCAGCCCGCAGGCCGCCACGGCGCCGCCATAGTTCATCTGGGCCAGCAACTTGGCCAGCACCTGGCTGCCGACGGTGTCGATGGCACCGGCCCACAGCTGCTTCTCCAGCGGCTTGGCGGGCTCCAGCAGCTCGCTGCGCGGCACTATGCGGCTGGCACCGAGCGCGCTCAGCATCTCGCCCTGCTCCTGCACCCGGCCGGTCAGGGCCGCGACGCTATAACCCAGGGCTGCCAGCAAGGCGACAGCGGTGGAGCCCACCCCACCGGCGGCCCCGGTCACCAGGATCTCGCCGCTCTCGGGGGTGATGCCCGCCTCTTCCAGCGCCAGCACGCAGAGCATGGCGGTGAGACCGGCGGTGCCGATGCACATGGCCTGGCGCTCATCCAGTCCGGCCGGCAGCGGTACCAGCCAGTCGGCCTTGACCCGCGCCTGTTCGGCCATGCCGCCCCAGTGGCCCTCACCCACGCCCCAACCGGTCAGCACCACCTTGTCACCGGGCCGATAGCGGCCATCCGCCGACTCGAGCACCGTGCCGGCGAAGTCGATGCCGGGCACCAGCGGCCACTGGCGCACTATCTTGCCCTTGCCGGTGATGGCCAGCCCATCCTTGTAGTTGATGGAGCTGTAACTCACCGCCACCCGCACCTCGCCTTCCGGCAGCTGGCTCTCGGTCAGCTGGGTGAGGGTCGGGACCGTCTTGCCATCTTGGTTTTCCAGTAACAGAGCCTTGAACATGCTTTCCTCTCGGGGTTGTGGCGCCGGCATCAGGTGCTCTGGCGCTTGTGCAATTCAAACTCGATGGTCTGGGTACCGTCTTGCAGTACCTCGCCAGCCAGTTTACGCAGGATCATCTCCGCGGCCATGCCGCCCATCTTGCAATAGGGGATCTGTACCGACGTCAGGGCAGGATAACAGGCCTTCGCCACATCCGAATCATCGAAACCGGCGATGGCCAGCTGATCACCTTCCTGCCGGTGCTGGGGGATCTCGGCTTTGCCAATACCACCTTCAGCGATGCCGACTTCGGCGTGGCAGGCATACAGCTGGGCCTTATCGTGCGTTGATGCCATTCACACTCCTCTCTGTTTGCCTCATCTGGACGCGACTCACGCTGAATGGGAACCTAACGTGTCGGAAATATGCGCAATCAGGTTGCGCCAGATCGGATTTTCACCCAGCAGCGGCAGCATCTGACCGCCTAGTAAGATATGCTGTTGCGCTGACGTTCAACCCCGACCTCGCCTGAGGCCTTGCATGAAATACCTCGTAGTCCAGACCAAACAGATAGGAGACGTGCTGATCTCCACGGCGCTGTGCAACAACCTCAAGCAGAACGATCCCAATGGGGAGGTTCACTATCTGGTCATGGACTATTGTGCGGGCATGGCAGAGGGCAACCCCAACATAGACAGGCTGATCGTCATCGAGAAGGCCAAACGCAACGAGTGGCGCTACATGAAGGCACTGCTGCTGGGGATCCGGCGCGAACGCTACGACGTGGTGATCAACAGCCAGGGCCAGATGATAGGCCTGCTGACCTGCCTGATATCGGGCGCCAGGCTGCGGATCGGATTCGACTCCTTCCCCTGGCGGCTCGGCCACAACCGCATAGTGCGCTTTCGGCATGACACCGAACATCGGGGTAACAGCACCCTGGTGGACGACAGATTTTCCCTGCTCAAGCCCCTCGGCCTCGCACGGGAGGATCGCAACTACTATCTCTGGTTGAGCGAAGAGGAGAAACGGCAGGGGCGCGAGACCCTGCTGGCGGCCGGGGTCGATCTATCGCGGCCGCTGATCGCCATGGGGGTCAACTCGCTGGGGCATTACAAACGCTGGCCCATCGACTGCTTCGCCGAAGTGGCGCGCTGGCTGATCGAGGAGCATGACGCCCAGATCCTGGTCTATTGCGGACCAGGAGAAGAAGAGTACAACCGAGGCCTCAAGCCGCTGTTGCCCCCTGAGGTGCAGGCTAGTGTGTTTGACCAGATCAAGACCCGCTCGGTACGGGAGCTGGTGGGGCTGTTCGCCCACTGCCAGCTGTTTGTCGGTAACGATACGGGGCCCCGTCACATTGCGCAGGCGCTGGACATGCCGCTGCTGACCATAGTCGCACCACAGGGGCACCTGAATATTGCAAACCCACATGATCATCCTCGATTCCAAGCCATAGAATGCGGTTTCAATAACAAAGAGGCGGATATTTCCGCAGTAAATATTAGGCTGGCTAAGTTCCCCTCAGATTTTTGGGTATGAATGTACATGAAAAAAATATTATTTATTGTTGATGACTTTTATGGTGGGGGAGCAGAAAAAGTTCTGCTAAATACGGCATCTCTACTTCAAAAAAATAAAGCTAATGTTATTGTTTATACCTTGCGCAACAGGATAGAACATAGTATTCCAGACAATATAAAGCCACTCAATCTAGCTATCGTTAATCGCTTCACGAAAGCTATATCCAATGTCTTTGTAGAAAAAATACAGGCATCACTTATCTACCAAAAAATTCTGAAAGAGGCTCCAGATGTCATTATATCTTGCTCATGTGATAAAATAACAAGACATCTCCCTGATAATCTAAATGTATATTACTGGATTCACGGCAATATAACTGGTTTCGCAAGCGATAACGCAAAAAGCTATGCCAAGTTCAAACGCTTTTATAATGGTAAAAAACTGATATGCGTTTCTCATGGCATTGCCGATGACATCATGAACAATGTCCAGGCCAAACCACTGTCATGCCAAGTTATTTATAATCCATTTGATATTGCCAAGATACAAAGCATGGCTGATGAGTCAATAATAAAACCTTTCGAGAAGTATTTTATTCATATCGGTTCATTTGAAGAACGTAAACGCCATGATCGTTTACTTCAGGCGTACAAACTGAGTGGTATCGACACACCATTGATATTGATGGGAAAAGGGGCGTTACGACAAAAAATTGAAATGATGATTGATGATATGGGACTTGGAAATAAAGTTATTATTATTGATTTCCAAAAAAATCCATACCCATACATCAAAGCAGCTCAAGCATTAATCCTAACTTCTGATGCCGAAGGTTTACCCACTGTACTTATTGAGGCATTAATATGCCATACCCCAGTGATCAGTGTCGACTGCCCCTCTGGGCCGGCAGAAATCCTCACCGAAGAATTAAAGAAATTTTTGTGTCCATTAAATGACATACAAACAATTGCGGCATCGTTAACTACTCAAAATGAAAGCCCCACTAATATAGATAAAAGTTACTACCAGGCATTCTCAAGCGAAGAGACCATTAATAAATTCATGCAGTTGTGAAAAATATAAGGTGAACACTACGCTGCTCACCTTGTTGAAATATAATGAAAAAACCTATCTTAATTTCCATTTAAGGAAAAACAAGATATTAAATATATTGTTTTTCCTATCATTAATAAATCTATACGCCTCTTTTCGCAATCGCACATCGAGCCGACGCCTTCCTTTATGCTCTCTTTCTGCATAACCTATTTCCGATGGCAAATCTGTTTGTAATACAAGAGGCGGTTCAATACCATAATCGCACACATGATGGCGGTATTCACTATCCATGTAATCATCCACCGGCCACCACCATGTCTCTGAATGACGTAAAAACTTTTCTGCCGCCACAGGAGAAAGGGTATAACCATGGCAGCAGCTTGGCCCACGCAGATATTTCACCAATGAATAAGGGTTCTTTTTATCTCCATCATCGATGCTATAATAGGCGCCCAATATGGGCATCCTCTTTAATGGCCCTCGCCCCAGCCTTATGTATTCATATTGGGTAGTCAAAGAATCAGCCATTTTAAAAAATGTCAAAAAATCATCTGAAAGATCAATGTCATCCTCCAGAATCAATATATTTTCCTGCAAGGATACACATTTCTCCCAAAGTGCACGATGACTGGCGAAACATCCCATCTCACCGGAGGTTAACCCATGACCTTTCTCTTTTAACCTGCGATCATTGTCATAGCCGGTGATTTCAGTCACTCGGCCATCTATCGCGGAAAAAAACTCAAACTCCAGCCACATGCCAGATAATAACGTACCGATCCTCTCTCTTCTATCCGTCGAGCGTGCCATATTGACGACATATATCTTCATGATTGAGTCTTACCTTCTAGAGAAGCGGACAGGGCTAACACCAGCGAAAATATAAAGAAGGTAATGCCCGAGTTATGTGCGAAATAGGCCTGACTGAGGTTGTAATCTATCGTGGTCAAGCAGGTCACCATGACAATAGTTAGCCCACCAAAGACTGACGATGTGATGGATACTCCTGCCATCCTTGATCTCACAATAATCATGGGAACAAATAATATCCCCAAGAGGCTGAACAAACCGATCAAACCACGCTTCGCCATATCTTCCAAATATTGATTATGGGCGTGATAGTTAAAGCTATAAATAAACTCGGTTATTTTTCCCTCTTCCAACTGCTGCTTTTGTGATAATCGCAAGCCATCGTGTCCCCAACCAAGCACCGGTTTCTCAATAAAGGAGTCCCAAGCACTTTGCCACAATTGGAATCTCACCCCCAAGGAAGTATTACGCACTGAACCATCGATATATCTTACAACATCCGATTTCGCCTCATAAATTCTATTCATTACCCCGGATTGCGGCGTAAAAACGATGGCCGAGACAGCAACCAGAATAAGCAGGAGCCATTTTCTATCTCTCTTGGAGATAGCACTCCGATAGAAGAATAGGACGGACAGCACAACCAACGGCAGCAAGATCCAGCCACCACGAGTGCCAGATAAAAAACTTCCAGTAAGACCAGCCAGGGTGCTTAATAGGTAAAGATACGACCATTTACTCTCTCCCTTTGCTCTATACCATAAAAAACCACATAAACAGAATATCCCAAGGGACATACTGATATTCCCAGTTTGAATAGGCATAGAATAAAAAGCGAACGCTCGCTCATAACCTAAATAGAATTTATCATAAATTGCAATACAGGCAGAAACGAGTGCACCAACACCAAAGCCAAACAGTAGTACATCAAGTTTCACCTTATGCCGAGCTAACAAAGGCAGTGTCAGCATGGCCATCAAGGCCCGACTTGGCCTATCCAGCTGGCTTAATTTACTGCCATCCAACATGGTTGAAATAAGAAAAACTAAAAAATATAAAAAAAGCAATCCAGCAATTACCTTGTATTCTTTGGTAAGGCACTCTAAATAATCTCTGCGCCAGAATACAAACAGGCTAATCACAGCTAATAAAGTCGGTCCATATGAATAACCGCTAGGTATAGCAACGGCTAGCGCTCCAAATAAAAATGCTGATAGTTGAACTAGCCAAGGAAGCAATTCTGTTCGCTTCGTAGGAATCATTGAAATCGCAGAAGACATTTTATTTCCTGAAGACATAGTTGCCACGGATCTTGCGCCACAGGCCAAACACGTCGGTACGGGGGAAGATGGCGATCCGACGGATCTGCAGCGGATCCCGATGCATGGCTCTGGGGCCGCTGTTGGTGGCCACAGCATAACGGTAACCGGCCGCACTGGCTTGGATCTTGGCACTGTCATTCAGATCCCCGTAAGGGTAGGCAAACGACAAGAGCGGATGACCGAGCAGCTGTTCCAGCCGATCCTTGTTAGCCTGGATCTCGTGAGCCTGCAGTGTTGGTGTGAGCGTGCTGAGGCGCGGGTGGGTCAGGGTATGACCCCCGATCTCCACATGGCCCGACGCGGCGAGCGCACGGATCTCATCGCCGTCCATCAGTGCCACCGGCGTATCGGGGTGGGTCGGGTGCTCCACATCCCAGCGATTGTGATCCTCACCGGTCACTATGTACACCACGGCTTTGTAACCATATTTTTCAAGCAGCGGCAGCATGCGGGTGAGGTTATCCCGATAACCATCGTCGACGGTGATCATCAGGTACTTTTTGCCGTACTGCAGCCGATGGATGAAGCCCTTCTCCTCCAGATCGGCGAAGGTCAGCGTCTCGTAACCGAGCCACTTCATCAGCTTGAGGTGTTTCTCGAACATGGCGATGGGCAACCAGGTGCCATGCACCCCCTTCTCGCTCTCCTGCTCGATGAAGCGGTGATACATGATGACCGGCATCTCGCGGCGCAGCGTCTCCACCACGGCGTCCTGATAGACGGACTCGAGCCCGCTCACCACGCCCTGCAAGCCATATTCATGCTGAATACGCAGGCGCAGGGGGTCGGACACCGTCTTGCTGGCCAATGCAGTGACTATCTGTGCCTTCAATACGGCAAAGTCGATCGCCAGATCCTGCGGCCCTATGTCGCCAAAGTTGCTGGCCAGGGCCTCATCCAGATTCTGTTCGCTCACCAGGCCGATGGCCCTGGCTTCCCCGATGGCAAAGGCGGGACGACCACACAACAGGGCCTCCATCGCCACCCGACCGGCCCCGATCACCAGATCGCAGCCCGCCAGCAGAGTGGGGACGTCATCCACATAGCCGACAAATTCGACCCTGTCCTCGAAACGGGCAAAACGCTCCGGCAACCGAGTACCGCTAACGACTCGAACCCGGCAGGCGGCCAGATCCAGCACCTCGTCCAGCAGGCGATAGCAGAGCTCGCCCTTGGGACCGCTCAGCCGCCCTATGATGGCGATCACCGGCTTGGCATTGTCCGGGGAAGGCATCGGCTGGAACTTGTCGGTCTCGATGCCGTTGCGCAGCACCTGCACCTTGGCCGGATCGACCCCCAGGTTGTCGATGATCTGGTGGGCGATGTCTTCGCACACCGCCACCGCCCGGTAGCCGAGCGCATGGAAGGCCTTGCGGGAGGCGTGCACCGGCTGACGGCCATGCACAGTGGTGATCATGGGGGTGCCGGTCAGCTTGCAGGCCACATAGCTGCTCCAGCCTGAGGCCCGGGAGTGAGCGTGCACCAACTGGATATGGTACCTCTTGATGAGGTAGATGAGGTAAAACACATGCCAGAACCGGCGCAATATGCTGCGCTTGTTGAACCGCAACTTGAACACCGGACCAAGGGTGGGTTTGGTCAGGGTATCTGAAACGTAAAAGACGTTGTGGCCACGCCGGGTAAGCTCGTTACCGACCGTGGTGGCATAGACCTCAGCTCCCGTCACCTCGAGCTGGGAGAGTGCCATCAATATATTCATGCAAGCGTATCCGATCGACGGGTGGCCAGAGCCACCCGTCAGAGGGGGATCAAACCCGGTTCAGCCAGGCCATGTAATCGGCCACGCCTTCGGCCACTGTCTTGAACTCGCCATCATAGCCGGCCGCACGCAAGCGGGTCAGATCTGCCTGGGTGAAGCTCTGATAGCGACCTTTGAGGTGGTCCGGGAAGGGGATGTATTCGATGGCGCCCTGCTGATGATGCTTGATCACCGCCTCGGCCACGTTCTGGAACGGCTCGGCACGGCCGGTGCCGCAGTTGAAGATGCCGGAGTGCTGCGGATGCTGCCAGAACCAGAGGTTCACCTTGCAGACGTCATCCACATAGATGAAGTCGCGCATCTGGCCGCCGTCCGGGAAGCCGTCGCAGCCTTCAAACAGCTTGGGATTGCCGCCCTGCTTCACCTGGGTATTGAGGTGGAAGGCGACGGAGGCCATGGAGCCCTTGTGCTGCTCGCGCGGACCGTAGACGTTGAAGTACTTCAGACCCACGACCTGGGAATTGATCTCCGGCAGCCAGCGACGCACGTACTGATCGAACAGCTGCTTGGAGTAGCCGTAGACGTTGAGCGGCTGCTCGAACTTGGGATCTTCGATGAAGTTGTCGTTGCGACCACCGTAGGTGGCGGCGGAGGAGGCGTAGATGAACGGAATTTCCCGCTCGATGCAGTAGTGGAACAGATCCTTGGAGTACTCGTAGTTGACCTCCATGATGAACTTGCCGTTCCACTCTGTGGTCGCGGAACAGGCGCCTTCGTGGAAGATCACCTCGATGCCGCCATCCCACTCCTCAAACTCGTCACCGGAGACGATACGCGCCTGGAACTCGTCCTTATCCATGTAATCGGCAATGGTCAGGTCGACCAGGTTGACGAACTTGGTGCCATCGGTCAGGTCATCGATGACCACCACATCGGTCCGTCCTTGAGCGTTCAGCTGCTTGACCAGATTGCTGCCGATAAAGCCAGCACCGCCAGTTACTACGATCATGGAGTTTGCCTCGCGTACGTTGATGGCCACGTGTGACTGCTTGTTAAAGCTGTGTATAGTGGGCCAATTTGAAATTGCCGAAAAGTTTATCACGGGCCGCAAGGGGATTCGACCTTGATGCACAGGGCCCGGCAGAGGGATCAGTGATGAAAACCAGAGACAGGATCATTCACAGCGCCACCGAGCTGTTCAACGATCAGGGTGAACGCAACATCACCACCAACCACATTGCCGCCCATCTCGGCATCAGCCCAGGCAATCTTTATTACCACTTCCGCAATAAAGAAGACATCATCCACTCCATCTTCGATCAATACGCCCGTCACCTGAGCGAGAGTTTTACTCCCGCCCGCAGCAACGAGATCAAGCTGGCAGACCTGATGGGCTATCTGGATGCCATCTTCTATCTGATGTGGCAGTTCCGTTTCTTCTACGCGAACCTACCGGACATCCTCAGTCGCGACGAGCCGCTGCAGCAGAAGTACCTCAAGGCCCAGGAGCAACTGAGGGCCGCCGTGGTCGCCCTGCTCAGGAGCCTGCGCGAGGGGGGCATCATCGCCGTCAGCGACGAGGATCTGCCGGATCTGGGCCAGACCATCAAGATGGTGGTGACCTGCTGGATCCCGTTCCAGATTGCCCAGGCCCCCAGCGCCCGCATCACCAAGCCCTTGCTTTATCAGGGCGTGTTGCGGGTGCTGTTCCTGCTGCGCCCCTATGTGCAGCCCCAAGTGGCCGCGCAGATCCGGCAACTGGAGCAACACTACCATCAACTGGCCCAACCAGCCGGGTGAGATCTGTTTCACAATTGTTGAATATCAGCACAATAATTTGAATTCATGCGCGGCGATTACAGTAAAATGTTGCCCACTGTAGTTACACCGCCGAAATAGCCAATGAGGACCGAGGATGTCTAACGGATTCTATCGTCACCTGACCGAGCAGTTGGAACAGGTCAAAGCGGAAGGCTTGTACAAGCAGGAACGCATCATCACCTCGGCCCAGCAGGCCCAGATCGCGGTGGGTGGCGAGCAGGTACTGAACTTCTGCGCCAACAACTACCTGGGGCTGGCCAACCATCCCGATCTCGTCGCCGCGGCCCATCAGGGGCTGGACAGCCACGGCTTCGGCATGGCCTCGGTGCGCTTCATCTGCGGCACTCAGGATCAACACAAGGTGCTGGAGCAGAAGCTGTCGACCTTCCTCGGCACCGAGGACAGCATCCTCTATTCCTCCTGCTTCGATGCCAACGGCGGTCTGTTCGAGACCCTGTTCGGCGCCGAAGACGCCATCATCTCCGATGCCCTCAACCACGCCTCCATCATCGACGGGGTGCGGTTGTGCAAGGCCAAGCGCTATCGCTACGCCAACAACGACATGGCCGAGCTGGAAGCCCAGCTCAAGCAGGCCAATGCCGACGGCGCCCGCTTCAAGCTGATCGCCACCGACGGGGTCTTCTCCATGGATGGGGTCATCGCCGACCTGAAATCCATCTGCGATCTGGCGGACAAGTACGATGCGCTGGTGATGGTGGATGACTCCCATGCGGTCGGTTTCATCGGCGACAACGGCCGTGGCACCCACGAATACTGCGACGTGCTGGATAGGGTCGACATCATCACCGGCACCCTGGGCAAGGCCCTCGGCGGCGCCTCCGGCGGTTACACCTCCGGCAAGAAAGAGGTGATCGACTGGCTGCGTCAGCGCTCACGCCCTTATCTGTTCTCCAACTCCCTGGCCCCCTCCATCGTCTCGGCCACCATCAAGGTGATCGACATGCTGGCGGAAGGCCACGAGCTGCGCGCCCGTCTGAAGGAGAACAGCCAGTATTTCCGCACCCGGATGAGCGCCGCCGGCTTCACCCTGGCCGGCGCCGATCACGCCATCATCCCGGTCATGCTGGGGGATGCCAAGCTGGCCTCCGAGATGGCGAGCCGCATGCTGGCGGCCGGCATCTATGTGGTGGGCTTCTCCTTCCCGGTGGTGCCCAAAGGCCAGGCCCGCATTCGCACCCAGATGTCTGCCGCCCATACCCGCGAGCAGCTGGACAAGGCGATCGACGCCTTCATCCGCATCGGCCGCGAACTCGGCGTGATCTGATCACATGGCTATTTGATTAAAACGGGGGCCAAGGTTGGGCCCCATTTTATTACCCTCTGTACCCGGCGCAGCGCCGTGAGGAATCTGTCATGAAAGCACTCTCCAAACTCAAATCCGAAGTCGGCATCTGGATGACGGACGTCCCGGCCCCCGAGCTCGGCCACAACGATCTGCTGATCAAGATCCGCAAGACCGCCATCTGCGGCACCGACATGCACATCTACAACTGGGACGAGTGGGCCCAGAAGACCATCCCCGTGCCCATGGTGGTGGGTCATGAATACGTCGGTGAGGTGGTCGCCGTCGGCCAGGAAGTGCGCGGCTTCGCCGTGGGCGATCGGGTCTCCGGCGAGGGCCACATCACCTGTGGCCACTGCCGCAACTGCCGGGCCGGCCGCACCCACCTGTGCCGCAATACCATAGGGGTCGGCGTCAACCGCCCTGGCAGCTTCGCCGAATACCTGGTGATCCCGGCCTTCAACGCCTTCAAGCTGCCGGACAACATCCCCGATGAGCTGGCCGCCATCTTCGATCCCTTCGGCAACGCCGTGCACACCGCCCTCTCCTTCGATCTGGTCGGCGAGGACGTGCTCATCACCGGTGCCGGCCCCATCGGCATCATGGCCGCCGCCGTCTGCCGCCACGTCGGCGCGCGTCATGTGGTGATCACCGACGTCAACGAATACCGGCTGGAGCTGGCCCGCAAGATGGGCGCCACCCGCGCGGTCAACGTGAGCAAAGAGAAACTCGCCGACGTGATGAGCGAGCTCGGTATGACCGAGGGCTTCGACGTCGGGCTGGAGATGTCCGGTGTGCCCTCCGCCTTCCAGGACATGATCGACAAGATGAACCACGGCGGCAAGATCGCCATGCTCGGCATCCCGCCCTCCACCATGGCCATCGACTGGAACAAGGTGATCTTCAAGGGGCTGTTCATCAAAGGGATCTACGGCCGCGAGATGTTCGAGACCTGGTACAAGATGGCCAGCCTCATCCAGTCAGGGCTGGATCTCAGCCCCATCATCACCCATCACTTCCATATCGATGACTTCCAGCAGGGCTTCGACGCCATGGGATCAGGCAAGTCCGGCAAGGTGATCCTCAACTGGGATAAGTGAGTCTTTTTCACTGCTGACTGAAAAAACCCGGCGAAAGCCGGGTTTCTTTTTGCGGTTGTCTGGCCTGCTACGCCTTCCGGCGCAGAAACTTTGTTCGCAGATTGCTTAACACTTCACACACAAGCGTTTAAATGCTTGTAACTATTCGGTTATAATCCCGTCGTTTTCTAGGGATAATAAGAGCCTGCTGGGAGTACATGAGCGTGTTGAAAAAACTGAGCTATTTGCTGACTGCCGGGATCGCGGCTGCCAGTCTGTCCGGCGCCGCCCTTGCGGCAGAGAGTGCCGCCGATGAGATGTCACCGGAGGCCATCGCAGAGCGAATTGCCCCGGTCGGCCAAGTCTACACCGCCAAGGATCTGGAAGGGATCGCGACCGCGGCCGCCGTCCCTGCCGCCGCATCCTCCGGCCCCCGTGACGGCGAGACAGTGTTCAAGGGTGCCTGTTTTGCCTGCCATGATACAGGCGCGGCCGGGGCCCCGAAACGCGGGGACAAGGCGGCCTGGGAGCCCCGTATCGCCCAGGGCTTCGATACGCTGAAGAAGCATGCCATCGAGGGCTTCACCGGCAAGGCTGGCATGATGCCCCCCAGAGGCACCTGCGCCGCCTGTAGTGATGAAGAGATCGAAAACGCCATTCACTACATGATCGACAAGCTCTAAGTACTTGAAAGGGCTTCTATTGCGGCCCTTTCAATCTGTTTACTTCCGGCTACCCTTGAAGGTAAGCATTTTCGGGAGTTTTGCATGTCTGTCCAGCCCACCACACCGCACGACTCCATGCCGCTGCTGGCGATCGTCTCCTCCATCATGGACTTCCCTGCGCCAGGCATAGCCACCCCTGCGGACTACACCAGACTGGTGCAGCAACTGGACAGGCTCTGCCCCTTGCAGCAGTTTGCCATGCTGGGGCTGGCCGATGGGGGCCTGCACTGGGTGTACGAACACCAGCTGGCGGAGGATTTCAAGCAGCAGCTGGGGCTGGAGGAGCCCCGCCTCACCGAGCAGCTCACCCAGCTCGATGAACGCCTGGGCTGGTGCGTCCAGCCAGTCGAGCACACCGATGTACAGTGGTTGCTGGCCCGCAGCGCCCCCGAGCACCTGTCCACCCTGCGGCTGCTGCTGGAGTGCCTGGCCAAGCGGCTGCATGAGACCCAGACCGGCGCCCAGCTGTCTGAGCTGGCCTCCCCCCTGATGCGGCGCGATCCGCACTGGCAGCAGAAGATAGAAAATATCAGCCGCATCATGCGGTTGGCTCACAGCCTCCCCCCTCACGCCCTGTTCTCCCAGCTGGAGGCCGTGCTGCGCCCCATGCTGGCCATCCGCGACATGTTGCTGGTCCGCCTCGACAACCTGCGGATGGAGAAGCTCTACCCGTCGCAGCTCCCCTATGATGACGAGGTCATCAGGGCGCTGTGCCACAGCACCAACAACGTCGAGCGGCACGAGGGTGACCTGTACTGGTACAGCCTGCCGCTGCGCCAGCAGCAGCAATATTTTGCCCACCTCCTCATCAGCACCCCCCAGGCGCTGGAAACCGACGATCGGCTGTTCCTCGACTTCCTGCGCAATCAGCTGACCCTGTTGCTGGAGCTGAAGCGGGTCAGGCAACAGCTGGATGAGCTCAACTCGGAGGAGTCCATCAATCAGCGCTTGCAGCAGCTGCGCCAGACCAACCTGCGGCTACAGAAGCAGCTCAAGCAACATCAGGAGCTGGAGCGGCGGCTGCAGTTCAACGCGCTGCACGATCCGCTGACCCAGCTGCCGAACCGGGCCCTGCTGATGAACCACCTCCATCACGCCATCACCCGCTATCGCCGCTATCTGACCCCCGCCTTCACCCTGATCTTCATCGATGTGGATCACTTCAAGCAGGTCAATGACGCCCTGGGCCACAGCGCGGGGGATCAGCTGCTGCAGGAGCTGAGCAAGCGGCTGCAGAGCTGCATCCGGCAGAACGACATGGTGGCCCGGCTGGGGGGAGACGAATTCGTCATCTATCTGGACAACAGCCAGCAGGAGGAAGACATCAGCCCGGTGCTCAACCGCCTCCTCGGCCGCATCGCCCACCCGTTCCGGCTGCAGGGCAATGAGTTGACCATCACCGTCAGCCTGGGGGTGGCCAGCGTGACGGAGCAGACCACGGACATCAGCGAGCTGCTGCACCAGGCCGATCTCGCCATGTATCAGGCCAAGCGCAACGGCCGCAGCCGCATCGTCAGTTATTCCGAGGCCTGTGCCGAGCACGCCGGCTCGCCGGAGGAGATGCTGACCCGGGCCCTGCGGGAGGGGCGGATAGTGCCCTACTTCCAGCCGGTGATCCGGCTCGAGGACAGCTGTCTGACCGGGCTGGAGGTGATGGCGCGCTGGATAACGGAGGAGGGGGAACTCAAGGACGCCTTCGATTTCATCCCGCTGGCCGAGCAGTGTGGCCTCATTCAGGAGCTGGATCAGCAGATCCTCAGGCGGACTTGCCAGCAGCTGAAGAACTGGCTGCCGGTCTCGGGCCAGAGCCGCTTCAAGATCGCCCTCAACCTCTCCGGCAAGCATCTGGCCAGCCGCGAACAGCTCATGCGGCTGGTCAACATCATGGAGGAGGAGGGGGTATTGCCGAGTTACTTCATCTTCGAGTTCAACGAGCGGGAGCTGTCCAGGCAAAACTCCGACTCCCTCACCTCATTGCACGAGCTGAGGGCCAAGGGGATCCAGATCAGCCTGGATGACTTCGGTACCGGCTTCTCCTCCCTCAACGCCCTGTTTCACTTCCCGGTGGACTACATCAAGGTGGATGACAGCTTCACCCACCGCATGCTGAACTCCCCCAAGGATCTGGCGCTGATCCGCGCCATGCGGGACATCTGCCAGGATCTGGACTTCACCCTGGTGGTCGAGGGCATCGAAAACCAGCAACAGCTGCAGAAGCTGATCGATCTCGGCTGCACCATGGGGCAGGGCCGCTACATCTCCCCGCCCCTGCCCGGGGCCGATATCACCCCGCTGCTGAGCCAAGCCAGTGCGGGTTAACGCCGGCTCAATCCTGCTTGAACTCAATCCTTCTTGAATAAGGCCCGCAGGTTAGCTACCCCGACCTGCCCCTTCTGCTGACGCTCCTCGGCGGTCACCTTCTTCTGATTCTCCCACTCCAGATCGTCCTGAGGCAGCTCCAGCAGGAAGCGGCTCGGCTCGGGCCGCACCGACTCGCCGTATTGGCGTCGCTCCTTGCAGAGGGTGAAGGTCAGCTCGGTCTGGGCCCGGGTGATGCCCACATAAGCGAGGCGCCGCTCCTCCTCCACGTTGTCTTCATCGATGCTGGTCTGGTGTGGCAACAAGCCCTCCTCCATGCCCACCATGTATACATAGGGGAACTCCAGCCCCTTGGAGGCGTGCAGCGTCATCAGCTGCACCTGATCCGCATCATCCTCCCCCTCGTTGCGCTCCATCATGTCACGCAGGGTGAGGCGCGTGACCACCTGGTTGAGCGTCATGGCCTCCTCCAGTTCGTCCCCCTCCAGCATCTCGGTGATCCAGCGATAGAGGGTGGAGACGTTCTGCATCCGCATCTCGGCCGCCTTGGGGCTCGGTGAGGTCTCGTAGAGCCACTCCTCGTAGTGGATCTCCTTGATCATGTCCCGCACCGCCTCCACCGGATTGCCGCGCTGCGCCTGATCGCCGAGCCGCACCAGCCAGTTGGTGAAGGCCTGCAGGGCCACCAGACCACGGCCGGAGAGGGATTGCTCCAGCCCCAGCTCGAAGCTGGCGGCAAACAGGCTCTTGCCGCGCTGGTTCGCGTACTGGCCCAGCTTTTCGAGGGTGGTGGGACCGATCTCCCGCCGCGGCAGGTTGACCACCCGCAGGAAGGCGGTGTCCTCGTCCGGATTCACCAGCAGCTTGAGGTAGGCCATGATGTCCTTGATCTCGGTGCGGGAGAAGAAGGAGGTGCCGCCCGAGATGCGATAGGGGATGCGGTTGGTCATCAGCGCCTTCTCGAAGATGCGCGACTGATGGTTGCCCCGGTAGAGGATGGCGTAATCCTTGAACCGGGTGCGGTTCATGAACTTGTGGCCCATCAGCTCGGCGGCGATCCGCTCCGCCTCGTGCTCCTCGTTCTTGGCAAACAGCACCTTGACCGGCACCCCGTAGTCGAGCTCGGAGAACAGCGCCTTGTCGAACACATGGGGGTTGTTGGCGATCAGGATGTTGGCGCATTTCAGGATGCGCCCCTTGGAGCGGTAGTTCTGCTCCAGCTTGATGAGCTTGAGGCTGGGGAAGTCCTCGTTGAGCAGCACCAGGTTCTGGGGCCTGGCACCGCGCCAGGAGTAGATGGACTGGTCATCGTCCCCCACCACGGTGAAGCGGGCCCGCTCGCCGACGATCTGCTTCACCAGCTCGTACTGGCTGGTGTTGGTGTCCTGATACTCGTCGACCAGCAGGTAGCGGATCTTGCTCTGCCAGCGGGTGCGCACCTCCTCGTTGCTTTTCAGCAGCAGGGTCGGCATCACGATGAGATCGTCGAAATCCAGCGCGTTGTAGGCCACCATCTGGCGATGATAACGCTCGTAGAGCTGGGCCATCAGCACCTCTTCCGGCCCCTTGGCGATGCGCATGGCTCGCGCCGGCAAGATAAGGTCGTTCTTCCAGTTGGAGATCTGGCTGATCAGGGCCGACAGCTTGTCCTTGTCGTTGTCGAGCTCGGCTTCGGTCAGCTCTTTGAGCAGTGCCAGCTGGTCGGTGTCGTCGAACAGGGAGAAGTTCGCCTTGAGATTCAGGCTCTTGTGTTCGCGGCGAATGATATCTAGCCCCAGGGTATGGAAGGTGGAGACCATCAGCCCCCGCGCCTCCTTGCGGCCCAGGGTCTGGCCGACCCGCTCCTTCATCTCCCGCGCCGCCTTGTTGGTGAAGGTGACCGCCGCTATGTTGCGCGCGTTATAGCCACACTGCTGCACCAGGTAGGCGATCTTGTTGGTGATGACGCGGGTCTTGCCCGATCCGGCACCCGCCAGCACCAGGCAAGGGCCGGAGACAAACTTGACCGCTTCATTCTGATTGGGGTTGAGCTTCATGGGCCGGATCTCTTGGCTTATGATGAGGGGCGGCATTGTAACAGAGATCGCCTGGACAGCCGAAGCCGGACGCCGGGGCCCGCCACTTCGCCTTGTGTTTGGGCGCCATTTTCAGGATCATGGCCGACTTTTCCAGATGATGATGAGGGGAGCATGAACCAGCAACAGCACGCCCGATTGCGCAGCCAGTTTCCGGCCTTGGCGCAGGAGGTCAATGGCCATCCCCTGGTCTATCTGGATAACGCCGCCACCACCCAAAAACCCCAGGCAGTGCTGGACGTCATCGCCCATTACTACCGGGCCGATAACGCCAACGTGCACCGCGCCGCCCATGCCCTGAGCGGTCGCGCCACCCGCGCCTTCGAAGCCGCCCGCGAGACCACGGCCCGCTTCATCAATGCGCCTCATGGCCGCGAGATCATCTGGACCCGCGGCACCACTGAGGCGATCAATCTGGTGGCCCAGAGCTGGGGCTCAAGCGAGCTGAAGGGGGGGGACGAGATAGTCCTCAGCACCCTGGAGCATCACGCCAACATAGTGCCCTGGCAGTTGATCGCCCAGCGCACCGGCGCCATCATTCGGGTCATTCCGCTGGATGAGCGCGGGGACCTCGATCTCGACGCTTACCATAAACTGCTGGGGCCGCGCACCCGGCTGGTAAGCGTCGCCCATGTCTCCAATGCCCTTGGCACCGTCAATCCGGTGGCGCAGATAGTGGCGGCCGCCAAGGCGGTCGGTGCCCTGACCCTGATCGATGGCGCCCAGGCGGTGGCCCATCTCGAGGTGGATGTGCAGGCCATCGGCTGTGACTTCTATGCCTTCTCCGGTCACAAACTCTATGGCCCGACCGGGATCGGCGTGCTCTGGGGCAGGACCGAACTGCTGGAGCGGATGCCTCCCTGGCAGGCGGGCGGCGAGATGATCGATAAGGTCAGCTTCGCGGGTACCAGTTTCAATGCCCTGCCGTTCAAGTTCGAGGCGGGCACCCCCCATATCGTCGGGGCCATCGGCCTGGCCGCCGCCATCGACTTCATCACCCAGCAAGACAGGGCCGCCCTGGTGCGCCACGAACAGGCGCTCACCGACTATCTGGTGGCAGGTTTGCGCCAAGTGCCCGGCCTGCGCCTGGTCGGCGAACCCAGGCAGCGCGCTGGTGCCGTCTCCTTCCTGTTGGACGACATACACCCGCAAGATGCCGCCACCCTGCTCGACATGCAGGGCATAGCGCTGCGAGTCGGCCATCACTGCGCCATGCCGCTGATGGAGAGCCTGGGACTGAGCGGCACGATGCGAGCCTCATTGGCCTGCTACAACAACCGGGACGACGTGGATGCCCTGCTGGCGGCCCTGCACAGACTGGAAGATTTCTTTTAAGGCATGACGGACATGAATACCCTCGAAAGCTATACCCCCATAGGCCGGGAGCCGAACGCCGATAGCCTGCGCCAACAGTTTTCCGCCGCCAACGGCTGGGAGAACCAGTACCGGCTCATCATCCAGCTCGGCAAGTTGCTGCCCGCGCTGCCGGCCGAGTGGCAGCAGGAGGAGTTTCGCCTCAAGGGATGCGAGAGCCAGGCCTGGCTGAAGGCGGAGAAAAGTGAGGACGGTTGCTGGCACTTTGCCTGTGACTCCGACGCCCGCATCGTGCGCGGCCTCATCGTCATAGTACTGGCGGCGCTCAATCACCAGCCCGCCGAAGCCATTCAGGCCTTTGATATGGAAGCCTATTTCACCGAGCTGGGGCTGGAGAAACACCTGAGCCCGTCACGGGGTAACGGGCTCAGGGCGATCGTGCTGGCGATTCGGGCTCAGGCCTCCGCCTGATCCCCGGCCACCGGCGGCTGCGATATATCCTCGCGACTGTCCATGAGGGCGGCACGCTCCACCCTCGCACCCCGCTCGGCAATCTTCTTCAATACCCGGGCAGCGGCGACCAGACCAAAGGTCGCTGTCACCGGTGTCACTGCCCCGAAGCCGGAGGCGCAATCCATCTTCATATTGCCATCGCTGGCCACCTTGGCCTGACAAGTGCCGCCCTGGCCATCGGGGTAACTCAACTGCTCGGTTGAGAACACACACTCCACCCCGAATTTGCGGGCCGGATTCTTGCTGAAGTTGTGCAGCCGACGCAGATCCGAGCGCACCTTGGCCGCCAGCGGATCCTGAATGGTCTTGGCCAGATCGGCCACGGTGATTTGGGTGGGGTCCATCTGGCCGCCGGCGCCACCGGCCACGATCACCGGGATCTTGTTGCGCTTGCAGAACGCTATCAGCGCCACCTTGGCCTTGACCGAATCGATGGCATCCACCACATAGTCAAACTCCCGCTTGATATGCTCGGCCAGGTTGTCGGCCGTAACAAAGTCATCCACCTCGATCACGGTGCAATCCGGGTTGATGGCACGGATGCGCTCGGCCATGACTTCGGTCTTGAGCCGACCGACCGTGCCCTGCATGGCGTGGATCTGGCGATTGGTGTTGGTGATGCAGATATCGTCCATGTCGATCAGGGTGATCTGATTGATGCCGGCCCGGGCTAGTGCCTCCGCCGCCCAGGAGCCAACCCCGCCGATCCCCACCACACAGACCCTGGCCTGGCTGAAGGAGCCGAGTGCGCACTGACCATAAAGACGGGCAATGCCCCCGAATCGCTGTAGATATTCTGCTTTCATACCACCACCTTGCTTGAGGCGGCCATTATAGCGGCAACGATGGTCAACGGCGATCATCAGATGAGACGCTGGTGATACAAAGGAGGAAATGAGAAGGGGTAACAGTAGGGTTTGGCGGATGTCAGACATGAAAAAAAGCCCAGTCTTTCAACTGGGCTTCTTAATCATTGGCGGAGCGGACGGGACTCGAACCCGCGACCCCCGGCGTGACAGGCCGGTATTCTAACCAACTGAACTACCGCTCCGCAATTTGGCTAGCTTCTGCTAAATCGTCTGC
>NZ_JAHUXD010000021.1:0-22172 GCF_019218705.1 Aeromonas sp. sif2433
TGGTCTCACCCTCTTTCAGGTACTGCACCTTGTCGTTGGCGACTTCATAGCTCCACTTGCCATCTGTGGTGATGGTCAGGCTACCCAGCACACTGCCGGTCGGGGTACCGGTACCGGCCTTGAACACCGCCTCGCCCGCATCCAGATCGGTCAGGGTCAGGGTGCCGGTCTCGGTCAGGGTCGGTTTGCTCTCGTCTTCCAGCACCGCGCCGTGGTCGGCACCGCTGATCACGGCCGCATCGTTCACGCCGGTGACGGTACCTGTCACCCCTGCGGTAGCGTTGTGCAGGCCGTCGGTGATGGTGTATTCGAAGGAGATGCTGCCATTGAAATCTGGTGCTGGCGTAAAGACCAGCTGACCATTGCTGAGGGTCACTGTGCCATTGTCGATGGCCACGGAGCCGCCTTCGGCGATGGTCTGGCCGTTGATGGCGTTGATGGTCAGGCGATCGCCGTCGACATCGGTATCGTTGCCGGTCACATTGATGGTGACTGTGCCATCCTCCGCCACGCTGAACTGATCATTCACGGGCGAGGGTGGGGCGTTCACTATGCTGTTGTCGGTGCCCTTGGGCGAGGTATTGCCCACCGGATCGGTCAGGGTGGCATCGACCGAGATAGGGCCGTTGATCGGCAGATCGGTCGTGGGGATGGTCAGATTGACCTGAGCCTTGTTGATGTCATCTGTGGTCAGGATGGAGCTGCTGTCAGGCACGCCATCACCATTCCAGTCCACATCGAGGCGATCGCCCGCCTTGGCGTCGGCAGGCAGGTGGATGATGACATCCACCCCATGCTCCCGCTCGTTGGCGGAGATGACGTTGTCCGCGCCATCCTGAATGTCCACCAGCGGTGCAGAAGGCGCCGTGCCGTCCACGCTGCCATCATCGGTGGCGGTGCCGGTATTGCCGTAGGGATCGGTCACTGAGGCCGTCACCGTGTAGCCACCGTCGGTCAGCGGGGTGACGACATCCACGCTGAAGGTGCCATCCGGCTTGACCGTGGTGATCAGGGTCTGCTGCTTGCCACCGGCATCGGTGACCAGCAGGGTCACGGTGCTGCCAGGATCGGCATCCGTGGTCCCCGTCAGCGTCGGGGTGTTGTCGTTGGTGTTGTCCGGTGCCGACACCGTGATGACGGGCGCCGTGAGGTCGGCGTTCTCGTCCTCCCCACCCCGCGCCTCGGCAATGACACCGATCTCGCCCGGGTTGGCGGTATCGAAGCCGGCGGCGGCGATGGTCACATCCCCGGTCCGGTCGATGCTGACGAAGCCGCCGTTGCCACTGGAACCCTCGACACCACCGATGTTGCCCGCAGCCGGTGCCCCGCCGGCGGCTGAAGCCTCAAAGGCCTGGGTCGGATCTGTGCCTGCCAGTATGGCCTGCTGCAAGGCCGCCACATCATCAGGAGTCCCCGCCGGCCCGTTCTGCGTCAGCAAGGAGGCATCATCCGCGGCCGGATCGAGCTCCTTGGTCGGGCTCAGGGTGAAGGTCTCGCTGCCCCCCTGGAAACTGGCCCCATCCGGGCTGAGCACCACCGCATCCTTGGGAAGCACATCGCCTTCGGTCAGCAGTGTTTGGCTCCCATCCGCGGCAACCAGATAGACTTTGCCTTTCAGCTGGGTAACGACGACGTCCTGATCCAATACGATGTTGTGGCTGCTCATGCTTTCTCCTGAATACCAATGGGCAAAAATTTACAGCGTCTAATGTGCCCGCGAACCCGACCATAAACCAGTGAGAAAATTCGAACGGATAGACTACTTTGAGACTGAATTAGGCTTAGAAACCGAAGGGTGAACTGCGAGGAATAAAATTAATTAAATCAATAATATTGACTGGGGCCAATGGAGACGGGAACCCCAATGAGGGTTCCCGTCAGATGGGTGCTCAGACCCCGGCCCAGAGCAGGATGGCCAGCAGCTGGGGCGAGATGATCCGCAGGAACATCACCAGCGGATAGACGGTGGCATAGGACAGGGCGCTGGCCCCGCTGGTGGGGTGCATGCCGTTGGCGAAGGCCAGGGCGGGAGGATCCGTCATGGAGCCCGCCAGCAGGCCGCACAGGGTGAGGTAGTTGAGCTTGCCATAGTGGCGCGCCAGCACCCCGACCACCAGCAGCGGGATCAGGGTGATCGCCATGCCGTACATCATCCAGGCCGGGCCATCGCCGTTGATCAGGGTGTCGATGAAGCCGGCCCCGGACTTGAATCCCACCACCGCCAGGAACAGCACTATGCCGATCTCGCGCAGCGCCAGGTTGGCGCTGGGCGGCATGAACCAGTAGAGCTTGCCAATGCTGCCGATGCGCGACAGGATCAGCGCCACCACCAGCGGCCCCCCCGCCAGTCCCAGCTTCAGCGCCGCCGGGAAGCCCGGCAGGTAGAAGGGGATGGAACCGAGCAGCACCCCAAGGCCGATACCGATGAACACCGGCAGCATCTGCACCTGCTGCAGCTTCTGCTGCACGTTGCCGACCACGCTGGTGACGGCCTCGATGGCCTCGAGCCGTCCCACCAGGTTGAGAATGTCGCCAAACTGCAGGCTGGTCTGGCTGGTCGGCACCAGCTCGATGCCGGCCCGATTGAGCCGAGAGATGACCACATCGTATTTCTGCTTGATGTCGAGATCCCGGATCCGCTTGCCGAGCACCTGCTCGTTGGTGACCACCACCCGCTCGACCCGCAGCTCGGTGCCCCGGGTGGAGAGCGAGGTCTCCACCTCCTCCCCCAGCACCAGCAGCACCTTGTGCAGGGCATGGCGCTCGCCGACCAGGTGCAGCAGATCGCCGAGCTGGATGCGTGAATCCGGATTAGGCACCATCAGCTCATCGTCGCGCTTGAGACGGGAGCAGATCACGTCGGCCTCGTCCAGGCTCGGGATCTCGCGCAGCATCAGGCCATGCATATTGGGGTTGCGCACCGCGATGTTGATGGTCTGCAGGCTCTCCTTGGTCTTGCCCGCCTGTTGCTCGAACGCGGCCGCTTCTTCGTCGATCTTGATGTGAAAGAACATGCGAATCAGCCACATGGTGAGCAGGATGCCGCAGATCCCGAACGGGTAGGCCACCGCATAGCCCATGCCCATCAGCCCGGTCATGTCCGGATCGGCCCCGAGCTCGGCCAGGATCTGCTGGCCTGCCCCGAGGGAGGGGGTGTTGGTCACTGCGCCGGAGAAGACCCCGAGGATCACCGGCAGCGGCACATCGAACAGCTGATGCAGGGCCGCCGCCACCACGCAGCCGAGCAGCACCAGCAGGGCGGCGAAGCCATTGAGCTTGAGCCCCGAGCTGCGCAGGGAGGAGAAGAAACCGGGACCGACCTGGATGCCGATCGTGTAAACGAACAGGATCAGGCCAAATTCTTGAATAAAATGAAGTGTTTGCTCATTTAACTGCAAGCCGGACAGGCCTGCGAAGTGACCCACTATGATGCCGCCAAACAGCACCCCGCCGATCCCCAACCCCACGCCATAGACCCGCCAGTTTCCCAGCCAGAGTCCCAGCACCGCCACCAGCGACAACATGCTGATGGAAAGCGCGATCTCACTCATTGTGTGCATCCTTTGCAAGCCGAACTGTCCCTAGCTTGTCAGCAAATGCGGAGGCCAACTGTGTGATGCCGCACGAATTGAGGCTTTCGTACGCCAAGGAATACCAACTAAGGGTTAGACGTAGCCATAGATGGCCGCGAAGTGACAGAGGCTGCCCCCCAGCACGAACAGGTGCCAGATGGCATGGTTATAGGGGATCCGCTTCGCCACGTAGAAGATGACACCCAGGCTGTAGATGAGCCCGCCTATCCCCAGCAACAGCAGCCCCTCTCCCGCCAGGTGGAGGTAGAGCTGATAGATGACCACCAGCGACAGCCAGCCCAGCATCAGGTAGGTGAACAGGGACAGGCGCTTGAAGCGGTTGATGAAGAGCAGCTTGAACACCACCCCGGCCAGGGCCAGTGCCCAGATCACCACCATCAGCCCCTGTGCCAGCGGGGTATCGAGCGCCACCAGCAGGAAGGGGGTATAGGTACCGGCGATCAGCAGGTAGATGGCGCAGTGATCGAACACCTTGCACCAGCGCCTCGCCGCCCCCGAACCCATGCTGTGATATAGCGTCGAGGCGAGGTAGAGCAGGACCAGGCTGGCGCCATAGAGGCCGTAGCTCAGCAGCGCCTGGGGGCCCTGATCCCAGCCCTTGTGCAGCAGCAGGATCAGACCGAGGATCCCCAGCAGCAGCCCCAGCCCGTGGCTGAGGCGGTTGGCCCACTCCTCCCGTGGGGAATAACCCGTCACATCACTCATCAGATACTCCTGTCCAGACTCGGCTCACTCTAGCGGCCCTGATTTCAGGCTACAAGTGTTAGCTCAAAAATAAAGGCGCTGCCTGCCAGGGATTCGCCGTCGCCAGGAGAGGGCTGCCCCCCCTGTTCCTTTGGTGTATGCTCTGCGGCCGACGCACAAGCCTGGCCGCGTCTGCCCGGCACCCTGGTCTGGAGAACCTGATGAAGCTGACTGAACTCTTTACACAACCGGATCCTGCCTTCGGCCAGGCCATGACGGCCCTGCTGGAGACCTTCCACCACTCGGATGACAGTCAGGCTCCCTACCAGCGCGATCACTTCGTTCATCAGCTCGATCAGTCCCGCATGCCCGCCGCGGGCATGAGCACTCAAGCCTATCTGGCGCGGCTGGCCACCCTGGTGCCCGGCGCCTCCCACCTCACCTCCCCACGCTACATGGGGCACATGACGGCGCCGTTACCGGCCTTCACCGCCGAGCTCTCCCGCTTGCTGGTGATGCTCAACCAGAATCCGATGAAGATGGAGTCCTCCCGCCTGCTCAGCTTCCTGGAGCGGGAGGTGCTGGCCAAGCTGCACCGCCTCATCTATCGCGAGGGGGATGACTTCTACGAGACGCAGATGCATGCCAAGGATGCGGCCCTCGGCGTCATGACCAGCGGCGGCACCATCGCCAACGTCACCGCCCTCTGGCTGGCCCGCAACCGCGCCTGTGGCGACAACCTGTTCGCCCTCTACGAGCAGGGCTACCGCGGCGCCGTGATCCTGGGCTCGCGGCTGATGCACTACTCCTTCGACAAGGGCATGGATCTGCTGGGGCTGGGCGCCGGCAACGTCTGGCGGCTCGATACCGACGCCGACAACCGGCTCAGCATCGCGGCCCTCGAGACCGCGCTGGCCCAGTGCAAGGCACAGAAGCTCAAGGTGCTGGCCCTGGTCGGCGTCGCCGGCAGCACGGATTTTGGCTCCATCGATCCCCTGCCCGAGCTCGCGGCCATCGCGGCCCGCGAGCGGATTCACCTGCATGTGGATGCCGCCTGGGGCGGCCCGACCCTCTACTCCCCCCGCTACCAGGAATTGCTGGCGGGGATAGAGCGGGCCGATACCGTGACCCTGGACGGCCACAAGCAGCTGCTGGTGCCACTCGGTACCGGCATGTTGCTCTGCCGCCAGCCGGATCTGATGATGACGGTCAAGCGGGAGGCCCCCTACGCCATCCGCGCCAGCTCCTTCGATCAGGGCCGCTTTACCCTGGAGGGCACCCGCCCCGCCAATGCACTCTATCTGGACGCCGCCTTCCAGCTGCTGGGCCAACAGGGTTATGCCGAGCTCATCGAGGCCAACTACGACCGGGCACGGCTGATGGCCGCTCTGATCGAGGCCGATCCGGCCTTCGAGCTGATGTCGGCGCCGGTGATGAACCTGCTCTCCTATCGCTGCATTCCACCCCACCTGCAAGGCAAGCCGCTGGATGAGGCGGCCAACGAGCAGATCAACGCCTTCAACGTGGCGCTGCAGAAGGCGCAGCGGGCCGAGGGCCACAGCTTCGTCTCCCGCACCCAGCGGGCGGTGGGGCGCTATGGCAGCCAGCCGCTCACCCTGCTGCGCGCCGTGCTGCTCAACCCCTTGATCGAGGAGCGGCACATTCGCGAGCTGCTGGCGGATCAGCTGCGGCTGGGCCAGGCCGTTGCAAACCAGCTGTTTGACACGACCGCCTGACTAAATCGCAGACGCCCGGCGCGGCCCTGACAACCGCCGGTGGCGGGTCTGGATCTGGCATAAAGATAGAGTGGAACCGACGGCAATCCGGATGGTCTTATTCATTTGCCGTTGCCTAACAGGCAGGTACACTGAGTGAAATTTTGAGGTTAATGAGCCCAGCATGAAGCAGTTTATTGAATTTATTCCCCTGATCGTGTTCTTCGCCGTCTACAAGTTCTACGACATCTATACCGCCACCGGCGCCCTGGTCGCCGTCACCGGCCTGCAGTTGCTCTACAGCTGGGTGCGCTATCGCAAGGTCGAGAAGATGCAGCTGTTTACCTTCCTGCTGGTCGGCTTCTTCGGCGGCCTCACCGTCTTCTTCCATGACGATACCTTCATCAAGTGGAAGGTGACCGTCATCAACGTGCTGTTTGCCCTCGCGCTGCTCATCAGCCGCTACGGCTTTGGCAAGAACCTCATCAAGCAGATGCTGGCCAAGGAGCTGCAGGCCCCCGACCGCGTCTGGGACAACGTCAATCTCGGCTGGGTCGGCTTCTTCGCCGTCTGCGGCCTGCTCAACCTCTATGTGGCCTTCAACCTGTCGCAAGAGATGTGGGTCAACTTCAAGGTGTTTGGCCTGCTGGGCATGACGCTGGTGTTCACCCTGCTGAGCGGCGTCTATCTCTATCGCCACATGCCGGCCGAGCAGAAAGCAGAACAGAAAAAATAACCGCAACCAGAAAAGGATTCTCTCATGTGGTATCTGATCTACTCCGAAGACGCCGCGGGCAGCCTGCCCCAGCGTAAATTGGCCCGTCCCGCCCACCTGGCCCGTCTGCAGGCGCTGCAGGATGAGGGACGCCTGCTGACCGCCGGCCCCAACCCGGCCATCGACGCCGAGGATCCGGCCGATGCGGGCTTCACCGGCAGCACTGTGATCGCCGAATTCACCAGTCTGACCGAGGCCAAGGCCTGGGCCGATGCCGATCCCTATGTGGCGGCAGGCGTCTGCGCCAGGGTCACCATCAAGCCCTACAAGAAGGTGTTCTGAGTTCAGACCCACTCGCACCCGCGATAGAAAATGCAAAAGGCCGGACAATGTCCGGCCTTTTTACCTCTGCGGCCCCTCGTTGGTGAAATGCTCAGGCCCGCGCCACAAACCAGGGATTGAGGATATCCGGCTTGTTGTACTCGAGCGCTGAGCCATCGAGTCGGGTCACCGAGCCCCCCGCTCCCTCCAGCACCGCCTGCGCCGCCCCGGTATCCCATTCACAGGTGGGGGCTAGGCGCGGATAGAGCTCGGCGTCCCCCTCGGCGATGATGCAGAACTTGAGCGAGCTGCCCATGGAGACCAGCTCTATCTCGCCCCGCGCTATGTCACCAAAGCGGGCCAGGTAATCCAGGGTCGCCTGGGACAGGTGGTTGCGGCTGCCCACCACCCGCCAGGCTTGTCCATCCGCATGGGGGCGAGTCTTGATCGCCACCGTCCTCCCCCCGTCGATGCGCCAGGCCCCCAGGCCCCTTCCGCCGTACCAGAGCCGGTCGGGCACGGGGGCATAGACCAGGCCCCAGACCGGCCTGCCATCATCGATCAGCGCTATGTTCACCGTAAACTCACCGTTGCGGGAGACGAACTCCTTGGTGCCATCCAGCGGATCCACCAGCCAGTAGCGGGACCAGCCGAGCCGGGCCTGCATCGTCTCGGCATCTGACTCCTCGGACAACACCGGGATAGTCGGCGTCAATCTGGCCAGCGCCTGCACTATCACCTCATGAGCCCCCTTGTCGGCGGCGGTGAGCGGGCTCTCGTCGGCCTTGTACTCCACCGCAAAAGGCTGATGGTAGATGGCCATGATGGCCTCACCGGCGGCACGGGCGATGGGCTCCAGCTCGGAAATGGCGGGTAAGAACATAGAAAAGATATCTCGCTCAAATGGTTAGCCAGTGTAACCGAGGAGGCCGTGTCCAGCTTATAGCCGATTTGCCTGAGTTATTCCCTGCTACTTCTGACAGACAAAAAGTGGCGCAATACGACTAATGATAAATGTGCAATTAACGCAACATAAGGACATGAAGCCATGAACTACAAAACACTGACGGCAGCCCTGCTGCTGGGTTGCCTGCCCCTGCTGAGCCAGCCTGTGCTCGCCGCCGACAAGCCGGCGGCCAAGCCCGCCACGACCGTCACCAGCGCCAAGGAGGTTGGCAAGATCAACCTCAACACCGCCAGCGCCGCTGAACTCGCGGAGCTGAAGGGGATCGGCGAGAAGAAGGCCCAGGCCATCGTCGACTATCGCGAGAAGCAGGGCAAGTTCACCTCGGTGGATCAGCTGGCGGAGGTAAGCGGCATAGGGCCAGCCACCCTGGATGCGAATCGGGACATGATTATCGTCAAGTAACCGATCAAGAGCCGTTTCGTTATGAGGGCAGCCGGTGGCTGCCCTATTTTTCTTCGGGTATCATGAGCTCACTTTGTACCTTTGGACTCATTCCATGAAAAAGACACCGCTCGTTGTACGCAAGGCCGTTCTCCCCGTCGCCGGTCTGGGTACCCGCATGCTGCCCGCCACCAAGGCCATCCCTAAAGAGATGCTGCCGGTGGTCGACAAGCCGCTGATCCAGTATGTGGTGCGCGAAGCCATCGCCGCCGGCATCAAGGAGATCATCCTGGTGACCCACTCCAGCAAGAACTCCATCGAGAACCATTTCGACAAGAGTTTCGAGCTGGAAGCGACCCTGGAGAAGCGGGTCAAGCGGCAACTGCTGGAAGAGGTACAGCACATCTGCCCCAAGGACGTCACCATCATGCACGTGCGCCAGGGTGAGGCCAAAGGGCTGGGCCATGCCGTGCTCTGCGCCCGCCCGCTGATCGGCGATCAGCCGTTCGCCGTGCTGCTGCCGGATGTGTTGATCGACGAGGTCGCCAGCAATCTCAAGCTGGACAACCTGGCGGAGATGGTGCACCTGTTCGAGGAGGAGCACATCAGCCAGATCATGGTGGAGGCCGTGCCCGAGAGCGAAGTGGACAAGTATGGCATCGCCGACATCAAGGGCGAGGCACTGAGTGCCGGCATGTCACTGCCGATGCAGGCCATCGTCGAGAAGCCGCCGCGTGATGAGGCGCCCTCCAACCTCGCCGTGGTCGGCCGCTATGTGCTCTCCGCCAACATCTGGCCCTTGCTGGAGAAGACCCCCGCCGGTGCCGGTGACGAGATCCAGCTGACCGATGCCATCGCCATGCTGATGGAACACGAACAGGTCAACGCCTACTTCATGAAGGGTCGCAGCCACGACTGCGGCAGCAAGATGGGTTATATGAAAGCCAACGTGGAATATGCAGTGCGCCACTCGGAACTGAACGGTGAATTTACGGCCTGGCTGAAGCAGTTCGTCAAACAGTTGTAATACCTGAATATTTACGACATTGATAGAATAAAGAACTGGGCATCATTTGATGCCCTTTTTTCATTTTAAAAACAAATATTCAACCATTGATAGATAAATTATCCCTAAAACCTCTCATTGTAATTCAATCACGCTTGTTTTATAAGGAATATGGCTTGTTCCTAGCCCTTGCATAAAATTCCTAAAAAAATATAAGACACAGGTGGAAGTTCCAATGAATAATCCGTCCAAAGGGACCTTTTTAGGTCACCCTAAAGGGCTTTTTTTGCTCTTTAGTACCGAACTGTGGGAGAGATTCTCCTATTACGGCATGCGTGCCGTGCTCGTCCTCTATCTGACTGACATGACGGCCAATGGCGGTATGGGCTGGACCCAGGCCGACGCTCTCAAGCTGTATGGCATCTATACCGGTCTGGTTTACATCACCCCCATCATAGGTGGCTGGTTGGCGGATACCTTCCTGGGTCAGCGTCGCGCTATCCTGTTTGGTGCCGTGCTGATGGCCGCCGGTCAGTTCACCCTGGCCCTGCCGCACTCCATGTTCCCCGACATGGTCAACACCGTCTTCTACGCGGGCCTTGGCTTGCTGATCCTGGGTAACGGCCTGTTCAAGCCGAACATCTCCACCATGGTGGGTGACCTCTATCAGGCAGGTGACCACCGCCGTGACGGTGCCTTCACCATCTTCTACATGGGCATCAACCTGGGTTCCCTGCTGGCCGGTGTGATCTGCGGCGCCGCCGCCACTGCCTATGGCTGGCAGGCTGCCTTCGTCAGCGCCGGTATCGGCATGCTGCTCTCCCTGGTAGTCCAGGCCACCATGGCCCAGCGTTTCCTGGGTGACATCGGCCGTGTGCCGGCCGCCCAACGCGCCGCCGAGCAACGCTCCAAGGAGCAGAAGGCGCCGCTGACCAAGCAGGAAGTGGATCGCATCAAGGTCATCCTGGTGCTGGGTCTGTTCACCATCATCTTCTGGGCTGGCTTCGAGCAGGCCGGTGGCCTGATGAACCTGTACGCGCAGGAATATACCGACCGCATGATCGGCAGCTTCGAAGTGCCGACCGCCTGGTTCCAGTCCCTGAACCCCTTCTTCATCATCACGCTCGCCCCGATCGTCGCGGCCATCTGGATCAAGCTCGGCAGCAAGGAGCCAAACTCCCCGGTGAAGTTCGCCATGGGTCTGCTGTTCCTGGCCGTGGGCTTCCTGTTCATGATCGGTGCCGTGCTGGAGCAAGGTGGTGATCAGGCCGTCAAGACCTCCATGTTCTGGCTGGTCGGTGCCTATCTGTTCCACACCCTGGGTGAGCTCTGCCTCTCTCCGATCGGCCTCTCCATGGTGACCAAGCTGGCGCCGCTGCGTCTGGCCTCCCTGATGATGGGTGCCTGGTTCGGCTTCGTCGCCCTGGCCAACTACATCGCCGGCTTCGTCGGCTCCTTCGTCGGTGAGTCCGGTGCCATCGCCATCTTCGGTGGCATCGCCATCGCCGCCGTGATCAGCGCGCTGATCCTGTTGACCATGGCCAATCGCCTGGTCTACTGGATGCACGGTGCCGAGGGTCCGGCCAAAGAGTCCGACGAGCAAGACAAGAAACTGCAGTCTGCCACCGTCTAATAGGTTCAGACTGAATAAAACAAGGAGGGCGCCCAGTGGGCGCCCTCCTTGTTTTCGTCTTCCTGGGTCAGTGATGGCGAACCTGCATCTTCAAGGCGCTGCCGCTATCGCTGCGAAACTGCAGCTCGAACGGCTCGTGCCAGCTGCGCCTGTGCAGCGCATAGCGGCTGCTGCGCATCAGTCCGAGCGGCAATCCTCCCGAGCGCATCAGCCAGTGGGGCGAGGTGAGGCCCGCATTGGCAAATACCAGCCCATCTTCCTGATCGAACAGCAGCGCCGCCATGGCGAAGGAGTGACGCAGGCCCGATTCGAGCAATTGCAGATTCAGGTAGTCGAGCAGGCGGTGCGGCTGGGTCAGCAGCAGGCTCTCCTGCTGCTGGAACTGGCGATAGGGCCCATTCATCAAGGAGCGCACCAGGGCGCCGCAGAAGGCGGCGTCCATCCCGAGCAGCGGCAGCTCCATCACCAGCACCAGCAGCTTGTCATCCAGCTTGAAGGTGTCGGGAATGAAGAGGTTGCCCATGCCGGCGAAGGTCACCTGCCAGGGGCCCCACTCCTGCAGACCCGGTGGTGTCAGCCAGGCCAGCAACCGGCTGGAGGCCCTGTCGTGAGCCCGGAAAAAATCGATGTGATCCATCAGCTCCAGCTGCTGGCTCTGGTGCAAGCTCCCCGTCAGGCACTGATCGATGCTGCGCCGGATCTGGCTGTAGTCGGACACCGGCTTGATGAAGAAATCCCTGGCGCCCGCCCGCAGCGCACGCTCGACCGATTCCATCTTGTCCTGGCCAGAGATGACGATGACGGGCACGTCCGGATAGCGGGCGGTCAGGCAGGCGATCACCTCATGTCCGTCCATGTTGGGCATGTTCAGGTCACATAATACGATATCGGGGTGATATAACGCGGCGGCGGAGAGGCCTTCGATCCCGTCTTCGGCCTGAAAGACACAGGCCCCATCATGCTCGAGATAAGTGACCAGCGAATGGCGAAAAACCGCCTCATCCTCCACCACCAAGATCCGTAGTCCGGCTTCTGACATCTTGACAAAGCTCTTATTAGTCAAACGGTTATTTGAGTATTAAGCCTAGTCCAAGCGCGGTCAATTTAGCCAGCCCGATCTCGCCGCCAGTCACCTGAAACCGGGGTGATGCTTTCCAAGCATTTGAAATTATCGAATTATTTCGCCAATATTTTCTGGCTCAATCAGCGGCGGCCCTCGCAGGCAAGCGCAAGCCGATGGGGGCGCCCCCATTGCCTCACCGCCTCATCATGCCGGCCAGCCATGAATTGTATGCGACTCCGCCATGAGGGATAATGCCCCCACTCCAGCCCGTGAAGAACACCATGACTCCAGCCGAATACAGCGCCCTCGCCCACCCCAGATTGTCCCACCCGGCCCGCAGCCTCTACACCCTGCAGCTGCGCAGATTGGTGCTGGAAAATCAGCTGGCCAGGCTCAACTACCCCGAGCTGGGTCGGGCGCTGGCGGTGGTGGATCCTACCGACCCCAGCGGCTTCTGTTTCCAGGTCAATGCCCGCCAGCTGACCGAGCTGCTCGACGAGTTGATGGAGGCCGGGCTGTTGCAGGTCGAGGCTCAGCCCGACAGTGAGCACTACCATCAGAGCCCGTTCCAGCTGCCGTTGCTGAGCCAGCGGGTACGCAGCCCGCTACCGGAGCGCCCGTTCCAGATGCACCTGCAGTGGCGACCGGATGAGGAACTGCCCGCCCTCGCCCGCCTGTGCGGGGTGATCGACGCCAGCTACAACGAAGAGGATTTGGGGGAGTTCATTGCCTACTGGCTGGGGCGCCCCGAGGTGTTCGACTCCCAGCATCAGTGGATGCTCAGGTTTATCCGGGCCCTCAAGAGCCGCCGTTACGCCCGTCGTCAGCCGATGGTGGTGGCGGGCTATCAACAGGTCACGCCTGCCCCCGCCGAGTCTGGCCCGAGCAAGCGGGCACAGGAGATGATCGAAGAGGCCAAGCGCCTGGCCCAGACCCAGGAGCCGGATAATGATTGATCCCGGACGCCCGCAACAGGCACTATTAGCCCCTTGCCAACCCAGCCCCAGCAGAAGGAGCCTTCCATGACTGACCCGCACGATCCCCTGCGCCAGGAGCTGGAGGAGATCGAGGCCAAGCGCCAGAGGATCGCCAAAGCCAAACAGGACCACCGCATCCACGATCCCGAGCTGAGCCAGCACGTGGGCGGCCTGCTCGAGCGCATTCGCCGCCTGCAGGCCCAGACCGGCGGCAGCCAGTACGACTACGAGACCCTGCGCAAGGAGTACGACGCCAAGGCCAACGCCGAGGTGCGCGAGCTGCAGAAGACGGCCCGCCAGGAGCGGATCCAGAAGCTGATCGCCCAGGCCGACCTCAACCCGGACTGGATATTCGACAAGATGGATGCCACCGATCCGGCGCTGCAATACCCCATGGAGACGGCCCGCTACTTCATCAGCGGCTTCGAGCACTGGGAGAAGAGCGGCGGCGGCTGCATGCTCATCTACGGCGACTATGGCACCGGCAAATCCACCCTGGCGGGCGCCGTGGCCCATGAGCTGATCGCCCTGCATCAGAAATCGGTGATCTTCCAGCAGTGGGCCTCTGTGGTGGACCGGCTGTTCTTCAACGTGATCCAGGATCAGGAGGAGCGCAATCAGTACCGCCGCGCGCTGGAAGAGGTGGATCTGCTGATCATCGACGAGGTGGCCGCCAACCGCACCAAGATGGCGGAGAGCCAGTCCAGCTTCCTCGGCCACCTGCTGCGCCGTCGTCGCAACCTCTCCAAGAGCGTCATCATCATCACCAACCACAGCCCCCAGAGCCTGCACCAGGCCATCGGCGACTTCAGCTTCGAGGCGATCAAGGCGTTCAATCCGGTGGATATCCACCTGAGTGGCCCCAGCCGCCGCCCCAGCATAGGTCACTACAACGGCTGATCCCCAAGGCCCGGCGTCAGCGACGCCCGGCCCGTCGTTTCCCCCCGCCCCCTCACAGATAGAAACAACTCTCATTTACATAGCGCCGTCGAGCCCCTAGGCTAGCCCTTTTGTCCAAGGGAGATCTCTCATGCCAACCACACTCATCTTCGGAGCCAGCCGCGGGCTGGGCCGCGCCTTCACCGATCAGGCCCTGCGCCAGGGACACAGAGTCCTGGCCCTGGTTCGCAACCCGGAGGCGGCGGCCGAGCTGCGCACGCTGGGAGTCGAGGTCGTCGAGGGGGATGCCCTGGATCCGGCTGCCGTCACTCGCGCCTGCACCCTGGCAGGCAACGAGGCGCAAGTGGTCTCCACCCTCGGCAGCTTTCGCCAGCCGCAGCCGGTGGACTATCAGGGCAACCGCCATGTGATAGACGGAATGGAGCAGGCCGGGCTCGAGCGCCTGCTGCTGGTGACCTCGCTCGGCTGCGGCGACAGCTGGCAATATCTGCCAGAGCGGGCCAGAACGGCCTTCGGTCACGAGGTACGCTTGAAGAGCCTGGCCGAGAGCTGGCTGCAGAGCAGCACGCTGGCCTGGACCATCTTGCGGCCGGCGGGACTGCAGGATGGCGAGGCCACCGGCCAGGCCGTGCTGAGTCAGGGGAAAGAGGTACACGGTCTGGTCAGACGCCAGGATGTGGCCATGCAGGGTTTGCGACTGCTCACTGACGAGCAGACTCTCGGCCAGATCTACGCCATCGGCGACCCCGACCTGCAGCGCAGCTGAGCCCGTCCGCCCAAAAAAACGGTCAGCCTCAGCTGACCGTTTTCATCTTGGTCTCGGCGGCCTGCCGCTGGCGCCACGCCAGCAACCAGCAGGCGAGCAGCGCGTTGAGCAGCGTCAAGCCCCACAGCTGCCACCAGTAAGGGGCCACTTGAGTAAAATCGGCCCCCATCTGGTTCAGGCGCAGCAATCCCTCGATGGCCGGCGTGCTCGGCGCCCACTGGGCCAGCCAGTTGAGCGGCGTCGGGATCAGCTCCAGCGGCCAGATAAAGCCGGCGAGGAAAACCAGCGGCAGTGATGAGACCAGCACCACCTGGGTCGGCAAGTCACGGCGGGTAAACAGCGCCCCCAGCACTATGCCCAGCAAGGTGGTCGCCAGCAGGAAGGGCAGGATGAACAGCCACAGCTCGGCCGGCTCGGCGGTGCGGGCTATGCCGTAATAGTCGAAACAGAAGCCGAAGAAGTAGCTAACGGGCAGCACGAACAGCCCCCCCAGCACCAGGGTGCGGGCCAGCAGCAGAGGCAGCACCGGCACCTTCTGCCAGTAACCGGACTCCCCGCGCGCGCTGCGCTGGTTCTGGGTCGCCCCCAGGATGCTGGCCCCCATCAACAGCACCTGGTGCAGGATCAGCACGAACACCGCCGGCACCACGTAATTCACATAACCCATGCTGGGGTTGAAGACCGGCAGCACGTTGAGCCCCACCGCGTTCCAGCCCATGGCCGCCTGTGGCAGCGCCTCGCCCTGGCTGAGCAGACGTGCCACCTTGATCTCGGCCGCCAGGGTGCCCCCCGCCTGGGCCAGCCCTTCGGCGATGGTGCCATAGACCAGGAAATAGGAGGCATCGCCGGCATAGCTCAGGGTCACACTCTTGCCCAGCATCAGATCCCGGTAGAAATGACGAGGAATGTGCAGGATCCCGCTCGCCTTGCCGGTCAGCAGCCACTGACGGGCCTCCTCCAGGCTGCCGACCCGCGCCACCAGTTTCACCTGGGGCGTCGCATCGGCCATGAACTCCAGCTGACGGGAAAGCTGGCTGCCATCATCGTTGACCACCACCACCGCCTCTTCCCGGGGCAACTGGTGCAGATAGGGCTGCGGATAGAGGAAGGAGTAGAAGAACACCCCACCAAACAGGGTCAGCATGATGGCGCGGTCCGCCAGCAGGGTACGCAGCTCGAGACGCACCAGATCCCAGAAACCCATCATAGTTCCGGCTCCTTAATGGCCAGCTGGCGGGCGGCCTGGGCCTGCGGTTGATAGCGCCGTACCACCAGTAACAGCGGCAACAGGAACAGCAGCAGGGCCCCGAACTGGGGCAGGGCCGCATCGAGCGGCAGGCCGTAGTTCGCCTGCCCGACCTGCAGCTCCACATAGTGGGAGATGGGCAGCAGGCTGCGCCAGAACTGGGCGAAGTCCCCCATGGCGCTGACCGGGAAGGTCACCCCCATGAAGGCGAAGCCGGGTGCCGTGTAGGCGCCCGCCAGCGATAGGGCGCGGGCCGGATCCCGGATGACGCCGTAGAAGAAGGCGCCCATGCTGACGCAGGCGGCCGAGGCCAGCCCCAGGCCCAGCGTCAACACCAGCCAGCTTCCCTGCATGGGATAGCCAAGCGCCCTGAACAGCAGCAGGCTCCACGCCAGCCCCCATACCCACCCGATGAGCACATGAGGCAACAGGGTGCGCCAGAGGCCGAACCAGACCCCTTGCGTGGTCCAGTCCAGGCCGAGTCGATCGGCCCGGGCCAGGGCGTTGATGCCATAGAGCACCACCAGGATCTGCCACACCGCCGGCAGCAGGGCACTCAACAGAAACTGGGCGTAGCTGGAGTTGATGTTGTAGAGCGCCGTCACCTGGCTGGCGATGGGGACGGACTGCCCCAGGGCGCCCGGCAGCGCCTTGCCATCGGCCATAGCCGCCAGCACGCCGACCTGGCCGTTGAGGGTGCCGACCACCTGGGCCAGCGCCGCGTTGACCAGCTTGGCGATCAGGATGAACTGGCCGTTGTTGAACACAGTCACCTTGGGCTGGGTGCCCTCCCGCGCATCCCGCTCCAGATGGGCGGGGATCACCACCAGGGCATAGACGTCGCCGCCGCGCAGCGCCTTGGCCCCCTCGTCGATGGAGTCAAACTGATCGCTCAGGCGCAGTCCGGCGGAGCCATCCAGCGAGAACGCCAACTGACGGGAGAGCGCGCTGCGATCCAGATCCACCAGACCCACCTTGAGATCCCGCGCCAGCCCGGCCGAGAAGATCCAGCACAGCAGCCCGATCAGCAGCAGCGGGATCCAGCTAATCAGGGCCCGGCTGAACGAGTCCTGCCACAGCAGCCGCCATTCGCGCCGCATCAGAGCTCGACCAGCACGCTCATGCCGACCCGCAACCCTTCAACCGGTTGCAAGGGGCGCGCCTCCACCTGGAAGCTCTTCATGTCGAAGCCCTGGCGGGTGTCGGTGGCACGCCAGGTGGCGAAGTCCCCCATCATCGCCACGTGGGTGACCTTGAAGCGCACCGTTTGATCCCCCAACCCTGGGAGGCTGGCATCGAACTCGGTGCCGACCTGGAAGCGGGGCAGCAGATCCTCGCGCACGTGGAACTGGGCCCAGGCATCCTCCATGTCGAGCAGGGTCACCACCGGGAAGCCCTGCGGTGCCAGCTCGCCGCTGCGCAGCAGCACCTGCGCGACCTCGCCGGCATGGGGGGTGGCGATGCGGGTGTCGGCCAGATAGGCCTCCACCTCGGCCACCCCGCCTGCCGCCATCTTGGCCTGCTCGCGGGCCGCGACCTTGGTCTCCTCCCGTGCGCCTTCCAGGGTCATCTGATACTGCTGCCAGGCCATGCCTTCGCTGTATTTGGCTGCCTGCCAGGCGGTCCAGGCCTCATCCCGTTTCTGCAGCGGCATCACCCCTTCCCGGTGCAGGTTGGCGATCCGCTCATAGGTCTTGCCATGAAGCTGGGCCGCAGTCCTGGCCTGCTGCCACTGATCCTTGGCCGCCGCGATCTGCTGGGCCCGTGCCCCCTTCTCCGCCTCCTGCGCCATGGCACCGGCCGCCGCCTGCCCGGCCTTGGCCTGGCTCAGCTTGGCCTCGATCTCGGGGCTGGCCAGGGTGAATGCCAGCTGACCCTTGGCCAGCTGATCTCCCTTCTTCACCAGCACCTGGTCGATGCGCCCCGCCACCTTGGAGGAGACCGAATACTGCTGCGCCTCGATCTGGCCCTGCAGGCGCACCGGCTCCGGCTGATAGGCCAGCCAGAAACGCCAGCCCAGCCAGATGACCAACAGCACCAAGGCCAGCGGCAACAACAGCGGCTTGCCCTGGCTCATCTTCTTCTTGATGGGGGGATGACTCATGAATTCACCTCTGTCGCCTGAGCATGCTGATATTGATTGAAACTGTTCATCTGACCGGAGAGCGCCAACAGGCGGGCCAGGGAGATCACGTATTGATAGGCAGCGGCGGCGCGCTGGGTCTTGACCCCGGCCAGCTGGTTGCGCGCATCCACCACATCCAGCGAGGTGGAGAGCCCCTGGCCGAACGCCTTGTCCCGCAGCAGCACGTTCTCCTCGGCCAATGCCTGGGTCGAGGAGAGGGAGTGGTACTCCTCCAGCCCCTGCGCAGCCTCGCGCCAGGTCTTCTCGACCAGCAACTCCAGATCCTGGCGGGTCTTGGCCTGCAACAGGTTGACCTGCAGCTCGGCACTCTTGGCCGCCTGCACCGTCTCGGAGCGGCCATCACGGCTCACCAGCGGCATGCTGACCCCGACCCCGACCAGCCAGTCCGGCGTGGTCTTGGAGACGATGGAGTCATCCTCATAGAGGTTGTAGTTGCCGAACAGGAACAGCTCGGGGGCGTACTTCCCCTTCTCCAGCTTGATCATCCCCTGCGCCTGCTCCTTCTTGGCCGCCAGCAGCTTGAGGCCGGGGTGCACCGTCAGGGTCTCCTGCACGAAGGGATCGAGTTGCGGCATGTTCTCGTTGATGAAGAGCCGGCTGTTGGGCTCCGCCTGCTTGATCTTGAGCATGTGGCCGAGCGCCAGCTGGGCGATCTCCAGGCTGCGCCGCGCCTTCTGGGTATCGATGCGGGCCCTGTCATAGGCCGACTGGGCGGAGAGCCGCTCGACCCTGGCGATCTGGCCCTGTGCCTCCAATTTTTGGGCATGATCCAGGTGATGGGCCAGCCCCTGCTCGATCTCCTGCTTGGTCTGCACCACCTGCGCCGCCAGCACCACCCCGAAGTAGGTCTGGGAGAGGCTCTCGAAGCTGGCCTGCTGCTTGAGCACCAGCAGCTGTTGCGCCTCGCTCACCTGGGCCTGGCGAATGTCCTGGGCCGCATCGATACGCCCGCCGACGAACAGCGGCCACAGCATCTTGACCGAGCTGGTGACCACGTTCTGTTTGGTCAGGGGGGTGACGAAGTCGCTGGGGCTGAGGTTGAGCGCCTGCATGACGGGGCCCAGCACCTTGCCAAATTCGGGGTGATTGGCGATGGGGTTCAGATCCAGCATGTCGAGTTCCATCGGCTGATCGAGGTGGGTGTAGCTGGCCCCCACGTCCACCTTGGGCAGGTACATGGCCTTGGCCGCCTCGCGCAGCTGCTCTGCCCGCGCCACCCCGGCCTGCTCTGCCGCCAGTCCGTCATCCTGCTGGATGACCCGGCTCCAGGCCTCGGTGAAGCTGACGGTCTGCGCCTGGGCCGAGCCCAGCATGGCTCCCAGCAGGCACGGACAGAGCGATTTGATGAACCTTGACGTCATACATCCCCAATTTCTGTTTGTAATAAAATTGTGTGGAGCCTTTGCTCGATTCAGGCTCGCTATCATAACGCAAACCCGCAGCGGAGGGAGACAGACAAATGAATGAGTCCCTCACTCATTTGACCCCGAGTATGCTCCCGGACAATCTGCCTGATTTTCAAGCACTCCTGAATTTGCAAGCCTTGGCGCGACGTTTTTTTCAGAAAAAAGTGGCTGACGCTCAAATACTAACCTTTTCTCCTGACTAAAAAATGCGTAATATACGCCGCCCTAAGCCGATGGTAACCGTGGAATGCAGATAGGTCCCCACACGCTTGAAACTCCCTTGATTGTGGCTCCCATGGCCGGTGTAACAGACCGACCATTTCGTGAACTTTGTTTACGATTGGGCGCTGGCATGGCCGTTTCCGAGATGCTGCTGGCCAACCCGGATGTCTGGGATACCCAGAAAACCAGGATGAGAATGGATCACTCTGCCGAAAGCGGACTGCGATCGGTCCAGATTGCCGGAGCCGACCCCGAGATGATGGCGTTTGCCGCCCGCTACAACGTGGAGCAGGGCGCTCAGATCGTCGACATCAACATGGGTTGTCCTGCAAAAAAAGTGAATAAGAAGTTGGCAGGCTCCGCCCTGCTGCGCCAACCCGATCTGGTCAGAACCATCTGCCGGGCCGTGGTGGATGCAGTGGAGGTGCCTGTCACCTTGAAGATCCGCACAGGATGGGATCCGGATAACCGCAATGGCGAGGAGATCGCCCGAATCGCCGAAGATTGCGGTATCGCGGCCCTTGCCGTGCATGGTCGTACCCGTTCCTGCCTCTACCGGGGGGAAGCGGAGTACGACACTATCAGGGCGATTAAGCAGGCCGTATCGATTCCTGTTGTCGCCAATGGCGACATAGACAGCCCGGAGAAGGCCCGGTATGTCCTCGACTATACCGGCGTCGACGCCGTGATGATCGGCCGTGCTGCGCAAGGACGACCCTGGATTTTCCGGGAAATCCGTCATTTTCTTGAGACGGGCACCAAGCTGCCGCCTCCCGACAGGGAAGAGGTTCGCACCCTGATGAACGAGCATGTTACCAACCTGCACCAGTTTTACGGTGCATATCTGGGAGCGCGCATTGCCCGTAAACACGTGGGCTGGTATCTGGATGAAGAAGAGACGGGCCGAGAATTCCGTAAACATTTCAATGCCCTGGATTGTGCAGATGCACAGCTGACGGCACTTGAAGTGTATTTCGATGGATTAGGTTAACGCATAACTCGCATAACTAAAGAGCCGACCGAATATGTTCGAACAAACCCTGACTTCTGATGCATTGGTAACAACTACTCACAATCACGCTGCCGAGCCGACCCAGCGCCCCCTGCGTGACTCTGTGCAACAGGCCCTGCGTAACTACCTGGCCCAGTTGAACGGTCAGGAAGTGATTGATCTGTACGATATGGTTCTCTCCGAAGTCGAAGCGCCCATGCTGGACGTGATCATGCAGTACACCCGTGGTAACCAGACTCGCGCCGCCGTGATGATGGGCATCAACCGTGGTACCCTGCGCAAGAAACTCAAGCGTTACGGCATGAACTGATCTCCCGATCAGCCTTGCTGCAGTGCAGACGAAGGCGTATTCCAGCGATGGGATACGCCTTTTTCTATGGCCGCGATTTACTCCGTCGCCAACTTGATGCCGAGCCCGACAAACAAGCCCCCCATCAAGCGGTTGAGCCAGCGCCCCAACCGGGCAGGCAGGCGTACCCTGCGGCTCGCATAGGCGGTCGAGAAGGCCAGCAGGTGGCACCAGATCATGCCGTTGAGGTTGAAGATACAGCCCAGCAGGATGAAGGCCAGCGCCTTCTGTGGTGCATCTGGGGCAATGAACTGCGGGACAAAGGCGAGGAAGAAGAGCGCTACCTTGGGATTGAGCACATTGGTCAGCAGGCCTTGCCGGAAGATCCGCCCATAGGAGAGCGCAGGCAGCGTCACCGCTGGCTCGGTCGTCGCAGGGGACGTTGCGCCTTGCCTGAGCAGGGAAATCCCCAGATAGACCAGATAGAGTGCCCCCATCAACTTGATGACCACGAACAGTTCGGCCGAGGTACTCAGCAGAGCCGACAGCCCCAGGGCCGCCGCCAGCACGTGCACCATGGTGCCAGTCCCTATCCCCAGCGCCGCCACCGAGCCTGCTCGCCAACCCTGCGAGCCACTGCGCAACATGATGAGCAGGGAGTCTGGCCCAGGCATCATGTTCAACAGCAAGCCAGATACGATAAACAACGCCAGATCGTGGATCCCCAACATACACAGCTCCCTTGCCGATGAAACTCACAGTCTATGGATCCAGCCCGCCTTGTCACTCCCCAATAACGGCAATAGTGAGCATAAATGGAAGGCATAGCCAGACGATATGAGGGTCAGCAGCGAGGGGCAGTGATACCGAAAATAGGGTCACAAGATACACAGATGGGTAATCAATAGGTATTTGTGGAGTGGATGGTCTGAGCATCCGCTGCTCCATCAACAAATCGGCACCGAAATCCTGAATTTCAGGCAATAAAAAAGCCCGCTCGATTGAGCGGGCTTCTTCAATTGGGTGCCTGGCAGTGTCCTACTCTCGCATGGCGAATGCCACACTACCATCGGCGCTACCGCGTTTCACTTCTGAGTTCGGCATGGGATCAGGTGGTTCCACGGCGCTAT
>NZ_JAHUXD010000022.1:0-10274 GCF_019218705.1 Aeromonas sp. sif2433
TCTGAGGAATTATCTGGGCTGGCGACGGATGCTGGAGCGTTATGGGCGGGAAGTGGATGTTCCACGTTGCTTGCATGAGGCGCTTGGGCGCCCCATGCAACACGTAATTGGGACATAGCCTTTTTTAATGGGCGAGTGGCGAAGGTCAGGCCGTGGTCAGCAGCCCGACGGCGAGGGCCATGACCAGGATGCCGGCCCAGCCGACGGGCTTGAGCCGCTCGCCAAACAGCAGCAGGCCCCCGAGCGCCGTGCCGAGAATGCCGATGGCACCCCAGGTGGCATAGGCCACCGCCAGATCGATCCGGCCTGTGCTCACCGCCTCGCTGAGCAGGGTGAAGGCGCAGAGCACCAGCAGTATGCCGAGAAAACCCCAGCCCTTGTGGCGGAAACCGAGGGAGCGGTTGATCGCCATGTTGGCCCCCACATCCAGCAGGGCTGCGCCCAGCACTATGATCAAGGGGTGCATGTCGCCTCCTTCCCGCCGAGCGGTCCGGTGGACTCAGCCTGACGGGCCAGCGGCGCGTCGTGGCTCTCACCCATAGTCACCATAACAATACCCACTATTGCCAGCGCCAGCCCGATCCACTCCTGGGCATTCAGGTCATGACCCAGGAACAGCACCGAGACCGTGGTGATCAGTGCGATCCCCAGCCCTTCCCAGAGCGCGAACGCAATACCAATGGAGATTGTTTTGGCGGCCTTGGCCAGCAGCAGATAGGAGAAGGAGATGAGCAGCCACATCGGCAGGTAGTTGAGCCAACCGGCGTCATTCTCCGGGATCAGCGCCATGCTGGAGGTGCCTGCCACCTCGGTCAGGATGGCGCCCGTCAAGAAGGTGCGCGCTAAAAACAGCGGTCTGAATAACATAAAATTTCCTTTTGTTGCTGCGACGGGAGAGAGGATAGCCGGGCTGGGGCGGGGCGCAGGAATCGCTGAGCGTCGACTATTCGAACGCTGACGGTTTGCCTTGCCAAAAGGGGGTGGGTAATCTGACTCTGGAACACTCCGCCATCAGAGCGCGATCATGAAGCTTTATCAGATACAACTCTTTGTAGAATCAGCAGACAGCGGCTCGATCGCCAACGCGGCCAGGCGTCTTGGCAAGAGTCGCAGCGCCGTCAGCACGGCGATCGCCGCACTGGAGATCGAGCTTGGCGTCGACCTTTTCGAACGAGGAGCCAACCAGAGCCAGCTGACCGAGATCGGTGAGCAGGTGCTGGACGACTGCAAGCGGTTGCTGCAGGCGGCCAACAGCCTGAAACTCAAGTGCGAGCATCACGCCTCCGGCGCCGAGGTGGCGCTGCGAGTGGCGCGGGACGACGCCATCCCCGAGCCGGTCTGGCGCGAGCTGCTGGGCAACCTGCGCCGCCAGTTCCCTGGCACCAGCATCTCCCTGGTGCTGGCCTCGCCCCCCGAGCTGCCCGCCCTGGTGGAGGAGGGCTTCGTGGATGCCGCCTTTGGCCTCATCACCGAGGATCAGGAGCGCAGCGGTCTCAATATCGACGTGCTCAATCCGATCCGCACCCTGATGGTGGTGGCGCCGAGCCACCCGCTGGCCGGCCTGAAGCGGGTGCTGCAGCAGGACTTGACCGGCCACACCCAGGTCACGCTCTCCTACGTCGACGAGTTTTCGGTCAAGAGCCTGTTGCCCATCGGCGGCCAGCACATCGGCCTGTCGAGCTTCGAGCTGATGCGGGATGCGGTGCTGGACGGGCTCGGCTGGGCCGTGCTGCCGTCGCCGCTGATCCAGAGCCAGCTGCGGCAGGGGGAGCTGCTGACCCTGAAGCACAAGTTCAGCCTGCAGTGGCGGGACTACGGGGTCTACCTGTCGGAGAATGCCCACCATGGCAAGGTGCTGGCCTGGTTGAAGAAGGCCATTCAGGCCTATCTCGAGCCCTTCGAGTAGCCGCCGCGGGGGAGGGGAAAAGCAAGAGGGGCCCTGGGGGCCCTCTTGCTGATCTGCACTGGCGCCGGCTCAGCGCAGGCCATGGCGCGGCGCGGGCTGGCGTGGGCGGAAGGGCAGCGAGAGGATGCCGAGCAGCAGATCCCCCAGCAGGGCCGCGAGCAGACCCCCCACCATCCCACAGAAGATGGCGGCCTGCTTGAGCGGCACCACATAGCTGTAGTTGTGCAGAGTATCCTGCCAGAGCCGGGGGTCCGGTTGCAGCAGCAGGTGGGATAGCTGCTGGTACCAGGGCTTGTCCTGGAAGGCGCGCTCCTGTTGCAGGCGCTGCTGCTGGCTCACCAGATGCTGCAGGCTGGCGGCATCCTGGGCAAACACCGGATCCGGGTTGGTGCTGTAGTGGTCGACCAGGGCCGCCAGATCGCCGCCGAAATGCCGATCAGCGGTGCCCTGGAAGGGCGCCAGACTGAGGTCGGCCTGCTGCAGGCGGGCATCCAGCCGCTGGTAGTAGAGATCGATCAGCCCAGGTATCTGCACACCCGCCAGCAAACCGAGCGCAAACAGCATCATGCGAAGGTAACTGCGCATCGTCATCATCCTGAAGAGAGGGAGTGGTCATACTAGCCGCAACGGGGGGGCGAGCCAAGGTGGTGTCTCCATCCGGCGTGGGTGTCAGCTGGCGTGGCCGGAATAAGATTTCGCAGGGTATTCCTCTCCCATTGCCTTCCACGAATTTGTGATTTGAATCACGAATTTTATGTTTTAACATGTGACCTTTTTTCGCATTCGAAGGGAGGCTCGCATGAGCAAGTTCGTACCTTTCTATCTGGTCGGGGGCCTGATCGCCATTAGCTGGGCCGCCCTGCCGGGCCATGGTCCATGGGACCAATGGGATCTCTCCACCTTCCGGCTGGTCAACGGCTGGCTGGGCCAATACTCCCGCTGGGCCGATCTGGTCGCCATCACCAACAACCGTCTGTTCGATCTGGCCACGCTGACCTGCATGGGCGCTATCCTGGCAGCCTGCTTCGGCCGGGCCTATGGGCAGGAGCGCCGTCGTCTGGTGGCGATGGGGATTGTCATGTTGCTGGGGGCCTTGCTGATCAACCAGCTGGGTCATCTGCTGCCGGTCAAGCGTCCCAGTCCCACCCTGACGGTGGCAGGGGCGCTGCGGCTGACCGAGCTCAGTGCCATCCCCACCAAGGATGCTGCCGGTGACAGCTTCCCCGGCGATCATGCGCTGTTTCTGATGATCTTCGCCGGGTTTGCCCTGCGCTATCTGCCGCGCTGGGCCGGCATCCTTGCGGTGCTGATGGTGCCGCTGTTTTCGGCGCCCCGCATTCTGGCCGGTGCCCACTGGCTGACGGATGTCTATGTCGGTGCGCTCTGTCTCGCCCTGCTCTGTCTGCCGTTGCTGCTGTTGACGCCCTGCTCGGATCGGCTGATCGACCGCCTCGAGCCCTGGCTGCCCCGCTGGTTGCCCCTGGGCCATCGGCTGCGAGGCTGAGGGGTGCGCAATAAAAAAGAAGGCAGCTGAAAACCGCCTTCTTTTGGTTATGCACCATCGGCGACTGTGGTCGTCGCGAAATGACCATAATTACGACCGATGACCCCGGGCTTGCGCCCTCATCGACAAGTATTAGCAGAGCCGTTCGAACTCGTCTGCCCGGACCTGGCCCCCTGAATCGTTGGCATGGGGTGAATGGTTGATCCTGACCAAGATTTTTTTATTTCTGCTGCCTTAGAATCGCCGCCCTTGCTGGAGAACCCCAATGTTAATCAATCTGCTGCGCCTGCTCTTCATCGGCTGCGCCCTGGTCTTCATCTTCATGCTGATCCATGCCTGGTGGCACAAGCGGCGCCTGGGCGAGCTGGAGCCCACCCCCTTCTGGCCGGTGGCGGGCATCGGCTTCGTCGCCAATTTTCTCGATACCCTGGGGGTCGGCAGCTTCGCGGTGAAGACCGCCTGCTACAAGCAGTTCAAGCTGATCGATGATCGGCTGCTGCCCGGCACCCTCAACGGTCAGTGCGTGTTGCCGACCGTGACCCAGTCCCTGATCTTCATCGGCGCGGTCAAGGTGGATCCGCTCACCCTCATCGGCATGATGGCGGCGGCGGCGGCGGGAGCCGCCTGGGGGGCGAGTCGTGTCGCGGCCTTCGACCGGCAGACCATCCGCCTGGTGATGGCGGTCTCCCTGCTGGTGGTGGCCGGGCTCATCTTCGCGGGGCTGCTGGGGCTCTTCCCCCTCGGTGGCGAGGCCATGGGGCTGACGGGCTACAAGCTGGCCATAGCCCTGCTCGGCAACTTCCTGTTCGGGGTGTTGATGAACGTCGGCATAGGCCTGTTCGCCCCCTGCATGACCCTGGTCTATCTGCTGGGGATGAACCCCATGGCGGCCTTCCCCATCATGATGGGCTCCACCGCCGTGCTCAGCGTCTTCTCGGCGGGCACCTTCATCCGGCGGGGGGCCTTCGATGCCAGGGCCGTGCTGGCGGTGGCCATCTTCGGCCCGCTCGGGGTGGTGCTGGCCGCCATGGTGGTGCAGTCCATGGACATGGAGATGTTGAAATGGCTGGTGGCCTTCGTCGTCATCTATACCTCCTGGACCATGTACGCCTCCTGGCGCGCGGCGCGCCATCAGCCCCGCTCCCAGCTGGCCGAGAGCGCAGGCTAGCAGGGGTATAGGACTGGGCTGGCCGGGGTACATGGACACAGCCCGTCAAGGGGATGCCGGCACGGTGGATGGTCTCTGCCATCATTTATGTCTCCTGGACCAGCCGCGCCTCCTGGCGAGTGGGCCGGCGTCGCTCTCCTCCGCGGGTGGGCGGCGCAGGCTGGCCTGCACCAGTGCCGCCTCGGCCTTGGCGCCGAGGAAGACATAGAGCCCCAGCGCCAGCAGCAGCCCCACCGCACAACCCATCACCCCCACCGCCGGCCAGAGCAGCTCGATCTGGCCCAGCGAGCCCTTGAACAGCAGCAGCAAGCCCTCGATGGAGACCGCGATCAGGATGGCGGCGATGAAGCGGGTGATGGTGCGGCGGATGGCGCTGTGGCGGAAGATGTCCTTATGCAGCAGCACCTCCTCCTCCAATATGGTCTTGCCCAGATCGAATACCGCCAGCGCCAGGGTCAGGAAGATGATGGCGCTGAAGGCGCCGAGCCGGTTCGGCTGGGTGCCGCACAGCAGCAGGTAGATCTGCTCAAGGCCATGCCAGATCAGGGTCGCGACGATGAGAAACAGCGCCAGGCTCAGCACCACATACACCGCCCTGAACCAGGGAATGGCGCGGCGCCGCTCCCTGTCCCCCATCAGCCAGGCGATCAGCTGATGCAGGTTGATGCCGAGCTCGCGGCCATGGCCCTGCACCACCAGTCGCAGCTGTGCCTGGGGGGCGGGGACGGGGGCCAGTATGGCCGGCGCGGCCTGGCTCTGACCTATGCTCTGCACGAAGGGATAGCCCTTGAGGGAATCCTGGGGCAGGGTGAGCAGACCCAGCAACAGGGGGGCCAGCTCGGCTTCATATTCCTGATAGCGCCGCAGCACATCGATGGGGCTCATCTCTGCCATATAGACCTCGGTCAAGTGGGCTCCTGCACTAGCTGGTGCAAATAGTGGGCCCGCTTTATGACAGCCAGAGTGGCGCATGTTGCACCAAGGGGTGGCAAAGCGCGGCGGGACGCCCTGAGATCGCACCAGAAAGGGGAGGGACGCGAGTGGAGGGCTTGCCGGGGGGGGGATGAAAAAAAGGGCCCCTGAGGGCCCTTTGCTATTTCGGCGTGGCTTAGCCTGCCAGCTTGGCGAAGCTGCGATCGGCGGCGGCCAGAGTGTGTTCGATCTCCTTGTCACCGTGCGCCAGCGACAGGAAGCCGGCCTCGTAGGCGCTCGGCGCCAGGTAGACCCCCTCTGCCAGCATCAGGTGGTAGAAGCGCTTGAAGCGCTCCATGTCGCAGCGGGTCACCTGCTCGTAGCGGGTGATCTCGGCCTCGTCGGTGAAGAAGAAGCCGAACATGCCACCCACGTGGGTGATGGCGAGCGGGATGCCGTGCCTGGCGGCGGCGGCCTTCAGCCCCTCGGCCACCCGGGCGGTCTTGGCGCTCAGCTGCTCATACAGACCCGGCTCCTGCAACAGATCCAGCATGGCGAGGCCGGCGGCCATGGCCACCGGGTTGCCGGACAGGGTACCGGCCTGGTACACAGGACCGGTCGGAGCTATGTACTGCATCACCTTCTTCTTGCCACCGAAGGCACCGACCGGCATGCCGGCCCCGATGATCTTGCCGAGGGTGGTGAGATCCGGCTCTATGTTGTAGTGGTCTTGTGCCCCGCGCAGGGAGACGCGGAAGCCGGTCATCACCTCATCCAGGATCAGCAGGGCGCCGAACTCGTCGCAGATGGCGCGCAGCCCTTCCAGGAAGCCGGGCACCGGCGGGATGCAGTTCATGTTGCCGGCCACCGGCTCGACTATGATGCAGGCGATCTCGCTGCCGTACTGCTCGAAGGCCTCGCGCACCGACGCCAGATCGTTGAACACGCAGGTCAGGGTGTGCTTGGCAAAGTCGGCGGGCACGCCCGGGCTGTTGGGCTGACCCAGGGTGAGGGCGCCGGAGCCGGCCTTGACCAGCAGGGAGTCGGCGTGACCGTGGTAGCAGCCTTCGAATTTGACGATCTTGTCGCGGTTGGTGTAACCGCGGGCCAGCCGGATGGCGCTCATGGTCGCCTCGGTGCCGGAGTTCACCATCCGTACCTGCTCCATGGAGGGCACGATTTGGCGCACCTTCTCGGCCATCAGCACCTCGATCTCGGTGGGGGCGCCGAAGCTCAGCCCCTTCTCCACCGCCTTGATCACCGCGGCCTTGATGGCGGGGTGATTGTGGCCGAGCAGCATGGGGCCCCAGGAACCTATGTAGTCCACATAGGCCTGACCATCCACATCATAGAGATAGGCACCGTCGGCATGATCGATGAAGCGGGGAGTACCGCCGACCCCATTGAAGGCGCGGACCGGTGAGTTGACGCCGCCCGGAATGGTCTGGCGGGCCTGTTCAAACAGCTGATCTGATTTTGACATGGATCATCCTTAATGGGATTTTGGATGTCACACTGGGGGCGGTAGCCGATTGCGGCTCGGCAGCCAGGGATGGGAGGAGTATGCTTTGCGCTCTCGCTACCCGGGCCGCTGGCTCGCTCCGTGACACAGGAAAACGGGCCGACTATAGCAGAAAGCCGCTGTGCAGGGCAGCCGGGCCATGGGCCGGGTGTTTCTTGAAACTGGTAAGATATGAACGTGGTCTCCCATGCAGCAACAAGTGCTCCCTTCTTCTAAATCTCTGCCACCGCGTCGCCCGCCCGCCCTGCGGCGCCTCATCCAGCAGGACAAGATGCCGCTGCTGGTGCTGCTGCTCGCCGCCCTGGTGGGCATGCTGGCCGGGCTGGTATGCGGACTGTTTGAATCCGGCGTGCACTGGATGGCCGAGCAGCGTCTCGCGCTGCTGGCCGATCGCCCCTGGTGGCAGCTTGGCCTGCTGGGGTTCGGGTTCAGTGCCCTGCTGGGCTTGGTCGGCTATTTCCTCACCCACACCTTTGCCCCGGAAGCGGGCGGCTCCGGCATCCCCGAGATCGAAGGGGCCATGGATGAGCTGCGCCCGGTGCGCTGGTGGCGGGTATTGCCGGTCAAGTTCTTCGGCGGCATCTGCACCCTGAGTTCGGGCATGGTGTTGGGGCGGGAGGGGCCCTCGGTACAGATTGGCGGCAACCTTGGCAAGATGGTGGCCGATATCTTCCGGTTGCCCAAGGAACATGGCCATGCCCTGCTGGCGGCGGGGGCGGCGGGAGGCCTCGCCGCCGCCTTCAATGCGCCGCTGGCGGGGATCCTGTTCGTGATGGAGGAGATGCGGCCCCAGTTTCGCTACTCCTTCCTCGCCATCAAGGCGGTGGGGATCTCGGCCGTGATGGCGACCCTGATGCTGCAAAACATGAAGGGGCAGGCGCCGGTGATCAGTCTGCCTCACTACGATGCGCCGACCCTGAAGGCGCTCTGGCTGTTCCTCTTCATGGGCGGCTGTTTCGGCGTGCTGGGATTCGTCTTCAACAAGCTGGTGCTCGCCTGTCAGGACGGCTATCTGGCCCTGCATCAGAACAAGCGCCACCGCTTCGTCGCCATCGGCATGCTGGTGGCGGGCACCTTCGGTGTGCTGTCGTTGTTTGCTCCCTCGGTCACGGGGGGCGGGACCGAGCTGATCCCGCACCTGATGGGCGATGAGTATGCGATGGCGACCCTGTTCCTCATCTTCTCGGTGCGGCTGATCGCCACCCTGATCTGCTTCTGCTCTGGTGCCCCCGGCGGGGTCTTTGCCCCGACTCTGGCCCTCGGCACCCTGTTCGGGGTGGTGTTCGGCCACCTGTTCCACGCGGCTTTCCCCGATCTCGGCATAGAGCCGGGTGCCTTCGCCATTGCGGGCATGGGGGCGCTGTTTGCCGCGACCGTGCGAGCCCCCATCACCGGCATAGTGCTGGTGACCGAGATGACCGACAACTATCAGCTGATCCTGCCCATGATGATCACCACCATAGGGGCCACCCTAGTGGCGCAATGGCTGGGGGGGCGTCCCATCTATTCCCAGATCCTGGAGCGAACTTTACGGCTTGCGGCGCGTCAAAAGCGGGGAGAGAGCAGCGTGACTGCCGGTTAACTCCTTGTTTGTCCGCATCAATCGGATGAGGTCGCGTATAGTGAAGGAAAAGTGGCCGTGGTATGGCGTGGTAACGGAAGAGGCCCTATGTCCCGAATCGTGAAGCTGTTGATTGTGTTGGTGATGGGGGCGCTCATCGGGTATTTCGTCGGTAATCGGCAGGAGCTGGCCCAGAGCAGCCTGCTGACGGTGCAGCAGGAGACCCTGGAGCGTCAAAGCAAGGCCATCGGCCAGCTCAAGACGGATCTGGGAGTAAAAGAGACCTTGCTGGCGACCCAAAGGGCGGCCTTCGAGCAGTTGCAGCAGGCGCTCAAGGATCAGGAGGTGCAGGTGCAGGAGCAGAAACGCCAGCTGGCCTTCTTCGAGCGGATCATGAGGCCCACCGGCGAGCAGGTTGGCGTGGTGGTGGACAACCTCAGCCTGCAGGAGACCAGCGTGCCCGGTCGCTACCACTATCGTCTGGCCCTGACCCAGCCCGCCAAGAAGCGGGAGCTGTTTCGCGGTCAGGTGCAGATCCGGGTGGAAGGCAGCCTGGCAGACAAACCCAAGACGCTCAGTGGCCGGGAGCTGGGGATGAAGGCGGGTGAGGGGCGCTATGCCTTGCGCTACTTCCAGTTATTGGAAGGTAACTGGCAGTTGCCGGAAGGCTTCATCCCGGATCGGGTGCGTGTCACCATCGCCAAGGAGGGTCGGCAACCCGCACAGGAACTGCTGACCGAATGGAGCGAGGTGCTCAAACCGTTGGTGGCTCAGCCAGCCCCCTTGCCGGTGGTGCAGTAAGTAGAGTGGTGAATACTTGAACTAAATGGTCGGGTATTGGATAATTTCGCGGTTTCCATGTTTGTGGATGTAATGGTTGTGAGGTCAGTAATGAGTGCAGTAACAGAAGCCCCGTTGCCAATCCAGATGACGGATGCGGCGGCGAACAAGGTCAAGACCTTGATTACCGAAGAAGAGAACCCTGAGCTCAAGTTGCGGGTCTACATCACAGGAGGGGGCTGCTCCGGTTTCCAGTACGGCTTCACCTTTGACGAGAAGATCAACGAGGGGGACACCGTCGTCGAGAAGAGCGGCGTCATCATGGTGATCGATCCCATGAGTCTGCAGTATCTGGTCGGTGGCAGCGTTGACTACACCGAAGGTCTGGAAGGCTCCCGCTTTACCGTGACCAACCCCAACGCCTCTACTACCTGTGGTTGTGGCTCCAGCTTCTCCATCTGATGGGTCAGTGGCACGCATTTGAAAGGGTCCGATAGGGCCCTTTTCTATTTCCGCATCCAGCTCTCCTATATATGAGCCTTCTTTATAGAGGCTGGCACCTGGCCTGCTCGACCCCGTTGCCGCCGCCTTCGACCTCCTATGAGCCCCTTTGTGGTGGTGTCTTGTACGATTTGGTTGTTGATTAAACACTTGAACATCTTTCTCAAAAAAACACATAGTTTTTGCTTGTCAGAAAGAACCAGATCCCTATAATGCGCCTCCATCAGCACGGCGCAGTGCGCGTCTGGTCTGGCTTGCAAAGCAACCCAGTGAGGGTTATAGTTTCAAACCCTGCTCTTTAACAATTTGAATCAAGCAATCTGTGTGGGCACTCACAGCATCGAGCATCAAAAACAATTTTTGATTTTCAATGTCTGGTGAAGTGACCAAAACGACTTGTTAGCAATAACAAGCCGAACA
>NZ_JAHUXD010000023.1:0-1915 GCF_019218705.1 Aeromonas sp. sif2433
GCCTGGCAGTGTCCTACTCTCGCATGGCGAATGCCACACTACCATCGGCGCTACCGCGTTTCACTTCTGAGTTCGGCATGGGATCAGGTGGTTCCACGGCGCTATGGCCGCCAGGCAAAAACTTCAATCTCGGAAAGCTGACGTGAATAACGACTTAGCTTGCTTGCTTCGTCACTATCACTGAATTAGGTAAGTAGTTCATGCACTTGCTACAAGGCCCAGAACACTTCTTGGGTGTTGTATGGTTAAGCCTCACGGGTAATTAGTATGGGTTAGCTCAACACGTCGCCGCGCTTACACACCCCACCTATCAACGTTGTGGTCTCCAACGGCCCTTTAGGACCCTCAAGGGGTCAGGGATGACTCATCTCAGGGCTCGCTTCCCGCTTAGATGCTTTCAGCGGTTATCGATTCCGAACTTAGCTACCGGGCAGTGCCACTGGCGTGACAACCCGAACACCAGAGGTTCGTTCACTCCGGTCCTCTCGTACTAGGAGCAACTCCCTTCAATCATCCAACGCCCACGGCAGATAGGGACCGAACTGTCTCACGACGTTCTGAACCCAGCTCGCGTACCACTTTAAATGGCGAACAGCCATACCCTTGGGACCGACTTCAGCCCCAGGATGTGATGAGCCGACATCGAGGTGCCAAACACCGCCGTCGATATGAACTCTTGGGCGGTATCAGCCTGTTATCCCCGGAGTACCTTTTATCCGTTGAGCGATGGCCCTTCCATTCAGAACCACCGGATCACTATGACCTACTTTCGTACCTGCTCGACCTGTCCGTCTCGCAGTTAAGCTGGCTTATGCCATTGCACTAACCTCCTGATGTCCGACCAGGATTAGCCAACCTTCGTGCTCCTCCGTTACTCTTTGGGAGGAGACCGCCCCAGTCAAACTACCCACCAGGCACTGTCCGCGAGCCCGATTCAGGGCCCTGCGTTAGAACATCAAACATACAAGGGTGGTATTTCAAGGACGGCTCCAGCGCAACTGGCGTCACGCCTTCAAAGCCTCCCACCTATCCTACACATGTAGGTTCAATGTTCAGTGCCAAGCTGTAGTAAAGGTTCACGGGGTCTTTCCGTCTAGCCGCGGGTACACCGCATCTTCACGGCGAATTCGATTTCACTGAGTCTCGGGTGGAGACAGCATGGCCATGGTTACACCATTCGTGCAGGTCGGAACTTACCCGACAAGGAATTTCGCTACCTTAGGACCGTTATAGTTACGGCCGCCGTTTACCGGGGCTTCGATCAAGAGCTTCGCTTGCGCTAACCCCATCAATTAACCTTCCGGCACCGGGCAGGTGTCACACCCTATACGTCCACTTTCGTGTTTGCAGAGTGCTGTGTTTTTGATAAACAGTCCCAGCCATCTGGTCACTGCGACTCCCGACTGCTCCATCCGCAAGGGACTTCACTGTCAAGAGCGAACCTTCTCCCGAAGTTACGGTTCTATTTTGCCTAGTTCCTTCACCCGAGTTCTCTCAAGCGCCTTGGTATTCTCTACCCGACCACCTGTGTCGGTTTGGGGTACGATGACTTGTAATCTGAAGCTTAGAGGCTTTTCCTGGAAGCATGGCATCAATGGCTTCACCACCGTAGTGGCTTCGTCTCGTGTCTCAGCGTTGCATCTCCGGATTTGCCTAGAGATACCGCCTACGCACTTTCACCAGGACAACCGTCGCCTGGCCCACCTAGCCTTCTCCGTCCCCCCATCGCAATTACAAGTCGTGCAGGAATATTAACCTGCTTCCCATCGATTACGCCTTTCGGCCTCACCTTAGGGGTCGACTCACCCTGCCCCGATTAACGTTGGACAGGAACCCTTGGTCTTCCGGCGAGGAGGCTTTTCACCCCCTTTATCGTTACTTACGTCAGCATTCGCACTTCTGATATCTCCAGCAT
>NZ_JAHUXD010000024.1:0-1242 GCF_019218705.1 Aeromonas sp. sif2433
ACACCTTCGCAGACTTACAGAACGCTCCCCTACCACTCACACATAAGTGTGAATCCGCGGCTTCGGTGCCTGGTTTGAGCCCCGTTACATCTTCCGCGCAGGCCGACTCGACTAGTGAGCTATTACGCTTTCTTTAAATGATGGCTGCTTCTAAGCCAACATCCTAGCTGTCTGAGCCTTCCCACATCGTTTCCCACTTAACCAGAACTTTGGGACCTTAGCCGGCGGTCTGGGTTGTTTCCCTCTTCACGACGGACGTTAGCACCCGCCGTGTGTCTCCCGGATATTACTTACTGGTATTCGGAGTTTGCATGGAGTTGGTAAGTCGGGATGACCCCCTAGTCCAAACAGTGCTCTACCCCCAGTAGTATTCGTCCGAGGCGCTACCTAAATAGCTTTCGGGGAGAACCAGCTATCTCCGAGTTTGATTGGCCTTTCACCCCCAGCCACAGGTCATCCCCTAACTTTGCAACGTTAGTGGGTTCGGTCCTCCAGTTGATGTTACTCAACCTTCAACCTGCCCATGGCTAGATCACCCGGTTTCGGGTCTACACCTTGCAACTAGACGCCCAGTTAAGACTCGGTTTCCCTACGGCTCCCCTATACGGTTAACCTCGCTACAAAATGTAAGTCGCTGACCCATTATACAAAAGGTACGCAGTCACCCCGAAGGGCTCCCACTGCTTGTACGTACACGGTTTCAGGTTCTATTTCACTCCCCTCACAGGGGTTCTTTTCGCCTTTCCCTCACGGTACTGGTTCACTATCGGTCAGTCAGGAGTATTTAGCCTTGGAGGATGGTCCCCCCATATTCAGACAGGATGTCACGTGTCCCGCCCTACTCGATTTCACTTCAAGGTCGTTTTCATGTACGGGGCTATCACCCTGTATCGCTGGCCTTTCCAGGACCATTCCACTAACTTCCAAGAAACTTAAGGGCTAATCCCCGTTCGCTCGCCGCTACTAAGGGAATCTCGGTTGATTTCTTTTCCTCGGGGTACTTAGATGTTTCAGTTCTCCCGGTTCGCCTCTATTACCTATGTATTCAGTAATAGATACCCAGCTTGTGCTGGGTGGGTTTCCCCATTCGGAAATCTGTGAGTAATAGCGTCTCTTACCGACTTCTCACAGCTTATCGCAGGTTAGTACGTCCTTCATCGCCTCTGACTGCCAAGGCATCCACCATGTACGCTTAGTCACTTAACCATACAACCCCAAGAAGTGTCGTCGAAACGGCACGGC
>NZ_JAHUXD010000025.1:0-966 GCF_019218705.1 Aeromonas sp. sif2433
CCAGTCGGATTCGAGCTTGGTGCCCTTCTCCTGGGCATTCCACTCGGCGGCGATCTCGGACGGAATGACGAACGGCGCGTGATCCCATTTCAGGAAGGCACGGGCGGCGGCGATCTCGTCGTTGCCCAGCGGTGAGCCGTGGCAATCGTGGGAGCCGGACTTGTTCGGTGAGCCGTAGCCGATGATGGTGCGGCAGCAGATCAGGGTCGGCTTGCCGGTCTCGGCCTTGGCGGCTTCGATGGCGGCGTTGATGGCTTCCGGGCTGTGACCGTCAACCGCAGGGATGACGTGCCAGCCGTAGGCTTCGAAACGCTTGGGGGTGTCGTCGGTGAACCAGCCTTCCACGTGACCGTCGATGGAGATGCCGTTGTCATCCCAGAACGCGATCAGTTTGCCCAGCTGCAGGGTACCGGCCAGGGAGCAAGCCTCGTGGGAGATGCCTTCCATCAGGCAGCCGTCGCCCATGAAGGCATAGGTGTAATGGTCGACGATGTCGTGACCCGGCTGGTTGAACTGCTCGGCCATGGCCTTCTCGGCGATCGCCATGCCCACGGCATTGGTGATGCCCTGACCCAGCGGGCCGGTGGTGGTCTCGATGCCGGGGGCATAACCGTACTCCGGGTGACCCGGGGTGCGAGAGTGCAGCTGGCGGAAGTTTTTCAGGTCATCGATGGAGAGGTCGTAACCGGAGAGGTGCAGCAGAGAGTACAGCAGCATGGAGCCGTGGCCGTTGGACAGCACGAAACGGTCGCGGTCGGCCCACTTGGGGTTGTTCGGGTTGTGCTTGAGGTGGCCACGCCACAGCACTTCGGCGATATCTGCCATTCCCATGGGGGCGCCCGGGTGACCGGAGTTGGCTTTTTGAACGGCATCCATACTCAATGCGCGAATGGCATTGGCAAGCTCTTTACGAGAAGGCATCTGTATCTCCTGCGATTGCTTCATTTGATGGCCAAGATTAAGGCG
>NZ_JAHUXD010000026.1:0-842 GCF_019218705.1 Aeromonas sp. sif2433
CCCGCTTGCCGATATTGCCCCCACTGTCAGGCCGAGGCCGCCCAATTGGCACCCTGGGGCTGGAGCCGAGGACTGCGCCGTTATCGCTGCAAGCAATGTCGGCGCACCAGTTCACTCCTCACCAAGACGCCCATGGCCAAACTGCGCAAGGCCCAGTGCTGGGAGGACTACGCCCAGGCCCTCATCGAAGGGCTTACCATCCGACAAGCGGCCCTCCGCTGCGGAGTCTGCAAAAACACCGCCTTCTTGTGGCGTCACCGCTTCCTGAAAGCCATGGCAACCCATCAGGCGGCACGGGAAGAGGGTATCGTCGAGGTCGATGAAACCTTCTTCCTGGAATCGTTCAAAGGGCTACGTAGATTACCTCGTCCGGCCCGCCGCCGCGGGGGTAAAGGGCGCACTCGTGGCACAGGGCCGGATTACATCCCGGTGATGGTGGTGCAGGACAGAGCTGGCCATCTGGCCGACTTTCAGTTGGAGCGACTAAATGCCAGGACAGTCAGGGAGGTGTTGCAGCCGCTTATCGCCCCGGATGCTGTGCTCTGCAGCGATGGTGCCGGGGTGTATGCCAGTTTCAGCAAGTCGCAGGGCATGAGCCACCAAGTGGTGCACAACCGTGCGGGAGAGCGGGTAGTGGGGGCCTATCACATTCAGCATGTGAACGGGTACCACCGGCGATTGAAGGAGTGGATGGAGCGGTTCCATGGGGTAGCGACCCACTATCTGAGGAATTATCTGGGCTGGCGACGGATGCTGGAGCGTTATGGGCGGGAAGTGGATGTTCCACGTTGCTTGCATGAGGCGCTTGGGCGCCCCATGCAACACGTAATTGGGACATAGCC
>NZ_JAHUXD010000028.1:0-657 GCF_019218705.1 Aeromonas sp. sif2433
CAACCTTTCCTCCTCGCTGAAAGTGCTTTACAACCCGAAGGCCTTCTTCACACACGCGGCATGGCTGCATCAGGGTTTCCCCCATTGTGCAATATTCCCCACTGCTGCCTCCCGTAGGAGTCTGGACCGTGTCTCAGTTCCAGTGTGGCTGATCATCCTCTCAGACCAGCTAGGGATCGTCGCCTTGGTGAGCCATTACCCCACCAACTAGCTAATCCCACCTGGGTTCATCCAATCGCGAAAGGCCCGAAGGTCCCCTCCTTTCCCCCGTAGGGCGTATGCGGTATTAGCAGTCGTTTCCAACTGTTATCCCCCTCGACTGGGCAGATCCCCAGGCATTACTCACCCGTCCGCCGCTCGCCGGCAAAAGTAGCAAGCTACTTTCCCGCTGCCGCTCGACTTGCATGTGTTAGGCCTGCCGCCAGCGTTCAATCTGAGCCATGATCAAACTCTTCAATTTAAGTTTGGTTTGCGTTCATTCGTTACCGAGGTAGCGAACTTCAGCGGCTCAATGAATTGCTGAAATAAACTGTTCGGCTTGTTATTGCTAACAAGTCGTTTTGGTCACTTCACCAGACATTGAAAATCAAAAATTGTTTTTGATGCTCGATGCTGTGAGTGCCCACACAGATTGCTTGATTCAAATTGTTAAAGAGC
>NZ_JAHUXD010000029.1:0-657 GCF_019218705.1 Aeromonas sp. sif2433
AGGGCGTTTACCACGGTGTGATTCATGACTGGGGTGAAGTCGTAACAAGGTAACCCTAGGGGAACCTGGGGTTGGATCACCTCCTTACCTTAATGATGACGAAGTTGTTGAGTGTTCACACAGATTGCCTTGATTCAAGTTTAGAGACAGTACACGAAGTGGGTCTGTAGCTCAGGTGGTTAGAGCGCACCCCTGATAAGGGTGAGGTCGGTGGTTCGAGTCCACTCAGACCCACCACTTCGCGATTATGGGGCTATAGCTCAGCTGGGAGAGCGCCTGCTTTGCACGCAGGAGGTCTGCGGTTCGATCCCGCATAGCTCCACCATAATCGGGTACTGAATTTGCGAGAAGCAAAAGCCATGCATTGAACGCATTGTTCAATCTATGCCTTTGACTTCTTTATGAAGTTTGCTCTTTAACAATCTGGAAAGCTGATTTAAAAAGTAGTTCTCAAACATTTGTTACAAGTGCTTTGGAAACTTCTTGGCGAAAACCAAAATTTATTTTTGGTCCTTGTTGTACGACAACAAGCCGTGCCGTTTCGACGACACTTCTTGGGGTTGTATGGTTAAGTGACTAAGCGTACATGGTGGATGCCTTGGCAGTCAGAGGCGATGAAGGACGTACTAACCTGCGATAAGCTGTGAGAAGTCGGTA